>JACPRZ010000030.1 GCA_016193485.1 Bacteroidota bacterium | reverse complement strand
CTGCATTTGCCTGGAAGATATATTGGAATACCGCGGGTTCGGCAGCATAATTTGCTTTTGGATAGGTGCCTGCCTGGAAACCGAAATTGGTACGCGCTTTTGAAAAAGCATGGCTGATACCGAGAAGCATCAGATTGACATTAAACTCATCGTGCCGGTTGTGATTATAGACAAAAGGAATATCCTTTACAGCCGGTTTATTAAAACTGTATGCATAAAAAGCATCGGTAAATCCACTGTAACTTGTTTTGTCTTTAGCGGAAGAAACGTAAAAGCGCTGGCAGACAGCCGTCCGTGTGCAGATAATGAGAATGATGAACACGCAAAATAGTTTTCCGGATTGTTTTAAATTTTGAATTCGGTTCATACTATTATTATTTATTATCGGGCACTTGTGATTTGCCTGCCTGCCGGACAGGCAGGGAATTTTCAGCGGATTTTAAAGGATTTACCGGTTTCCTGAAAAGATAAACCCTGCCGCTGTAGGTGTCAACTATATGGAGGGTTGCCCACGTAATAAAGGATTCAAACATGGTTTTATATTTTTCCTGCCACACTACTTCATAACCGAATGTTGACATTATATCAAGGACTTGTGCGAAATTATAAAAAGCATCAAGTGTGTCCTGGACCATTTTTTTTAAATTAGCTGCAACCTGTTTGTCACTCATAGTCACATTGAACTTGTAATCATCTGCAAAATAACGGGGCCGGCATCTGATATACGCATGAATGTATGGTTGCCCGCCTTGTGAGGTCTCGCCAATGGCGGACGGGGATAGCGATGGTGATGAATGCTGTTGCTGTGCATGTACCTCAAAAACCCCGGTAATTATTTCAGGCAGGAGGAATAAGAGCAGGATGGTTGTCCGGTACAGAGAAATTTTTGCGGTTCTCATAATAAGGCAATTTTATTAAGTTATTCTTCCTGCTGAAGGTTCTTTTTTTTTCTTACAACAAAAATCAGAATAATCACAACAACACCCAATGCAAATGAAAGAACCGATAAAAACCCTATGATGCGGTTCGCTTTCCTGTTGCTGTTTTCAAGATGCTTTATTCTTTGTTCCTTTTTGGTCAACTGGTAATGCGATTCAACATCAGCGAGATCCCTGTTCTTCTCTTCCTCTATGGTAATAAGCCGCTCATTGAAATAGGTCTTGTAATACCGCAGAGCGTTTGCGCTGTCTCCTATATTCTCATACCCGGTTGCCAGTTCCTGGTACGATGGAACCAGCATATCCTTCCAGTCATATTTTCCGGCTATTTCAATAACTTCTTTTGTCTTCTCAATGCTTTCGGCATATTTCCCTGTTTTATTGAATAATCTGGCAATATTGATCTTTGCGGTTACCGAATAGCGGTAAAATTTAAGTTCATCCCATAATTGTTCAGCGGTTGAATAATTTTTCATTGCTTCGGGGAAGAACTGCCTGATTTCATGAATAAATCCAAGTTCATTCAGTGAAACCGCCATCAGGTGTTTGTTACCGGATTTCTCACTTACCTGCAGGGCGAGATGGGTATAACGGAGCGCTGAGTCGGCAGAACCGGTAACGGAGTGCTCATTGTGAATTGCCGCCATGCGATTGTAATACTCGGCAAGTACATAGTCGGACGGTCTGTTGTTTTCAATATATTTTTTTACCGCAGCAAGCGCTTCATTGGCTTTATCATAGGAGCCCAGTTTCCGGTACAGTTCCGCAATTCCGAGGTTGGTCAGGGCAAGATCATCTTTTAAGTCGAGGGTTGTGAAATTAGTTGCGGCTTTAAAATAATATTTAAGCGAATTGTCATAATCGCGCATGTAGCGGAACAGGCGCGCAGTTTCAAAAGAAAACTCCGCCTCCAGGGCAGGGTCTTTTACCTGTGCAAAGAGAGCCATCCCTTTTGAAAGAAGAACAAGCGCTGAATCATATTCAGCGTGAAGCATTTTTATTTTACCGAGAACAAGCAGCGCTTTTATCTGAGGAATATCGTCTCCATCCACCGGGGAATTCAGATATGAGGCATAAGCGATTTTCAGAGCGTAATCGGTATGGTTTTCGAAAGTAAATTCGTTGGAGAAAATGATTTCATCCATCGCTTTTTCAATATTTTCAGTATCAACGGGTTGCATTCCTGTCTGGGCACGAAGAACCGGTGCGATTACCATACAGCATACAAGGAGTTGCACAAAACGCATAATGAAAATTTGTCCGAAAATAAGGATTTTACCGCACCCATATTTTTTTCAATATCCGGCAAGCCGGTTTCAAAATAAGGGAACCGTTATAATTTAACAATAATTTAACGATAACCCGGTTAGCGTTTTAGCGGAATACATCATCTTTGCCGTCCAAACCAATACTCCTGTTCCCATGTTATCCTGGCTTAAATATATTGTTCCGCGGGAACGGAAATTTTTTCCGTTGTTTGAAAAGGTTTCCGGAAACCTGGTTCAGATTACAAAAACGCTGGTCGAACTTGTCAATGCACCATCGGCTGAAAGACGGACCGAACTTGGCAAGGAAGTGGAACGGCTTGAACATGTCGGTGATAACACTTCGCATGAAATATTCAATGAACTGAGTACCACTTTTATCACTCCTTTTGACCGGGAGGATATTCATGACCTCACTTGCGCCCTTGATGATGTGGTTGATTACTGCCACGGTGCGACCAAAAGGATTGCGCTTTATAAAATCATCCAGATCCATCCCGGCATGATCAAACTTGCTGAACTGCTTGCAAAGGGAGCCGAAGAACTTAACCAGGCGGTACTCCAGTTGAAAGACCTTAAAAACGTGAACCGCATTAAAGAAACCTGCGTGCGCATCAACAGCATTGAAAACCATGCGGATGATATTTTTGATATGTCAATCGCACAACTGTTTGAAGATGAAAAAGACGCCATCAAACTTATCAAGATAAAGGAAATTCTTTCCTCTCTTGAAACCGCTACGGATAAATGTGAGGATTGCGCCAATGTGCTTGAATCCATTGTTCTGAAAAACGCCTGATTCATATTTATCCTGATATGGAACTTCTCTATATTGTAATCATCCTCGCGCTGGTTTTTGATTTTATTAACGGATTTCATGATGCGGCAAACTCAATAGCAACTGTTGTCTCTACCAAGGTTCTTACTCCTTTGCAGGCAGTGGCGTGGGCAGCCCTGTTTAATGTGGTGGCTTATGGAATTTTTGAACTTCATGTAGCAGACACGGTAGCCAAAATCGTAAAGTCGGAATTTGTTACTTTAACGGTTGTGTTATCCGGATTGATTGGCGCAATTACCTGGAACCTTCTGACCTGGTGGTTAGGGATTCCTTCAAGTTCCTCCCATACACTGATGGGCGGATTTGCCGGTGCAGGTATTACCGCAGCCGGAGGGTTCCACGGAGTATCTCTTGGAAAAATCCTTCCTGCCATGGGATTTATTATTCTTGCTCCGCTGATTGGAATGATACTGGCGATAACTATTAATATCATAACCACAAATATTTGCAAAAGAACAAATCCCAGCAAAGTGGATGGAATTTTCCGTAAGATGCAACTTCTTTCATCGGCTGCCTACAGTTTGGGCCATGGAGGAAACGATGCCCAGAAGGTAATGGGAATTATTGCTGCCGCATTGGTTGCACAGGGAATTATTCCCGATGCCAAACATATGCCTGAATGGGTGCCATTAGCATGTTATTCCGCCATTGGCTTCGGCACTATGTTTGGCGGCTGGAGAATAATAAAAACGATGGGACAAAAAATTACCAAACTGAAACCATTTGAAGGGTTTTGCGCGGAAACGGCCGGTGCCGCAACTCTGTTTGCAACCGGATTACTTGGAATACCGGTCAGTACTACTCATACTATTACCGGTTCCATCATGGGTGTAGGTATGACAAAACGGCTGTCGGCCGTACGATGGGGAATTGCCGGCAATATTATTATCGCGTGGATTCTTACTATCCCCACAACGGCAGGCATGAGCGCTTTGATTTACTGGCTGATTTCCTTCTTTGCAGAGTGATTTTTCCTCCTCTATTTTATACTGACGCAGAATGATTTGCAAAATCATTCTGCGTCAGTATACCGGGTACATTGAAGTAGTTACCGTATTGCTCTCATGCAGCGAACGGTCGGCAATGCGGATTTCATATTTTATTGAATCGGGAAAAGGCAGCGTGATGAGGACGAAAACATCAATTTCGCCCTGCAACGTCTTGTTCTGACCCTTTGGTGTAATGGAAGGCATGCGGGAATTATATTCTTTAAAGGTAATCACGGTATCTTTTTTTCTTACCTGCTTTACAAAGAGGTTATAATAGAATGCGCTTGCGGTATCATAAGGCGGAAAAGTATCTGCTTCCTCAAGGCCTATATCCCCGTCACCATCAAGAAAAGAAACGGTGATTTTTCCGAAATACGCATTGTTGCCAAGTAAATCCTGGGTATCTTTTTTTGAATAGTAATTTACAAATGCAATGGATGGCTCAGGCGGGTATTGTTTTATTTGGATACACGAGTAAAACAGGGTGCAGAAAATTATGGAAAAAACCACGATGGCGGTTTTCATCGGATGGATTGAAAATTTGGAGTACAAAAATAGGGAATTTTTATGACCTATTTGCCGACCCGGAATTCCGCCTGATCCTTTTTCGCTTAAGATACCAGATTCCCCCCCCTATGACCAGAAGAATATAGGGCAGAGTCATCAGGTACAGGATTGCGTAATTGATACCCCTTGAAGCATTTTGCCCGTCTTCCGCACCCGACTTGGCTATGGCGCGGCACATGGAACACTGGGCAGAAATTTCCGGATGAAAAATAAAAAGCAAAAGGAGCAACAAAAAAATGAAACATATTATATGCGATGCGGGAAATTTCATGGTCATTAAAATCAGAAAATCTCTAAATCTCCCAATCTAAAATTGATAATACGGTAACATCAGTAAATAAATCAAAATTCCGGTAATTGCAACATAAAGCCACAGCGGCAGCGTCCACCTTGCGATAATTTTATGCTTGGCGATCCGGCCAGATAAAGCTCTGTAAAGGGTGGTCAGGGATAAAGGAATAATAATAACCGATAAAATAATATGTGAGATAAGGATAAAATAGTAGATGTACCGGATAATTCCGCTGCCGCCAAATGGCGTATGCCCGATTGAATAATGATAAACAATATAAGATATGAGAAACAGGCATGAAAGAATAAATGCCGATATCATGCAGAGTTTATGCCGCAGCACCTGTTTCTTTGTAATAAAATAAAAACCCGCTGAAAGCAGGATGGCTGTTGATGCATTAAGCGCGGCATTCAATACCGGCAGGCGGGCTAAAACTTTACTTCTTTCCGGCAACTGAATGAAACCCGGTATCAGTCCCATAAATAAAGATGCCACCAGTACCGGTACCAGTATTGATACGATAACAATCAGGTTGAAAATTATTTTTTCAGTTTTCATTTTTCAGCCGATACTCAGGTGTTTTCGCTTCCGTCTCTCTCATTCCATACTCAGCATACAAAACTTTTATTTCGTCCGTCAGTTTATTCACCTCGTTCGGGTCCAAACCATTATAAAAACCCCGTATATGTTTTTCTTTATCGAGCAATACAAAAAGTTCCGAATGAATGAATCCACCGGGGGAGAGGGCATCTTCGGATGCGCTGATGAAGTAGCCATTTATTGCCAATGAATAAATGTCTTCCTTTTTTCCTGTAAGGAAGAACCACTTTCCGTCAATGGCATTGTATTTTTTGGCATAGGCGGCAAGCGTTTCAACAGTATCGCGTTTGGGATCAACTGTGTGAGAAACGATTATGAAACCGGGAATGTTTTTGAATTTTTCCTGGATGGAGGCGAGATTTCGCGACAAGGTGGGACAAATGGTTGGACAGGAAGCAAAGAAAAAAGCCGCAACGGTTATTTTACCTTCAAGTTTTTTTTCAGTAAAAGTATTGCCGGTATGATCGGTCAGCGAAAAAGGCGGAATGGAATGATATATGGTATCGGTGATTTCTTTGCCGTCAGCAATACTTTTTTTTACTTCGTGAGGACCGTAATGAGGTAACCGGTTATACCTGTTGATTCCCGTGCGCAGGAATAAATAGGCAATAAAAGGGATTACGAGAAGAAGGATGAGTACAGGATATTTCAGGTAGGAAGAAGACGTTTGCATCAGATCAGCCCGGAGCGCCCGGGAAACCGTTAATAAAATTCGCTTCAGTGATGGAAATCCACAGCAAATAAAGTACAAAAATACCAAAAGGCACCAATATGACCAGGATGAGATTCCGCACTTCATCAATCAGATGCATGTACCAGGCGACAATGGAAAATGCCTTTACAAGCGTCATAGTGATCAGCATGAATTTAATAACTCCGGCCGGCAAACCGGTAAATGTGAGAAACACTTCACAAATGGTGACGGCAAGCAAAACCCAGAATACGATCCAGATTTTTCTTCTTACCAGAACACCCTCCGCCTCTGAATGCGTTATCTTCTGGTAAACTTCCTGTAAATCGTGATGATCCATATTAAAAATAAATTAAAATAATAAATTTCAGATTTCAAGTTGTATTATTTAGTCCGTTTTTAATAACATCCCCCGCAGATTACGCTGATTTTCGCAGAAATACAATATTTGAAGATCAACAATTTACATCTGCGGTTATCTGCGAAATCTGTGGGAAAACTGAAATTATGAATTTTAAAACGGGACTCATTATTGTAATTTTATAACAGATAAAAGAATGTGAACACAAACACCCACACCAGGTCGACAAAATGCCAGTACAACCCGGTTTTTTCAACCCATTCGTAATGGCCTCTTTTTGCAAATACATTTTTTACGGCCATCTTCAGGGTAATGATGTTGATGACCACCCCGCTGAACACATGAAACCCGTGAAAGCCGGTAATAAAGAAAAAGAAATCGCCATAAAGAGGATGGCCGTATTCATTCCGGATGAGATTTGCCCCATGGAATATTTCTTTCACCCACCTGCCGTCCTTAAATATATCTACTGCCGTACCCCCGGATGTTCCTGTAATGAATACGGACCATTCCCATACCTGCGATAATAAAAAGAAAAATCCTCCCAGAATAGTCAGACCGAGCCATAAAACAACGCCTTTTTTGTTCATCCTGTGCCCGGCTTCAACCGCCAGCACCATGGTCACAGAACTCATGATGAGAATAAAGGTCATTAACCCCACATACGCAAGCGGGAGATGTGCGTGGGTAAACGGAAAATGGACGAAAATATCGCCTGACACTGGCCAGACATGAGCGTACTTATGCCGCAGAAATCCGTATGCGGTCAGTATGCCGGCAAAGGTGAGCGCATCCGATACAAGGAAAAACCACATGAAGAGTTTTCCGAAACTTACATTAAAGGGAGAAACTCCCCCCCTCCATGCGGTCTTGCGCTCTAATATTATTGCGGGATTCATATGCGGTGAATTAAAATATGTGTCTTCAGGGTGACACCTCCCCCTGCTCCCTCCGTAAAGAAGGGGAAAATACCCTTCCCATTAAAGATCAGGCCGGCAGATGAATAGCAAATCATACAGGGATCAACGGAAGATGAGGAGAAAAACAAAGAGGTAAATCCAGAGCCCGGTGAGAAAATGCCACCAGGTTGCGCATAACCGTATTCCGAGGGTATTGCCGGAGTGATATTTTCCATACAGAGATTTAATAAAAACAACCGTCAGCGCGATGAGTCCTGAAATGATATGGGCGAAATGAGTTCCCGATAAAATATAGAGATACGCTCCCGATACATGACCCTGCAAACCGATCCCTTCATCCAGCAGGGTTTTCCACCCTGTTATCTGAAGCACAACAAAAAGTGTTCCAAGCGACAAAGTTAAGAATAAAAACGACCGGTTCTGCAGCAATTTGTCCTTTTTTGTCATAAATACCGACAGGTGCATGGTAATGCTGCTTGCCAGAATGGCAGCGGTGCTGAACCAAAAAATGAGGGGAACCTCAAAAACAAGCCAGTTGCGGGGATCGGAATGACGCACAATGTAAGCGCTCGTTAACCCGGCAAAGAGCATGATGACGCTGGCAATGCCGAGCCAGAGAAGGGGCTTGGCGGTGGCGGACGGGGATTCTTTTGCTGCGGTATCTTGAACAGGAAATGTCACAGGCAAAGATAAATTCATATCCGGTATCAAAGGTAAAGAAAAATTAAAAAATCCAATCCATGATTATTGCAATGAGTACTGCCGGCAAATACCCGAACGAGCAATACATCACTTTTTTTGCATCTGCCACCGAACAGGAACGGTATAGTTGTATGGCAAAGGTGATAAATAATCCCGAAACAACCGATGCGACTATTGAAGTAATCAATCCCGCCTGTCCCGAAATTACCGGCAATAAACTCACCGGAAACAAAGTTACCGTATAGAGCAATATCTGCAATGCGGATTTTTTTGTTTTTCCTTCCTTTGAAGGCAGGAGGCGGAAGCCGGCTCTTGCATAATCCTCATCGAGCACCCAGGCGATAGACCAGAAGTGCGGGAATTGCCACAGGAACTGGATAGCGAAAAGTTGCATTGTTGTTAATGAAGTGAGCGCTTCGGTTGAAACCGCAGATGCGCCAATCAATACCGGCATGGCTCCGGGAAATGCGCCAATATAGACGGCAAAGGGAGAATGAATTTTTATGGGTGTATATACAAAAACATAAAGTAAAAAAGAGATCATGCTGATGAGTGCACAGTTTGTATTTACATAATTGGACAGGATAAAAAAGCCGGTAGCAGCCATCACAGAACATGAAATGGTTGCTTCGGCAATAGTCATTCGTCCATCCGGGATGGGACGTATCCGTGTACGGTTCATTTTTTTATCAAGGTCGCGTTCGATAAATTCATTGAAGCCGTTTGCCGAGCCGGTTACCAATAACCCCCCCAGCGACAAAAAAAGCACTTTGTGCCAGTCAATTATATCAGCAGATAGAAAATAGGATGAAAATGCCGAGAAAATGACAAGCAGCGAAAGGCGCAGTTTAATCAATTGAATGTAATCGCGTAATTTTCTTAAGAGTACCATTGGGTAAGTGTTCAGGCAGTTCAGCCCGATTGCATCATGCTGCTGCAAATTAACCCCTTTTTTGCTTATGGGTGAGTGTTTTGAATCACTGGCTGAACTTTCGGTGCTATCCGGGAGATCAAAAGAGACGTTAAAAAGCATGGCGAAATTCCGCAATCTTTTAGTTCACGGGTACTGGAAGGTAAACGATGAACGGGTTTATGACTACGGTAAAAACAACCTTTCGGATTTTGAAGATTATTTGAAAGATATTGAAAAGTTTATTTTTTCTTTGCCGGAAGGGTGATGGTCTTTTGTTTCAGTTCTTCAATATCGTTCTCATCCCCTATTTACTGATAATGAATTTATATGAAAGTATATCTTGCCTTGAATAAATTTGTAATGAATAAAATCCGGACGGCTGGTCCGATAATCTCCAATATCTCCCTCCGAATTATCTCCGCAGCTCTTTGCTGTTGTCGTTGTGCAAACAAAAAGTGAATGATTGCTTCCTGCAGCGATTTTCTGAGCATCACTTGTTCCTGCAATCATTGAATAGATCAAGGCGAGAAAATAAATTTTTTTCATGATTTTTCGGAATTGGGATTTCAATAATCCATGAGCATTAAAATAAAAACGGTATATTTGTTATTTATATAATCGCATTTTAGAAATTAATCATAGAGAACTAATATTGCGGTATCAGAATTTTTTGATATGCAATTTAATTTCATCAGACCCATTTATGGCAAATAAGTTATTGTTGACTATTTTTCTTGGAATTTTTATGTCAGTGAACTGCAGCATGTTTGCTCAAAATCATTACCAGAAAGGTAAAGTATTTTTCAAGATTAAAGATACAAATAATAAAGCCCGCTATGATTTGATGGATATTTCCCAACTGTTAAAATTAAATGGAATCAATTCAGATATTTACGGGCTGATCACATTAAACCAACCATTCGTACATCTACGGAGCCGGACACTTATAAATGTTTATGTGCTGAACTTTTCAAAGGACTGGATGGCAGAGAGCGTTGTTACGCACCTGAATCGGTTGAACTTTATTGAATATGCAGAAAAAATCCCGGAGTATACATTATTTAATACTCCTGATGATATTGATTCCAGACAATGGTATCTGGATAGCATTCATGCAATTCAGGCATGGTCTACTTCTGTAGGGAATGCGGGTATTACAATTGCAATAGTAGATGATGCTGTTTTAACTTCGCATGAAGACCTTTCTGCAAGCATATGGTCAAATCCAAACGAAATTCCCCTGAACGGTGTGGATGACGATAATAATGGATATATAGATGACATTAATGGATGGGATGTTTCAGAAAATGATAATAATCCCAATCCGCCTTTTACCGCAACCAATAATTTCTTTTCACACGGAACACACGTTGCGGGAATTGCATCTGCAACCACAAACAATTCAATAGGTATTGCATCTGTCGGTTATGGAACACGGATAATTTCTGTTAAATGCAAACCAGATATGTCTGCCGGTTCATCTTTGCCAGATGCTTATTTAGGAGTGTCATATGCTATCGCTGCCGGAGCAAGAGTAATCAGCATGTCGTGGGGAGGTCCTGCCTATTCTATTACGTATCAAAATTTATTTGAATATGCCCACAATCAGGGTATTGTATTAGTTGCTGCTGCAGGCAACAGTAACACGGACCTGCCGATGTACCCCGCATCCTACGAGTATGTTATCAGTGTTGGTGCTACCGATATCAATGATTTTAAAGCAGGGTTTTCAAACTATGGAACCACGATTGATGTTATGGCTCCAGGTAAAAATATATGGAGTACAGTCGCAGGATCTGTTGATGCTTATGAATATAAAGACGGAACTTCAATGGCTTGTCCCCTGGTTTCCGGCTTGTGTGGATTGATGTTGTCGTATGCCCCATCCAGCACACCGGAACAGATTGAATTCTGCCTGGAAAGCGGGTGTGTTAACATTGATGCAGTAAATCCACTCTTCGCAGGACAACTAGGAGCAGGGCGAATTAATGCGGCAATTGCACTAATCTGCCTGCAGGGAAATTTATCCGCTGATTTTTCATCAAATTTTTCCTTTGTATGTGCAGGCGATTCCGTAGTATTTACTGATTTAACTACCGGGTTTCCACCTGACTCCTGGCAATGGACCTTCCCGGGCGGGAATCCTTCGGTATCTTTCCTTCAAAACCCTGTTATTTTTTATTCGGTTTCCGGAATATATGCCGTAACATTAATAGCAACAAATTCCTATAGTTCTGATACCGTCACCAAAACAGCTTTTATTGCTGTTGGACCTCCATCGGCAACAATCACCGGAACCGGATTAGATACCATTTGCAAAGGGCAGTTTTCTTCTCTTGTCATCGAGTTAACCGGAAACAAGCCATGGACAATAACATACTCAGATGGAACTGATTCAATAACCCTTGATTCAATATTTACCAGTCCGTACATAGTTTCAGTTAAACCTGTTGTGAATACAACATATACCCTGATAAGCATGAATGATGCGTTATGCAATGGAGTGGCAACAGGTTCTGCCACAGTTACACCGGTGAATTGTTGTTCCTCATATCTGGGGAAAGAATATGACAACTGGTATTTTGGTTCATTCGCAGGCGTCAGTTTCACTTCGGGAAACCCGATAGTATTATTGGATGGGAAGATAAATACTTCAGAAGGGAGCGCTTCAATATCTGATATAAACGGCAATCTTTTGTTTTACACAGATGGCGTTACCGTATGGGATGCCAATCATGATACAATGCCAAATGGCAAAAACCTTATGGGGAGCGATGACGCAACACAATCAGCCATGATACTGAAAAAACCCGGTAGCATGAGTCAGTATTATTTATTTACAACACAGGCATGGTCGCTTGGTTCGCAGGAATTTCGTTACTCGGTAGCAGACATGAACCTAAATGGAGGTTTAGGGGATATTATTGACAAGAACACATTTATTGAGGATGAAGTAAGCGAAAAAATAGCTGTTCTTAGTCATCCAAACGGAACAGATTATTGGTTGGTAATTCACAAAAGAAACAGTAACGAATATTATTCATATCTGATTTCATCTTCGGGTTTATCTGCACCGGTAATCACGACAATAGGAACAAATGATAATGGACAAGGCGGGTATCTCAAGTTTTCTCATGATGGCAAAAAATTGGCAGCAGGAATATATTCCGGATCCTCAAAAGTAGCAGAGATACTTGATTTTGATAATTTGACTGGTCAATTAAGCAATCTTATTACCATTTCAGGAATGGCTTCTTATGCCTACGGATTGGAATTTTCACCAAACAACCAACTGTTTTACGTAGCCGACCTGCTTAACAATTTTATTTACCAATATGATTTATCTTCCGGAGATTCAGCCATAATTGTGGCTTCACAACAAACCATAGGAACCTCTTCCAGTTTTAGAATAGGTGCTTTATTATTGGGCAGGGATGAAAAGATTTATTTAGCAAGGCTCAAATTCAATTCCTCTTATCTAGGGGTAATTAATGTCCCTAATGCAACAGGAATGGCATGTGATTATATTGATGATGGATTCTATTTAGGCGGGAATATTCCCCGATACGGTCTTCCAAATATTCCCAAGATATTGGCCGGTACCCTGATAGATGCACAATTTACCTTTGCCGACAGTTGTTTTCTGGATTCAGTAAATTTTACGAATACATCCATAGGCGACCCTGATTCTGTATTTTGGAATTTTGGTGATACGGCATCGGGAACAAATAATACTTCCAGGGAATTCTCTCCCAAACATTTATTCTCATCTGTTGGCTCTTTTCCGGTTATTCTTATTGCTTACAAAGGATGTTCTGTTATACCGGATACTATTGTGCAGAAGATAAATATCGTTAATTGTTGTTCAGGGCTACCAGGCCCTTCTGCCAATTTTATTATAAGCGACACCGTTATTTGCAGGGGGGATTCTGTTATGTTAACGAACACATCAACCGGAAACAGTTTGATTTTTAACTGGGATTTCGGTAACGGAGATTTTTCTGATTCTGTTTTTCCGGATTACAGATACCAAATTCCCGGGACTTATTTGATCAAACTAACTATTTCCGACAGTTGCGGTAATGTGGATTCAGTGACAAAGCCAATAGTGGTAGTAACTGACCCGTATCTCATTTTGCCTGCGGATACCATTATTTGTGAGGGAGACACCGCAACCATTAATATAGATGCTATTTCGGATTATTCTTACCGATGGTCCGGTACAAACGGCATTAGTGACAGCACAATAGCCAATCCCTTCTTTTATCCTGTCAATTCTACTACTTATTATCTGACAGTATTCGATCCGAATGGTTGTGTTAGCAAAGACAGTATTTTAATATCAGTATTTGGCAACAGTACCGTGGCCATAATAACAGGCCCTAATAACCTTTGTGAAGGAGACACTGCAATACTTACAGCTGCAGGTGGAACAATCTATTTATGGAATACAGGTGACACCACTTCCTTTATTACTATTACTGATACTGGCACATACATGGTTATCATCTCTAATGGAATTTGCTCTGATTCTGCAAGTATTTCGGTATCGCCAACGGTAGTTGCCGATATTTTTGGAGTTACTACCATTTGCGATGGAGATATTATTACCCTTACTGCTTCAGGAGGTAATAATTACTTATGGAGTACGGGTGAAACAACTTCATACATTACGGTAAACCCTTCTGCTGATACAAGTTATTTAGTTACTCTGACTACGATTGTTTATACGGTTACAGTTTCTACCGGCAGTTGCATCGATACCGCTTCGGTTACAATAATAATACTTCCCCCCCCGTTGATTTCTGCCTGCTGTACCGATACAATAATTCAGGGTGAGTTGGTTTCAATAGAGGCAACAGGTGGCGTTGCATACTCCTGGTTGCCGGATGATGGCACTTTATCTTGCACTAACTGCTCTAAGCCATTTGTATATCCTCTTCAGAACACCACTTACATTGTCACCGGAAACGATTCCAACGGTTGTTTCACTACCGATTCCGTCCTCATTGTAATTGATGAATCCTGCGAAGTGTTTGTGCCAAACGCGTTTTCTCCGAATGGCGATGAATACAACGATATTTTATTCGTCAGAGGAAATTGCATTAAAGAAATGAATTTTATCGTGTATAATCGTTGGGGGCAAAAAGTATTTGTAACCACCGATATAACAGCCGGTTGGGATGGAACATACAGGGACAGGCCTCTTGACCCTGGAGTATTCGTATTTTATCTGCGGTATAAATTATTCCATGGCAATGAAAATAATTTTCTAAAAGGCAATATTACATTAATAAAATGAAATAGTAATATCGTCATACGTGTTTTGCAATATTTATTTATTGTATAATAATATATTTTACTTTACCAAACTTAGCCAACTCATGTGAAGGCAACATTTTTTAAGATGTTTTTCAGATTCCATTATTAGTCACTGCGCTGGCTTAGTCATTCCCGTATTCATCATCATTTTTAATTCACTGAGATAGGATTCATTAATCGTATTACCCAGATTTTTTGACTTAATCGCATCATCCATCGCTTTTTGATAATCTCCCCTGGCTTTAAAACATAAAGACCTGTTCAACAAAGCGGCACTATTGGAAGGATTTATCTGCAAACATTTTGTAAAGTCATCGAACGCTTCATCTGTTTTTCCGGTATTAAAACGGCAGATCCCCCTGTAAAGATTTGCCTGTTCGCTGGAAGGATTGACCGACAAAATATTTTCGCATAATTTTTGCGCCATCTCAAACTGTTTTTGCTCAATCAGCGCATAGGAATAATTTATCAGCAAGTTGATGTTATCCGGTTTTAAAGCGTACGCTTTTTCATAATCCTTAAAAGCTTTTCCATATTCTTTAATCATGGAATAAGTGATTGCCCTGTTCACATAAGCGTCAAAACTTGCCGAATCAAACTTCAGGGCTTTATCATAATCAGAAATGGAAAGATCCGCTTTTCCGAATGTGCCGTAAATATTTCCCCTGTATATATACGCATTCGCCTGCTGCGGCTTTAACCGTATACACATATTATAATCATCCAGCGCCCGTTCGTACTCCTTAACCTGCGTCAATGATTCAGCCCTGAAATAATATCCATCGTGGTACTTTGGATAATGAACGACAAAATCACTCCATAACGACACTGAATTTTTCCACGCTTTGCAACGCGTATAAGACGCATAGGAAAAAATTACCGTTCCGCAGACAAAAATCACGATCAGTATATAGCGGATTGTTTTAAAATAATTTCCATTTCGATCAGACAAAAGTAAAAAACCATATCCGATTATACAAAATAAACCGAGGTAAGAGACATAGGTATACCTCTCCGCCATCATAGCGCTTCCAATTTTAATAATTTGCAGGACCAAAATAAGATTGACAAAATAGAATAGAAATCCAAATACAATAATCCTGTAAAATTCCATTAAGGGATTCTGCAACTGCAATGCAGAAAAATCACCGGCTTTTAATGAATGACTTCTTCTGAATGAATGCCAAAAAATAATAAATACAAAAAGGAATATTACCGCTGCAATAAACGGGGCAGCATAATAAATATAGGGAAACCTGGTCCCATTAACCAGGAGGGGAAAGGGGTGGAAAAAACATTGGTGCACCGGAATAAACAACATGCCGATATAAGCAATGAATCCGTAAGAAACGAACATAATCTTCTGCGTGACCGTATGAATTCCAAAATCAGAGATTGATTCGGATGATTGCTGGGCAAAAATTGCAATTACGCCAAAAAGAAACGCTGCAAATAAAAAAGGAATTTTCTCCGCTGCAAGTTTAAATGATAGAGTCCGTTTAAACAGGTAATCAAAGCAAAGAAGCGAAAGAGGGAAAATTATGGCAGCCGGTTTGGACAGCAGCGATAAGATAAAAAAGAACAAAACGAGAATGTAATTTCCCTTTTTTCCCTTATCATTCTGCACATACCTGACGTAGAAAATCAATGCTGCGAGATAAAAGAAAGTATATAATACATCTTTTAACTCCGATACCCAAGCTACCGATTCGACATGCATGGGATGAATGGAGAAAAAGAGGGTGGTAATCAGGGAAACATCTTTTCTCCGGAAGATTATAAAGAAAAGTACGTAAACCAACGCGCTATTAAGAATATGGAGAATAAGCGATTGAAGATGATAAGGAAACGGAATCATGCGAAAAAAATGATTGTTGAGCATAAATATGAGGGTTGTCAGAGGATGGTAATTACCCTGGTAGAAGGATGAAAATATTTTCTTAATATTTTCCCATGATAATTCCTGTACGTATGTATGGAATACCAGGTAATCGTCATCATCCCAGTTCGTAAAATCATTCTGAAGGGAAGGCAGGAATACGATCCAGGTAAGAATCAGTACCGGAACAACTATTAGAAGGTGGGAAAATAAATTGGAGGAACGTGATGGACTTGAAACAACAGGTGCGGATGTTACATTCTTTGAAAATTTTTTAGCCGTTATTTTTGACTGATTTATCTGCGGTTTATTTTTCGGAGGCATGGTAATTCCGTGAACAGAAAAATTCGTAACACCTGCCTGCCGGTCCGATGACTCTGACGAGTATCGGACTCCGTCAGAGCAGGCAGGTTCGCAATCCCGATAGCCATCGGGATCGTAATTCGTAAATTAATTCCCGAAGTGCGAAATAAACTTTATCCGCATAAACCGAACCTCCGTTTCTTCATAATCACCGTTGAAATCCTTCAGGGCATTTTCAACCGAACCGGTTTCGCTCTTGCGGAAATAGTCGATAAGTTCCTGCTGGCGGTCTTCGTCAATAATGGTATTAATGTAATAATCAATATTGATTTTCGTGCCCGACATCACGATGCTTTCAATCTCATCCAGCAGATCATCCATGGTAAGCGATTTTACGTTTGTTATTTCGTTAAGCGGTACTTTGCGGTCAATGGAATGTATAATGAACACTTTTAACCCCGATCGGTTTACAACCGATTTTACGACCATGTCTTTAGGGCGCTGGATCTCATTTTCACGGACATATGTTGCAATCATTTCTACAAATTTCTTTCCGAACTTTTCGGCTTTACCGGGACCTACACCCTGTATCTGTTTTAATTCTTCAACGGTTATCGGGTACTGCGTGGCCATATCGCTCAGTGATGATTCCTGGAATATGACATAAGGGGGCAATTTGTGCTGTTTGGCAACAGCCTTGCAAAGGTCTTTGAGCATGGCGAACAATTCAGCATCGAGTGCAGTCCCCCCCTCCTGGACCATAATTATATCATCATCTTCCTGTTCGGCCAGTTTTTCATAATCAAGGTCTCTGGCGATCATCAGGGAGTAGGGCTTTTTTAAGAAATCAAAACCTTTGGGGGACACTTTGAGAAGCCCGTAATTTTCAATTTCCTTGACGAGCAACCCTTCCACCAGGCACTGGCGGATGACGCCATTCCAGTGTTTTTCATCGTTATCTCCACCGGCACCGAATACTTCAAGGGAATCATGCTTGTAAGACCGGGTAGTAGTTCCCGATTTACCCATGATGACATTAACTACATGCTTTGCCTTGAATTTTTCCTTTACCGCCAGAACGGTTTCAATGGCAAGCTGGGCATCTTTTTTTACTTCATACTTTTCCTTGGGATGGATGCAGTTATCGCAACTGCCGCAATTATCCTGTTCATATTTTTCACCGAAATAATGGAGTAAAAATTTTCTTCTGCACATGGCGGTCTCGGCAAACGAAACGGTTTCAAGCAGCAACTGGCGCGCTACTTCCTGTTCGGCAATTGGTTTTCCTTTGGTGAATTTTTCCAGTTTTTCAATGTCCTTGTAGTCGTAAAAAGCGATACTGCGCCCTTCTCCACCATCGCGTCCCGACCGGCCGGTTTCCTGGTAATATCCCTCTAAACTTTTCGGCATATCATAGTGAATGATGAACCGCACATCCGGTTTGTCTATGCCCATGCCGAAAGCAATCGTGGCTACAATCACGTCAATATCCTCCATCAGAAATTTATCCTGCGTCTTGGAGCGCACATCCGATTCCATTCCGGCATGATAAGCCAGCGCTTTAATATTGTTCACCCGCAGGGTTTCGGCAATTTCCTCCGTTTTTTTCCGGCTCAGGCAATAGATAATCCCTGATTTGTTTGCATTCTGCTTTATGTATTTTATGATCTGCCTTATCGCTTTTACTTTGGGCCGCACTTCATAATAAAGATTCGGGCGGTTGAAAGATGCCTTGAAAACAGTTGCATCAAGAATATCAAGATTCTTCTGAATATCTTGTTGTACTTTGGGTGTTGCCGTAGCGGTAAGCGCAATGATGGGTACCGAATTAACCGCTTCCACAATAGGCCGTAGCCGCCTGTATTCCGGCCTGAAATCATGCCCCCACTCGCTGATGCAGTGGGCTTCGTCAATGGCTACAAAAGAAACATTGATGTTTTTCAGGAATTTTACGGTTTCTGCTTTGTTGAGGGTCTCGGGAGCGAGGTAGAGGAGTTTGGTTTTTTTGTCCATCACATCGCGTTTTACCTGCTCGGCTTCCACTTTGTTAAGCGATGAATTCAGAAAGTGGGCGATACTGTCCCCGATCACAAAGCCGCGCATGGCATCCACCTGATTTTTCATAAGGGCGATGAGCGGAGATACCACAATGGCGGTGCCGTCAAGAATGATTGCAGGTAACTGGTAACAAAGCGATTTGCCGCCACCGGTAGGCATAATGACAAAACTGTCCTTGCCGTTCATGATATTCAGGATAATATCTTCCTGGAGTCCCTTGAAAGCGGCAAATCCGAAGAACTGTCTCAACGACTTACCCAGCCGGACGGCATCCATTTTTTCCGTTGCGGGTTCAATAACGCTCGCAGCCATAATTCAACAGAGTAAAAATAAGCAAATACCCAAATCCTATTACCAAAGGTAAAAAAGTATCAAATATCAAAACTACCCATAAAAAATTAATGCGACCCGGTTAAAACTTTGCAAAGGAGCATAAATTCAGAAACAATAATAATGCGAATATACTAATCCCGATAACCATCGGGACAAATGATACGAATATTACAGCGTTCCGAAATAATAATTGTCAAATGGAGAATAGGAAATTATTGTAATTTCAAGACATCCTGTTTCTGTAATAGAAATAATACCTTTGCCCCTCACAAGATAAAGTTACTGAAATTTCCTGAACGGTAAATTTATCCTCTTTCATTGAGCGCCCGAAAAGAAAATAACGAAATGTCATTCCTTGACCACCTGGAAGTGCTGCGATGGCACCTGGTGCGGTCGGTGGTGGCACTGGTTATTTTCATGATACTGGTCTTTATCAATAAACAAATTCTATTTGATTATATTCTTCTCGCCCCTAAAAGTACAAATTTTATTACGTACCGTCTTTTGTGCCGTTTGTCGGAATGGCTTAATATTGGCGAAACCATGTGCGTAAAAGAAATACCGTATAACCTCATCAACATTGACATTACCGGGCAATTCATGACGCACATTTATACCTCAGCCATTGGAGGATTTGTTCTTGCTTTTCCCTATATTTTCTGG
Organism: Bacteroidota bacterium; assembly: GCA_016193485.1. Classification (GTDB taxonomy): domain Bacteria; phylum Bacteroidota; class Bacteroidia; order JACPRZ01; family JACPRZ01; genus JACPRZ01. Next base: position 146,086 of record JACPRZ010000030.1, on the reverse strand, counting down.
GAGATATGGAGATTTGTTCGTCCCGCTCTTTATACTACTGAACAGAAATATACACAGCGGATTGTTTTAAGCGCATCGGCTCTTTTCCTCACGGGGATACTTTTCGGGTATTTCGTGCTTGCGCCAATGTCCATTCTTTTCCTCGGTTCGTATCAGGTAAGCGAACAGGTTTCAAATCAGATCAACCTTAATTCCTATGTATCCCTGTTATCAATGATGACCCTGATTTCCGGTGTGATCTTTGAATTGCCTCTGCTGACATTTATTCTTGCCAAACTTGGAATCCTCACTGCCGCCTTCATGCGCAAATACCGCAGGCACGCTATTGTTGTGATCTTCATTTTTGCAGCAATTATTACGCCTTCACCGGATGTTACAAGCCAGATACTGGTAGCCATTCCCCTGTTGATCCTCTACGAAGCAAGCATAGTAGTTGCAAGAACTGTGGAGAAGAGGAGAAATTAGAAGATGTCAGGATGTAAAGATGCCAAGAGGCAAAGAGGCTATTTCAAAATGACGATTCTTGACTTTTTGTATTCTTGCCATCTTGATTTCTTGACTTCTTCTCCATATTCTCCCTACTTCCCTGCCTTTACCACCTTAACACTCTTGCGGTAATCACCCTCTGTAAATTCAATAAGATAGATTCCAGGAGAGAGTCCGGTTCCGGCAAGATTGAACTTTACTGAATAATATCCCTTGTCCGAAAAAGATTGAGGGGGGGTAGTTGTAATGATTTCCTGTCCGAGTGGAGAGAGTAATTTTATGGTAACAGGTGCAGGGGCAAGCACATTATACACGACAATAATTTCATCATTGAAGATGGTAGGGTAAACGTTAACGGTCTGCGCTTTCATTGGGTAATCATTGGTCTTTACGATCTGGTTGAAATCGGCAATTACGATATCGTCAGAATTCAGGGAAGTAATTTTCACATTCAGGGATGTCGCATTCGGAGTGAAGGTATGGTTTGCCGCATTCCAGTCGTTGAACTGGTACCCGCTGTTGGGAATTGCTTCCAGCAGGGTTTCAATGCCGCCAAAATAGGTTCCTGTCCAGGGAAATGAATCTAATAAAAGTGAGTTCAATCTGAGATTTCCGGCACCGGCAGGTGTTGTATTCAGAGTAAGATCATAGGGTCCGTTCAAAGCGTAGCAGGAAATAAAACCGTAGGTCAGCAATGAACATCGGTCTACAATAAAATCGCGCAGGGTTTGAACATTGTCCACCCAATCGGAATAAATTCCGGACCACCGGGTGGAATGTTGTTGCATTTCCGGTTGAATCAGGGCGACAGTGCTGTCTAATTGAGCCAGCATATTATCACAACCGAAAACGGTGTTCCACAAATCAATTTGCCGGGAAATATAATATTGGTAAAAAACGGGATTGGTCTTAAGTTTCAGCAGCACTCCGATATGGTCATCGGGGTCTTCCGAATCAGCAATGCCGGTTTCGGGGTCGCAGGGATCGGCATCAGGATTTGTATTGGGAATACCGGTATAATTGATATAATGGCCGAAAGTGGCATCGTTGTCCCATAAAATATATCCCCATTTCAGGTGGGTGCCGGTAGAATCAAGCCCGCGCCACCAGGCGGTATTCCATATCAACCAGTCGGAACAAACGGTGAACATGTTTACTAAAAAATAATCAACTAAACTTTTTACCTCATAGCGGTCGGTTACATACTGGTAATTAGCCGCGACCGACATATCATTATTCATAATATAATCATACAACGTGTTCCAGTCGGTTTGCGCCTGGGCGCCACCGTATTCCGACCAGATGCTTCCCCATCTTTCAATGTACTGAAGGTTGAATTTATCCTGCCCGTAATTAAAATCAGTGAAGTCATGGTCGTCAGGGTTTTCTCTCAGGTCATAAACACCCCAGTATGCACCGTTCAGATAAATAATGCACTTTGCTCCCCTGCGCACATCCAAACTCAACCCCCCCTTGTCGGCAAGGTTATGAATAAATGCATCACGAACATGGGCGCTGCCGAGGTTGGATGAATTGTAATCGGCAGGGAAATTGTCATCACCGGCTGCCCGTAATATTATTTTCTGGAAGTTGGTTCTGGCGGTGTTGGTAAATAGTTTTTCTTCCACCGAATGGTTATATCCCATCTCATCCCTTGCGATAAAATCAAGCGAGCGCTGGCTCAATGCCCATGAATCCTGTCCGTGTTTATTGAATTGGCCGTATGTAGTGGCGGTACGGATTTTACTCAGGTTAAAATATTCAAAGGATCCGACAGGATAGAGATTGCCGTTTCCGTTAGCCAAACTCGTAAGTTGGGTTGCTGCAATGGAAACGACCGGCAGAGTATGATTTATATTGATAAAGTAGGTGTTGAATTCAATATAACTTGGAAGAACACCTGTGTTTGTAGTATACGTAATCGCCTTTAAAACTTTGGTAGTTGTTATGGAAACCGGTGATGAATAAATCGTTGAAGAAGTGGTGGGAAGCGTTCCATCGGTCGTATAGCGGATGGTTGCATTTGAATCGGTGGTGGTGATAGTGACGCTGATGGTTCCCGGATAATAACCCGCAGGCCATAGCGCGTATATGCGGTGGAGGTATTATTTGATGCATTGGGTGTTGGGGTTGTGAAAATTCCCCAGGCAGATGCTCCATTTGTAGTGCGCCCCCGCGAATGGCCTAACTGGGTTTTCTTCATTTGTACATAATCAACAATATCGCCAAACTGGTCGGAGAGAACAACGAATTCCTTGGTGTTTTTTGTCTGTTTGAGTTTAAAATTGGTATGATAACTTGTTCCTTCAACGATATTTCTGCCCGAAGCCCAGAACCGTTTGAAGCCGTAACCTGAAATGGTGATACCGGAAGGGATCTGCCATTTGAGATTGTTAAGCGAGTCATCGCTCAGGTAATAACCGGCAAGATTTACGGTTGAGGCGGTGACATTGTAAAGTTCAATCCAGTCGTTATAATCGCTGTGATTATCCAGGTACTGGCTGAGGTTGGAAGCCGAGTATTCATTGATGACCACCACCTGCGCTTTCATGGAAAGAACAAATGCCATGCAGGCAAAAAAGAGGGATGCCGCCCTTGCCGTAAAATGATTTTTCATTTTTGTAATGATTTTGAACCGGACTTCGGAAGTTAATATCCTCAAAGATAGGAAAAATTACGTTAAGGCGGGGGTCCTACGGAACTGGTGAAAGCAAAGTCCCGTAGGGACGATCCTTATGGTAACAATAATGAGAATCCATACACAAAAGTCCCGTAGGGACGACCATAATAGCAGAACCATTTTGTTTGCAATAGTGAGTTTTGGGATACACCCTTTTTTATTGCTGGAGGCAGAAGACGGATAACATAGGTAATGGAAAATGTAGTTCCTTAGTATTACTCCTTCCCGTTCATTCCCAGTTTTTTCAGAATGGAGTTTACCGATTTCTGGAGTTCGGAAAGATTCCTGAAAATAACATAAGACCTGCGGTATTCACCAACATTGAAAGCCGGTGAACCCTGAACAACGCTACCCGGTTCTTCAATACTGGAGCCGATACCGGATTGTGCGGCAATTTTCACCCTGTCGGCAATATTCAGGTGGCCGATAATGCCTGCCTGTCCGCCTATCATGCACTCTTTTCCCAATTTTGTGGAACCGGCAATACCGGTCTGTGCGGCAATAACGGTGTTGTCGCCAATTTCAACATTATGTGCGACCTGGATGAGGTTATCTAATTTCACTCCCCTGCGGATCACAGTAGAACCAAGCGTGGCGCGGTCAATTGTAGTATTGGCGCCTACTTCAACATGATCTTCAAGAACAACATTTCCGGTCTGGACAACCTTTTTATATTCGTTATTCTTTTCAGGGAAAAAACCGAAACCGTCCGCTCCTATTACGGCACCGGAATGAAGGGTACAATGGGCTCCGATTTTGCAGTCATGATAGACCTTTACACCGGCATAGAGAATAGAGTTATCATCGATTTCAACATTATCTCCGATATAAACCTGCGGATATAATTTTACATTATTCCCGATAACCACATTATTCCCGATGTATGTAAAAGCCCCGGCATAAAGGTTTTTACCGATGCGGGCGGATGCTGAAATATGGCACGGCTGTTCAATGCCCGCTTTTCCGTTATGGTTGCCGTTGCCGTTGTATTTTTCAAGAAGGGTTGCAAAGCAGCGGTATGCATCATCCACTTTGATAATGGTAGGTTTAATCTCCTGTTCAGGAATAAAATCACGATTGACCAGGACCACAGATGCATCTGACCTGTATAAAAATGACGCGTACCGGGTGTTGGAAAGGAAGGAAAGCGTGCCTGGTTCTCCATCTTCAATTTTTGAGAGGCGCTCCACTGTCGCTTCCGGGGTGCCGATAATTTCACCCCTGAATAATTCGGCTATCTGCCGTGCGGTAAGTTCCATAGGATAGAATTAAGGTTCAATTTCTTTCGGGTAACAGATAAAATGCTTGATTACAGGTTCCGATAAGGCGGTGAGGGTTAACTGGTCAGATGCTTCAGTTACATCCTCTGCGCTTCCGTCTTTGTTCAGGATGTTTATCCTGTCGTTTTTAGGGTTATATGCTTTATTTTCAATAGTTCCGGTAAATACAAAATATGCGTTATCCCTGACGTTAAACCCAAATTGCCGGTTTGCGTTCTGAAACAGTGTATTGACGAAGGCCGGCTCAAAAGGTTTAATCCGGATTTTTATCCGGTATAATTTTCTTGCCACCAGGTTACGGCACAGGGTTGAAAGAACCGGGTCCTTATGACCAGCCCAGACCTTAACCGATGTCATAATATCATAGTCATCCAGGTTGGCGAAGGTGTCAAGGATTTCCGGATCCCGGGCAAAATCGCCAACTTCAAAATTATGGTTAAGAAAGAAAGAAAGCGAAGGGGTGGCGAAAAGTTTTTCACCTGACGCTGTTAATTCCTTGGCGCGGGTAAAAATTTTTATCATCAGGTATTCGGCTGCGATGACTGTCTTATGCAGATAGACCTGCCAGTACATCAGTCGCCTTGCGATGATGAATTTTTCAACCGAGTAGATACCTTTCGCTTCCACGGCAAGTTCATCATTTACAACATTCAGCATTTTGATGATCCTTTCAGCGCTGACGCGGCCCTCCTGCACGCCCGTGAAAAAACTGTCGCGAAGGAGGTAGTCCATCCGGTCCATATCCAACTGGCTTGAAACCAACCGGTGAAGGAATTTTTTGGGATATTCATTCCTGAAAATTTTTATCGCGTGCGACAGTTTTCCGTCAAATTCCTTATTCAGGCGGTTCATGAAAATTTCCGAAATATTTTCATGCGATACATTTTTCACAATCGTGTTTTCAAGAACATGCGAATAGGGACCATGCCCGATATCATGCAGCAGGATGGCGATGGCTACGCCTTCGGCTTCCGCATCGGTAATGAAGACGCCTTTGGACTGGAGTACATTGATGGCTTCTGTTGTAAGGTGCATGGCGCCCATGGCATGCTGAAAGCGGGTGTGCAGCGCACCTGGATAAACAAGGTGAGTCATTCCTAACTGCCGTATCCTGCGCAGCCGCTGGAACCAGGGGTGTTCAATCAATTTGGGAATAATTCCATCCGGAATAGTGATAAACCCGTAAATGGGATCGTTAAAGATGGTCTGCTTAAAGGGTGTTGTCATGTATAGTAAGGAATAACGGAAGCAAAACTAAGAAAGTATCCGGATGCAGGAAGAACGGACTTTTAAGATAAACGTTAATCCTGTTGTGATAGGGTATAAATAGTCCATGTGGAAGGTTGGAAGATTGGAATAATGGAAAGTTGAGTAATCAACCCATTTTTCCGTCATTCCATTCTTCCCTGCCTGTCCGGCAGGCAGGCATTATTCCAAACTTCCTTTTCATTCCGAAAAATGATTTAGTTTTTTAATATCTACTACGATAAACCGTTTCTGTATTCAAATAATATTTAGTTTAGCAAAAAATTTTTTGATGGAAAAATTTACGGTTTTGCTGATCGGTTCGGGAGGAAGGGAACATGCGCTTGCATGGAAAATTAAACAAAGTAAACGGCTTGAAAAACTTTTTATCGCTCCGGGCAATGCAGGAACCGCGGAGTGCGGGGAGAATTCGGCAATCAATACTCATGATTTTCCCGTAGTAAAGGACTTTGTCCTTGCCAACGGAGTGAACATGGTAGTCGTGGGACCCGAAGAACCGCTTGTGCGGGGTATAAGTGATTTTTTCAGGGAAGATGAGTTGTTGAAAAATATTGCGGTAATCGGACCTTCAAAGGAAGGCGCCAACCTTGAAGGCAGCAAAAAATTCGCCAAAGAGTTTATGGTGAAATACGGCATTCCCACCGCCAGTTATAAAAGTTTTACGATGGATAACATTGAAGATGGATTCCGCTTCCTTGAAACTCTTACCCCCCCCTATGTGCTTAAAGCGGACGGACTGGCTGCCGGAAAAGGCGTAGTGATTCACGACCACATGGAACATGCCAAAAGGGAGTTGCAGGAAATTGTTCTGGGCAACAAATTCGGTGATGCCGGGAAAAAAGTGGTGATTGAACAATTCCTGCGGGGTATTGAACTCTCTGTGTTTGTTGTTACGGACGGGCGGTCGTTCCGCACGCTTCCTTCAGCAAAGGACTACAAGCGGGTGGGAGAAAATGATACAGGTCCCAACACGGGTGGCATGGGCGCCATATCGCCCGTTCCTTTTGCCGATGCGGAGTTTATGCACAGGGTGGAGAATGAGATCATCCGTCCCACCATTAAGGGGATTATCCTCGAAGGATTTCATTACTGCGGCTTTATTTTCTTCGGTCTGATAAATGTTGACGGAAGCCCTTATGTAATTGAATACAATTGCCGCATGGGCGATCCGGAAGCGGAAGTGGTTATTCCCAGGATAAAAAACGACATCCTCGATATTTTTGAAGCGCTCGCCCGGCAGGATCTTCAGGGTCTCCGCCTTGAAACCGATACACGCGCAGCAGCAACCGTTATGGCTGTTTCAAAAGGATACCCGGGTAGTTATGAAAAAGGAAAAGTAATTTCGGGTATTGAAAATGTCAACGGAAGTATTGTGTTTCATGCCGGGACAAAGCAGGAGAACGGATCAGTGGTTACTGCGGGAGGAAGAGTACTGGCGGTAACATCGCTGGCTGAAAACATAAAAGATGCACTCGCTGATTCTTACGAAAATCTTTCCCGGATAAATTTTGACGGAATCTACTACCGCAGGGATATAGGTTTTGACGTAATGAAGTACCTGCAGCCGGCCGCTATTTGATTGCATCTTCCCGCTGAAACTTTCGCAACAGGAAAATCCACCCGGTAATAAGAACAAGCGCGGTCACAATAAAAACCTTATTGGGAAGATTGCCCAGAACAGGCATGATTTCAAAAAGGGAATAAAAAAAATCTCCTGTGGAGTTGATAAGATTGGTCATGGCAAATGAATTGCGCAAAGGTAAAAAAAATGAAGGTATCCGGCACCCTGTATCAGGATCATTGCTTAACCAAAACCGCACTTAATCTTGTTCCATCCGTCCCGGTAACTGAAATTCCATAAACCCCCGGAAAAAGATGTGATAAAGAAAGCAGGAATTTGCTTCCGCCCGCAGAATATTTTGTCACTTCTTTATAGTAAACAACCCTTCCCGTAACATCCGCAACTTTAATTTGCACCGGATGGAAATTTTCAGGCAGTAAAAGCGCCACCTCATCCCTAACCGGATTTGGGTACGATGAAAGTTTTCCGGCTCCCGTTAAATCCATTACCGGTGTAAGCGAATCAACAATCACTATCGCCTCATTGGTGATGACCGGCACATTGAAATCAAATACAATTCCGGCATGATTGGGAATGATGGTACCCATAGGATTACCTGCGGTTTGTTCAATTGAAAATTTTACAAATCCGTGGCTTGCCGGTTCGTTGTTCGTACTGTCGGCAAGGATGATGTTCAGGAACGACCATTTGATTACATTGCCGGTGATTTCAAAATAATCATAAGCGTGACTTGAAGCGCCCGCAAGGACTGTTGCGGGATTCAAGGTTGCATCAAGTGTATCGTAAACAAAAATGTTTATTGCAGGAGCAGTTCCTGTGTTCTGGAACCGTATCATGTAGGTGAGTTTTTTATCTGATGGGAAAATCGTATCGTTTTCCACATAACCCTTTTTAGCGAAATCTTTCGCTTCCATTCGTTTGTCATTCGGGTCAAAAGAGTTCACCACATTAAAACATGCCTGGATGGAATTATCTGAAGTATCACATTCATCTGTTGAAGAAGATATAAGTGCGTCAGAGCAAAGTACGTCTCCCATCTGCGCTGAAGCATCTCCTGTTACATAGAGAGTGATATCCCCGCAATCGCCTGCTGCAAGCGAGCCGAGGTTCCAGGTTACCGAATTACCGCTCAACGATGACCATGAAGGGCTTGCTGAATTCGGAATAATTAGCGAATTAAGATCAATGGTAAATGTTGTATTATCCGCCTGCGTATTTCCGTAATTGCAATAATGAATAACAAAAGAGGTTTGAATCTGCGGACGCACTCCAAATCCTCCGATATCAACCTGCAGACCTGCGCAGGTATCGCCAAGTTCAACTACGATGTTTTTGCAGATTGTATCCCAGCAGTTCTGGTAATAGATTGTGTCACTCCCTCCGGAAAGACAAACCGTATAAATGCCGGGAGTAGAATAGGTGTGCTGGATATATGGATCATAATAGGATTGTGTTCCGGAAAAGCCATCTCCGAAATTCCACTCGTAGGTATTATAAAATCCACAATAACCCGAATCGGTATTCAAATCAAAATTTACCGATGCACCGGAATAAGAATATGCAAAATCAACTTCGCAACATTCCATCCAGATGTTTTGGCAATACTGGTCGGTGCAACTGTCAGTTGAGACAGTCAGGCAAACCAGGTAATATCCGTAAGTGAGATAGGTATGTGTTGGATTTGCTGTTGTATCGGTTGCTTCGTCACCGAAACTCCAGAGCCAGGATGTGATATTTCCATTGGTATTGTCGTTGAATGTAAAAGTATATTTCTGCGAGTAATTTTGCCCGTAACCGAATTGAGCGTCAAGGCAGTTCACCGTTACCGCCTGGCAAAAAGTATCGGAACATGTACCGCTTGTATCCTGAACCGACAAACAGACATTGTAAGTGCCAAAAGTTGAATAGGTATGTAAGGGATTGATCAGGTTGGAATAATTTCCATCTCCAAAATTCCAAGAGTAAACTAAGGATGAAATTGTTGAATCCTGCGAGGCATTAAACTGTACGGTTGTTCCGCTGGCGGAATAATAAAAACCGGAACTATCCCACCAGCATCCTGCCCAGACCCAGTAACAATAAGAATCGGTGCAGGATCCGGTATCGGCAATTGTAAGGCATACATTATAATTTCCTTCTACAGAATAGGTATGCAAAGGGTTTTGAAGGGATGAGGTGTTTCCATCGCCAAAATCCCATGCCCAGGATGATGCGTTGGTTGAATAATCGGTAAAAGAGAAGGTAAAAAATTGGGGGGAAAACCAGAAAGAAGCGTTGCAGGCCTGGGGGGGGATTGTTTGGATAGGATAACACATTGAATCACAGAGTACAGAATTTGAATCGAGAATCCAAAGACAGGCATAATAAGTTTGCCCTTTGTCATAGGCATGCATCGGATCAACGGCATTAGAAAACCCGCCATCACCAAAATACCATGTGTGGTTAAATGAATTATCCGGATAAACAGATGAATCCATAAACTGAATAGTTATGGTAATAGAATCTTGTGCAACGACCCAATAAATAAAATTGGCATTGCAACTTTGCGCGTTTGTGCGTACTGCAAACAACATGGAAATGGCAATGAGCCATGCGGAAAGGGTAGTGGTTGGTTTCATAATTATTTGGGTTTTAAAAATGACAAATATATGAAAAAATATTTAAAAAAACTATGATTAAGAACAGAGTAAATATTATTGCCGGTTTATAAACTATCAAGCGCTGCCTTTAATTCCTCAGTTGTAACCGGTGTCAACGTCATTGTTGTTGTAAAATTTGTTGTGACCGCAAAACTTGTTTTGGCGAAATAAAGTTTTTTACTTGTAACACCTACTCCTATGGCAACTGCTGTTGGAGTTGTGGTTTCGGGAATGTTGTATGCCTGGGCGGAAGTGGACAGATAAGGATAAAGACCATAAACGGAATTAATATCAGTGAAAACTAAGTAGGCGGACATGTCAAGCGTTTCAGAAGGATTGGAGGCAAAATTTAAAGTTACGGTTGTCTTCGGATTCGGGTTATACCAGAAATAATCGCAGTTAATCCAGTTGTAATTAAGATCAGAAATATAAACAGCATAATCATCCCAAGGATCATTGGTCACAAAAGCGGTGATACTGTCCTGCTGTACCCAGTTCAGATTTCCAAAAGTATCTGCCATCTCTCCGAAAACCTGCATTCCTGAAATAAAAGTATCTGTGGGAATAATGATTTCAAGATATTGTCCGGGAATGATATCAAGCGCACCTCCGGAGGCAGTTATTTTTAAAAAGAATTCTCCTCCCGAAACTAAAATGTTGCCAAACGATGTAGTCGGCTTATCGGATAATATCATATCCTTTACCGAATAAATTTCCCTGTACTGAATATTCACATTACCGGAAGGGTAGTTGCCGAGCGAATCAACCAATGAATTTGCCGGTATAATTATTTTACCCCCCTTTGAACCGGTTACCATGTTATAGAGGGCAGGATTTATAGTAAACAATTGCGCGGGAGCGTCATTCTGTGTAAAAAATTCCTGAAGCGATTGATAAGTGGAAACCGAATCTTCAACAGGAGGATTGTTGTTGTTATTGTTGCCGGTTGGAGCAGGGTTAATGGTCTCAATGAGTTTGTCTTTTTTGCATGTTGATAAGAAAATTAAACCCGGCAGTAATACCAATCCTAATGTTTTTACGGCTATTGTAGAACAATTCATGTGAGTTTTCATAGAATTCTGGTTTTACTATTCAGACAATAAAGAAGGCCTTATCGCTGCCTTGCTGAAGGAATAAATTATTCCTGCCCCGACACTAACCGTGTTGATATATTGATTTACCGGCACCTCGCGGTATGTGGGATGTTTGATCACCGGGTAAAAAGAATAGTGCCAGGATGGTTCAAGGAAAAACCGGATGTTGCGGCTTACCGCAACCCGTATTCCTGCCCCGGCCATGGCGCTTAATCCTATGGAAGTGGGCTCAAGTGTTACTTTTTGGGTGACCGTACCGCCTGTATCAGAAACAACCCGGATAAAATAATCATGATTCCTGACAGGGAGATTGAAGTCCGGGATCACACCGGCAAAACCATAAATATTCAAATTGTTAATTGTGCGGAGATATGTAATCCGCAGTGGAACCTGCAGGTATCTTCCTTTGAAATCAAAAATATAACCTTCACCGTTTAATCCGTACCCGTAATCAGAAGAATCAACCGCGCCAACCTGTAAAAAAACGGTTTTCTTCTGAGAGTACCTTATACCTGCCGAAACCTCAACGTTATCGGTTATCAGATAACCTGCAAATAATCCGATTGTTGACTGAAATTTTTTATCTCCATATAACGGTGATTCCGCAACCGCAAGCGAATCGCCTTTAATGTTTTCACTTTTCAACCGGTATGTATTCTTATCCCACGAAGAAAAAACCCCAACGCTCCACCGGGAAACTACTTTTTCCGGATTTATGACAACCACTGCTGAAGTTTCAACTGGCGCACCGGCAACAGGGTCTGTACTCCTGATTACTGCTGTATCCGGGATAACAATTGATGTATCAGGGGGGGTATTAACTGTTTCATCCTGGAGTTGATCTTCATTTAAAGTATTTTGGACTGTTTTATCCGGCTCAATTCCGGCTGTCACTACAGCAGGAATACCGGCTGGGTTTTGAGCGGGAATTTCTGCTGTTCCGGAATTTACCGGGAAAGGAAGATTGTCTTGACCGGTTATCACGGATTTATCTGAGGGGTCTTCATCGTTAACCATTTGGGATATAGAATTTACCGGTTGCTCATCCTGTGCGATTTTATTTATTTCTGACGGTTGTTTATTAACCAATAGTGATTTATTTTCATTTTTTGGTTCAGGCGCAGATATCACATCTCTCTTTACTTCGGTGCCGGCAATAGCGCTTTTTGCAATTTTTAATTCCGGGTTTTTAACCGGATCGCTTTTAAATTTACTATTGCTTTTACCGTTTTCGGACTGAACTGTAAAATTTAATTGCGAATCTGACATATCGGTTTCTTTTTGCACATGGCTTTCCGGTGATGCTTCTGCAGGATTCTCTGACCTGATTGCCGGCAATACAGGGGCATTTTTCAATTCCCGCAGAGTAAACCATAAACCAAAGGAAAATACCGCACCGGCAGTAATAATTAAGAAGAAAAAACGTCTTTTTCCTTTTTTGATAACGCCCGCTCTCACTAATTCTTTTTCAAGCGCTTTAAACTCGGCATCCGAAGGAGTCGCTTCGGGAAGCGATTCAAGGGCGCGTTTTATTTTTTCATCAAAGTTGCTTTTGTCCTCTTCCATCTTTTCAGGTGTTTATTATTGATGATGATAATAAAATTATGCTCTGAAGTTTTTGCCTCGCTTTAGCGAGATTCGCTCTTGAGGTGCTTTCGGTGATGTTCAGCATCTCTGCAATTTCTTTATGGGAATAACCCTCTATGGCAGAGAGATTAAAAACAATGCGGTAAACAGGGGGAAGGTTCTGAATATATGACAGGATCTCTTCGGCATTGATTTTTGCGATGATGCTGTCATCAATCTGCGAGGGATCTTTTTGCATGGTCACAGTCAATAGATCCCGGTTAAAATATTCAGGTCCCCTCATTCTTTTCTTCAGCATGTTTATCGAGGTGTTTATCATGATGCGCCTGAGCCATCCTTCAAAAGAACCCTGGAATTCAAACCGGCCTATATTCTTAAATGCGCTGATGAAACCCTCCTGCAAGGCATCTTTGGCTTCTTCCCTGTTTGCGGCATATTTGAGGCACACGTTCAGCATTTTGCCGTAATAATTTTTATAGACGGTCTTTATGGCTTTTTCGTCACCCGAAGCGCATTTCCTGATTAAGACATCAATATCCTCTGCGGTACCAGCAGAAACCATAAAGTAAATAACCGGTTACAAAGTGAAGACAAGTAATGTAGCGAAAACGCTGCCTGTATTAACAAAACATCCGAAGTTTTAAAAACTTCGGATGTTTTGTCACTCTCCTGAATTTTCCTTTACTTCATTACCCTCAAGAAACGGTGGTGGACAACCCTTTGTGGGATAACCATAAAGCGAAATTTGTGATGGCTGTGCCATGTTGCTCAATGATGCTGCCATGAGCAGGACAATGATGAGAGGGGTTTTCATGATTTGTAGTGTCGTTTAATAATGACGAATTAAATTCCTTAAAGGTTGTGCATAAAATTGAACTACAAACTATCAAGGGGTTGCTATTCACCTAAATTATTTATCTTTGGGTGAATTTATTCACCTGAATTCATATAAATATGGTGATTTCGCGCATATTACAGCCCTTCATTGAGAAGGAATTATTCAAAGGGAAAATCATAATTCTTTACGGGGCAAGACGCACCGGAAAAACAACTCTGGTTAAAGAAATTCGTAACAAGTACAATGGAAAATCCGGCTACTTCAGTTGCGATGAGCCGGACATCCGGGATGCTTTTACCGAAAAGACATCTACCGAATTAAAAAAAATTCTGGGCGACAACAAACTTGTTATTCTTGATGAAGCCCAGCGGGTTAAAAATATAGGTATCACTCTCAAATTAATAGCGGATAACATAAAAAATATACAGGTTATTGCAACCGGTTCATCATCATTTGACTTATCCAACATGGTTATTGAACCGCTCACCGGAAGAAAAAGGGAATTCTTCCTCTTTCCCCTTACTATCGAAGAGTTGCAACCTCTTTATTCAGCCATGGAAATTTCCCGCCTTGTTCAAAGGTGGATGATACTGGGTCTCTATCCTGAAATTGTTATATCTGAGACAGACGCTGAAAAAAACCTGAAGGAAATCGCCCGCAGTTATTCTTATAAAGACATTCTGCAGTTTCAGAATATAAGGAATCCGGAAATTCTGGAAAAACTCCTGCAGGCATTATCGGTGCAATCAGGAAATGAGGTCTCATACAACGAGTTGGCTGATTTACTTCAGATAGATAAGAATACCGTCTCGGGATATATCCGTATTCTTGAAAAAGCATTTATCATTTTCCGTCTTGGTCCTTTCAGCAGGAATTTACGCACTGAATTAAAAAAACTGCGTAAAATTTATTTTTATGATACCGGTATCCGCAATGCTCTCATAAATAATTTTAATCCGCTTCATCTAAGGCAGGATACGGGTTCTCTGTGGGAAAACTTCCTGATTTCTGAAAGAAGGAAATATTTATTCAATCACGGATTGGATATTCAAAGTTATTACTGGCGTACAAAGCAGCAGCAGGAAATCGACTATCTTGAAGAAGGTGCCGGTAAAATGCGCGCTTTTGAAATCAAATGGAAGAAGGAATCGTTCAAAACACCTGAAATTTTTTCCAAAACATACCCTGGTTGTCCAGTGGGATTAATAAACAATAAAAATTATTTTAATTTTTGTACATCGGAAGACATTTGATAATTACCTTTCAGTTTCCTTTCCCTCCTTATTTTCATCCTTCCCGCTCCTGCGCACAAGAAAATAAAAGTCATTTCCTACCGGGAGGTACCCGTATTCATAGCAGAAGTAATAAACCGTACCCTTTTTTGTGGTGTATGTATTTGTAAAATAAGAAAAATTAAATCCCCTGTCGGAGAGTTTGGTTTTGTGCACGGTTGCCTTCTCTTCCGGGGTCAGTTCCTGTATTATCCTTCGGTTTTTGCGCAGGATGTTATTCACATTCCGCACCAGGTTGGTGGTATCGCTGTTGAGGCGGTTGTTGTAGTTGTTGCGGCACTGATCGGAGCAGAATTTTTTGTCAATCCTGCCGGTAATCGGCTCACCGCAGTCAAGGCATTTTTTAGACATTGCAGGTTGTGTTATAACTGGCGAAGATACTCTTTTCCCGATTGCAAACGACAACAAGCAACTGCTTCCGGAACTAAACCCAATTAAATTTAACGGGAAAAACCCGAAGGATAATTTTTCATAATTTTGCATTTATTTTTTGCTATGAAATTCTCATGTTTTATTGTTTTTTTATCGGGGATTATTTGCCTCCCGATGGCCCCGATAGTTATCGGGGGGATGCTCATTGCCAACTGTATTTTGCCCTGCACCGCTCAGGTCCCGGTTCCTGCACAACCGCATAAAGGAAGCATATTGCTGCTGAACGGCATCGCCCATATAGGCACCGGTAAGGTAATAGAAAATTCTGCTATTGCCCTCAAAGACGGAAAGATTGAACTTGTAGGTGATGCGGCAACCATGCGGATGGATCTGCGGATGTTCGATACCGTATTGCGGATTCCCGGCAAACATATCTATCCCGGGTTTATTGTTCCCAATGTCACTTTGGGACTTGTGGAAATTGAAGCGGTGCGCGCCACGCGCGATTTTAATGAGACCGGCACCATCAACCCTGCCGTGCGATCCATCATTGCCTATAATGCCGAATCGCAGATCATCCCGACAGTGCGCTCCAACGGTGTACTCCTGGCGCAGATCACTCCGAGGGGGGGATTGATTTCAGGCGCCTCATCCATTGTTGAACTGGATGCCTGGAACTGGGAAGATGCGGCATATAAAACGGATGACGGCATACACCTCAACTGGCCCAGAACGCCACGCAAAAATCCCGATGATGATGAGGAAGATGATGAAAAAAAGAAAAAGAAGCAGGATCCGTCCGAAGCCGTAAAACAAAAAACCTCGCTGAAACAGTTTTTCGAAAAAGCGAAAGCATATTCGCAGATATCTTCCCCCCCCGAAAAAGATCTTAACCTTGAAGCGATGCGCGGGTTGTTTGACGGAACCAAAACCCTTTTTATCCATACCGATTATGTGAAGGATATTATGGAATCAATAACGTTCGCAAAGTCGTTCGGCATACCGCGGATTGTTCTCTCGGGCGGATATGATTCTTATATGATCACCGGCTTCCTGAAAAGTGAAAATATTCCGGTGATGCTGCGCAGGGTTCATGAACTTCCGATGAGACAGGACGAAGATGCCAATCTGCCTTACCGGTTGCCCTATTTGCTGCAAAAAGCCGGAATTCTCTTCTGCCTTCAGAATGAAGGCGACCAGGAAGCAACGCAGACACGCAACTTGGCTTTTTATGCCGGCACTGCTGTTGCGTACGGCTTATCCAAAGAAGAAGCGCTTGCTGCAATTACTCTGAATACGGCAAAAATTCTGGGTATTGATAAAACGGTAGGATCCATAGAAACCGGAAAAGATGCCACTCTCATAGTTTCATCGGGAGACGCTCTTGATATGAAATCAAACAATATAGAACTTGCTTTTATCAGGGGAAAACAGATTGACCTGAATAACTTTCAGAAAGAACTTTATGAAAAATATAAAGCGAAGCATGAACGGGAGGGAATAATGAAAAAGTGAGTTGTTGCAGATTCAATCAACACAGAAGAATCTCAACCTTTCCGGAAATAAATAATATTAAAACATATTATGGGGTGATCCTGCTGGTATTTTATGTCCTGACTCCTATCACGGTTATATCGTCCGTCTGCTCATCCGAGCCCTTCCATTCTTCTATTATTTTGTCGAGGATATCCTTCTGTGCATCCATCGGCTTCGAGTGTATCTGCAGCAGCATTTCCCGCAGGCGCGTCACTTTGAATTTTTTGCGGTTCGGACCGCCAAACTGGTCTTCATATCCATCGGAGAAAAGATAGAGGGTATCTCCTTTTTTCAACTGTATCCAGTGGCTGTGGAATGGTTTCTGGTTTTCGCTGTAAGCAAGCGGCATACGGTCGGGTTTGAATTCAAGCAATTCAAAAGAATCCCCGTTGTCACCGGTGCAGAAAATACGTTTGATATCGCGGCTGTCTTCAGAAACCCCGGAAACCTTTATATTTTTTCCTTCACTGTTTTCCCCGTTCTTATTTTCCCGTATTACCCATAGCGGATTAAATGCCCCCGCATATTCAAGCGTGTTGGTAAACGGATTGTACACGCAAAGGGCGGCATCCATACCGTCTTTCTGTTCACCCGTCTTTCCGGTCTGGCCGAGTGAAATGATGATTCCCTTGCGCAACTCATTCAATATTTTGCTTGCCGAGGTGATTCCGTTTTCGATGACGATCTCATTCAGAAAAGTGTTTCCGATCATGTGCATGAAGGCGCCCGGAACTCCATGGCCGGTGCAATCCACCGTTGCAAAAATTAAAATTCCGTCAGCGGTTTTAAAATACCAGTAAAAATCACCGCTTACAATATCCTTCGGCTTGAAAACGATAAAACCGTTACGGATCATGTCAATAAAAGAACCGTGCGAACCGAGCATGGCATCCTGAATGCGCTTGGCATAACTTATTGAGTCGCGGATGTCTTTATACGCTTTTGCAAGTTTATTGGACTTTTCCATGACTTCGCGGGTGCGTTCTTCCACTTTCTGTTCCATATCCTCTGAGTAGGCCCGTAAACTTTCCCTCATCGCTATCAGCGCCTGGCCGAGAATATCTTTATCGCCCAGCGGGGTAAAACCGGCACGCAGATTTCCCTCTTCGATTTCGTTGGCGAATTTCGTGGTCTTTGAAAAATTTTCCGAAAGCCGGTTCACCGCAGAGCCCATCATCCCGATTACATCCTTTGTCTCTTTAAGTTTACGCTCCGGCAACTCCCCCCTCCCCATCTGCATGACCATGTCAATCATCTGAAGTACGGGACGGGTAATGGATTTTGAAATAAATATCATGCCGAGAATAATCATTACGAGCATTCCAACCGAGATGGCAATAACCGAAGTGATCAGCCGGTTGAAAGAATCTATCATGCCGTTGCGCATCACCTCGGATTCCTGCCGGTTGACCCGTATGAGCCGGTCGAGGACGGTTTTAATGCTATCCGTGCGCGGCAGCACCTCGCTTTCCACAATGTCCTCGGAAGTGAATTTTTTCAGCGGATTCTGGTAATCGTCATAGGAAAGCAGGGTCGTCATTATTTCCCACTCTTTTTCAAGCAGTTTTTCAAAGCGGTCAAAAATAAAAAGAAGTGTATCCATATCCTGCTTCTTATCCACGAGCAGCATGTGCGAAAGCAACTCTTTTTTCAGGGCGGGATAGCGGTTATCATGAAGGATGCGCAACTGTTTTTTATCTTCAATGCTCCTGAGCAGGTAAACCCAGTTGGTGGAGTACATCTTCGATTCGGTGACCATCAGGTTAAACGATTCGAGGAGTTGCGTGTAGGGATTGATGACATTGATGACGCGCGTAATTCTCTGTTTGTTCTGGTTCATGATGAAAAATGCGAAAACGGCATTGAAAAGCGCAATAAAAATAACGACACCGAAGCCGATGTAAACTTTGCGGAAGCCGCTGCGGTGAGATGAGTAGGGCATAAACAGGTCAGTGGGACAAATTTAATACTTTTGCCCTCTTATCAGTACGATGAAATATTCATATCAATGAATATGTGTACGCAATACCCATAAAATAAAATGCGAATGACTTTAGATTCTTTATTTTGAAACAGCATGAAAATACAAATGATACAAATAAAATTCCTGTGGATTCGTATCATTGGTCCCGATGGCTATCGGGATTCGCATAGTCGCATTATGCACTTCCGCATATTTTTCTTTCTCTTCCTTTTCATTTTACCTGTTGTTGTTCCTCTTTATTCGCAGGACACGCTGGTGAGGAAAGACAGCATTGACTTTTATGATATGTCGCTTGAACAATTGCTGAACTTAAAAACGCATGGCGTTCCGAGCCATCTTGAAGAACTGGTCAACACCCTGATTGCCGCGGCAACAAAAAAGCCGCTTTCGGCACGGGAATCACCCGGAATCATTTCTCTGATCACGGCAGAAGATATACAGCGTATGGGAGCGCGCGATCTTATTGATGTGCTGAACCATGTTCCCGGGATTGAATTCGGAGTGGACGTACTGAATGTGGTTGGTGTGGGAATGCGAGGCAACTGGGGTCAGGAAGGAAAGGTGCTTCTTATGATTGACGGGCAGGAGATGAACGAAGTGATGGCGTCAACCCTGCAGTTCGGGAACCATTATCCCGTTGACAACATTGCAAAAATTGAAATCATCCGCGGACCCGGCTCGGCAATCTATGGCGGATTTGCCGAATACGGAGTGATAAATATTGTAACTAAAAATGCGGATATGATTAGTGGGGGATCTTTTGGAGGATGTTTTACCGCAACAGTGGGACGGATGGGCGATACCACAGGCAGAACCAATATCGGGATGTCGATTGGGAAAAAATCCGGGAATGTTTCTGCCGTTCTTCATGTATGGGCGGGCAGTGCCGCGCGCAGCGACCGCGACTTCACCGATTTTTACGGTAATACCTTCAATATGGCCGGAAATTCCGATATGAAACCCGTTTCGGTAAATGCGGGAATTTTCTGGAAGGACCTCAGCATCCGCGCCATTTATGACCGGTATGTAATGAGCACCCGTGACGGATATGGAGAAAACCTCTCGCGGGCTTATCCCGATAATTTTTATTCTTACTACGGGGAAGTTAAATATACCTGGCGAATCAGCGAAAAACTTTCTCTTACCCCGCGAGTGAATTACATCCGGCAGATACCCTGGAATTATGTCTCCGACCCGTTAACAGATACATTAGGTGAATATGAGACATATGATAAAATTGCGGTGCGAAACAAAATCAACCTTACCGTCAATTACAAACCGGCACGTAAAACAACCGTTGTGGGGGGTGCGGAATTTTTTACGGACAATGCCACCGACCGGTCGGAATCGGGATATTTCCAGAACGGGGAACAGGCGGTTTCCTATACGAATTATGCGCTATTCGGAGAAGCGGTTCATAAACACCGCATTGTAAACCTGATCCTCGGAGGCCGGTATGACAATCACACCCAGTACGGCTCAACATTCAGCCCGCGTGTGGGATTGACAAAACGGATCACAAAGGATTTTCACGTGAAAGCCCTCTACAGCCATTCCTTCCGCGCACCGGGTATCGACAATATCAACTACAGTTTAAATCCCGATGAGATAAAACCCGAACGGACAAAAGTTACTGAACTGGAAACAGGTTATCAACTGACCCGGAACATGATTGTCACTGCAAATATTTTTGACATCACCACCGTTGATCCCATCATCTATTACGGTATTTCAGATACCGAACAATATTATATGAACCTGGGAAAGACCGGGACGCGCGGTTTTGAAGTTGAATGTAAATACAAAGAAGAGGGGGGGTATGTAACGGCATCGTACGCTTTTTACTCCGCAGGAGCAAAGGAAACCGTTGAAGCGTACGAGGTCGCTGAGGATAACAGTTACCTTCTCGGATTTGCCAAGCATAAGATAAACGCATTGTGCAATTTCAAACTGAGCCGTCATTTAAGTTTCACGACAGCGGTAAATTATCGCGGAAGCCGCTATGCCTATACATGGATTGACAATGACGAAGAGCCGGTCATTGAAAAATTGAACCCATCGGCATTTTTGAACGTGTTCTTCCTATGTGAGAATATTTTTAAAGGTCTGAATCTGGGCTTCGGTGTATTTGACCTGTTCAACACAGGCGCTCTTTTCATTCAACCCTACAATAGTTTTCATGCGCCTCTGCCCGGGCCCTCGCGGGAAATTGTGGTTAAATTATCCTATAACGTAAAGTTTCCGGAAATGAATTTGGAACGATGAAGATAAATCCTCCCAGTACCGTACAATGGATCGCCTCATTTCTCGGTACCGGTTTTTCAGGCAACCCGGAATTTATGGTTACCGGCATCAATGAAATTCACCGCGTTGAAAGGGGAGATATTGTATTTACCGACCATCCCAAATATTATGATAAAGCGCTTTCCTCAAAGGCATCAGTGGTTCTGATTGACCGCGAGATGCCATGTCCGGACGGCAAGATCCTTATTTTTTCAAAAGACCCTTTCGGTGACTTCAACCGTCTGATCCTGCGCTTTACAACCCGTGGATCACATGAAAAAATGATCAGTAGCACTGCCGTTATCGGTGAAGGAACAGTGATTGACCCCGGTGTCTTTATCGGGAATAATGTAGTTATCGGTAAAAATTGCCGGTTACATTCACATATATCGGTTTATGATTGCTGCGTTATCGGCAATAATGTGATCATTCATTCCAACACGGTGATCGGTTCCGATGGATTTTATTACAAAAAAAGGGCTGAAACCGGCAGGCATGAAAAATTTATATCCTGCGGAAATGTCATCATTGGCGATGAGGTGGAGATTGGCGCCTGCTGCACCATTGACCGCGGGGTTACACATAATACGGTGATAGGAAGCGGTACAAAACTGGATAACCTGATTCAGGTAGGGCACGATACTGTTATCGGAAAAAATTGTCTTCTTGCAGCCCAGGTAGGCATTGCCGGGATGGTAACCATTGAAGATGAAGTGACTTTATGGGGACAGGTAGGAGTGATAAGTAATGTGGTTATCGGTAAGGGTGCAGTGGTGCTGGCGCAATCAGGAGTTGCAAAGTCGCTTAAAGGAAATGCGGTTTATTTCGGATCTCCTGCAGTAGAAGCGAGAGAGAAGATGAGGGAGATAGTGAAACTGAAAAATCTCTGACTGGAATTATTTGGAATTACCGGAAATTTTTGAAAACCGTAAAATTTTGTCATTGTTCAACACCCCTCTCCTTTTTTAGGAGAGGGGACGGGGGTGAGGTAAAAGAGGAACTCACTCCCTTGTCCCCTCTCTTAAAGACAAGATCGGGGGTAAATCCCCAACTCCTTAATTAAAACAAGATTTATTAGTCAACAGAAATTACTTTAACAATTACATGCCTTCCCGTACTATTATATCATCCCTTCACCAGAAAGAATTTCAACTTGATGCTCTGCTTCAGATCACCAAGGCGATAAATGCCAATATCAAGCGCGACCAGTTGTATTCCATTTTTCAGAATATCCTTGTCGCACAGATGAAGGTTGTGCGCCTGGCTTTATTCAGCGATGACAACGGATGGCAGTGCGTGCTCAAATACGGGTTCAGGGGTAAAATCATTGATTTGGATCTTGAGAAAGATCTTTTTCCGGTAAGGGAAGTGACGGAGATCTCTCCTGACGGTGAATCATGGAGGAAGTTATTTAACTTCATAGTGCCGGTGTACCATAAAAAGAAGCCGGTGGCATACCTGCTCATAGGCGACATCAATAGCGATCCTGAGGAATTGATGACCAACGACCTGCCGTTCATCCAGACACTTACAAACATTATTGCAGTCGCCATTGAAAATAAAAAACTGGCAAAGGAAAACATCCGGCAGGAGGGAATTCGCAAAGAACTTGAACTTGCCGCGCGGATGCAATCCATGCTTTTTCCCGATGCATCTTCCCTTCCACACAACGAAAAGATTGACATAGCCGTTTATTACCAGCCCCATTACCAGGTGGGTGGCGACTATTACGATTATATTCCCATAAGCGAAGAGGAGGTAATTTTCTGCATGGCCGATGTATCGGGCAAAGGGGTTACCGCAGCGCTGCTGATGTCGAATTTCCAGGCGAACCTCCGCGCTATTTCGGATTACACCTCATCCCTGAAAGAGATTGTGCTGAACCTCAACAGGAAGGTCTTCCAGAGCGCCCAGGGAGAGATGTTCATCACTTTTTTTGTGGCCAAATATAATATCCCGAAGCGGGAATTTTCGTATATCAATGCAGGTCACCCCCCCCCTGTATTATTGCCGGACGGTCAAAGCGGGGAGAACGGTAAGGAAAGTTTTGAATGGCTTAAGGTGGGATGCATGGGACTCGGCATGCTTCACGAGATACCGCAGGTCAATGAAACAACCCTGCGCATTACACCCGGCAGCACGGTGATCTGTTATACGGACGGAGTTATTGAACTTGAAAACAACAGCCAGCAGCCCTACGGCATTGACCGCTTGGTAACCCTTTTGGTCAAGAACCGCACCCTCTCCATAGATGTGATGATTTCAAAAATAAGCCGCGAACTGGAAATTTTCAAGGGAAGACAACCTTACTTAGATGACATTGCGCTGCTGAGTTGCAGGTTTAACTAAATTTGCAGTTAGGATAATACTAATATACGAATGAATACAAATGATACGAATAAAAAAAACAAGATAATTTATCCTGAATTATCATATAAAATTGTGGGGATATTGTTTCATGTTCACAATGCTTTAGGGAGGTTTGCAAGGGAGAAACAATATTGCGATTTTATAGAGAAAATACTGATTGAATTAAAAATTCCATACATCAGGGAATTTGTATTTAATGACTCCGGCAACAGGGTTGATTTTCTTATTGATGATAAAATTATTCTGGAAGTTAAAACAGTAAGAATCCTAACAAAAGAAGATTATTATCAGATTCAGCGGTATCTGCAATCGTTAGATAAAAAACTTGGTATATTGGTTAATTTCCACTCTCAATTTCTTACTCCAAAACGAATCATCCGTATTGAAACAGATGTCAGAAAAAGGTTTATCTGAAAATTAAATGTATTGTATTTATTCGTATAATTAGCATTTATTCGTATATTCGCATTATATTAATATTCTTATTCCCATGCTAATCCAAATCGTCAAATCAAAAATTCACCGGGTAACTATTACCGAAGCCGATCTGAACTATCCGGGCAGCATTACCATTGATGAAGCGCTGATGGATGCGGCAAACCTCATTGAGAACGAACGGGTGCAGATAGTGAACCTGAACAACGGTGAACGCATTGAAACCTACGTAATAACAGGCAAGCGCAATTCCGGCATCATCTGCCTGAACGGTCCTGCCGCCAGGAGGGGAATGGTGGGAGATATTGTTATCATTATCGGCTACGCGATGATGGACTTTGAAGAAGGTAAAAAATTCAAGCCCGCCTTTGTTTATCCTGATGAAAAGACAAACCGGGTGAAATCGAAACACTGAATCTTTCCGGGGCTATAGCTCAGTTGGCCAGAGCGTCTCGTTCGCAATGAGAAGGTCAGGGGTTCGACTCCCCTTAGCTCCACGGCAACATCATTCGGGGCTATTCCCGATAGATATCAGGACAGTTGGCCAGAGCGCTCCGATGGACATCGGAGAGGTCAGGGGTTCGACTCTCCTTATCTCCACCAAATCGGTATGTCGCAGATTCAAAAGTGGAATACCGACTTTGTTCTTTTGTAACTCTTTGAGTTGCAAAGCATCCACGGTAATGTGAGTTTGATTTTTCTGAGCAGAATATTTCTTTTACATTTGCCCTCATTTACTTCCTGAATAAATGCTGGCCACTTCTTATCCTAAAGAAAAAATAAAAATTCTTTTGCTGGAAAATATTAATCCGGCTGCTGTTGAGGAATTTCAAAAAGCGGGCTATACAAACGTTGAATTACACACCGGGGCGCTCAATGAAAAACAGTTATGTGAGAAAATTGCAGATGTTCATATTTTAGGCATTCGTTCCAAAACACATCTTACAAAGACCATTTTTGACCACGGGAACAAACTTTTGTCGGTCGGATGTTTTTGCATCGGAACTAACCAGGTTGAACTTAATGCAGCGACCAATTCGGGTGTCGCAGTTTTCAATTCTCCGTTTTCAAATACGCGTTCAGTTGCCGAACTGGCGATTGCCGAGATGATTTTTTTATTAAGAAAAATTCCGGATAAAAATATTGGCGCTCACCGGGGCGATTGGCTTAAAGAGAGCCAGGGATGTTACGAAGCGAGAGGGAAGACACTCGGCATCATCGGTTACGGGCATATCGGATCGCAGGTTTCCGTTCTTGCAGAGGCACTCGGGGTGAATGTGATTTTTTATGACATTATTCCCAAACTTCCGCTCGGAAATGCACAACAAATGAAATTACTGGACCAACTTCTGAAAAAATCCGATATTATTACGCTTCATGTTCCCGGTACTCCGCTCACAAAAAATATCATCAATGCTGAACGGATCAGGTTGATGAAAAAAGGAGTCATACTTTTAAATCTCAGCCGCGGTGATGTAATAGATACGGATGCGGTGAAAAAAGCCATTGAAGAAAAACACATCCACGGATTGGCTGTTGATGTTTTTCCGGATGAACCCGAAGCGAAAGGAGAGAAGTTTGTTTCTCCCCTGCAAAATCTTCCGAATGTAATTCTTACTCCGCATATAGGGGGTTCGACTACAGAAGCCCAAAAAAATATCGGAACGGATGTCGCGGAAAAACTAATCCGGTTTATGGATACGGGTTCAACGGTCGGTTCGCTTTCCGTACCGTCATTGAGTTTACCGGTTCAGCACGAAGCGCATCGCCTGCTGCACATTCACAAAAATGTTAGCGGAGTTCTCTCTGAAATCAACGGGATTCTCTCAGGGCACAGGGTGAATATTCTCGGGGAATATCTGCAGACCAATCCGCAAATCGGCTATGTTGTTCTGGATATTGATAGACAAACCTCAAAAAAAGTAATTGAAGAATTGAAGCGGGTTAAGCATACGATTAAAGCAAGAAGTTTGTATTGAAATGCGAAAAGACCCCTGTATGACCAATTATTTTTATACTGATGCTGAATGATTTTTAAAATCATTCAGGTCAGCATATACAACTTAAAATCACAAAAACCTATCCGACATGCCTTCAATGGTAGAATTTAACATCCCATACCCGCGTCATTATATTATTGATAATAATAGTCATACCAGTTTACAAACGACTACAAACAACTACTTCCGCAAGTAAGCGCTTATTAACCGAATCCTCTGAAATTACCACCGCACCTTTGCTGTGCCAATTCGCGAAAACTCTGGCACAAATCAAACAAATCAATCATCATTAAAAAACAAAAAACGATGAAATCATTAAGAAACAAAGTTCAACTAATCGGCCGGCTCGGCAGCGACCCTGAACTGAAAACAACGTCCAATGGTAAAACCATGGCAAGAATCAACCTCGCAACCAACGAATCGTACCGCAACAGCGCAGGCGAAAAGGTGGAAGAAACACAATGGCATAACCTTATCGCATGGAATAAAACGGGCGAAGTCATGTGCCAATACCTTAAAAAAGGAAGCGAAGTTGCCGTTGAGGGTAAACTGAACACCCGCACCTATAATGATAAGGAAGGAAACAAAAAATACGTCACCGAAATTGTGGTGAATGACTTTTTGTTTCTGGGGAAGAAGTAACCTTTTTATTTTATCTTGCAAAAAAAGCCCTCCGATGTACATCGGAGGGCTTTTTTGTTTTCGGTTAATCCCAGTCAAAATCCCAGTCATTACTGTCGCCATCTTCATTTGGGCTGAAAATTGCACCGGGTAATTTCAGGTAAGCGCCCGGGCAGAAAAAGAATTGTCCACCGCTACCCCGCATCCGTACATCAATCCCGAAAAAATAATTCGCCCACAGCGAGCCCTGGAATCCACCGGAAAATGTCTTATCCCCGCTATTGTATTCCACCAAAGGTCCGGCAGACAGTCCGGCAAGGCCGATTCCTGTTTGTCCTTCTGCATAAAACCGTAATTTTTGCTTTTCAAGTTCAATCGCAAAATCAAAACTGTACGGGAATCCGTGGTAATTCCACCATGAGACCTCAAGCGCAAATGAGGGTTTTATTTTACCTCCACCGAAATTTACGTGGAGCATGGGGCCGAACATCCACGCCTGATTGGATTGTCCGAAAGAGATGGCGTGGCAGAAAAAAATCACCGGAAGAAGGATTCTTTTTTTCATTGATTTTAATGTTTTTTACGAATGGAATTATTTTTCAGGGCAAATATAACGATTTCGGAATACAAACAAGGAACGGTGAATACCGGCTTCTTCTTACCTTTATCGCCCGGATTTTTAAACCGGAACACCATTTGTAAAAATATTTCAATATCATCCTTTCTGCCGTTCCTGCTTCCGCTTTTGGTTTTTTCCCAGGACCACAATGGTTTTTTTTCCGAAAAAAGTTTTACATCCAATAGTTCCTATGTAATACAGTACTGGAACTCCGAAAACGGATTACCGCAGAATTCGGTTGCCTCCCTGCTGCAGACCCGTGATGGTTTTCTCTGGATAGGCACCTTCAACGGCCTGACCCGTTTTGACGGTTTCAGGTTTATTACCTATACTACGGAAAACACCGGGGAATTGGCCGCGGGGGGCGCATTAAAAATGGTGGATACCGATGAGGGTTTAATCTTCGTGGACAGTAAGGGAAACCTTATGCGATTCCGCAACAACCGTTTCCGATTTCTTCTGCCGGAAAATTTTCGTCACTTGCGGGCCGACCTGATTTGCGAGGGAAAAAAGGGGGAGATTTTTTTTACAACCTATGACCATGAGATTTATCTTTTTTCGGAAAATTCTGTGGAATTGGTGACCTCCGTAAAAACCAAAAATCTGAAAGGAATAGAATATATTGAAAAAAGCGGGATCGTACTCCTTCTTGATACCACCCTTATGATTTATTCCAACGGTAAATTGTCCGGAATTGATTTTGTATCGGGTAAGGTATTGAATTCTCTTTTTAAAGCAAACGATTCAACCGTTATTGTTACATACAGAAATGGCATCATGGAAATCCGGAATGGCAAAACAAGGCCTGTTCCCTGGGAAGGAAATTATTCTCCTCACAGGGTTTTTTATCTGAATGATCAAAAAATGGTCATCGGCAATTTTTTCAGCGGGTGCGCAATTGTGGATGGAGAAACGGTCAGTTTTATAGATAAAACCAATGGGCTTACTTCGGATGCAGTCAATGCCCTGCTTGTAGACCGGGAAAATAATATCTGGGTGGCGACTAATGATGCCGGGCTGAATAAAATAAGCAAAAAATCATTAACTGTTTTATCGCGCGAGGATGGAATGGCCGGAGATGCTGTTGGTCCCATCATTCAAACGGCTGCAGGTGATATTATTATCAGCAATTTTTGTGATGGGCTTGTGCAGTGGCGGAACGGACAACTCACCCGTTATCCCCTGGGAATAGAGGATTGCATCTGGTCGCTGATGGAAGACCTGTCGCAAAACCTGTGGATTGGAACCTACCTGCCGGGGTTGTACATGAAAAGCGGAAACCGCCTTCAAAAATTCGGAATGGAATCGGGTTTGCCGTCCAATATTATTATTTCGCTTTTCCGTGATAGCAGGGAAATTCTGTGGATCGGAACCCTTTCAGGGGTATGCCGGTATGTGGGCGGTAATTTTCCGGTTACCGGTAATGAACTACTTAACCGGAGTAAAATATTTTTTATCGGTGAGAACAAAGACGGAATCATACGGGCCGGAACGGATAACGGTATATTTTTTATCAGGGATTCAACGGTAGCGCACGTTGGCCGGAAAGATGGCTTATTGCATCAGGCGGTGCGATTTATCCATGAGGACGATGATGGAATTTTATGGATATGTACCTATGGGGGGGGGTTATTCCGCATGAAGGAAGGGAAATTTTTTTCATATAACGGGCTTGGAACCCCGATGGACAATTTTCTTTCCGCTCTTGCAGAAGATGAAAAGGGCTATTTCTGGATCACTTCCAATAAAGGATTATACCGGGTCAGCAGGGGTGATCTCAACAATTTTGCGGACGGCAAGACCGCTTTTCTGTTGCCGTTAAAATTCGGCATGGAAAACGGACTAAAAACGGAAGAATTTAACGGTGGTTTTTATCCCTCTCTCCTCAAAGATAAGGATGGGAAAATCTGGTTCCCTTCCATTCATGGCGTTGTAATCATAAACCCGGATGATAAAATTTCCGATGATGTAATTCCCGATATATCGACTGAGAAAATTTCAGCCGATGGAGCGGATGTACCTGTAAACCGCGGAGAAATAACCATTGAAAGAAATACCAGGAACCTGGAATTTTTTTTCACAGCACCGGTCTTTTCCAGCATAAATAATCTTTATTTCCAAACCATCCTTGATGGTTATCAGCAGGAGTGGAGCCAGCCGTTCATTGGAAGATCGGCAGTTTACCACAACCTGGCACCCGGAAACTATACCTTTAAAATCCGATTTTACGGATCGCTTGACCGGGAATTAAATAGAGAAACCGGTATCGCATTTTCTGTTCCCTATCCTTTCTGGCAGACACTGCCCTTTTATCTGTTAAGCGGTTTCATGCTGATAGTTGCAGGTTTCGGAATCTATCAATTATCAATCCGCCAAGTAAGGTCTAAAGAAAAAAGAGAAGCCCTGGTCAGAACAGAATATTCCCGACTTGAGATGAAAGCCCTCCAGTCGCAGATGAACCCCCATTTCATTTTTAACTGCCTGAATTCAATAAAATATTTTCTCAATGTAAAAGATATGGATTCAGCGGATAAATATCTCGGTAAATTTTCAAAATTGATACGAATGTTCCTTGAACATTCGCGCTCTAATTTTGTTACCCTGCAGGAGGAAATAACCCTGCTGTCGCTCTATATTGAAATGGAACAGATGAGGACGGAACGGAAATTTAATTTCAAACTTAAAGTTGACCCTTCCGTTGATCCTGAAAATACCGAAATACCCGCCATGCTCTTTCAACCCTATGTTGAAAACGCTATTCATCACGGGTTGGGTAACCTTAACCGGGAAGGCGTTCTTACCATTTCCTTTTCCAAAAACAACAATTCAGTTACAGGCACCGTTGATGATAATGGAATAGGAAGGAAAAAATCAAAAGAAATAAATGATATCTCATCCGGTACATTTAAGCCGATGGGACTGCAGATGACGCAGGAGCGTATCGCCCTGTTAAATTCCCTGCAAAAAACAAATATTACCGTTAAAATTACCGATAAACTTGCACCGGACGGAAGTGCGGACGGAACGAGGGTAATAGTCACTATACCTTTGGAGGATCAAACCTGATTATTTTAATGATACGGGCACTGATCGTTGACGATGAAAAAAAATCGCGGGAACTGCTTCTCGCATTGCTGAACCGCCATTGCCCGGAGGTTTTTGTTGCCGGGCTTGCATCCAATAACACCGAAGCATACGACCTCATTTGCCTGCAGAAACCCGATGTTGTATTTCTCGACATCAGGATGCAGGGCGGCAGCGGGTTTGACCTGCTGAAAAAATTCAGGGAGGTCAACTTTCTTGTCATCTTCATAACCGCGTATGATCAATACGCCCTTCGTGCCATAAAATATTCCGCGCTTGATTACCTCCTGAAACCCGTTGATGAAAATGAACTAAAAGAAGCGGTTGCCAAGGCGGTACAAAATATGTCACTGAGAAACTATCGTCCGCACATTGATAACCTGCTGACCCATTTGAAGAATCCTGATAATCCGGCAAATAAAATTGCGATTCACAGTTCCGGCACGATTGAACTGATACCCATACGGCATATTACCCGGTGTGAGGCAGATGGTAAGTACACCCGTATTTTTCTGTCGGACGGAACCCATCGGCTTGCTTCCAGGAACCTGAAAGAATATGAAGAACTTTTATCGGGTTTCGGATTTTACAGGGTTCATCACGCACACCTGGTTAATTTTACCTGTATTAAGGAATATGAACGCGGAAGGGGGGGGAATCTTATTCTTAATGACGGTACATCCATTACCGTTTCGCAAAGGAAGAAAGCGGAATTTCTGAGAGTGCTGAAGACAAGAGATTAGAATAATTTGTTTTTGCTTTTAACCTATCTTTGTCTTTTTACCAACACAAATAAGTATGATAAAAAAATTCTCCCTTCTGCCGGTAACGGTTCTTCTTGCATTACCGGTAAACAGCGCTTTTCCGCAAGGTACCGCCCGTTATTTTGACGATATTTTTTCCACCGTCACAAAAACTTCCGATATTACATTCGGTCAGAATAAAAGTGTAAACGGCAGTACCGTCATCCTGAAACTTGATGTATATCAACCTACCGGAGACACGACAGCAAAACGTCCGGTGGTAATTTTCGGACACGGGGGAACATTTATCGGTGGATCTAAAACTGACGGTGATGTAGTTACATTGTGCAACCGCTTTGCGAAAAAAGGGTACGTTACGGTTTCCTATAATTACCGTATCGGTATCGGTTTCCCGTTCAACCAGCAGACCGCTTCACAAGCGGTTTACCGTGCAACCCAGGATGCAAAAGCAGTGGTGCGGTTTTTATATAAGGATGCATCTTCTTCAAATACTTTTAAAATTGATACCAATTTTATTTACTTAGGCGGCAGTTCTGCCGGTGCTTTCATAGCCCTCCACTACGCCTACCTTGACGATCCTGCGGAACTTCCCGCATATCTTGACACAACGGGTTTAGGCAATATGGAAGGCAACAGTGGGAATCCCGGCTTTTCCTCAAAAGTCAATGCCGTCATTAACCTTTCCGGTGCTTTAGGCGATACTTCATGGATGGCGCCCGGAGATGAACCCGCATGCAGCATGCACGGAACCGCTGATCAGACAGTTCCTTACGGTACCGGTATGATTTATATTTCAGGTTTTCCGATCATGGTGGTTGACGGAAGTTCAACGGTTGATGTAAAGGCAAACATGACCGGAATAACCCATTCATTTTATACATGGCCAGGCGCTGACCACGCGCCCTATGCTTCCGGTGCCTCCCCTGACCCTGCCGCGTACATGGATACTACTGTTGATTTTATCAGGGATTTCCTGTGCGAGCAGAGCCAGTTATGTGTGGTCCAACCAGGTATTGATAAGAGGGAAAACAGCGCAGTGTATTTTAAATTGATCCCGTCACAGACCGGAGATAAGATCACCATTTTACCTCTTTATCCCGAAATTTCATTTACTGCAGAGATATCCGATGTGCTCGGCAAAGTAATAATGCGGCATGAATCCAACGGTAAACCCATTGTTATCAGTAAAAATGAGCCAAGGGGGGGAATTTATCTGGTGAAAATTACTGTTGCTGACGGAACCAGTCAGGTGGAAAAAATTTATTTTAAGGAAAAATAATCCCTTTGCACCCATCACATAATGTGAGCGGAACGGTTGAACCGTAATGCCGGTTGATGGTTGCGATGAATTCATTAGCCAGAATCCCGTATCCCTTCTCGTTCGGATGATATCCGTCTAAACCATAAAAGCCGCCAGAGACAAATTCTGAGTTATATTCAACCCCGTCAATATAAATTCCCACTTTTAAAGTATTGAAAAATTTATTCATGTCCACTACAGGGATATTGAATTGTTCCACTTTTTTATTTATGACTTCATTGTAACCCTCAATCGCTTTAATGATTGTTTCCACTTCATAGGCATCCAGAACATACCTGTCAGGCAATGGCAGGAATACGCCCAGAAAATTACACTTGAGGGAATCAACAGGAACGCTGAGTAACACCACTTCACTCGCATTCATCTGCCGGTAACCGTAAGCGGCATTTGGATCTTCAATTATAAAACCGTTGGCGCCTTCAGAATAATTGAATAAGTTGCCGTTCACCATATTTAAACTATCCGCCTTTTCCTGTGTAAGTTCAACACCTCTCGGATTTATTAAAGTATAAAACGGAAAGGCGCTGATGTCCGGAATATTTGCCAACACCCCTTTGGCTCCGGATGCCGTCAACCGGGATAAAATAATGTCAAGGTACGTTTCAAAAATCGGGGATACCATCGGTTTGGAGGTTGTTCCCCCCCGCGAAGCATAATTGTAAATTTCCTCCATACCAGCCCATAAAATGAAAAAGGTAAACGGTTGGTTTATGGCATCTGAAATAAGTGTTGACGTATCCGGGTTTGAAGCAAAGCGGTGGTAATAGGGATTTTGATTTCCATCCGCGTAACTTCTGCTGAAAGCAGGATCAAGTAAATCCTTTATCCCTGCAAACGGCACAGTGAAATCGTTGAAAGATGTCGCAACAATCCTGTCAAGGTATATCCCTGCTGCCGCTAACCCGAAAGTATCTTTTAATGGGGAGAGGGAAGTGACCCCTTCGCAGTCGGTTTTGTACCCCAGGTTGCTTTTCCCCTGGAATGGATCCGACCATCCCTTAAAAGTCAGTCCCAGCCCCTTATCATCAGGCATCAGCGGATGAATGAAATCACCCCCCCCTGCAGTTTTGAATTGCCCTGCCAGCAATGCAGGGATTGATCTTTCCTGTCCGTGCCTGAACAGGGCACCATCTTGGTATCCCGATAAAAAATTCCCTCCGATAGAAATCGTCCTGCTGAAATCCGCACTGCCTCTTCCCGGTGTGATATCATCAAAAGATGATTTGCAACCCGAAAAGAAAGTAAGAGTAAGAATTAAAATTATTTTGAAATACATGCTGCAATAAATTACATTTGCCACTAAAACACCAAGTCGCCAAAAATCACAAAATACAGTAAAATATTCCGTCAATTTTTTAGATTAACATAGAAACCCACCGTCCTTGACGGTGGTAGTTTACCGGCAATAAACGTATTAAGATGATTTAATAATAAATCTCATAAAGCAATATTGGCTCCAATCCCTATAACATTGATTATCCTGTGGTACTTACCGGAAAATCCTTTTGCTTCTAGAACACCATCGCGCTTTACATTTGAATAAAGCCATGCAATATCAAATGAAAAACGGCCGGATATTTTATATCCGAGACCGGCAGTGAACCCAGCATGTGAATTATCGGGCAATTCAGGGCTTACAAAGCCATCCATCACAGGGGTCTGGTCATAGTAACAACCGGCTCTTAATGTTATCTTTTCAGTAACCTGGTAAGATGCGCCTGTGCGGAAAGTAATTGTGTTTCGCCATAAACGGCCCTCGGCAGCATCGGGTGTTTCAGCGTTGTAAAAATCAAATTTTAAAGAATCATAAGATGACCAGAATGTACGGTTTACGTCAAAGACCCAGAAGATTTTTTCATTGACGCGGTATTTTATCCCTGCGCTCAATACTGCAGGCAATGTCAGAGAAGAGGTAAAAGAAGTTGTATCGGGAAACATATAATTCAGATAAGACGGAATATCGGAGAATTGAACGGATCCGTTTTGAAGGTCAACCTGCAGGGAAGAGCGGTAGGAGGCGCCAATGCTGAAATTCCCGGTAAGGCGGGAAAAAATACCGGCATTAAAACCAAAACCGTCCCCCGCTCCGCTTAAGTTAGCTTCTCCATGCTCCGTCATGCTGCCGCTTAACGGTACTGCCTTTTTTAACGAAAATTTTCCGCTGGCATAAACAAATCCGGCACCGATGCTGAAATTATCATGAAATTTATACGCGAAGGTCGGCTGGTACATGAAGGTTTTCAGCGAGAGCGTTTGAATGACGTATTTGCCCTGCCATTCATCGGGGTAGGAAGACGTTGAACCGAATTGATTATTTACTCCAAATCCAATACTGAACTTCTCTTTGAATGTTGATACAAAATAAAATTGTACGGGATTTGCGACAGGCGAGGTCATATCGGTATTGTAAACAGCGCCTGTCTGCACCGATACGCGCGGAATGATAAAAGCCACACCTGCCGTAAGGTTAATTTTTTTTTCGAGGAATGTCATTCCTCCCGGATTAAAATATAGCGCTGATGCGTCAGTATTCACTGCCGTAAAACATCCTCCCATGCCGACTGCTTTTTGTCCCTGGGTGTTTATCTGGAACCCGCCTGCATAAGAAAATTGAAAGGGTCCGGCAGTAACCAGGAGTAAAAAGTAAACAAATAAGGGAGTGAAATATTTATTCCAAAGCATCCTTGAGGTCATCTTAATAATATACAAAGGTTATTTTTTGACGGGTAAGTTCAAAATAAACGACCGGTAAAGGTAAATACAATTGAGTTGTTCCCTTATTGTCTTTCATAAGACATAAAATCGTACTTCAAAATACTCACCTGTTACTTCAACCAACGCACTTGTTACTTTCCTGATTCTATTCCTTGCCGAACAGGTAAATTTGTTTTCATCCTCTGAAATTCATCCTTTTGATATTGAGTAAAACTCCACCTTGCCGCAGCAAAGGTATTTATCTATGACTATACGATCATATTCTATCAGCGTCATTTTTGTTTGCACTATTGCTGCAAACCTATGTTCCCAGACCCCCGGCCTTATTTTTGACCCCGCTACCGGATCAGGTGCGGCAGTACTGGATCCCAATAGCGATGGATATACCTCGCAAACCACAGCCGGGTTTATTGCGGATGACCAGGCGGAAAGTGAACTTCCCTTTATCGCGTTTGTTTTTCCCGGGCTTGAACCCACAAGCGACCTCGGTCCAGGGCCTGATTGCGGATTCACCGATTTTGTGGATGAAGGAGATGAAGACCCTGCACAATATTACATTGACGGTTCCGATAACTGGCTCATTCGGCTGCGCATGGGAAAAGCGCTTACCAATTCAAAAAGTTACAGCATCCTGATTGACAGCGACCAGAAATTCGGTGCAACCGGCCCCAATGCAGATCCTAATTATGTAACAGGCAACCCCGGTTTTGAAATTGAACTTGTACTTGCCACTAATTTCGGAGTATATGTTTATGATGTTGACGGCACTGCCTCCCCAACGCTGAAAAGAACCTATGCCGGGCATGATAATTACCAGAAATCCATTGCGCTGACCACCAACTGCGGTGACCCGGATTATTTCTATGATTTTTTTGTGCCCTTCGGTGACCTTACCGCTGATTTCGGTATTACCACCTCAACCCCGCTTCGCATCGTAATCATTGACAATATGGCCGCACAGGCATCAAGCATCGGGCAACCCTCTTCCCGTTCCGACCTGGGGGGGGTGGATGATGCCGCCTGCGGATTTAACTATGAATCCTGTTTTGGAGATGTGATTGACAATTACACTCCTTGCGCTCCGGATGGAAGCCCTTGCCCGGACCGTTCACTTTGTCCAACCATAACCGGACCTATTTCCAATGGCGCAACAACAGTGAGCGGTACCTCAACCGAACCTGACGGAACTACAATTAAAGTTTACAAGAACCGCTCTCTGATCGGAACAACCACAGTTGGCAGCGGAACATGGGCGTTAACCGGGATTGCACCTTCACTCGCATCAAACGATTCCATTGAAGCATCGGCAACAGCAACCGGAGAAGGAGAATCAATTAAAAATTGCGACCTGACAATCGTGGCGCAGATTTGCACCGCACCCATCACCAGCGCAACTGCATGCAATGCTGGAAAGGCGTTCCAGGGACTCGGTATAGCTGGCGCTGTCATCAATGTTTATTATGGCGCAAGTTCAACTCCGCTTACTCCTAACAGCGGATATAATTATTCCTCCCCCCCTAATACAATAACTGCCGGTACAGTTCCAAGCACGCTCAATCCAACCTCTGATAACTGGCTATGGCGATGCCTTGCCGGAGGTCAAACCACCAGTTGTACCGCAGGTGGGGCTCCATGTGTTTCTGACGGTCAATACCGCATCACCCAACAATCACCCGGACAATGTGAATCGGATCCTTATTATTTGTGCTTTGGCGGTGGAGGAACATCTGCCACCCCTTCAATTACAACTAACCCGGTTCTTACTACCACTACGTCAGTTTCAGGAACCGTTGCCGCACCTGATAATATTGCCGGTGTTTCAATTGTCCTCTATTCAAACGGTGCGCAGATTGCGACCGGAACTACCATTGCGGGGGGGAGTTGGACAATCAACAGTTTATCTCTTACCGCACGGGCTTGTGAGTCATTGACGGCAAAAGTGATTTCAGGAACTAAATGTATTTCATCTGCATCAGGAAGCGTTACAATAAATGCAACTTCCGCTGCACCTGTTGTAACAGGAACTTATTGTACTGCAACAACAATTTCATCTGTCAGCGGGACATCAACCGAATCTGCCGGTACCGTTATTCAGGTCTATGAAAACGGAGTAGCCGAAGGGGCGTCAACAACAGTCGCCTCAAACGG
Organism: Bacteroidota bacterium; assembly: GCA_016193485.1. Taxonomy (GTDB): domain Bacteria; phylum Bacteroidota; class Bacteroidia; order JACPRZ01; family JACPRZ01; genus JACPRZ01. The sequence goes on along the minus strand of JACPRZ010000030.1, from coordinate 109,090 downwards.
TACATGGACTGCGAATTCCGGCATCAGCATAGCGCCCGGTAATACAATCACTGCCAGGGCCACTTCTTCCTGTGGTGTTCAGAGTGGTTTATCCAATTCCATTGTAGTTGGAAACAAAACAACAAACAGTGTTACAATAACTTCCTCTCCAATTACGGAAGGTGATGCCTCGGTAAACGGCACAGGAACGAACGGTGATGATATCAGGTTGTATATTGATGGCATCCGCATTGGCGGGATTGCAACAGTAGCCGGTGGCATCTGGACCATCGGGGGTTTAGGTCCTTATGATTTGTACACGGATGGTGTTGTGTACGCCACCGCCACTTCTCCCGGAAACTGCGAGAGCGATCAGTCAAATACCGTAACCGTTCTATGTGTTTTGCCCTCAACAGGGCTTACTGTTGATCCAACCGATACAACGGTTTGTTCCGGAAGCGTGGTTGCTAATATCCGGGTGCTTGCTTCACAGTCATTAACAATATACCAGTTATTTAACGGATTGACCCCTACTGGTTCTTCAAAACTTGGAACAGGCAGCACTATTACGCTGACTTCAGGTACATTAACTGCAAGTACAACAATTAAGGTAAAAGGAATAAAAATTCCTGTCGGTAGTTGTTCCTCCACGCTTGCAGACACAGTTCCTGTTACCGTTAATGCAATCCCTGACCTTGGTTTAACAGTAGGTGTTTCATCCAACCCGATCTGTGAAAATAATTCAACCAATATAACAGTTGCATTATCGCAGGTTGGGTTTACGTATCAGTTGCGTGATGATGCTGATAATTCTAATGTCGGTTCCGCTGTAGGAGGTACCGGTGGAACAATTAATTTGCCTACGGGGAATCTGACAGCCACAACCACATTTAATGTTTATGCCCAGGGTGCTGCGCCATCTAACTGCAGCGGGGAACTGACAACACTGCAAACTGTTACCGTGAGTGCTGGACCAGACCTTGGACTCAGTGTGGGCGTTACAACTAATCCGATTTGCTATAACACCTCAACGAATATTACCGTAGCACTATCGCAAGTGGGTTTTTTCTACCAGTTGCGAAATGATGCCGATGATTCAAATATAGGAGCCCCGGTCGCGGGAACGGGAGGAACAATCAACTTGCCTACCGGAAATCTCACGAATAACACTACGTTCAATATTCTTGTGTCTGGCGCCTGTACCGGTGAATTAACAACAACACTTACCGTCACCCTCAATTCATTGCCGACACCAACATTCACCGCAGCTCCAACACCGGTCTGTATCAATTCAACCGGAAATATTTATTCCACCCAGGCGGTAATGACTAACTATTCCTGGTCAATTTCAGGAGGAACAATCACATCAGGAGGAACAGCGACTGATAATTCAGTAACAGTAACATGGACAAGTTCCGGTTCACAATCCGTCAGCGTGAATTATACGGATGGGAACGGGTGCACTGCCGCTTCGGCAACGTCTCAAAATGTTACAGTTAATTCCTTACCAACGCCAACATTCACTGCTGCTCCTACTCCTGTATGTCTCAATTCAACCGGAAATATTTATTCTACGCAGGCGGCAATGACCAACTATTCCTGGTCAATTTCAGGAGGAACCATCACATCAGGAGGAACAGCGACTGATAATTCAGCAACAGTAACATGGACAAGTTCCGGTTCACAATCCGTCAGCGTAAATTATACGGATGGGAACGGATGTACTGCCGGTTCGGCAACATCGCAGAGCGTAACCGTTGATTCCTTACCAACGCCAACATTCACTGCTGCTCCTACTCCTGTATGTATCAATTCAACCGGAAATATTTATTCTACCCAGGCGGCAATGACTAACTATTCCTGGTCAATTTCAGGAGGAACAATCACATCAGGAGGAACAGCGACTGATAATTCAGCAACAGTAACATGGACAAGTTCCGGTTCACAATCCGTCAGCGTGAATTATACGGATGGGAACGGATGCACCGCTGCTTCGGCAACTTCTCAAAGCGTAACCGTTAATTCATTGCCAACACCATCTTTCACCGCAGCGCCAACTCCGGTCTGTCTCAATTCCACCGGAAATATTTATTCTACGCAAGCGGCAATGACTAACTATTCCTGGTCAATTTCCGGAGGAACCATCACATCAGGAGGAACAGCGACTGATAATTCAGCAACAGTAACATGGACAAGTACCGGTTCACAATCCATCAGCGTTAATTATACTGATGGGAACGGGTGCACTGCTGCTTCAGCAACGTCTCAAAATGTTACAGTTAATTCATTACCAACGCCAACATTCACTGCAGCTCCCACTCCGGTCTGTTTAAATTCCACAGGCAATATTTATTCAACACAGGCGGCAATGACCAACTATTCCTGGTCAATTTCCGGAGGAACCATCACATCAGGAGGCACTGCAACTGATAATTCAGCAACAGTTACATGGACAAGTTCCGGCTCACAATCCATCAGCGTGAATTATACTGATGGGAATGGCTGCACTGCCGCATCGGCAACATCGCAGAGCGTGACTGTCAATGCGACACCTGATACCGGATTGGTTGTCACTATTACGGTAAATCCTATATGCACAGGTACTTCGACAGATATTTCAGTTTCTTTCTCTGAATCCGGGTTTTCTTACCAGTTGAGAAATGATGCTGATGATTCCAACATCGGTTCTCCGGTTGCCGGAACAGGGGGAACAATAAATCTTCCTACCGGGAATATTTCTTCTACAACCACATTCAATATTTTAGCAACCGGAAATTGTAACCGGGAATTATCTGCAAAACCGACTGTTACCATTATTTCCGTTACATCGGCCAATGCCGGTACAAATCAGAATTTAAGTTGCGGTACTACAAATGCCACCCTTTCCGGAAATACACCATCGGCAGGAACCGGAACATGGTCACTCATATCGGGGACCGGTACGGTTTCTATTCCATCTGATCCGAACTCACCGGTAACAGGGCTTTCTTCCGGCATCAACACATTCCGCTGGACAATTTCCAATCCCCCCTGCGCTGACTCCTACGATGATGTCAATATAAATATTGTCTGCATCAATCTTCCGCCAGATGCGCAGAATGATACTCTTATTATCCCTGAGGACAACCCGGTAACTTCAATCGATGTGCAGGCAAACGACAGCGATCCTAACGGGGATTCTCTTACAACATCCATTATAATAAATTCCGTGAACGGAATTGCTGTACTTAACGGGAACAACATTGATTACGCTCCTAACCCGGACTTCTATGGAAACGATACAATTGTTTATTCTGTATGCGATACTGCCACTCCCGCATTGTGCGATACTGCCATTGTGATTATTACCGTCACACCCATCAATGACAAACCGGATATTACCGACAGCACAGGTAATCCTATAGATACAATTTTTGAAGTTACTGATGAAGATACACCGGTCACTATTTGCCTTCATGGTTTGGATATTGACGGAGATGACCTTGATGTTACCGGTGTAGCCGGTGGACCGATAAACGGAATTATCAGCGGATTAAGCGATGGCGATACCTGCTTTACGTACACTCCTGACCCTGATTTCAACGGAAAAGATACGGTTGAAATAATTCTGTGCGATAACGGAGCGCCCTCATTGTGCGATACGGTTATTGCAATTATCACGGTCAATCCCGTGAATGACCCCCCCTCAACGCCTGATACAACGGTAACGACTCCTGAAGACACCCCTGTAACCATCTGCATAAATATCAGTGATCCGGATACGGGCTCTGCCTTCATCAGGACATTGTGCGGAGTAAGTAACGGAACTGCCGCATCATCTGTAACCGGAAATCTTTTATGTGTGCTTTATACTCCTGATGCCGGCTATAATGGTACCGACAGCGTTTGTATGGTGATTTGTGATAACGGAACTCCTACACTTTGTGATACGGTGATTATCGGTATCACGGTAACACCGGTAAATGATAGTCCTGTTGCAATGAATGATTCTCTTATAATCTCCGAAGATGGACTTGCAACAACTATTGATGTGCGGGTAAATGATTCCGATCCGGATGGAGATCCGCTCACTACGTCTATCATCAGCGGACCGGCAAATGGAAATGCAGCAGTAATCGGAAACAATATTGAATATTCTCCGGATCCGGATTTCAACGGCAATGATACGGTTGTATATATAATATGCGATAACGGCACTCCTGTATTGTGCGACACTGCCATTGTGATAATTACAGTGTTGCCCGTCAATGATGCTCCTGATGCGGTCACCGATATTGATTCAACGTTTGAAGATACGCCTCTCACAGTTGATGTTCAGGCAAACGATTCAGATGTTGACGGGGACCCGCTCATAACTTCGGTAATTGCAACAGCATCCAATGGCATGGTTTCAATTCTGAACATGGACAGTTTATATTATAATCCCAACACAGGATTCACGGGAACCGACACCATTATTTACCGTATTTGTGATAACGGTTTACCCCCCCTCTGTGATGCAGACACCGTATTTATTACGGTGATTAACATCAACAACGCACCGGTTGCTCTTGATGATTATTCCACTACTGACCCGCTGGTTGCCGATACCGTTGATGTTCTCATCAATGACATGGATCCTGACGGTGATTCACTCTTTGTTTCGATTGTTGCCCAACCCGACAGCGGCAGCGCCACCATCTCTGGAAACGGACAGATCATTTATATAACGAATGGAACTTTTATCAATGGAATTGACACGGTTACTTATGCTGTGTGCGATAACGGTTCCCCGCAGTTGTGCGATACTGCACTCGTGATTATCTGGGTTCCGCTGAACAGTTTGCCTCCGATGGCGCGCGATGATTATGCAGCAACACCTGAAGATCAGCCGGTAACCGTGAATGTTTTATTCAATGATGCCGATCCGAATATTCCCGGTGATACTCTTTCTGTTGCAATTCTCACCGGACCAACTAACGGAACCGCTTTTGTTACGACAGATAACAAAGTAACCTACACTCCGGCACTGAATTACAACGGGCAGGATACTATGATGTATCTGGTTTGCGATACTGCAAACTTCTGCGATACTGCCGTAGTCATTCTCACTGTTACCCCGATCAATGATGCTCCGGATGCAGTTGCCGATTACGATTCAACCTTAATGAATACGCCTGTAACAGTTGATGTCCAGATAAACGACTCAGATCCTGAAGGCGGGACTCTTGTTACATCGGTAACAGGATTGCCTGCCAACGGAAATGTATCAGTTCTGAATGGTGACAGCATAGTTTATTCCCCCGACACCGGTTTTTCGGGTATTGACTTTTTTGTTTATGAAATATGCGACAACGGAGTTCCAACCCAGTGTGATGACGATACCGTTTTTATTAATATTATTTCACTGAATAATCCGCCCATAGCGGTAAACGATACTCTGACAATTTCAGAAGATGCAGCGATAACCTCAATTAATGTACAGTCAAATGATACGGACGTGGACGGGGATCCGCTCACAACTGCCATAATCAATCTTCCTGGTAACGGAACTGCCTCAATTAACGGTAACAATATTGATTATACACCGGATCCGGACTTCAACGGACAGGACTCAATTGTTTATGAAATTTGTGATAACGGCATTCCTTCGCTTTGCGATACAGCCATTGTGATTATTAAAGTAATGCCGGTTCCCGATACGACCTATTCATCATTAAACGAAACTGCGTGCGACAGTTTCATGCTGAATTCGCAGACGTACACTTCAGGCGGAATTTACACGCAAACGCTTTTTAATTCAGAAGGTGGAGATAGCATTATTACTTTAAATTTAACAATACTCCAAAGTTCAAGTTCCACTTTGAACGAAACCGCTTGCGACAGTTTCACACTCAATTCTCAAACGTACAATGTGAGCGGAATATACACGCAAACACTGGTTAATGCTGCCGGTTGTGATTCTATAATTGCTTTGAATTTAACCATTAATTCGTGTAACAATAATAATCCGCCATCTGTTACCGACACCAGCGGCACAACCCCGCAGGATTCTTCGGTCACAATTTGCACAACGGTAAATGATCCGGATGCAGGATCAACATTCACCGCTGTTCTTTGCGGTGTGAATAACGGAACCGCATTGTTCAGCATATCAGGTAATCAATTGTGCGTAACCTACACACCTAATTCCGGATTCACGGGTATGGATACAGTTTGCGTAATTGTTTGCGACAATGGAACGCCATCGCTTTGTGATACTACCTATATCCCGGTATATGTCACCCCGGTAATTATTCCGAACAATCCTCCTGTTGTGACTGACACCATCGGCACAACCCCGCAGGACTCTTCGGTCACAATTTGCACAACGGTAAATGATCCGGATGCAGGATCAACATTCACCGCTATTCTTTGCGGTGTGAATAACGGAACCGCATCGGTCACCATTACCGGCAATCAATTGTGCGTAACCTACACACCAAACTCCGGATTCACGGGTATGGATACAGTTTGCGTAATTGTTTGCGACAACGGAACGCCATCGCTTTGTGATACGGCAAAGGTTAACATCACCGTCACCTATACCCCCCCGTATGTATTTTTCATTCCCGAAGGATTTTCGCCAAACGGTGATGGAGAAAACGATTATTTTGAAATTTTAGGAATAGATAAATATCCCGGAAACAACATAATGATTTTCAACCGATGGGGAAATTTAATTTTTGAGAAAGACGGATATAATAATGAATGGGACGGCACATACCAGGGAGGGTTCATCTCGTTCGGATCAAAATTACCGGCCGGTACTTATTTTTATGTTCTGAAATTGGATAAGGATTCAAAGCCGGTTAAGGGGTATGTGTATTTAAACAGGTAATAACCCAAATAAATCATGAAAAAAATCCTCACTATTACATTTATTTTACTCCTGCCGGTCATTGTATTTTCGCAGCAGGACGCTCATTTCACCCAATATATGTTCAACACCATTTCGGTCAATCCGGGTTATACAGGAACGCGTGATGCCTTGAGTTTGCTTGCGCTTCACCGGAGCCAGTGGGTGGGATTTCCCGGTGCACCGGTAACGCAGACCATAAATGTGAATTCTCCGCTTTTCAACAGGAGATTAGGAATGGGGATATCCGTTGTCAATGATAAAATTGGTCCGGTAAACCAGACAGGCATTTTTACCGATTTAGCGTACCGGATAAAATTTCAAAAATCAAATCTGTCGCTTGGCATTAAAGGGGGGGCTGACCTTTACAAAAACCGGCTTTCTGATCTCGCATTAGTAAGTGTTTCTGATGATCAATTCAGGAATGATGTAACAAGCCGCCTGCTGCCGAATTTCGGATTCGGTGCATATTATTATTCCGACAAGTGGTACCTTGGGATTTCAACTCCAAAGATGATACGCAATACGGTTGATGTCACAACCGGAAATGCCGGTACCGCTCATCTGTCGGTTCAAAAGATGCATTGGTTTGTCCTCGGTGGACTGGTAGCGGACATTACTCCGTTTATTCGTTTTAAACCCTCCATGCAGTTAAAAGTAACCGGTGGAGCGCCTGTTTCGGCAGACGTTACGGCCAATTTTCTTTTTTATGACCGTTTATGGCTTGGCGCCATGTACCGCAACAGCGATGCTATCGGGTTACTGGTTCAGTTCCATTTCACGCGCCAGTTAAGAGCGGGATATTCCTATGATTACACGATTTCAAAATTAAGCGCATATAACAGCGGTACGCATGAGGTTATGATCGGTTATGATTTTTCATTTGCAAAAGAAAAGATTAAGTCACCGAGATTTTTCTGAATTGAAAGACCTGACAGGTTTTCAAAACCTGTCAGGTCTCTACAATTTAAAAATGAAAAACATTCTGCTATCAGTTTTAATCATCCATTGCACTGGGCAATTTTCCATTGCCCAAACTGCCATTAAAGCAAAAATTGCCGACCGGCTGTTCTCGCAATATTCTTATGCCGATGCAATTCCTTATTTCATGGATCTGAACTCAAAAGATGAAACAAATGTTCTTTATCTTTCGCGTCTTGCCGATTGTTACCGGCTTACTGGAAATACCGGAATGGCGGAATTTTGTTATTCGAAACTTATTGCACTGGATAGCATTGACCCGGTCTATTACTACTACTATGCGCAGATGCTTGAGGAAAACGAAAAATATAGCGATGCACGGAAATATTTTATCCTCTTTAATGAGAAAAAGAATAGCGACAGCCGGGGAAGAAGAAAGACCTCGGCCCAGCAGGATTTCTGGAAGGACTCCTCATCTTACCGCGTAACCAATTGCCCTTTTAATTCAGCCGAGGCGGATTTCGGATTGTTTCCCTATGCCGAAAACGCTTTCATGTTCACTTCCAACCGGTATAATGAGATTTCGGTTAAACACACATACGTGTGGAACAATCAGCCGTTTCTTGATTTATACGCGGTCAATAAAATGCGGAACGATTCATTTTTAACGCCCGAGATAATGTCAAAGGACGTAAATTCAAAATATCATGAAGGCCCTGTGTTTTATGAAAAAAATTCAAATACATTTTACCTGACAAGAAATAATTATCACAACGGGAAATTCGGGAAAAGCAGTGAAGGCATAAATAAATTAAAACTCTACCGGGCAAAAAATTCCGGTTCCGGATGGAGCGGACTGGAAGAATTTGAGTTCAATGACAATGAATATTCCGTTGGCCATGCTACCGTGACTCCGGATGGCGGGCAGCTCTATTTTTCATCCGACATGCCGGGAGGGTATGGGCTGACGGATATTTACGTCAGCACCCTTGAAAACGGTCGATGGGGCAAGCCGGTAAACCTGGGTCCCGTAATTAATAGTGAAGGCAATGAGATGTTCCCCTTTGTTTCAGATGACGGGAAACTTTATTTTTCATCGGACGGGAATCACGGTTTAGGTGGCCTTGATATATATATTGCAGACATTTCCGGGGGGAAGGCCGGTGAAGTAAAAAATCCCGGTTACCCGCTGAATTCAAGCAGGGATGATTTTTCAATTTATATTTTCCCGGATGGAAAATCGGGATATTTTTCATCAAACCGGCCGGGTGGCAAAGGGGATGATGACATTTATGCTTTTACCATTCTGAAAAAACAATATTTCGTTTCCGGAAAAGCGCTTGATAAAGAAACCGGGATATTTCTTCCAGGAACAAAAATTACTTTAACCGATGAAACCAAAAATGCACTTCAGGAAATCACTTCAGATGAAGACGGCTTCTTCAGGTTTGAAATTGAACCGGGGAAAAAGTATCTGTTGAACGGAAAAAAGGAAAATTATTTTGATGGAATAAAACATTTCTCATCAGAAACCGAACCTGCAGAGGCAGAAATTAAAGCCGATATTGTTCTTGAAAAAGACCCAGGGTTGTCGCTTTACGGACTTATTACGGACAGGGTATCCAAAACCCCGCTGCAGGATGTAACAGTAGTTATCATTGATAATTTTACAAATAACGAAGTTCTCAGCATGAAGACACCTGTTGCCGGGGATATCCGGCAGCCGCTTACCGGCAAAAAAGTGCACGACCGGCTCAGTTACCAGATCAAAATTGAAAAAGAGGGATACCTTGGCAAAACCATTACTTATAATGCCGAAATAACAGAACCCGGTGAAATTAAACTGCATGAGGCGCTTGATATTGCAATGGACAAAATTGAAATCGGCACCGACATCGGAAAAATTATTGACATAAAGCCCATTTATTTTGACCTTGCCAAATGGAACATTCGCAAAGATGCGACTGCTGAATTGGACAAAATCGTGAAGGTGATGAACGAAAATCCGAATATGGAAATTGAACTCGGCTCGCATACCGACTGCCGTTCCAGCGCTGCTTCCAATATGTCTCTCTCCGGTAAACGGGCAAAAGCATCGGCAGAATACATTCAAAAGAAAATCACCAACCCTTCCCGCATCTACGGCAAGGGCTACGGGGAATCACAGCCCGTAAACAAATGCGAATGTGAAGGCGACAAAAAAGTTCCCTGCACCGAAGAAGAGCACCAGATGAACCGCAGGACGGAGTTTAAGGTGGTGAAGATGTAGGAACGCATTTTAATAATTAAAACAGAAAAGAAAATAAAAATGCCTTTAACTCTCCACCCTTGTTTAAAATCCATTCCAGCGCTCTTTGTAAAATATTGGGATCGTCATTAAATTTACCGATACTGGTATTACAACTGCTGCAAGTCCAACCCCTTACGCTTCCATCCGTATGACTGTGATCTAAAACGACATCATTTTGATGCTCCCTAATAAATGTTCTTTGACAAATAGGACAAGTGAATTCTTCGCCTATCTTTGGTCTCGGATGTTTTTTTTCGTATTCTCTTTTCTCTTCGGGATTTATTTTAACTTTTTTTGAATAACATTCCTTGCAAACAGGCCTTCTTAATACCCTGTTATTTTTCCCAAACTGATTAGGTGCAAACGCTTCAATATTTTTTTCAATCTTGCAAACCTTACAAACCTTTTTTTGTTTTTCAGGCATATTCCTCTATACTGGTTAATACTTGGGATATTCGCCTATTGGCAATTTTGCAATAATCTCTGTTTATTTCGCTTCCCAAATAATTTCGGTCCGTTACTATACACATTTTTGCCACTGTTCCGCTGCCAATCATCGGGTCATAAATAAAATCTCCGATGTTGCTCCAACTTACAATATGGTCTTTCGCTAACTTTTCAGGAAAAATTGCGGGGTGTTCGTGTGCAAATTCGTCATTTGCCGAATGACCTTTGCCTATGTTGTATTCCCATACATTTGTTCGCCTGCCAAATTCACTGTAGCCACCTCGTTTTAGTTGGAGCAACTCACCATTCTGCAAACGTTTTGTTCCGTTATCACCCTTTCTTGCTTCTTTGTTTTCTCTGTCTTTTATAAGATTAATTGTTTTTGGATACCCCTTACTTAAAATAAACATATACTCAAAGGATTGCCAATAAGTATTATTGTTTCCGACTGCCCCTCTTGGCGGTTTTAAGTATATCATCGTATCAAAAAGATTATAACCGCATTCTTTGAAAAATAATGCTTGACGAAAACTTGTTCCCGTTTCATTTCCTTCTATGGTCGCATCTCCAACAACCCAGACAACTACTCCACCCTCTTTTGTTACCCTATAAAGTTCCCTGGCTATATCTTCAAATGGAAATGTGTAGCCGTTATAATCGGACTGAACTCCTTTGACACGGTTATTGTAGGTTCGTAAATCATCATACGGAGGCGAAGTAATGATTAGGTCAATGAAATTGTCTGGCATCCGGGACATTGTCTGAATGCAGTTTTCATTGTAAATTTTGTTTTTAATTATCTCATTCCGCATAGGTTAGTGTTTTTATAGGTAATTTCCGTTTGTAAAAATAAGACGAGTTTTCATTCTGCAATAAAAAATATCACCATAAATATAAACAATGCATTGTTAATAAGAGATAAAAACTATCCAGATGAAAAATTTAATTGCCCCTGACATGATGGAAACTAACCCTGCCCAACGCGGAGGGTAATAATATCTGCCATCAGTTTTCAGTAATAGGTTGACTAAAAAATATTTATGTTTCTAAATAGATACAAAAACGATAAAAATGAAACGCCAATTGTAAAGATATAATTTTATTTAGCAGTTTTCGCAACTAACCCCGCCAGTTCATAATCTGCTATTCCTTCGGAAGTTCCTGCAATAAGGTGATACGTATTATTTGATAAAAGGTCTCCGACTGCAAAAGAAGTATTCCCCTGAAGCGGAAAACCGGGGAGGAGTTTGCCGTCTGGCGAAAAGAGAAAAATTTCAGAAGTCCGGTCAATGACAATTCCTAATGTTTTCCCTATGCCGGGCAGTTCAAAAATTACGGGGGGGTGGTTGGCAAAACGGTTGAAGTTATACGTAATCCGTTCTTCCCTGTTCTTTCCGAATACCTGGAGTAAATCCTTATCCAGGAAGATAAATTCCTTTTCGAGGTCATTATTGATATCTTCATAAACAAAAAAATGTCCGGATGAAAAAACATCAAAAGATATGGTGTCGTGTCGGTTACCGAACCGGATAAAATGGACGGTTCCTGCCGAATCGGTAGATACCAATGCGGTTTTATTCAGATCATCAGCAGCATCAATGTAAAAGGAGTTCATCGGAGACACAGACAAACGGTCCCTGAATTCCGCTCTTACCTCTCCCTTCCTGCCGGTTGCATAAATATTTCCCGCACTGTCAACATAAACAATGTAGTCCTTTCCCTTCATTGAAAAATATTGCAACGGCAGGAAAACAGGGGCGGCTGAAACTCCTGCCTGCCATCCTTCCACCGGTTTACCGGAGATATCGAAACTATAAATTTTTTTATCGCGGCAGGGTATAAAAATCCTGTACTGGCGGTTACGGTCGTAATCGAAAACCGAGAGAGGCGCACAAGCCGGGGATGTAAGTTTTACGGGGAATCCCACTACATAATTGCCTTTCCGGTCAATCAGGTGAATTGTACTACGTGTGCTGAAAAGGTATTGCAGTTTGTTATTGCAAAGGGCATCCACTTGGATCACATCACCAGAGATTTTTTCATTCAGTTTTTTCTTCCACAAGAGCGCGCCAGAATTATCCCACAGGTAAACGGTTCCGCCATCGTCCTGTAAAAAAATCTCTTTCATTTTTGAATTATGATTGATTACAAGAAAAGGTGTGCCCGAAAAAGAGGTATCGGCCATATAAAGCCGTTTCAGAGCAGGTTCTTTGGCCGATACCACTTTGCTTTTGAAAAATTCCGCGTTAATATTTGTAAAAACCATGTCGTCCCCCGGGAAAAACTGCAGGGCAGCCATTCCGGTCACGTTTTCTGAATCGGAGGCCATTATTGTTTTCAAACTACCTGCAGCATCCCTGTTTGCAAAGTGTGCGGCAAGTTCCACCGCTAAACCGGTATTGCAGAATAAAGATAATGTGGCATTGGAAGCAAGTTTCCCGATAAAAAAATTGTAATCGGAATTATTTGCCAGCGTTTTCCCGTTGAGGTAAGCGTCAACGGCTTTTTGCACCGATGTGCGGCTGAATCCAAAAACCGCATATTCATCCAGAAATGCGTACCACACTCCGGTTGATTCCGGAAACGGAAAAAAAGGAAGCAGCGATAAGAAACTTCTATCAGGGAAATACCGGATCTCATATTCTTTGTACTCATAAACCATTTCCATCCCTGACGGAATGCTGTCGCTCATCATCTCCCTGATGCTTTCAGAAAATATTTCGGCCGAAGAAAATTGCACAGCGGCATAACAATTCTCCAAAAACCCGGTCGAGTCAGGTTTTGTAATGAAAAATGCGATCTCTCCGCCAATTCCCGGAATAAAAGGGCAGTGAAATCCCGGCTCTCCGGTTGATTTGATTTTTCTTACCCGGTTCTCATAATCATGCGACTTTCCGGTTTGTCCGAGGTATTGCCGGTACCGGTACAACATTTGCTCTGCGTCCCATACTGTATAACCGGTATAAAATGAGGTATTGTCCGGCATGATACGCGCCACATTCATGGGAGGGGTTTGCTTTCCTGAAAAAACGGTCAGGAGTTGCCCGGAAGAATCATCGGCAACGGTAAAACCACCTGCCGTAATACCATCGGCTGTAATGGCCAGATCTGTTTCACACCATGATGCGAACGAGTGAAATGACTGCACGCTTTCCTGGTATGCGGGTTTGATGAAAAGAGAAAAAAATGTTTGCACCTGTCCGAAGTTGATGAAAACATTGGCATCGCTCTTTTTGTCGGCTGTCTTCATCAGGGATTCAAATGCCGGCTGACCGGCTAACGAAATACCGCTGTTCAGTTGCCGTATTGCATCCTCGACAAGCAATGGCGAAAACGCCCCGATAAAAAGATTTTTGTAAACAGAATAGGTAAACAGTTCCTCTCCTTTGGTATTACCCGTTTTATTTCCAGGAAGATTGATTTCAATGATCTCAGCATCATCATATTGCCGTTTCGCTCTTACCAGGACGGAACATTCCATTACTGCTTCATGAATCTCCGGATTACTTATGGATGGAGGAACTGCAAACACAAAAAGAAAACCGATCTCTTTTGATCCTGTGCGATGGAGAGACATCAAAGCCGGGCGGTATTGCAGCAGATCATCCAGCGAACTGTGGATCGCAATCAACGAATCAAGGTATGCACCATTTTCACCTGCTTCGCGAAAATAACCGGTGCGGGTCAACTGTTTCCAGAGAGAATTGGATTCATTTATTGATTTCCATGCGTTCTTTACATCACGGAATTCCATTACAACAATGGCATTCAGGGGTACTGCATTGAAGGTGATGCTTGCCGGGGTGCCGATGAGTTTAACATAATAATAGACCGCATAGATGAGAAGCGCGAAAAGAAGAATAAAGAGCGCAAAAAATATTTTCCTGAACATGAATCACTTTACTTGTGAAGCAAAAATACGAGGTTTAAAGAGTGAGGTTAACCCGATAGCACCTAAAATTGCTAACAAAGGAATTAACGGAACGCGGAATCGCGCATAGGTTAAAGGGGGAGTAGTTACTAAAGTAAAATAAACAATTATCCCGAAAACAAGTGCAAGAACAAGATAATTTTTTCTTCTGAAAAGAACAACCATTGACAAGAGTGTCCCGCAATAAACAATAATCATCCAGAAGAACTGGTAAAATACAAGCAACTGCGTAATCTTCCCGGATTTACTTGGTAAAGCGCTAAAGATATCGGCCCCGGAATCCGATTCAAGGGGGGTAATTGTTGTAAATCCCTTTACAAAACCAAGTTGCCGGTCAATATCCCCGCGCAGGGGTTTAAATAAGAGGTGCAACATTCCGGTTACCTGGTTTCGTATGGCGGTGACTGGATGTCCGGCCATTAATTTAAGTGATTTGCCTGCAATGTATTTGGTATAGACGGTTACATCCTCGCTTATTCTCACGGGGGCATCCTCTTCCAGTTCCTTCCAGAATTTTTCCCGTGCGGCATAAAACTCCATGTTATTGACACGGGCATAAACAGCGGCTCCGTGAAAATTACACATGTTGACCGGACCTATCAAACTGAAAAAGAGATTTCCAAAAACAAGGTAATTACGGATGTACCATAGCAGGACGGTAAGCAGCAGCGGGCCGGTAAATGCGACAACAGGATAAACAAAATTTCTTACCGGAGCATTGACCTTTTTCCGGAATATAGTTCCTGCTAAAACAAGAATTAGAATGAGCGGCAGGAAGATTGCGATGGGTCGGCAAAGGATGGAAAGGCCCAGAAAAAATCCCGAAAGAAACAAGGTTTTGCTTTTTGCACCTGAATCATCATTAATAAACTTCAGAAAAAAATAAACCGACAGCATGAGCAAAAAAGTAAAAAGCGTTTCGGTCATAATCTGATTATTAAAAACCAATGTGGGAATATCAAGCGCATAAAATATACCTGCCAGCGTGGCGGCAATTTTATTTTCAATAAACAGCAATGTAATACGACAAACCAAAAGAACGGTTCCTGCAGATAAAAGAATCTGCAAAATAACTACTGCAATTTCAGAACCTGCCGGGTAGATTACAGCAAGAAAAAGCGGATACAGAGGCGTTCGATACGGGTCCTGAATAAGAGGCGGTTGTTCCGACTGGCTGAAGGAAGCGTGGTGAAGAATATTTCCTGCAAGGTTAATGTATTGATAGGAATCAAACGAGAAAAAGCCGGAAGGGTTTATTTTCAGGATAGAATAAAACCAGGTAAAATTTAAAAGGAAGAGAAATAAAATTATCCAAATAAAAGGGGTAAGGGCAGGTATAAAAATTGAGAGATGAAAATTTTTCACATTTGTTCCCGTAAATAAGTTTATGACTGGAATCTGTTGATTTGTAGATTTCCGTAAAATCATTTCAAAGATACCCAATAAAATGCAATAGTAATTTAAGATGGGGAAATCTATTTCAAGACATCTGATAATTTATTTGTACTTTTGCCAAGGAAATTCTTACCTGCAATGAAATTTAAAAGAATAACAATACATCCGGATCAGATGGGAGGAGAACCCTGTATAAGAAAGTTAAGAATTCCCGTTGCAACAATAGTAACGATGCTTGCACAGGGAACATCTGTTAGGAAAATTCTGAAATATTATCCAGATCTTACACCTGAAGATATTAAAGAGGCACTTAATTTTGCGGCCGAAACCGTAAGAGAAAAAGAACTTCCGGTTATAGTATAATAATGCGCTTTTTAATTGACAATGCGTTGTCTCCAATTGTTGCAAGACAATTAAAGAAATCAGGTTTGGATGCACAACATGTACGGGATATACAATTGCACAATGCCTCCGACCATGTAATTTTCCGCTATGCTTACAGCAACGACAGAATTATTATTACCGCTGACACTGATTTTGGCTTCATTT
The DNA here is from genome assembly GCA_016193485.1 of Bacteroidota bacterium. Lineage (GTDB taxonomy): Bacteria > Bacteroidota > Bacteroidia > JACPRZ01 > JACPRZ01 > JACPRZ01. The sequence goes on along the minus strand of JACPRZ010000030.1, from coordinate 92,701 downwards.
TATCCCGATGGAAAAAGAATAAACCCTCGGTGATAATTTTTCGCAAGGGTAGTGAGAGGGAACCCGTCCGCCAAACTAACCTGCTGATCAATAATCTTGATAATTTAAAAGAACCGTTGACAAAAGGAAGTATTGTCATTATTGAACCCTACAGAATAAGAATAAAATCCATACCTTTCCATATTTGAAAAAGATAATTGATATATTATATGTCTGACCAATTCAAAATATTAGATCAAAAGCGTAGTGAGGCCCTGATGGGAGGCGGTGAAGAGCGCATCTCATCCCAGCACAAAAAGGGCAAACTCACTGCGCGCGAACGGTTGCAACTGCTTTTAGATGAAGGATCATTTGAAGAAACAGGTGCTTTTGTCACACACCGCTCATCGGAATTCGGACTTGACCGCCAGAAAATTCCCGGTGACGGTGTTGTCACCGGATACGGAACCGTAAACGGCCGGCTCGTTTATGTTTTCGCACAGGATTTCACCGTTTTTGGCGGCTCGCTTGCCGAAGCCCATGCTGCCAAGATATGCCGCATCATGGATCTTGCCCTTAAAAACGGAGCGCCATTGATCGGACTCAACGATTCGGGGGGGGCGCGCATCCAGGAAGGGGTGGTTTCGCTGGGCGGCTATGCCGACATTTTTTACCGCAACACCATCGCATCGGGAGTTATCCCCCAGATTTCCGCAGTTATGGGTCCCTGTGCCGGTGGGGCAGTTTACTCGCCCGCCATCACCGATTTTATCCTGATGGTGGAAAACACATCGCACATGTTTGTGACCGGGCCTAATGTAGTGAAAACGGTTACCCACGAGGAAGTATCCTTTGATGACCTTGGAGGTGCACACGCTCATTCCGCAAAATCGGGTGTTGCCCATTTTGCCTGTGGAAATGAAGCAGAATGTATCGCTGCTATAAAAAAACTTCTCGCATACATCCCGCAGAACTGTGAAGACCAGCCGCCACAGGTTCAATATTCTATTACAGGAAATGAATTGCGTCCGGACTTAACTTCCATTATCCCGGCAAATTCCAATCAACCCTATGATATAAAGGATGTCATTACCGGAGTAACCGATGAAGATTCTTTTCTTGAAGTTCACCGGGAGTTTGCCGAAAATATTGTGGTGGGATTTGCACGGCTTGGCGGCAGGAGTATCGGAATAGTGGCGAATCAGCCGGCACACCTCGCGGGTGTTCTCGATATCAAATCATCTATGAAGGGAGCCCGTTTTGTGCGCTTTTGCGATTGCTTCAATATCCCCTTGCTTGTTTTTGTTGATGTTCCCGGCTTCCTTCCCGGTACTGACCAGGAATGGAATGCCATCATCACCAATGGCGCAAAACTTCTCTACGCTTTCAGCGAGGCGACCGTTCCCCGCATTACGGTCATCACCCGCAAGGCGTACGGTGGCGCCTATGATGTGATGAACTCCAAACATATCGGTGCCGATATGAATTATGCGTGGCCTTCGGCAGAAATTGCCGTCATGGGCCCACGGGGAGCAATTGAAATCATTTTTAAGGATGAAATAAAAAAATCTGTCGATCCTGAAGCGAGGATGAAGGAAAAAGAAAAAGAGTACCGGGAGTTTTTCGCTAACCCCTACCGCGCTGCCGAAAGGGGCTATATTGATGAGGTCATCAAACCCGAAGAAACCCGCATTAAGTTGATCAGGGCGTTTGATATGCTGAAGAATAAAGTTGATAACCTTCCACGGAAAAAGCACGGGAATATACCGTTGTAATGAAAGTCCCAAGTTTACTAAACGAATCAACTATTGATAGTTGCCATGTTTGTAGTGAACCTTGACACACCCCCTCTTTCCCCCTCTTAATAGAGGGGGACGCCTAATCCCTATCAAGAGGGGGCGGGGGGTGTTTTTATTTAAATCTAATCAGCATCAGTATAACAAGCCTCAAATCCTCCACCAAAGGCGGACCCCTGCCGTTACTATGGCTTTCGCTCACTGATTCTCATTACATTTAATCTATCCCGTATCTTCTTCCCATTTCACATTTTCCTGTAAATTCTTACATCCGTTATCAAAACCCCGCCTTCGGGTAGCATCGGGGTATTGCGCTGCCGTATCTTTGGTTCAGAAATAAGCGAAATGAGCACAATACCAAATAACCAACCTGAAAACCTGTCAATCATGAACTCAATAATCCGGATCCTAAGCGTCCTGATGATGCTGGTAAGCGTCATCGGATTTTTTATTCTGCCCGTACAAGCCCAAAAAAACATGGATGGCATCCCGCTGAACATCAATGAAAATGCTGATAAGGCAATGCCCCACCTTGTAAGGTTTGACGCCATTTACAACAGCGGAAATGTCTATCTGAAATGGCTCGTGCAGGGTCAGACCGCAAGTTGCATCTATCTTGTGGAGCGATCACTTACCGGAAATGATGATTTCAGGATAATTGACACAAAAGAAGGCATAGGAACCGCTCCCGAACCGGTTATCATGTATTGCTATACCGATACTCTGCCGACAAAAGGAATTGCTTACTACCGCATAAAACGGATCAGCGCGGACTGGAAAATATCGGTTACAGAACCGGTACGGGTTGAAGCGTCCGGCAGGATTGAAGAGATTCCTGAAATAATCAGCGGAGTTACCTACTAAGTTCTCACTCCACCCACTCCGCTATAAACACATTCGTATCATGCGTTCCACCGTTGTTGCGGTTGGAGCAGAAGACAAAATATTTTCCGTCAGAAGAGAAATTCGGAAATGAATTGAAGATGCTTTCGGCAGTGATCTGTTCTAATCCGGTTCCATCGGTATTTATCATGAATAACTGGAAATCATAACCCTTTTGAGAAAGATGGTTGGAAGAAAAAATGATTTTCTTCCCTGAAGGATGGAAGCATGGGGACCAGTTTGCCTTGCCAAGGTTCGTCACCTGCTGCAGTCCGGTGCCGTCAACATTCATAGTAAAAATTTCGAGACGGGTAGGAGCAACAAGTCCTTTTGCAAGATTTTCTTTGTATTCATTAATCTCTTCATCTGTTTCAGGCCGGCATGCCCTGAAGACGATCTTTTCCCCATCCGGTGAGAACATGGCGCCACCGTCATAGCCCAGATCGTGCGTCAGGCGTCTCGTATTTTTTCCGTCAATATCCATGATCCACAATTCAAGGTCACCGGAACGGATGGAAGTAAAAACGATTTTATCGCCCTTTGGCGATACCACCGCTTCGGCATCATAACCGGGAGTGTCGGTTAATTGTTTGATAATATTACCGGCCAGATCAGAAACAAAAATATCATAATCATTGTACACGGGCCACAGGTATTTGCCACCGGCACGGAGATTTGCGGTTGACGGGCATGAATGGCTGCCGAGGTGTGTTGATGAATAGAGGATTTGCCGGTTCCCGGTCATAAAAAATGCGCAGGTGGTCCTGCCCTTCCCGGTACTGAGCATGGGGGGGATAAATGCAGTGTCGGGTAAAACGGACAGATCCATCATGAAAATCTGATCACACTGAAGATTCCATTTGGGATTATTGGACTGGAACACAATTTTTTTTGCATCGGGACTAAAATATGCTTCGGCATTGTCTCCCCCGAAAGTCAATTGCCGGAGGTTTTTGAAATGTTTTTCCTTTTGGATTTCCTGCCTGAATGATAAAGCAAAAAACATCAGCACAAGAGGAAAAACAATTATACTGAACCTGAACTTCATATTTTTGGGTCTATATCGGATTGTATGGGTAATCAAAATTGCCACAGATTCACAGATTAAAATATTACTCTTTTTGTAATTAATCTGTTTTCACCAAAGTTTACTATCAATCCTAAAGGACATTTAGATATTGCTAAATAATTTATTAACCAGGTATAATGGTCATCAACTATCCCTTTCTGTGCTTTTACTTCTAATATTATTTTATCAAATACTACAAAATCAGCGAAGAAATAATGCGGAAGAATTATTCCTTTGTATTCAATCTCATATTTTTTCTCACGTTCATAAGGTATTTTTTTCTTTTTAACCTCATATTCAATAGCGTCTTTATAAACTATTTCCAATAAACCCTTTCCTAAAATACGATGAATTTCCATGCATATCCCAATAATTTGATAGCTTTCTTTTTGTAACGGATATTCTTTTTCTGAATATTTCATAATTATAATCAGTGAATCTGTGGCTATTATTATTCTTTATCAATAGTAAGCATCATAGAACCATATTTTTGTACAGATAACATGGAAGGCGATATTCCTTAATACATCATTTCCTGACAATGACAATGGTCATAAACATACCCAGTAATCTGCTGAGTGGCGAAAGTACTAATTCTGCGGTTTTTACAATGTCAAATCCCCATGAAGGAAGCAGGGATTTATAGGGAAATCCACCGCTGATAAGGTAAGCAAAAGGCGTGTGGTATTCAACAGAAGCAAGTTCCAGCAACGGAAATTTTTTCCGGAATTCAGCATAATCGCGGAAAAAAACAATCCAGGGCAGAGCGATATTGGCGCCCGATAGCGGACCGGTTGACGGAAATTTCCACTCCCTTGTTTTACCGTCAAACGGTTCATGGTGAAAATTTTTATAGATGAATCTTGCCCATAAGGTAGATGCCGGTTCAATCATTATTATTTTACCTCCGGCATTCAGCGTCCGCTGCGCTTCAGATAAGAATTTTCCGCAATCCGGGAGATGATGAAAAGTATCAACGAGAATAATTGCGCGTAATTCATTTGATTCAAAGGGAAGATCAGCGGCAGAGACCACTTTTTCGCAATGGGGAAGCGGAAGGATGTCGGATGTGATTATATCGTTTCTCACTTCTTTGATAAATCCCCCCCCTGAACCGATTTCAAGAATTTTCCCGGGAACGGAAGGTAAACATTTCAATATACTTTGGTACCATGAAGTGTAGAGTTTTTTCAGGAATTTTTTCTTCAGTATTATTTCCCTGTGCCGGATGGTCACTTCGGGCGAGTCAAGGGAATGTTGTTTGAGGATGGATTCGTAAGCGGGATCGGAGAGTAGTTTGCGTAAGGAAAACATATCATTTTCCGGCACTGATAATCACCGAGCCGGCAATTTCGCGCAGCAAAGGTACTTTTTCGGCAATCATGCCGATGGAATTCACAAATCCGATTATAAAGCGGGGAGTGGCGGGATGGAGAAAATCATAAGGGAAGATTGAGACGTTGCTGAAACCGATTGACCGCAGAAGTGATTTTGTTTTCCATCGTACAATAGCGGATTCATCGGGTGAAACGCCAAGCATTTTTTTCAGGAAAGGAACATGCCGTTCCAGGAAAATCTGCGGGTTGAGCATATTGGGTTCGGCAAAGACCATGCGTCCGCCTTTTTTCAGCACGCGGTAAATTTCACGGAATGCCGGTTCATATTCAAGGTGATGTATGACCGAACTGCCGTACACACCGTCAAAAGAATCATCGGGAAAATTGGTTGCCATGGCATCGGCAATCCGGAAATCAACTTCCGGGAGTTTTTTCTTTGCAAGTTCCAGTAATTCGGGTGAAATATCAATAGCGGTAATCTTTGCGCGGGTTATGTGAAAGACCTTTTCGGTAAAAATGCCGGTACCGCAACCTATTTCCAGCAGGCGGCCGTTGGCAGTAAAATTTCCGCAAGTACAAATATAATTTGCCCTGCGGTCAGCGCGCACTTTTCCTGCAGGCGATGACCAATTCCATACATCTTCGGCATCAGCGGCAATTTTTTTGCCGTGCTCAATTTCGTGAAGGAGGCGGGAATTAAATGAAGTGGCAGGCATAAGGTATCAGGTTATACTTCAATGCCATCGCGTTTTTGCTTGGTAAACCTTGTATGAAACGGTATTAATGCTGGTTCTGGCTTGTAGTTTAGATACTTTTACAATCCAATTTCAACTTTTAGTTCTTTTAGATTTAATTCAGCTGAATACAAATCTCCCAACAAATCATTTGGAACGAACTTGTATCTATTTGCAATTTCATGAAACGAAGAAATCACTTTCCTAAACTTTTTTGAGTCATTGGCAATTACATACAAACCGACATTAGAATAATCAATGAGAGTTGCCATTCTTCCAACCCCGCTCCAAACTCCGGTTGATAGCTCAACTTCAAAAGCATACTCAGGAATGAAATTACTTCCTTTTGGTTTAAACCAAATCACATCAATTTGCCGCAATAAATTGTAATCAGAAAATTGAAGTTCGGGACAAGTTTTAAGGGAAGTGATTTCATCAAGTTGTCTTTCATTAAATTTTTTTGATTTATCAGGGCAGTAAGTTTGATAGCCTCTTATGTTTCCAATTTCAATTAATCTTCCTTGCAAAACAGAATGCAAACTTTCTTCAACAGTATTTTTCGTTTCTTCTTTTATGATAGGCGGAGATAAAAGTAAATTCCAGTTATTAATGAACCCACTACACTTAATTCTGTTATTTCTTCCAGATAAAACAATATTTAGGTCTTGGTCAATATTGATTTTATATTCTCCATTTCTATCATGGCTTATCTGATGAAGATGTTTGAAAAAATATTTTGCAGGAATGATTACCGTTCTTTCAACAGAGCCACAAATAAAGGCAATGAAAGGATGATCGAGATTAACAATCTCTTCAACGGTTATATAATTTATTCCAAAAAAATATCTTCGGTTTCCGTCAGAAGAAGTACGAACTAAAACATTTGCTTCTCCAATTCTATAAGTTCTAGATTTTAGAACCTTAATCAGCTCTACGCTTGCGTTGAATTCTTTTGCCCTCTTTAAAAATTGAGAAGCCAATAAATCAGATGGACTTAATTTTTTTGTTAAACTTAAATTCATTGGCCAATCATTTCAGAAAAAATAGTTTTATAAACTGTATCAATGCTGGTGAGCAATCCGAATTCTAATCCCTTCTTTGCAATTTTAATTTCTTCATCAGTTAATTCCCTGCCGATTTTTTCTTTTGCTTCATATTGCAAATCATCTTTTGTGATTGCAAAAACAATTTCGTTTGATTGTAAAGTTTCCATTTTTCAAATGAATTTAATTTAATGAGTGTTTTGTGTGGTTAAATAACAAACCCCAATTAAGTGTATTGCAATTCCGTAAATTAAATCACATTGAATATTAATTTTATTACGGACAATAAAGTAAATTTTTATTTCTCCATATTTTTCAGTTCCCGGATAACCTTTTCCGGCTTCTTCGCACCGAACACCGAATTGCCTGCCACCAGCACATCGGCACCGCAGGCGAGTAACTTTTTGGCATTAACTGTGTCAACCCCACCGTCAACTTCAATGAGCGCGGATGACTTTTTGATTTTGATAAGATGCGCAAGTTTTTTAATTTTGTTGTAGGTATTTTCAATGAATTTCTGTCCGCCAAAACCGGGATTGACCGACATAATCAGCACAAGGTCAACATCGCTGATGATTTCATCTAAGGGATGTACAGGAGAATGAGGATTCAGAGCCACACCGGCTTTCATGCCAAGCGAACGAATGTGATGAATGGTGCGGTGAAGATGAGTACATGCCTCAAAGTGAACGGTCAGCACCGATGCTCCTGCATTTTTGAACTGCTCAATGTACCTTTCGGGCTGAACGATCATGAGGTGAACATCCAGCGGTTTTTTTGCTGTTTTTTTTATTGCATTAAGTACCGGAAAGCCAAAAGAAATGTTGGGAACAAAAACGCCATCCATTACATCCACATGGATCCAGTCGGCTTCGCTTTTATTGACCATTTCAATATCGCGCGCCAGGTTGCCGAAGTCGGCCGAGAGGATTGACGGGGCTATTAAATGAGACATAAACTATTTCGGATTTCGAATTGCCAAAATTGCGGATTAAATTACAAAATTGCAGATTCAAAATTCAATTTAAACCTTTATTTATTTAAATTTCCTTTTGCCGTATTTCCTGATGATGTAAAAATTGCAGTCAGTTCATCGGCTTCTTTCAGTGCCGAATGGACTAATTCATTATTCAAAAGCCCCGATTCAATAATTAATTCAAGCCAGAATGCGGATTCATCCGCCTCTTCTTCCACAACAGTTATCTTTGAAACAAAATCGGATGGCGACCGTGATCTGCATGTTGCACGGTAATTAGCACCAACCGATGTTCCTGCTTTAAGTATCTGGTATCCGATTACATCAGATTCCTTGCATTTAGGAAGCGCCTTGACAACTTTGAGTATCAACAATGCAAATAATTTTGTTCTCTTTTTTAATTCTTCAGGTGTCATTTAATATGAAGTTTTTTTAATTAACATACAATGATTTTGTATTGTTGTTTGTATTAGAATTTCAATCCGCAATGGCAAATTTCGGATTTCGGATTGCCAAAATTGCGAATTAAAATTACTACATGCATCAGGAATTTGGTTCTTCAATCCGCAATTTAAAATCCGCAATCCGCAATTCTTAATAAGCCCACTTCACATAAACCGCTCCCCACGTAAACCCCCCCCCGAACGCGGAAAGGATAATATTGTCACTCTTTTTCAGTTTCTTCTCCCATTCCCACAGGCATAAAGGAATTGTGGCGGCTGTTGTATTTCCAAAGCGTTCAATATTGAGCATTACTTTTTCATCGCTTATTCCCATACGCCTTGCGGTGGCGTCAATGATTCTTTTATTCGCCTGGTGAGGAACGAGATATGCAATATCGTTCGCTGATAATCCGTTCCGCTTCATGATATCTTCTGAAACATCGGCCATTCCCACTACGGCAAACTTAAAAACGGCCTGTCCGTCCTGTTTTACATAATGTTCCCTCGCGGCTACCGTTTCCATAGTTGGAGGATATGCCGAGCCGCCCGCTTTCTGATAGAGATGTTTTACGCCAGAGCCGTCAGTGTGAAGCACCGCGTCAATGATTCCATTTCCTTCATTATCGGGTTCCAGCAGAACTGCACCGGCACCATCGCCAAAAATCACGCAGGTTGCACGGTCGGTATAGTCAATGATGGAGGACATTTTATCGGAACCCACTACGACCACTTTTTTATACCTGCCGGTTTCAATGAACTGGGCACCGGTAAAAAGGGCGAAAATAAATCCCGAACAAGCGGCTTCAATATCATAACCCCATGCATTTTTAGCGCCAACCTTGTCGCAAATGATACTGGCGGTTGCCGGAAAAATAAGATCAGGCGTAACGGTGGCGCAAATAAGAAGGTCAATTTCTGCGGGAGAAATTCCTCTTTTATTGCAAAGTTGCTTCACGGCTTCGGCAGCCATATATGAGGGACCTCTGCCTTTTCCGCGCAAAATTCTCCGCTCTTTTATTCCGGTACGCGTTTGTATCCACTCATCTGTAGTGTCAACCATCTTCTCAAGGTCGCTGTTGGAGAGGATATCTTCAGGAACCCATCCGGAGACAGCGGTTATGGCAGCAAGTGATTTCATCAACGAATACGAATATGTACGAAAATACGAATTACGAATCTTAATACTGAATACACTTACAATGAATAAATCGGGTTGTGAATGGGGACGAATGTACGGGAATTTTTGAAACCACCCCGAACCGGTAAATTGCAGGCAGAGAAAAAAATATTTACCTTTGGGAAATGAAAAATAGTTCTGATTTTACAATCATTCAATAATTTTTTATGCGATACTTTCCATTCAGTTTCACATCTGCGAACATCATGGTCGCAGCATCATTTATTATTTTTCATTTCCGGACTTCCGCGCAGGTGAACATCGCCTTTATCGCCTCGCCAACAAGCGGTTGTGCACCATTAGAAGTGGTATTTACAAACATCAGTAATGCCGGAAGCCAGTATACATGGGATTTCGGTGACGGAACACCAATTGATTCCAGTTTCTCACCTACACATACATTTTTTAACCCGGGGACTTACAACATAATTCTGTCGGCATTTAATTCGGTGGGAAATTTGATCGGGAGCGAAATAAATCCCATCTATGTATCCGGAGAAAGCGCTCCTGATAGTTTCAATATGTCATCAAACAGTTTGTGTCCCGGTGAATTTCTTATTGTTAATTACGGTGCTGAAGCTGCCTCCTATCAGTGGGATTTTGGCGATGGTTCCCCTCCTGTATTTGACCAGTGGGCGTTTTATACTTACAGCGACAGCGGATTGTATTACATTACATTGATTGTTGAAACAACATGCGGAATTGATACTATCATCCAAGCAGTTACCGTCAGTCCGAATGCTCTCCCGAATTCAACGTTCATCATATCGGCAAATCCCGCCTGTACGGGTGATGAAATTATTTTTGAACCGATGAATTACTTCGGCAATACATATTTTTGGAATTTCGGAGATGGTACCACATCCAATTTTTCTTATGAATACCATACTTATAATACCGATAGCACATATATCGTTTCCCTCACGGTTACAAACATGTGCGGAAATTCCGGTACAACTTATGATACATTGGTGGTTTCATCTTCTTCTGTTCCGCCCGTTCCGGTTTTCGAAGCATCACTGCATACCGCCTGTCCCAATGTTCCCATAGATTTTTATTATTGGAATCCGGCCGCATCTTACCTCTGGAATTTTGGCGATGGAGCCATAGACAGTTTTCCTTACACCAGTCACTCCTATACTAATCCCGGTAATTACGCGGTAACTCTTACCGTCACCAACGGTTGCGGAAATTCCAATTCATTTACCGATTCTGTTTCAATCAGCAACAACGCATTGCCGCCAATTCCTTATTTTACCCCATCCCTCACCTCCGCCTGTCCCGGGCAGGAGATATATTTCAATACATGGGTAACCGCTGATTCGTATTCTTGGGATTTCGGAGACGGAAATACCGATAATCAACCCTATTATACTTCTCACTCATACACGGCTTCAGGCAATTACATTGTTACCCTTACGGTGACCAATTCATGCGGAAATTCAAGTTCCTTTTCCCGGACAATTACCATCAACCTGTCAGTTACCCCCCCGGTGCCTTACTTCACTTTTTCCCCTGTACTTCCATGTCCCGGAGATGAAATTCAGTTTTCCAGTTGGGTGGAGGCGGATTCCTGGTTATGGAATTTTGGTGACGGGAATAGTTCCACCGATTTTTGGTTTACTGCACATTCTTATGCCGATACAGGAACCTATACAGTTACTCTGACTGTTACAAATATTTGCGGAAATTCAAATTCCTATACAAAAACCATCACTGTTTCCAGCGCAACTACCCCCCCGGTTCCATACTTCACTTCTTCATTGCAGAATGTCTGTCCGGATGAGAGCATTGAATTTTATTCCTATGTATCAGCGTCAACGTATCTTTGGAATTTCGGTGACGGAACAACCGACTCTCTTTCCTGGGTTTCACATTCTTATGATACAACCGGTAATTTTACCGTTACCCTGACAATTACAAACTCCTGCGGTAATTCTAATTCATGGTCAATGAATATTCTTATTTCGGATACCCTCACGCCTCCGGTTCCTTATTTCAGTTTTTATCCCGACTCGGTTTGCCCCGGTGATTCGGTTGAGTTTTATGCGTGGGGGATTGCCGGTGATATCCTCTGGGATTTTGGTGACGGGTCCACTGATTCGGTTTCCTACCTGTATCACACTTTTGATACGGCAGGCGTTTATTCCGTATCATTGACAGTGACCAACGCGTGCGGAAACTCAAGTTCCTTCTCACAGGCAGTAGTTGTATCCGCCAGTGTGACCCCCCCTATACCATGGTTTGGCACATCTTCCAATACCGGGTGCCCCGGTGAAGAGATCCAGTTTTACTATTGGGGTTCTACGGGATCCTATTTATGGGATTTTGGTGACGGCAATACCGATACCCTGCCTTTTACCTCTCACGCTTATTCCGACACCGGAAATTTTGCGGTGACTTTTACGCTTACAAACTCATGCGGAAATTCCAGTTGGTCGTCTGATATAATACGGATTACCGATACCCTTGTTCCCTTAGTCCCTTATTTCGGATTCTATCCCGATTCGGTATGCCCGGGTGAGCCCATTGAATTTTATTCCTATGATTATACGGAGAACCTGCTATGGAATTTCGGTGACGGTACTTACGACACATTGTCATATCTCTACCACACTTTTGATTCTGTAGGAACTTATACGGTGACCCTCACGGTGACTAATATATGCGGAAATTCAAACTCATTCTCACAGACAGTCAATATATCCGGAGGTATCACCCCCCCCATTCCTTATTTCAGTTATTCATCCAATATTGCATGCCCAGGGGAATTAATTGAGTTTTACAGTTGGGATAATGCCGCATCCTGGTTCTGGGATTTCGGTGACGGTGCCACCGACACCCTGTCCTATTCATCCCACACTTATTCCGATACCGGTAATTTTTCAGTTACTCTGACCATCACCAATGCATGTGGCAATTCCAATTCATGGTCAGAAACCATCCTGATTACGGATACAACTACCCCCCCTGCTCCATGGTTCTGGGCATATCCAAATCCCGCCTGCCCCGGTGAAGTGATTCAATTCGACTGCTGGGATAATGCCGTATCCTATTTCTGGGATTTTGGCGATGGCGATACGGACAGCGGACAGTCGGTTACGCATATCTATTCAACAGCCGGGAATTTTTCAGTTACCCTGACCGTCACCAACGCTTGCGGAAATTCAAGTTCGTTTACCGATATATTTTACACGGACACTACACTTATTCCTTATTTTTACGTTTATTCAGATTACTATACCCTGTGTACGGACGACACCTTCCTGTTTTACACCGATTTCAACGCTGCCGGTTACCAATGGGATTTTGGCGATGGCGATATCAGTGATTCGGTTTTCGGATGGTACAACTATTTCGCTATGACGCATTCTTATTCCTTTCCGGGAAGTTACACGGTGACATTGACAGCGACCAATACCTGCGGCAACAGCGCCACTGAATTTGTTTATGTAGATGTGGTTGACAGCGGTCTGCCGGTAAATGGCGGTTTCTACTGGCTGCCACCTGATTCGCTTACGTACCATCCTTGTGATACGATTCAGTTTTACGGCTGGGGTGGGCCCAATTACACGTGGAATTTTGGTGACGGAAATACAGGCGCATCCTCTAACCCGGTTCATATATACGACAGTGCAGGGTGGTATGGAGTCACTGTTACCATCTTCAACGGGTGCGGGAATAGTGAAATATATTCCGATTCCATTGAGATCACCGGATCGTGCCTGATTACAAAAAAATCGATTGTACCAGGTAACGGGGATAGAATTACTGTGTTTCCGAATCCTTTAACGGGCAAAGCGGAAGTGCGCAGCGATGGAAGAAAAATCAACCGGTTGGAAATTTACAATGTATTGGGTAAGATTATTTATTCAGCCGGTTACGAAGGGGGGAATACATCCATGCTCATTGATCTGTCCCGTCAACCCAACGGGATCTATTATCTCCTGGTTGACGCAGAAGGTCATCTGTGTAGAGCAAAAATCTCGGTGGTGCACTAATGCGGGAAGGTAAATGAATCGTTCATCGTAATGGTTGTGATTTCATGTGCTTTTAATAAAACTAAAAACATCGAAACCGAAAAAAAATAATGACTGAATATATAATCTTCAATAATATTTAACCACAAAAATAATCACAATGAAAAAACTATTGTATTTCATTCCCTTCATTTCGGTGATGGCGACTACCGGTTGCAAAAAAGAAACCTGTACGGATGGGATAAAAAACCAAAATGAAACGGATATAGATTGCGGTGGCAATTGCACTGCCTGCCCGTCCTGTAATGACGGGATAAAAAACCAGAATGAAACGGATGTTGATTGCGGTGGCGCCTGTCAGGCATGCCCTACCTGCAGCGATGGCATTAAAAACCAGGGTGAAGCCGGAATTGACTGCGGTGGACCGTGTACCGCCTGTCCTCCTTCATTTACCTTTACTGAACACATGACAGCCATTATTGACGGAGTAGCATTCACCGCCAATTTACTAGGAGGTAACACTAACGATTCCCTTCTTCTTTTCCAAAGCGACCAAAGCCAGGTTAGGCAACTTTTTTTTGAAGTGCCCAAAAATGTAAATGCAGGGACTTATGATTTGGTTACTACGCCTCTTTTCAATGCCAAATATGGCAAATTATTTTCAGGCATTTTCACCACATTTGCAGGAACTATGGTTATTTCTTTACACAATACATCTGAACGCAAACTTGCAGGAACATTTAACTTTACGGCTTGGGAGGATGATGGTTTTGGCTACCCTGTTGATACCGTAGCAGTTACCAATGGTGATTTCGGTGTGGAATACTTCTGACTTGAGTGCCTTCAATCATAAACTATAAAGGAGAACCGTTACGCCATCTTCCCTTCAACCACAACCACAATCTCCCCTTTAACAGTTTTCTCACTGAAATAATTATACAGTTCGTTTAACGTTCCTCTCTTTGTTTCTTCAAACATTTTTGTCAGTTCCCGCGAAACGGAAGCCCTCCTATCGGTTCCAAAAACCGATGAAAATTCAGCGAGTGTTTTAACTAAGCGGTAAGGCGATTCGTAGAAAATCATTGTGCGATCTTCATTTTTCAATCTATTCAACCGCGATCGTCTGCCTTTCTTTTTCGGAAGAAAACCCTCAAAAACGAAATTATGTGACGGCAGTCCTGAATTTACAAGAGCAGGAACGAATGCAGTAGGACCCGGAAGGGTTTCTACGGGAATGTTGTTTTTCAGGCACTCGCTCACTAACAGGTAACCAGGGTCAGAAATTCCGGGAGTGCCGCCATCAGTAACCACCCCGGCTGATGCCCCCCCTTTTATTTTATCAACTATATCTTTTACACTTTTATGTTCATTATCCTTATTGTAAGAAATCATTTTTTTTTCTATTCCAAAATGTTTCAGCAGGATTGTTGTTTTGCGGGTGTCCTCGGCCAGGAGCAGGTCAACTTCCTTCAGCAGCCGTAATGCCCGGAGGGTAATATCCTCCAGGTTGCCGATGGGAGTGGGGATGAGGAAGAGTTTCATGTTTCAAATTTCGGATTTCGGATTGCCAAAATTGCGGATTTAAATACAAATTTCAAATTTCTGATGGATTTTTACTTTTTATGGAAAGTTCAAAAATTGTTCATTTATTTACTTTTTATCAATATAATTTTTTCAGAACCCTAACGGTTCTTTCAAGCATTTCATCATCAAAATCCAGATGTGTAACCGCCCTTACCGAAAATGGCCCGGTGGCAATGAATTTTATCTTGCGTTCCATAAGTTTATTGACAAATTCCTGGGAAGTATATGGTTTCCTGAGCCGGAAGATGATAATATTGGTTTCAACGTGGAGGATTTCCTCAACTACAGGAATATTTTTTATTGCTTCCCCCAGCGCTTTTGCTCTGCGGTGATCTTCTTTAAGCCGGGTGATATGATGGTCAAGTGCATAAATTCCCGCAGCGGCAAGAATACCCGCCTGGCGCATTCCTCCTCCCATAACTTTGCGGATGCGCCTCGCTTTTTTAATAACCTCTTTACTTCCGAGAAGGATGGAACCCACCGGAGCGCCAAGCCCTTTGGAGAGGCAGAACGAAATTGTATCAAAATATTGTCCAATGGATTCCGGCTTGTCTCCTGTTTCAGCCAGGGCGTTAAAAATCCGGGCACCGTCAAGGTGGAATTTCAGGTTGTTTTCCCGGCAAACCATTCTTATTTTCTCTATCTCTTTCAGCGCATAATAACTTCCTCCCCCCCTGTTGGAAGTGTTCTCAATGGTTACCAGCGAAGTGTGCGGATAGTGGTCGTTGGGCGGGTTTATGTTATTAAGCGCATCCTGAGCGGTAAATCTGCCGCGATCGCCATCAATAAGCCGCACCGAACAGCCAGAGTTGTACGCAATACCCCCCCCCTCGTAGTTGTAAACATGAGATGTTATATCGCAAATCACCTCATCACCCGGCTGCGTGTGCAATTTCACCGCCATCTGGTTGGTCATAGTGCCGGATGGTGCAAAAATTCCGGCTTCCTTACCAAACAGGCGGGCCGCTTTTTCTTCCAGAGCGATTACCGTAGGATCTTCTCCAAAAACATCATCTCCCAATTCAGCGTGCATCATGGCGTCAAGCATTTCTTTGGTTGGACGGGTTACGGTGTCGCTCCGGAGGTCAATAAATTCAGCGTGCATATTTTATTCAAAGGATTTCTGCGAAAATACGAATTTGTATTTTGCCGGAATCTTATGTCATATATCCTTTTAATTTATATTCGTTGTTTCATTACTATACCATGTACCGGTCTTTTGCCATAATCCTGTTGTTTTGTTTCATAACCGGCAACTCCATTTTCATATGTTTTGCTCAACCGGAACCTGCCGCGGAATCATCGGAAAAATACTGGATTTTTTTCTGCGATAAAAAAGAAGTTCATTTCAACCCGCTTACTTATTTTGATCCGAAGACAATTGCACGGAGAATGAAATATGGCATACCCTTGGCGGATTCATTGGATTTTCCGGTCAATGAAACCTACCTGCAAAGGGTTTGCGAGATTACCGGTTCTGTGAAAATAACCAGCCGATGGCTTAATGCTGCCGTGGTTATTGCCACGAAAGAGCAGATTAACCAAATTATAGCATTTCCCTTTGTGGCCAGGGTGGAAAAGATTGTCAGTGAGTGCCGCCTTGCGGGAAATAGATCCTCCCCCGACACCATAAAAATAAAATTAAGCGATTCGGACAGCATCCTCCTTGAAAAGCAGATAAAGAGGATGCAGGGAGAAAAATTCATTCAAAAAGGAATTGACGGCAATGGAGTACGGGTTGCGGTCTTTGATGCCGGGTTCCCGTGGGTAAATACACATCCTGCCTTTGAACATATCAGAAAAGAGAACCGCATTTTGAAGACCTATGATTTTGTGAAAAGCGATGAATTTGTTTACGATTACAGTTCTCACGGAACAGGCGTATTATCCAATATTGCCGGCTTGATGGAAGGAAGGCATATCGGCCTTGCCACCGGGGCTGAATTTTTACTTGCCCGCACCGAGCAGGCGGCAGGTGAACCATTTTCAGAAGAAGAAAACTGGGTTGCTGCAATTGAGTGGGCAGATAAAAACGGTGCCGATATGGTAAGCAGTTCTCTCGGTTATACCTATCACCGCTATTTCCCGGAACAGATGGACGGCAAAACAACCTACATATCACGCGCTGCCAATATTGCCGCACGCAAGGGGTTGCTCGTTATCAACGCAGCAGGTAATGATGGTTCCGGCCGCTGGAAAAAACTTGGGGCACCTGCCGATGCCGACAGCATAGTCACCGTAGGCGGATTCAACCCGGGTTCCGATTATCATATAAATTTCAGTTCTTACGGACCTACTGCCGATATGCGGAGGAAACCCAACGTTGCCGCTTATGGTTCCGCTATCATTGCCGGGAAAAACGGACTGGAACATGCTTTCGGAACATCTTTTGCCACACCGCTTGTGACCGGGTTCACTGCCTGCGCCTGGCAAACAAAACGCGATCTCAATAATATGGAGATGTTCAGAGAACTTGAAAAGTCGGGCCATCTTTATCCTTACTTTGATTATGCTCATGGGTATGGTATTCCCCAGGCCTCTTATTTCACCGATTCGGTTTTTTCTCCTCCCGATACCACATTTACAATGAGCATCAATACCCCTTTTGTGACCATACTTGTGAAAAAAATGGCGTCAGATACCGTGACGGATACAGTTCAGATAGTTGCCGGGCTTATTGAATCGCTGCTGACAAAATCGTTCCGTAAAAATCTTCTTTTTTACCACATTGAAAACGATAAAGGTTATCTTGATAAATATTTTGTCGTGGATATCACCGGCCGGGATGAATACGTTATTGATGTTGGAGATGTAAAACCCGGATATATCCTGCGGGTCCATAATAAAGGATATACTGAAGTTTATAAATTTTAGGAAATAAATCAACGAAATACGAAACAATACGAAATTACGAAATGAAAAAACCAATCGTCAGAAGAGATGACCTGTTATATCCTGAATTGAGTTATGAAATAGTTGGATGCGCTTATGAAGTTTTTAAAGAATTGGGCTTCGGACACTCAGAAAAAATTTATCAACAAGCAATGGCAATACTTTTCAGAGAAAAGAAATGTAATTTCCGTGAACAGGTTTATTATGGGATACGATTCAAAAACGTTCTCTTAAAGAAAAAATTTCTCGACTTTGAAGTTGAAAGGAAAATAATTGTTGAGTTGAAAAAGAATTTCCATTTTTCCAAAGCTCATATTGACCAGATACTAAGTTATTTGAAATCCAGTAAACTCAAACTGGCGATTCTTATTAACTTTGGCAGGGAAGGAGTTACCTTCAGAAGAATTGTAAATGTCTATGATTAATTTCACCCTTTATTTTTTTCGTATTTTCGTACAAATTCGTTTTTCGGTGATTTTAATCCGTAAATTATACCATTAAATCTGATGAATAAATTTTCTCTTTTACCAATAATATTTTTCATTGCTTTAATGCCTGTCCGATCTCAGGACATTCTCCTTGAGCAGGATGTAAATGCCGACACCGTTGTGCCGTCTTTCGGTCCCAACCGCAAGGTGTTCCGGCATTTTTTCGGTGGATTGGGATTTGTAGTTGGGCCAGATAATCCGGGGGGGGAAGTGAGGTACGGCTATTCAAAGGAATTTTACGGAGGGTTGAGGTATAAATTCAGGATTAGTAATTTCTATGCGCTGGGATTTGACATCGGATGGCGTAATAGTAATTATACGCTGAAAAAGACACCCGGAAAAATTCTTCCCAATAATATACAGCATGATAAGGAACGGCTGTTCTATAACACGGCTTTTTTAACTTTTTATAACCGCATTAATTTCGGCAGGCGGGGTGATCATATCGGAAGGTTTCTCGATATAGGGGCGCGTGTTAACTGGGCGTTCAATGTCATCCACTTCACAAAGGATAAACTTGATACTGCCGGTATTAATAATGGCGGTATTATTAAAACACGGACCACACAACTTCTTTATACCAAACCCTTTTTCTTTGATGCAGTCGTGCGGGTAGGCATCAACCGATATGTGTTTTTTGTTTCGTACCGTTTATCTGAACTTTTTAAACCGGTGGATCCAGAACTCACTCTTCTTTATCCCGATCTGCCGTTAATTATGGCGGGAATGGAGGTGGGATTTCATAAGTAAGCAATGATCAGAAAATATTCAGCGGAATTAATAGGGACATTCACCCTTGTGTTTTGCGGAACGGGAGCGGTTATTATCAATGATGTCTCGGGAGGCGCGGTAACACAGGTTGGCATTGCAATCACCTTCGGGCTTATCGTGCTTGCGATGATCTATGCGGTTGGCGACATTTCCGGAGCGCACATCAATCCCGCGGTGACTTTTGGTTTTGCCGTAACCGGAAGATTGAACAAAAAAGAAATTTTACCTTATTGCATTGCACAATGTGCCGGTGCATTTTTCGCAAGTTTAATATTATCAGGACTGTTTCCTCAAAGCCCAAATCTTGGCGCAACTATTCCGGCCGGCTCCGATATGCAATCATTCGTTCTGGAAATAATTCTCACCTTCTTTTTAATGTTCGTGATATTGAATGTTTCAAGCGGGGCAAAAGAAAAGGGAATCACCGCAGGCATTGCCATCGGTGCGGTAGTCGGTCTGGAAGCGATGTTTGCCGGCCCCATCTGCGGTGCATCCATGAACCCGGCCCGTTCACTCGCTCCGGCAATAGTTTCGGGAAATTTTAATTCTCTCTGGGTATATATGACCGCACCCTTTATCGGGGCTGCGATGGCGGCATTGGCGCACTATTTTATTGCCGGAAAAAAACAGTGATCATTCGGCAGTAAAAACCCTATTTATCTTTTTCCGGCTATCATGATTCCGTCCCGTATCGGAAGGATAAATTTATTAAGACGTCTGTCTCCGGAAATTTTTCGGGCAAAGGCGATGATCGCTTTTGTTTCCCTATCCTGCCGCCCTGGCGGCATGAGAGCTTGTCCGTCCCAGAACATATTATCGGCAAGAAGCCACCCCCCCTTCCTGATCTTCGGAAACACAAGGTCAAAGTAGCGGCAATAGTTTTTTTTGTCGGCATCAATATAAACGATGTCAAAATATCCTTTCATCGCGGGTATAATTGAAAGCGCATTTCCGCAATGCATAATAATGCGGTTACCCAGTCCGGCACGTTTAAAGAAACGCATGGCAATTTCCTGCGCAGCAGGGTCAATATCAATTGTGTGTAAGACCCCCTTGTTTCTCAACCCTGCCGCAAGGCATATAGCCGAATATCCGGTAAATGTCCCGATTTCAAGAACCCGTTGCGGCCGAACCATTTGGCTTACCATTTGGAGCACATGTCCCTGTAAATGTCCCGCAAGCATCTGCGGGATTTTCATTTTCCCATACGTCTCCCGGCTGAGGGATTTCAGCGCTTTTAATTCGGGATCAGAATAGCGGAGAGCGTATTGCTCAATGGGCGCTTTGAGGAAGGACATAGACAGGGTTATTTTTGAATCGTTATTTTGAAAATAACTTTAATTTGACAATATTTTCATTGTTAACTCTGTCTGACAATAATTTTATTGTCAGGACTGATATCACTTAGCAGATTCTGTCCGGGTATTTGCTCTTATCACAAACAGGTAAATGGCAATCAGGTAAAAGAATTCTCCCGCTGCAAACAACCACCAGTTGTAATAATCCGGCACGTAATTAAACCCTTCCGCAAACAGTTTTTCAGCGTTGCCGGGCATCCATATCCCGGTATCGCCCGCATGTTCATAAACATACCGGATGTAATCGTATGTCCAGGAAATGAGTACCAGCGCAGAACCTGCAAATAAAAGAAACCATTCTTTTTTTTTCAGAATTACTGTTTCATTTTTCATATTGAAATAAATCAGGCAGAGAGCGAGGATTATCATAGTCAACGAAGTAATAACGGGCGATAGAACCGGACCTATCCAGGGTACGGGCAAAAGGAATAATATATCGTATGTGAAAAATGATTCGGGCCAGTCAAGAATTATTTTCAGAAATACGTAATAAAAAATATCCCATACGGCAAAGCAGTAAAGGAACCAGGCGATGCGCTGGGTGAAATTTTTTCCGCATAGATAACCAATAGAGAAAAGCATAATGAGAGTGGCTGCTTCACGGCCCAACTCGGTAAGTGCAACCCATGGTTCAAGGGGAAGCAGCGGAAAGGAAAATCCTTCCGGATAATAAACGATGCGCAGATAGACCACCACTGCGCTTTCAAGGTAACCCATGGCTATGCTGAAAAAGGTAAGCCACAAAAAAGTCCTGAAGGGGAAATTCATGAATAACGCAATTTTCTATAGCAAGATGATGGAACGGAAAAAAGAAGTGAAAAAGTATGCAGTGTACCTTGTAAAATCACGAACCGGGAATACCGTACATTCCTTCCGCTTTTTTAGTCCCGTCATTTTCCCAGAACGCCCATTTACCGGTGACATCCCCGTTTTTGTAGTTGACAACATGCCATTTTGCCCCATTTTCATACCATTCGGTCCATTTGCCCTGAAGTTTGCCGTTTATGAAAGTTAACACATAGCGTCTCTGTCCGTTTTCGTACCAATGGATCCATTTGCCGTCCGGCTGACCATCATTGAAGGATTGTTCCATCTTTTTCTCCCCGTTTTCATACCAGGCAGTCCAGGTTCCGTGTTTTTCCCCGTTTTTGAAATACCTCTCTTCTTTAATCTGCCCGGTTTCATAGAAGACGATTTCTCTTTTTATGGTATTATCATTGCCTGCAGAAACAGATTTTGCTCCGGTCAGAAAAATGAAGGGAAGGAAAAATTGATACGGGCGCATATAGAAATTACAGATGACCTGCAAATGTATAAAAATGTTCTGATATGCAGCGTTTTATGAATTTATTAACAATTAACAGGGTTATGAACAGGTGTTGAAAAGGTGGAGGTAATAAGTGCAAACAGGGAATGTTATTTTACCGGCACTAAGGATGTATCGCAATAGACCGAAAAAAGCGGTTCCAACCCGATGTATTCGCCATCAGGGCTGTATTTGGCGGTAGTAAGCGTAATGGCGGTAACTTTTTTTGAAAACTTAAAATTCGCTTCGTCAAGGTACCAGTTCTCCCTGAAAAAAATCTTAGCAATGTCATTCCGGTCAAGTTTTACTTCAACTATTTTCATATCCATTGTTCCGGAATCGGGATTCTCAATGAACAGGGTATCAATGCGCGATTCCTTTTTTTTCACTTCATCTGCGCTTATGGGTTTGCCGTCAAAAAAATCATAGGCATGGGTCCTGCCGGAATAAACGGCATCAAATACCGCGTCAACAAGTTTTTTATGTTCTATTTTTTCACCCCACTGGCCTTCGCGCCAGTATTTTTCATCTTCGGTTTTGAAAATTATCTGGGCTTCGCTGCGCGCGCCTTCAGCGAGGAGTGTGCCGGAGGGTTCACATTCGGTCGGGCCCATCCTGCAGGCGGTAAAACCGAAGGGAATTGAAATTAAAAGTATAAATAATAACCAGATGGAATTCATACAGCATTAAAATTTGGTTGATATTTATTTGTAATTTTCGCCATACGATATTTATAACGCAGAATGCTTTAACGGAATAAAACGTATCCTGTCAAAAAAGCAGGGAAAATAGAACACGGATAACACGGATTAAACGGATAAGAACGGATTTTATCAGTGAAAATCAGTCGCATCAGTGTCATCCGTGTTCCATTGTATTTGATTTTACCTTTGTCTTTTAACAGGATACAATAAAACGGTCCTGCATCATTGAAGCGGAAAATGCCAATGCTTCTGATATATCTTCGGGTTCAAGAGATGGAAATTCTTTAAGAAGTTGCAGTGCAGTCATACCGCTGCTCAGGTAATCCAGAATTGATGCAACCGGCATACGCATGCCGCGAATACATGGCTTACCAAAACAAATAGCAGGATCAATTGTAATACGCTTAAATAAATAGTGTTGGGATTGCATATTCCAATGTTTTTACAAAGATACAATTTTATGATTTCACTCCATTCAACCTTTTATCCAGTTTAAATGTAAACACCGTTCCCGCGCCCTCCGCGCTCATCACTTCAACAGTTTCACCATGCGCTTCAAGGATGTGTTTTACGATTGCCAGTCCGAGCCCTGTACCGCCCAGTTCGCGCGAACGGCTTTTGTCAACGCGATAGAACCGTTCAAAAATGCGCGGGAGGTGTGCGGGAGCGATCCCAATGCCATTATCAGAAACCTCTACTAATATCTTTTCACCTATATCGCTCAATTTTATGCGCGTCTCACCGTTCTGTTTTCCGTAATTGATGGAATTATCCGTTAGATTGGCAAGAACCTGCCGGATCCGGAATTTATCTGCATAAACCATTACAGGTTCAGTATTATCTCCAACAACCGTAAATGCTATTCCCTTTTTTTCAGCGCGTGAATTTTCAGTGTCGAAAACATCCCTTACCAGCAGGGCAAGGTCAAATTCCTCTTTCTCAAGTTTCAGTTCTCCCGTTTCAAGTTGCGATACGGTCTCAAGGTCGCGCAGGATATGAGTTATTCTTTCAACATTTTTTCCAGCCCGTTGTAAATAGTCACGGTTGATGTTTTTATCCTCAAGGCCGCCATCGAGCAAAGTATGTATATATCCCTCTATATTAAATACGGGTGTCTTCAGTTCATGCGAGACATTGCCGATATATTCCCTCCGGTGCGTTTCAAGGCGGTTGAGGCGATCTTCTTCCTCCCTGCGTTCCTTTCCCCATTCGTGTAATTCGGTTTCAAGGATATTAAAAACATCATTATGATCAACCTTTTTGCTGTAATTTTTATTTCTGTACCTACGGATGATCTCCGTCAGCCGCCTGGTCTTTTTGTCTGTTATCAGTGATTGAAAAAGTTTTATTCCGAAAAAAAGTGTCACTGCTGAAAGGATTGCAGCAAGGACAAGGTCCTGGCGCTCTGTTACATTAAAAGCATAAATGAGGGCAACAAGGAATGTGCTCAACAGGACAGAAAAAAGCAGGATGATTAGATTGTTCTTCGAAAAGTTCATATATGGTTATTCTATTACTCCCTGAAGCGGTAACCGATTCCCTTAACCGTGACAATACAGCCGTCACCGAATTTTTCACGCAATTTACGGATGTGAACATCAATGGTCCTGTCCCCGACAATCACATCATTTCCCCATACGCGTTCAAGAATTTCTTCCCGCCTGAAAACCTTACCGGGGCGTGATCCGAGCAATGCGAGCAGTTCAAATTCCTTCCTTGTAAGAATAATTGATTCGCCATTTTTTTCTACAAGAAATTTTTCCCTGTCCATTACAATACCACCGGGTATTGAAATCCTGGGTTCCTGTATTCCGGCTGACCTTCTCAACACCGCTTTTACCCGGCTTACAAGTACCGATGGCCGCACGGGTTTGGCAATGTAATCATCGGCACCGGCATCAAAACCGGCAATCTGCGAATAATCCTCATTGCGTGCAGTAAGGAAAATCACCATAACACCTTTCAATTTTTCATTTTTCCGCAATTCCCGGCAGGTTTCAATGCCATCCATGCCCGGCATCATAATATCCAGAAGAACAAGTTGGGGAAATTCCTTTTTTGCCATTTCAAGTGCACTGGCGCCATCCGATGCGGTAACCACCCGGAATCCCTCTTTGCGAAGATTGTATCCTAAAAATTCAAGAGTATCGGGCTCATCATCAACAATTAGAATTTTCGGGTTCATGATAAAATTTTCGGTATGTTCAGGTACCCAATAATTTCCTGCCACAAAATCACAAAAGCACTAAACATTACACATCAAAAATTTAGTGGGACCTGCCTGCCGGCAGGCAGGTTTTGTGTTTTCGCGTTTTAGTGGCATGAATTTAATTTTTTATCCTCCTGATGAGTAGTGCCAAAATTTCCATATTTTTGTCCCGCTTTTACGGGGTGCTCCTTCCTCCGTGGTGATTCCGGGAATGGAACGGGCTGAGAAAATACCCTTAAGACCTGATGCAGGTAATGCTGCCGTAGGGAAAATGATGAGAATTTACCGGCAAATTTTCTTTCTCCTTTTCCTGCGGTTCATTGCCCCTCACTGGATTTATTTTCAAAGGTAATAACATTCTATTTATGAAAATTTTCGTTAACAATTCCGAATATGCCATTGATTCATGCATGTTGTCCTGCTTACTGGACAAAATCTCAATTCCCGTCCAGCCGGGTATTGCTCTGGCGCTGAATGAAAAAGTAATCCCGAAATCCAAATGGCCGGAAGTAACCGTAAGCGAAGGTGACCGGATTATCATCGTAAAGGCGGTGCAGGGGGGATAAGGAAAATTGCGGATTACGGATTGTCAAAATTGCGAATTTAGAAACTCAACATCGATAGTGGGCATTGGGCAAGTTCAAAGTTAAAAGAGCAAAGTTCAAAATAAATCCCAAATCTTAAAATCCAAATTCCCAAAAATGACAACAACCGAAAAAATTCCCGCTCAGGGAGCAATTACAACAGGATCTTATCCGGGATCGGAAAAAATCTATGCGTACGGAAAAAACCATAACCTCAGGGTAGCCATGCGGAAGATACGCTTTGGCCGGACACAGACAAACGGAACGGATATTCCCTCTTATTCGCTGATTGTCTATGATACAAGCGGACCCTATACGGATTCTCAGCACAGGGTGGATGTACACCTTGGGTTACCCCGTATGAGGGGAGGGTGGATTCTTGACCGCGTGGATGTGGAAACGGTAGGGCAAGATTTTTCAGCCGGTAACGGCCGGCAAAATGGCGATCCCGCAAGGCAGTCTATCCGGTTTCCAAATCCGGCAAAACCCGTGCAGGCAAAGGTGGGACATAATGTGACCCAGATGCACTATGCGCGCAGGGGAATCATCACGCCTGAGATGGAATATGCAGCCATACGTGAAAATATGGAACCGGATTTTGTAAGGCGTGAGATCGCTTCCGGCAGAGCCATAATTCCCTCCAACATCAATCATCCCGAAAGCGAACCGATGATCATAGGCAGGAATTTTCTTGTAAAAATAAACGCCAACATCGGAAATTCAGTAGTGACCTCAACCATTGAAGAAGAAGTGGAAAAAGCAGTGTGGGCGTGTCGCTGGGGCGCGGATACGGTAATGGATCTTTCAACAGGTAATAATATCCATGAAACCCGCGAATGGATCCTCCGGAACAGCCCGGTCCCCATCGGTACCGTACCCATTTACCAGGCGCTTGAAAAAGCAGGCGGCAGGCCCGAAGACCTGACCTGGGAAATTTTCCGCGACACGCTAATTGAACAGGCGCAACAGGGCGTTGATTACTTCACCATTCATGCGGGCGTGCTGCTGCGGTACATTCCGCTGACGTCAAAGCGCATTACCGGGATTGTTTCAAGGGGGGGGGCAATTATGGCGAAATGGTGCCTCGCTCATCACAGGGAAAATTTCCTTTATACGCGTTTTGAAGAGATGTGCGAAATCATGAAAACCTACGATGTTGCTTTTTCGCTGGGAGACGGCTTGCGCCCCGGGTCACTTGCCGATGCCAATGACCGGGCGCAGTTTGCCGAACTCGAAACGCTGGGTGAACTGACAAAAAAAGCATGGCAACATGATGTACAGGTGATGATTGAAGGCCCGGGTCATATCCCCATGCACCTGATAAAAGAAAATATGGATAAGCAACTTGAATTATGCCATGAAGCGCCTTTTTATACGCTTGGGCCTCTTGTAACCGATATTGCACCGGGGTACGATCATATCACATCCGCTATTGGGGCTGCTATGATCGGCCAGATGGGGTGCGCCCTGCTTTGTTATGTAACGCCCAAAGAACATCTTGGCCTGCCCGATAAAAAAGATGTACGTGACGGGGTTATTGCATACCGGATAGCGGCTCATGCGGCAGATATAGCCAAAGGTCATCCGGGCGCTCGCCTGCGTGATGATGAACTCAGCAAGGCGAGATTTGAATTCAGGTGGGAAGATCAATTCAACCTCTCGCTTGATCCCGAAACAGCAATGGAATTTCATGATGAAACATTGCCTGCCGAGGGCGCCAAGGTGGCGCACTTCTGCTCTATGTGCGGCCCGCAGTTCTGTTCAATGAAAATAACAGAAGAAGTACGTGAATTTGCTAAAGAACACGGATTAACCAGTGAAGAGTCGCTTGTTAAAGGTATGGAAGAGAAAGCGAAGGAGTTTGCGGAGCAGATGAATGGTTAGATGGTTGATGGATTAGATGATTGGAAAGGCGGAAAAATGGAAGAATGGAAAATTGGAAGGAGAGATAAGCCGGATAATTATGGTTCATAAAAGACCAGATGTTCTGACAATTGCCGGTTTTGACCCCTGCGGTGGTGCCGGTATTTTGGCGGACATAAAAACTTTTGAGGCGAATAAAGTTCAGGGATTCGGAGCAGTAACGGGACTAACCTTTCAGAACGAATCGGAATTTGAAGGTGTGACTTGGATAAACGCTGGAGATATAATCAGACAGGCAGATTTACTTTTCAAAAAATATAAGATCACGATGGTCAAAATAGGAATGGTAGAAAGTTTAGATCTCCTTGTAAAAATTATTGCACACTGCACACTGCACACTGCACACTGTAAAATAATCTGGGATCCCATACTGAAAGCAAGCGCGGGATTCGTAATTCATAACGGTTTTCAATACGACAAACTGATTGCGGTTCTGAAAAATATTTTCCTGATAACTCCCAACATGGAAGAAGTGAAAATTCTGGCAGGAGAAAATAATGAAATGAAAGCGGCACAAAAATTATCGGCATATTGCAACGTGTTCCTGAAGGGAGGTCACAGCAGGAAGAAACCGGGGACAGATTACCTGTTTTTTAAAAATGGGAAAATAACCTCTTTTCAGCCGAAGAAATTTACCGTGACAGGTAAACATGGGAGCGGATGCGTATTATCAGCTGCAATTACTGCAAACCTGGCGCTTGGCCGGAATCTACAGCGCTCCTGCTTTGAAGCAAAAGGATACGTTACTCAATTCCTGGCAAGTAATAAAACACTGTTGGGGTATCATAAAATCTAAGATGGAAACATTATACAGGAAATTATTACAGGGAAACCGCAAGTGGGTTTCAAAAAATCTCAGGCAAGATCCTGACTTTTTCAGAAAACTTGCAAAAAGGCAACAGCCGCCCGTGCTGTGGATCGGCTGTTCAGATAGCCGTGTTCCGGCAAATGAAATCACGGGAACAAAGCCGGGTGAAGTATTTGTGCATCGAAATATTGCCAACATGGTCATCCATACCGACACAAATCTCCTTAGCGTGCTTGATTTTGCCGTGACTATTTTAAAAGTGAAACACGTGATTGTATGCGGACATTACAATTGCGGAGGCATCAATGCAGCGATGAGCAATAAATATTTCGGAGGTATTA
This sequence comes from Bacteroidota bacterium, assembly GCA_016193485.1. Classification (GTDB taxonomy): domain Bacteria; phylum Bacteroidota; class Bacteroidia; order JACPRZ01; family JACPRZ01; genus JACPRZ01. The sequence continues at coordinate 64,317 of JACPRZ010000030.1, read as the reverse complement.
TTGACAACTGGCTCCGCAACATAAAAGATGTGTACCGCATTCATCGGAAAGAACTGGATGCCATCAAAAACGATGAACTGCGTAACCGGAAACTGACTGAACTGAATATCATCGAGCAGGTTTTTAACCTTTGCAAAACATCAATCATTCAGAACGCATGGAAAAAATTTAATACCCCGCATGTCCACGGATGGGTGTACGATGTTGCAAACGGATTAGTAAAGGATTTGAATGTTACTGTGACCGGAAAAAATGAAATGGACAGGATTTACAAAATCGACTTCTGATGATTTCGAGATTTCATTTTATCACGCATGAAGCGGAAAGATTTTCCCATGTTGATCTTGCTGAATTCGCCTGTAAAGGGGGGGGTGATTGGATACAACTGAGAGTAAAAGGAAAAAATTACATGGAATGGAAAATAATTGCCGAAAATATTAAATCCGTTTGTCGGAAATACAGCGCTAAACTCATCATCAATGATAATGTGCGGATTGCACGGGAAATTGGCGCAGACGGAGTGCACCTGGGGAAAGAAGATATGGATCCGGCAGAAGCAAGAAAGATACTCGGGGAAAATTCCATTATCGGGGGGAGCGCGAATACTGCCGGTGATGCATTGCGGTTAATTGAACAGGGAGTGGATTACATTGGTGCGGGACCTTACCGGTTTACAACAACAAAAGAAAAAATAAATTCCGTGATCGGCATCAAAGGTGTCCGGCAAATTGTTGAAGCGTCCGGAGACCGGGTGCCGGTCATTGCCATCGGAGGTATTCAGCCGGAAGATGCTCCGGTATTACTGGAGGCGGGCGTTTATGGTGTTGCTGTTTGTTCGGCTATTGCGAATTCTGTTGACAAAACCGGGATGACACAAATTTTTCTTAATACGATTTATTCGTCCTTACCCGATAGTAATAGGGAGAAAAAATAAAAATTTAAACTATGGAGATACTGGTTATCGCTGATAAAAAATTTAATTCTCGTCTTTTTACCGGCACGGGCAAGTTCGGTTCATATTCGCTTATGCGCGAGGCGATTATTGCGTCCGGGAGCGAACTGGTTACCGTTGCTTTCAGGAGGGCGGGTGCAAGCAATGACAACGGGGATGATATCATAAAATACCTGCAAATTCCCGGTGTTGCTCTTTTGCCCAACACATCGGGCGTACGCAATGCGAAAGAAGCCGTACTGATGGCTGAACTTGCACGCGAAGCGCTTGAAACGCACTGGGTCAAACTGGAAATCCATCCCGACCCGAAATACCTTATGCCTGATCCGGTTGAGACGCTGAATGCGGCAACCGACCTGGTAAAACGCGGGTTTATTGTTTTACCCTATTGCCATGCCGATCCGGTTTTATGCAAACGGTTGGAAGAAGCCGGTTGCCCGGCAGTGATGCCACTTGGTTCACCCATCGGAAGCGCCAGCGGGCTCCAGACAAAAGCCATGCTTGAAATAATAATTGATCAGAGTAATATACCTGTTATTGTTGATGCCGGAATCGGAGCGCCCTCCCATGCTGCCGAAGCAATGGAAATGGGAGCCCACGCAGTCCTGGTAAATACGGCAATTGCGGTCGCAGGCGATCCGGTACAGATGGCGAACGCTTTCCGTTTGTCGGTAGAAGCGGGAAGAATGGCATTCGAAGCGAAATTGGGAACAACAAAAAAAGAAGCCGAAGCGAGCAGCCCGCTGACAGGGTTTTTGGGTGTATAAAAATAATGCTTGTAGATACACGGTGCACAGTGTATCTACAAGCATTCATATTACAAAATAAACCATGTTTATTTTTTCTGAAATACTCAAAAAACACGACTGGATTGAAATCCGCGACAGCATCCAATCCAAAACTGCATCGGATGTTGAAGCCGCACTCTATAAACACACCCCGCGTTCCCTGGGAGATTTCCAGGCGCTGATTTCTCCGGCTGCAGCGCCATACCTTGAAGAGATGGCGCAGATGAGCAGTGCGGCAGCAAAAAAACGTTTCGGCAAGACCATCCAGATGTACATCCCGTTATACCTTTCGAATGAATGTCAGAACATCTGTACCTACTGCGGTTTCAGTTATCACAATAAAATAAAACGGATAACCTTAAAGGATGAGGAAATAGTAAGGGAAGCAGAAGCAATTAAAAAAATGGGGTTTGAACATGTTCTGCTCGTTACCGGTGAAGCCGGTAAAAAGGTGAGTATGCCTTATTTCAAACATGCGTTATCCCTTATCCGTCCTTTTTTCTCCAATATATCAATGGAAGTTCAGCCGCTTGAAGAAGAAGAATATGCAGAACTGATCAGGTTGGGTTTACATTCGGTTTTTATTTACCAGGAAACGTACAACCGTGAGAGTTATTCGAAATATCATCCCAAAGGAAAAAAATCAAATTTTGATTACCGGCTTATCACGCCCGATCGCCTTGGCAGAGCCGGAATTTTTAAAATCGGGTTGGGAGTATTACTCGGACTTGAAGAGTGGCGTACTGATTCCTTTTTCTGCGCCCTGCACCTGAAATACCTGCAAAAAAATTACTGGCAAACGAAATATTCGGTCTCTTTTCCACGCCTGCGCCCTGCTGCCGGTATTCAACTCGGTTCGTTTTTTGAAAACGGTAACGGTACATCACATTTCATCACTGACAGGGAACTTGTTCAACTGATCTGCGCATACCGTCTTCTTGACCCGGATATTGAACTCTCGGTTTCTACCCGCGAAAGCAGGAACTTCCGGGATCACATTGTGAAACTCGGAGTAACGTCAATAAGCGCGGGATCCCGCACAAACCCTGGAGGGTATTCGCTCTATCATGAATCGCTGGAACAGTTTGAAATCAACGATGACCGTACTCCCAGTGAAGTTGCCTCTATGTTAGAGAAACAGGGGTATCAAGCGGTCTGGAAGGACTGGGATCGCAATCTGTGATCTGGCGGGTCATTACCTGGTCGAACCGGTCACGAATCCTGATAAATTCTTTCACCGGCTCTTCGCTTTTCCAGATAGCGCCCATGCAGGCGACACCCCTGAAGCCCATGGCAAGCGCTTTTCCGGCCGAGTCATGGTTAATTCCTCCAAGAGCAATGATATCGTAAACCGACCGGTTTAGTGCGGCAAGGAGGTCTTTTTCTTTGAATGCCGGTGAATAATTCGTTTTTGAAATGCTTTGAAATACCGGGCTGATAAAAACATAATCATACTTAAGGCGGGCGGACAGCAACTCACTTATCCGGTGAAAAGAAGCGCTGATGGTGTATGAAGGCGACCTGTGGCGAAAGGACTTAAGAGTAAACCAGGTTTTTAAATAACTTTTTCTGAATCGGGTTGGAAAATGTATGCCCTTCAGTTTGTACTTATTGGCAAGGGAATAATGGGAATGAATGATAATTGAACTATAATAGTCCGGTGGAATTTCCCGGATATAATCTTCCATTTCCTTTTTTGAGAATCCGGGTTTTCGGACATGAAAAATTTTCAAACCGTTTTTGAAAAGCGAAGAGATGATCTCTTGTTCTTTTTCGACAAAGTGCGGTGAAGAAATGATTATGAGCCGCATAGGGCAGAACAAAAACTGGTGTAAAGGTACGAATTTTACGGATTACATAGCAAGATTCTTATCACCTTATTTTTAGATTAACATAGAAACCCACCGTCTTTGAAGGTGGTTATGTACAGTTGGCTATGCCAATTTATTACCTCACCCCGTCCTCATTCCGTCCCGATAGATATCGGGATCGGAATTCGGACACCCCTCTCCTTATTAAGGAGAGGGGATGGGGGTGGGGTGAATAAAAGCCACCGCCTTTGGTGGTGGTAATTTACTAGAAACCGCATAAATTTCAGCATGATTCAAAATGTGGAAATTTATCCGATTCAGAGAATAGTTTTTATTTTGATGTATACTATCTGCGATTATCCTTAACCAGGACAATTTCTTTAATGAATCCTGCATTCTCCTCTGCGGCATTGCCTATGACAACAATATCGGCTCCTGCCTCAAACAATTCCTTTGCCTGAAGCGGATTGCGTATTCCTCCACCGGCAATCAGGGGTACTGAAATATTCTTTCGCACCTGTCGTACCATTGATGCTGAAGGAGGTTTTGCCGCACCGCTGCCGCAATCAAGATAGATCATCTTTAATCCCAAAAGTTCACCGGCAACGGCAGTACAGGCAGCAATATCATCTTTATCCCATGGAATAGGGTGAGAATGGCTGATATAGGAAGCGGTGGTGGCTTTTCCGGAATCAATAAGGATGTATCCGGCCGGGATAATTTCCAGCCCGCTTTTTTTCAGCGTTTGTGCAGAAATAACATGATGCCCGATAAGGTACTCGGGATTACGTCCCGAAATCAGCGAAAGCAGCAGAATACCATCCGCTTTTTTATCTATTTGTAATGGGCTTCCCGGGAAAATAATAACCGGTACCCGGCATTTTCTTTTTATCCTGCCGATTACCTTCCCCATATCGCCTTCCGACAATAAACTTCCACCTACAAGAAAAAAATCAATACCGGCATCAACTGCGGTCTGAATTATCCTTTCTTTGAATTTATCAGGGTCGACCAGCACCGCAACCTGCTTCCTGCCTTGCGCTTTTTTCTTCAAAATCCTATCGTAAATCCCTCTGTTCATATTCCCATAGTAAACGGTTCGGCAATATTACTCATTAGCACCAAACACCAGGATATGTCCTCTGAATTCTTCATAAAACAGGTAAAATTTCCGAACAAAATCTTTGGTCTGGATGGCGCCTGATATTTCTCCTTTTTTTGAATATTCAAACGGGTCAATGATCAGGTTTTCACTGAAAATCAATCCTCCTTTTTTAAATATTTTATAAAGCGTTTCCTTGGCGCACCAGATTACGTATAACTTTTCAAGGCGGTTTTTGCCGCTGATGGTTTTTTTTTCAGATTCGTGAAGAAACCGGTTGGCAATTTTTTCAATCCTTGGAGAAATCTGTTCGATGTCAATACCCGCGTGGGGAAGGTCTGTCAGGATGCAGGCAAGATGATTTCCCGAATGGGACACCGAGACATTCCATGGTTGATTTACAAGGCAGGGAATTCTTCCATTATAAGCAATTTCAATATCTTTAATGCCGAGAAGGCGGGAGGCGAGGGACAGGGTATGCAAACGGTGTTTCTCCTTTGTGGGGATCCCTGGGTGTTCATCCATTTCACAAATACCTACCCGTATCTTTTTAGCAAAAATTTTGTTGTATATTAATCTCATAAATTTAGGTAACTTTGCCGGTTTCCGTAGGGGTAATGCATTCCGTTATATAAATCGGGAATAATACCCTGTTGCTGAAATGAATATTATTTCATAAAATTGCACCCCTTTTCGGAAAATAATTTTTAATAATTCAAAACACCATGAAGGTAAGAAATCTCCTGATTGCCGGGCTGCTGCTTCAGACGGCCTCCGGCTTTTCACAACACCATGAAGGGTTCTATCCTTTCTCAAACGGAAAACAATATGGGTACGTTGATAAGACCGGTAAAGTAGTAATTCAGCCAGCGTTTGATAAGGCAGATGTATTCATGGAAGGTCTCGGCCATGTGAAACAAGGCGGACTCTACGGTTTTGTCGACAAAACAGGCAACCTGGTTATTGCTCCCCAGTTTGAAAAGGTGGGATTCTTTCCCGGTAGCGCCCCCGGATTTTTTGAAGGATTAGCCGCTGTTAAAAAAGGTGGCAAATGGGGATATATTGACAAAACCGGTAACCTGGTGGTCTCTCCGCAATACGATGATGCCTATCCTTTTTCAGAAGGGCTTGCACGGGTGAAACAGGGGTTGAAACAGGGATTCATTGATAAAACAGGCAAGGTTGTCATATCCATCCAGTTTTCAAATGCTTCCGATTTCCGCGAAGGACTTGCACGGGTGAAGACCGGTGACTACAAAACAGGCAAATGGGGTTTTGTTGACAAAACAGGCAAAGTAGCTATTGATTATAAGTTTGATGATTGCTGGGACTTTAGCGATAACATGGCCAATGTGCGGGTTGGCGATGAAGTTACCGGCAAATGGGGCTACATAGATAAGAGCGGAACTTTTACTATTCAACCGAAATTTGACAAAGCATTCCTTTTTAAAGACGGCATGGCTATCGTGCGGGTAGGTGATTTTAAGACCGGCAAGTTCGGATATATTGATAAAACCGGGGTGATGATCATTCCCCCGCAGTTTATGGGCGCCTTTCACTTCAGTGAAGGACTTGCGTGCGTACAAATGAGTAAAACCGATAAGTGGGGCTTCATTGATAAAAGCGGGAAATTTATTATTCCCGGTCAGTTTGAGGTTCCATCCGACTTTATGGGCGGCATGGCTTATGTTCAGATAGGAGATATTAAATCGGGACAGAAGGGATATATTGACAAGACCGGAAAATTTATCTGGGTCCAGAAATGAAACCAAAAACCAACCGCATGAACCATACGGCTACTGAAAAACGGCAACACATTAAATATAAGGTAAAAGACATTTCACTTGCCGACTGGGGCAGGAAAGAAATTGAACTGGCAAGGGTTGAAATGCCCGGATTGATGTCGCTGCGCGAAGAGTATAAAGGTAAAAACCCTCTCAAAGGTGCGAGAATTGCGGGGTGCCTTCACATGACCATCCAGACAGCTGTTCTCATTGAAACGCTGGTTGAACTTGGCGCTGATGTAACATGGTCATCCTGCAATATTTTTTCAACACAGGATCATGCTGCCGCAGCGGTTGCGGCAAGCGGTGTTCCGGTTTATGCATGGAAAGGAGAAACCCTCGAAGAATATGACTGGTGCATTGACCAGACCTTGTTTTTCGGAAAAGAGAGAAAACCTCTTTCCATGATACTGGATGACGGTGGAGATCTTACCAATACCGTACTTGACAAATATCCCGAATTAATAAAAGGAATACGAGGTATTACCGAAGAAACCACCACCGGGGTGCGCAGGTTATATGACCGGGAAAGGAACGGAACGCTTCCGGTGCCGGCAATCAATGTAAATGACTCGGTAACAAAGTCAAAATTTGATAATAAATACGGCTGCAGGGAATCGCTCATTGACGGCATCCGCAGGGCAACCGACCTGATGATTGCAGGAAAAATGGCTATTGTTGCCGGTTATGGAGATGTTGGCAAAGGTTCAGCACAATCGCTCCGGGCTTCCGGGGCAAGGGTTATCGTAACCGAAATTGATCCTATCTGCGCATTGCAGGCCGCCATGGAAGGTTATGAGGTGAAAAAAATGGAAGATGCGGTAAAAGAAGCCGACATTATTGTAACGGCTACCGGTAACCGGGATGTGATCACCGGTACCCATTTCCGCATGATGAAGGATAAAGCCATTGTCTGTAACATCGGTCATTTTGATAACGAAATTGACATGGCATGGCTCAATGAAAATTACGGCCATACCCTCGTCACCATTAAGCCGCAGGTTGATAAATATACCATTGGGAAAAAAGATGTGATTATTCTTGCCGAGGGGCGACTTGTAAATCTCGGCTGCGCTATGGGCCATCCTTCCTTTGTGATGTCCACTTCTTTTACCAACCAGGTTCTTGCGCAGATAGAACTGTGGAATAACCCCGGCAAATACAAAAACAAGGTCTATACCCTGCCCAAACACCTCGATGAAAAAGTAGCCCGCCTTCACCTCAAAAAACTTGGCGTTGAACTTGAAATCATGAAATCCTCCCAATCGGAGTATATAGGAGTTCCGGTTGAAGGGCCCTACAAGCCGGATTATTACAGGTATTAATGAGTTTACTCGTAGTCGGCACCGTTGCTTTTGACGCCATTGAAACCCCGTTCGGTAAAACGGATAAGATTGTTGGAGGCGCTGCTACGTATATATCCCTTGCCGCTTCCTTTTTTACAAAACATATTTTCCTGGTTTCGGTTATAGGCGATGATTTTCCGCAGGAGACGCTTGAATTTTTCCGAAAAAAAAATATCAACCTTGACGGGTTGGAAATTGTCAAGGGAGGAAAATCATTTTTCTGGGCAGGCAGGTACCGTTACGATCTGAACAGCCGCGAAACCCTCGCCACCGAATTGAACGTACTTGCCGACTTCGTTCCGCGCCTTCCTTCACCCGCCCGCGCTCCTGATTTTGTCATGCTCGGCAATCTTACTCCTGCCGTGCAGATGGAGGTGATACGGCAACTCATAAGGCGCCCCCGGATAATCGCCATTGATACCATGAACTACTGGATGAATAATGCGCTGGAGGAATTATTGATTGTAATCCGGTCGGTTGACCTCCTGATAATCAATGACGAAGAAGCGCGCCAGTTATCAGGGGAAAATTCCCTGCGGAAAGGCGCCAGGAAAATTCTCGCAATGGGACCCCAGTATATTGTTATTAAAAAAGGGGAGCACGGGGCGCTCCTGTTCAACAAACGTGGTGAGGTATTCTTCGCACCTGCGTTACCCCTTGAAGATGTGGTGGACCCCACCGGGGCAGGTGACAGTTTTGCCGGAGGCATGATGGGCTACCTTGATAAAACCCGTTCGGTAAATTTTGAAAACCTTAAGCGGGCGGTGATCTGCGGGTCGGCAACGGCATCTTTCTGTGTTGAGAAGTTCGGCACCCAGCGTCTTGAGGAAGTGAAAAATTTTGAAGCCAAAGAGCGGATTCAGAACTTCCCGAAACTGACACGGTACACGATGAGTTGATGCGCCATATCAGGAATATGGTAAATGTACCTGCCGGGCAACTCCTCCCGGTATAAAATCCTTAAGATAAAACGGTTCAAAAGAGGCAAGGTTTTCAAACTTCTTTTGCCGGTATTTTTCCTCAGATAATCCGCACATAAATTGAGCCGAAGGAATAAAACCATCTATGAAAATCGCTTTATCGTTACCGGATAAAACTTCACGGCATTTTTCCGCACCATCACCGGCAAAGAGGAGATAATTTCCCTTAAAAAAATCTTTAAATGATTCCCCGTTGATAATTTCAGCGCGCGTTTCGCGCACCTCTTTCCCTCCCAGGTCATAAAGAGCGCAGTACACTTCCATCCTGCGGGCATCAATCATAGGGCAGAATAAAATTCCGGAATGATCAGCATTTATTTTACCGGGCAATCCGGAGGTGCCGTATTGATTCTCCCTTGTATTAAGCCAGGTTCTCATTCCTTCGCACATTGCCTGAAGAGTGGGAACAGATATTAACGGTTTCTTCAACCCATAACAAATGCCTTTGGCGGTTGAAACGCCAATGCGCAAACCTGTGAATGAACCGGGGCCTTTGGATATTGCAACGGCATCTATTTTTTCAATTGAAACGCCTGCCTGCCTGCAGGCATCCTCAATATAGGAGGTCAATACTTCCGAATGGCGGTAGGTTTCATCATGTGATTCTTTCAGCGACAGAAGTTTTCCATTGGAGGCAAGAGCGACCGAGCATGCCTTTGTGGCGGTTTCTATGTTTAGTATGAGACCCATCTGATAATTATTTGCTGTCACAAAAACACTAATGCACGAAAATTCACGAAATAATAATTTGATAAAAATAAATGTTTAGCGGGGCCTGCCTGCCGGTAGGCAGGGCAGGCAGGTTTAGTGTTTTTGTGTTTTAGTGGCAATAAAGGCATTAATTCCTGTTGTGGAAATTTTGCAGCGCCTTTTCAAGAAAGTTGAGATAATTTTCAACATCGGATGAATACCCTGCAGGCGGAACCAGGATTTTTTCATCATGAGCAAGCGGAGCGTAATAGGGCTGTGAATTGGTTTTGAAACGGGTCGCCTGGAAATCGCTCCACTTATTGCCTATGGTCTTTATTTTTTTACCCGTAACGGCTGAAGTATATTTTTCGTTTTCGGGTAATTCTGTTTTGTCGTCAACATATAGAGAAATGAGTACGAAGTCATTTTGCAGATGGTTCAGTACGCGCGAGTCGGACCACACCGATGCTTCCATCTTTTTGCAGTTTACGCAACTCCAGCCGGTGAAGTCAACCAGCGCGGGTTTCCCGGATTTCCGCGCATATTCCATACCCTCCTCATAGTCAAAAAAACAACTTATATTAAGCGGGCAGTGGAACAGCGAGGTATACTTCCTTGCCGGGGAATTCATATCGTTATTCTTTATTCCCGGCTGTGAACCGGTGAGGTTAAAGTTTTGAGTTGTCAGGGGGGGGGTAAAGGCGTTGATCGCATTCAGCGGGGCGCCCCACATGCCGGGTATCATGTAAACGGCAAAGGCAAATGCAACAACGGAAAAAAACAACCTTGGAACAGACACATAAGGCGTATCGCTGTCATGAGAAAATTTAATTTTCCCCAGGAAATAAAAACCGAGGATGGTGAAGAGGATTATCCAGACGGCAAGAAATACTTCACGCGGTAAAATACCCCAGTGATAGGCGAGGTCCGCCTGCGAGAGAAATTTCAGCGAAAAGGCAATGATAATAATACCGAGAGTGACTTTTACCCCGTTCAGCCATCCGCCCGATTTCGGCAGCGATTTCAACCAACCCGGAAATGCGGCAAAAATTCCGAAAGGCAATCCCAGTGCTACGGCAAAGCCGGTCATCCCGGCAAGAGGTCCCGAATTTTCTCCTGCCGTTGCCGCCTCCACCAGCAAAGCGCCTATGATAGGTCCTGTGCAGGAAAACGATACCAGTACCAGCGTCAGCGCCATGAAAAAGACGCTAAAAATACCCCCCCTCTCCGAAATCCTGTCGGCTTTGTTTGTCCAGGAAGCCGGAAATTGCAACTCAAAGGCGCCAAGAAATGAAATACCGAAAAGGATGAAAAGAAGAAATACGGAAAGATTAAACCACATATTGCTCGTTATCTCCCGCAGGGCATCGGCACCGAAAATTTTTGAAAATAAAAATCCAACCAGGACATAAATGACAATAATTGAAAAGGAATAATAGAACGCCTCATAAATTCCTTTTGCACGGCTGGTATTCCGGTTAAGAAAAAAACTGACGGTAAAAGGTATCATCGGGAAAACGCAGGGAGTAAGCAACCCGAGAAACCCGGCAATAATTCCCGCGAAGAATATAGTCCACAATGAACCGCTGCCGGATCCGACAGGAGGTAATACGGCACCAGGATCAGGTTCATCTTTATTCATCCCTGCTTTTTTAATTATGGCAGTTACATTTCCATCATCTGCACGGAACTCAAAAGGCGCCTCTTCGGGAGGAAGGCACCTGGCATTGTCGCACATCATAAATTCAAGAAACCCGGTAATGGAAAATGGTTCTGATCCGGTGACAGATATTTTCTGATTAAAAATAACAGAACCTTCAAAATAACTTAATTCTTTTTCAAAAGCGGAATCAAAATGAACAATCGGCTTGCCTTCTTCAACTTTTCCGATAAGATTAAAATTTGCGCTTGAGTCAAAGTGAAACGATGTGGGAACCGGTCCGTCTCCTTCGGGAAGGAATTGAGAATAGATATGCCACCCGGGATCAATTTTCGCTTCAAAAAGAAGATTAAATTCTTTTCCGTTGATTTTTTCAGCACGGAAAGACCACTTAGCCGGCTGCAGGATCTGGGCTGATAAAATTCCGGTTAATAATAAAAAAACAAAGGGAATAAGATGAAATTTTTTCATGCCGGTAAATTTTGGATTGCGAAAATACGAATATTATCCGGCAGATAAAGCAGCGATTGTTAAACTTCGTTAAATTTGCGAGTTTATATAAATTGATAATTATGGCGACTACACAGGATTTAAGCACAGGAAAAGTAATCCGGTTCAACAACGACCTTTGCCAGATCATTGAATTGCAGTTCCGCAACCCCGGCAACAAACATGCTTTTTTCCAGGCAAAAATGCGCAACCTGAAAACAGGCCGGCTCGTTGAGTATAAATTCCGTTCCGGTGAAAAGGTGGATTTTGTACGTATTGAAATCAAACAGATGCAGTATCTCTATTCATCGGCAGATGAAATATTCTGCATGGACCCCGAATCGTTTGAACAGATTTCTCTGCCGGTTTCCATTATAGGAGATAAAACAGGTTTTCTCAAAGAGGGCATCGTCCTTAACATCTCATTTGAAAGCGAAATACCGGTTGCCGTTGAACTGCCTCCTTTTGTTGACCTTGAGGTGGTTTATACCGAACCGGGTTTACGCGGTGATACATCAACACGGGCTCTCAAACCGGCAAAACTGGAAACAGGCGCCATGGTCAACGTGCCTCTTTTTATCAGCCAGGGCGAACGCGTGCGGATTGATACGCGCACGTCTGAATATTCAGAAAGGGCTAAATAATTAATAAATGAGTAAATAAATATTCGGGTATAAGAAAATAAGGGAATTCCCATATTCCCATATCCCCATATCCCCATATCCCCTATACCCGCACAGTAACAAAAATGAAATTACCGGTTTTTATACTATTCCTGTTTTTATCAATACAATCTCAGAAAACAATTGCACAGGATATTGATTACAGGGCGTACACACTCTTTGTCTATAATTTTATGAAATATATCGAATGGCCTCAGACCATGAACAACCAGTTTACGGTTGGCGTGTATGGCGATTCGCCCATCCTCAATGAACTTGAAACACTCGCAAGAACAAAAAAAGTACTTGGTAAAACCATCGTAGTAAAAAAACTCTTAACAGAGCAGGATGCTTTATCCTGTCAGTTGGTATATGTGGTATCGGCTAAAAGTGCATTGCTCAAAGCGCTTGCCCCGCTTGTTGACGGAAAACCTGTACTTGTAGTGTGCGAAAGGGAAGGACTTGCCAGGAAAGGCGCTCACTTCAGTTTCGTAACACTTGAAGATGACCAGTTAAAATTCGACATCAATAAAACAGCCATTGAAAAAAACAAATTAAAAGTCCCCGCACAGTTGATCAGTTTGGGTTTTCTTGTGGGATGACTCATGTAAAAAGTAAAATCATATCTTTGCCCCGCACATAAACTATGTGCGGGGCTTTGCCCTCTTGTTTTTCTTCCTGCCATGACATTAAATAAATTTGCGGTTATCGGCCTTGGTCTTTTCGGCACTGCCATTGCCAGGGAACTTTCCAAAAAAGGCGGACAGGTTATTGCCATAGACATAGATGAAGAAAAGGTGGAGTCCATCAAAGAAGAAGTCGCTTTTGCGGTAGCGCTTGATGCCACTGATATAAGGACGATCAAGGCGCAGAAGATACAGGACATGGATGCAGTGGTAGTATCCATAGGAGATAATTTTGAAGCGCTGATCCTTTGTACTATGCACCTGATAGACCTGAAAGTGAAAAGGATTATAGCCCGCGCCAACAGTCCGTACCAGCGGAGGATCCTTGAAAAGGCGGGCGTTACGGAAATCCTTTCACCTGAAGAAACGGTAGGAATGGCTGTAGCCGAGCGGCTGATCAACCCAAGCATCGGATCATTCCTTGAACTTCCCGATGGCCATGAAATAGTAGAAATAAAAACACCTACCGAAATTGTTAACCGCAACTTGGGGGAAATCAACCTGCGCGATAAATATCATCTCAACCTCATCACCATCAAGCGCGAGATGGAAATGAAACGCAACGGTGAAGTGGTAAAAGAACAGCACATCATGGGCGTACCCGGCCATTCAACGGTACTTTATGCTACCGATACGATCGTGGTCTTCGGCAGGACAAAAGACATTCAGAGGTTTATTGAGATAAACCAGTAAAAAAATCCGGAATTATCCCGTGGACAGTATCATCACTAATACTCCTTTCAAATCCTGACTCCGATCACGCAGATGTCATCGGTTTGTTCGTGATGTCCTTTCCAGCTTTCGAAGTTCTTTTCTATGTATTCCCGCTGGCGGTGCATGGGCAGGTAGTTTATATCGAGGAGCATGTTGCGGAAACGTTTTGCCATGAATTTCTTTCCCTTTTTCCCACCGAACTGATCTTCATAGCCGTCTGAGAAAACATAAATTGTATCGTTCTCTTCCAGTTGGATTGTAATGTTTGTAAAATGGCGGTTCGGATTATATAAATCACCGCCAATGGGGAAACGATCGGCTTCATAAGTGTTTACGTCAATACCACGCACAAGATACAAAGGATTATAGGCGCCTGCGAACTGAAGGATTTTAGTGGCGAAATCAATGGAACAGAGCGCAACATCCATACCGTCTTTTACATGATGTTCATCAAAAGTTGTGTGCAGGGTGTTGCAGACACCTTTATTGAGTTCGTCAAGCAGAACAGCGGGTGTCGGGTCGGGGAGCCGCGCCAGCGACTCCTGCAGCATGTCATGGCCAACAATTGACATGAAGGCGCCCGGCACACCGTGACCGGTACAATCAACCGCGGCAAAAAATACCTTGCCCTCTTTCTTTTCAACCCAGAAAAAGTCACCGCTTACAATATCTTTAGGCCGGTAAAAAATAAATGAATTCGGAACCAGGCGGTTGACCATGTCTTCCGGGGGAAGGATCGCTTCCTGGATCCGTTTGGCATACCTGATGCTGGCGAAAATCTCTTCGTTTTTCCGCTGTATCTCTTCTTTCTGACGTACCACTTCTTCGGTGCGTTCAATAACTTTCTGTTCCAATATTTTTTCGGTTTCATGAAGTTCATGCCTCATCTTCAGCAGGGCATGGCCGAGGGTATCGAATTCGCTAAGCGGCTGGTACACCGATTCAAAGTTTCCGCTCCCTACCTCATGGGCGAATCCGGTAGTGCGTTTAAACCCGTCTATCAGTTGGTTCAGCGCTTCCGACATGTCCCCGATTTCATCGGTGCTTTTCTGTACGCGCTTTTCGGGTATGATTCCTTTGCCGAGCCGGAGCAGCATTCCCTTTACTTCCTGCACGGGTTTTACAATGGTTCTTACGGTGAGTACGGCAATGATTATGCTGCCGATCAGGAGGGCAATGCCAAGATTGCGCACCACGAACTGGAGGTTATTGAACGCCTCTATCATTTTATCGCTGACAGAATAAGTGTTTTTCTGCTGGATCGCTATCAGTTCCCCGAGGTTTTTCAGGATCTTGTTGCATTGCATATCAACTTCCCCCCCTTCTACCATGGGTCGCACCCAGAATACGATCATCGCATCTTCATAGGACTGAAATGAAATAAGTTTTCCCATAATATCAGTGTACATCAGGAACAGGTTGTCAACTTCGATGAATATTTCTTTAAGCCGTTCCTTCTCATCCTTTTTCCAGACCTTTGCAATCGCCTCTAATTCTTTCCTTTTTTCAGCGTATAATGTGTCGACCAATTGGCGGAGTTGTTTCTTTTCTTCATGATCATCGCTGCGCTGGATAAAAACCCAGTTATTGATCAGCATTTTTGAGCGGACAACCAGGAGGTTCAGGTCTTCAAGTAAATCAACGGACGGGTTATATATTTTTGTGATTTCATCATTGATCCTGCGGCTTTCATTGAGGGTTAAAAGAGTAAGGATGAAAATCACCATTGTCAGAAATATCAGGACCCCGAAGCCGGTGCCGATTTTCTTGCCTATGGTAAATCTGATCTTCATAAAGCGCCTGAAATTATAATCCTTAATTGTATACTGACGCTGAATGATTTTTCCTTGACGCTTCGGTCGGGGCAGGCAAATCATTCAGATCAGCATAAAAAAAGGGGGATAAATTTAGGAAAAATATACAATGGTCAATATCCGGTAATGCGGAAGCGCAACACAAACGTCTCTGAAAGCAATCTCCCTAAATAAATTCCGGATGTAAAACTAATATTTCTGATCCGGATGTGTACCGATTTACCGTAATTTATTACCATTCCGGTAAGATCAGGATAAGAAGCAACTTCCCGCCCCGACAAATCAAAAAAAGTAAGGTGTAATCCTTTAACGTCAAAAGATCCGGGCAGGATGATATCCATTTCTCCCGGAAAATGGAATGCGTTTACGGTAATCTGATTTGTTTCAATTGGAGTACCCCTGACGGCAGTTATCAGGGTATCACCGAAGTAGAGCGCGATACCCCCCCTGTAATTGCCTATTACCATATCGGCTTTGCCGTCATTATTGATGTCGCTGCAATGGATTCTTGTGCGGTAGCCCTCAGAAATTGAATCAAGTGCCGGTGTGATCATGTCAAACTCTCCGTTCAGGTTTCCTGAAATATTATCATAAAACCGGAGGTACCCGTCTTCTGTGCCGCAGATCAGTTTCAACTGTCCCGAATCATCATAATAAAAATAGGGCGATGAATAGCCCTGTATCGCCATCTGCGAAGTGGTTTTTACTTTTCCGAGAGAATCGGTCTGAAGCGTAAATACGGGCGCTGATGCACTTCCTGTATTCCTGTAATAATTAAGGTTTCCGTTCTGTTCACCTATAACAAGGTCCGATAGTCCGTCACCGTCAAGGTCAATGATCTGTGGTGCAGCGAAATTCCCGACATCAATTCCCTGGTAATCGGTTTGCGCAAACTGAAAATTGGCGGGATTGCCGGTACCGGCCGTGTTCTGAAAGTAAACCAGGTATCCATCGCGTACACCTGCAAGGAGATCTTCATCACCATCGCCATCCAGATCTCCGGGTGCCGGATAAATATTGCTCAGACCAAGTGAGCCAAGCCCGGCATAATCAAGTGTATCCACTTCAAATTGAGGGGAGGAAGCGGTTCCTGTATTTTTCAGCGCTGCAATTTTTGAAGGATACCCTCCGGAGATTGCGTAATAGCCGTAATTTCCGATGAGAATATCTTCAAGTCCGTCAGCATTAAAATCAAAAAAAACGGGATACGAACCTTCACCCAGGTCGAGCATTTCATCCTGGAGGAGGTTACTTTTCCGGTAAGAAAACTGCGGGGAGCAGTCAGAACCCGTATTGCTGTAAAAGAGTACAGAATTAAAGTTTTCCGATACATTCCGCACATTCGGGCTGACCACAAGGTCGCGCAGGGAATCATTGTTCATATCCAGGTAAAACGCTCCCGGAAATATTCTCAGGTCAACCGGCACATCGTAAGAGGGGAAATTATAGTCATGCCCGGTAACCTGGGCATTAGCGACCGAACCCCCGTTCACTGCGAGCACAAGGTTGCCGAATGAGACATCGCCAAGCGCTATTTCGTTATCCGAATCGCAGTCAATATCAAAGGCAAGAATGGTTGAGCCGGTATGAACGGTTTGATCTGAAAAATCATATAGGGGGGGGATATTACCGCTTTTACAGATCACCGGGTAGGAAAGGGTATTGTCAAGTCCGTTTTCGCTGAAATTTCCCCAGCAGCCGGAAACGAACTCATATTTCAAACTGTCGCAATTGCCGAATAACTCCATTGATTTGTTGCGGTGAAATTCAACCATGGTGCCTGCCACGCCAAAGGTGAGAATGTCAAGATCGCCATCGTTATCCATATCGGAGATTGCAGGAATATCAACTAAACTGACATAAAGATTATATGTGCCATATCCGAAATCCGAGGCAACCCGCCAGAAACCGAGAAAATACATATTGGCGGTATCGAGGGTAAATTGCAGACCGTTAGTTATATCCGAAGTATTTTTCCAAACGCTGAAACCGGCATTGGAGTAGGAAAAAATATCAACTTTGCCATCGCAATTATAGTCGCGCAAAAGCGCCCAGTCATGCAGGCGCGGGAATCGTGATTCATACTCAGGCGCATGTGAATAATCAACGCTGTCGGGCGTCCCGTTGTTCAAAAAACAGGTTACCTTATTGCCGCTGCGGTCGAATACGAAGAGGTCGCTGATGCCGTCAAGATTGAGATCAATTTTCGAAAACTGCGCGAAGTTAATTCCGCCCGCCCAGGGGTTTTTCAGCGGGGATCCGTTTTTTTCAAACACGATTGAAGATGCCCTGATGAAATGTGGTTGAGCAGCCCCCCTCATTCCCCCACAAGGGGGGATGAAAAAACAAATGGAAAGAACAAAAGAAAAAAAATGCTGACGATTACTGTCAGCATCATGACCAAATGCGTCATGATAAAAGAAAAAACAGTATATTGATTTCACATAACGATAATAATCTGTGGTATTATTCGGAACAATCCGTTCCTAAATCGCAATATTTATCTTCATGAATAACCACTTCCCTTTCACCTATGCGGTTATCAATTTTATAGTAAGTGCCGCCTTCAACGGTATCCTGTACCTTGATTCCATACAGGTAATATTCTCCCTGGCGGAGGTTTTCAAAAATCACTTTTGCACCGTAATCGGTCACTTGAAATTCATCATATACCGAAGGGTCAGTTCCCGGGAAGGTTGTAGCGTTATATTTAATATAAATAATGCCTTCAAATACGGGGTCTTTATCTTTTTCATAGAAGTGAACCGATAATTTCGCTTTTCCGCCTGATCCGGCTTTGGGCTTACAATACCAGCCCGTCAGAACCAGCAGCAAAATAAAGAGGGGTAATAAAGTTTTCATCTGATAAAGATTAAGTGTTAGTCGTTGGGTATTCAATAAGGCACAAAGGTAAAAAAAAGGTACATATAATCCGCACTACCTGAATAACGGTATACCGTTTTGACTGAACAGCGCTGTATGACTGCGGCTATACTCCCTGCGCCAGGCGGATGACGCGAGGTAATTGTTTAGGTCCAGACAGACCGTCTTACCCGGTTTTTGATGCGTGGGATATGAGACGAATGGCTTTCCTGCAGAGCATTAGAAATTTTCCCCGGTTCTCCGTTTTAAAATAAGGTTTTTGAGGGCAAGTTCCCTGTAATACAAAGTGGTTGTACTGTTGATGATGTCCAGTAGAGGTTTATCATCCTGGAGAACCAACGCATTCTTGACAGGCACAGATTGAAGGGCTACAAGAAGTTCCATCTTCCCAAACAGGGTACAGCATTTATTCTGCCTGTCGGGAATAAATTGTGACATATCGGGTTGGGAAGTCATGGCAATAAAAAGAATGTCATCTTCCAAACCGGGTTTGGGAATAAATTCTTTTACGACAAATCCGGATGATTGAAGTGTTTTGCAAAGGGATTGCGATGCCTGGCTTCCATATCCCCTGTCGGTATAATGAAAAAAAATAAATGCCTGATCACGGGCAGTTAACTTTTTCAGATTCTCAAAAGTTTCAGTAGTGAAAAGGTGGGAGGGTTGAATTTCTCCGAGGGCAATATCAAAAACAATTATGTCGTATTTATGAGGGCATATATTGATATAGTGGCGGGCATCATCAATGAATATATTCATTTTTGAAGTGTCAAGCCCAAAAAAAGAAGCCGAGACATTCGCCATTCTCCTGTCAATCTCGCATATATCTGTTTTGAATCCCAGGGTAATAAATTCCTTTGCCAGACTGCCGCCACCCATTCCAAGGATCAACGCCTTTGAGCCTGGCGGCTTAAAACTGCTCGCAGCAGATATGCGATGCACATAGAGTCCGTTTGAAATTCCGGATTCAATATCTTCATTGGTCTGAGAAATACCGTTTAGATAAAGCATTCGGTTTGGCCGGTCATGATAATGGTCAATAACGGAAACTTGTCCGAGCAAACCATCGGACTCATACCAAATCCGGTGCTGCCTGTATTTTTCATTGCTATAATGATTGGCCAAAACAGCAGAGATTCCACTTACAACGAGAATTATGCCCAGGCAGGTTGTTATCGGCTTTTTGTTTCCAAAAGAGAACGCGATGACCACGAATCCAAAACAGCCAGTCAGAATAAATATTGGTAAATTTATTCCAAAATCAGGAATGAGGATAAAACCAAATATCAATGCAGCAATAATCGCCCCGGAGGCAGAGGCGGCATAAATTATGCCTGTTGATTTTCCTGAAAGTTCCGGTTCCATCCTTGCACCAGCTATCAGCAATGGATTGATCATGGCGAAGAAAAACAAAGATGGGAAAAGCACTAATGAAGCCGCAATTATAGTTCCGGCATATATGCCCGCTTTCAGCGAAAAAGTAATAATGGAAGGACCTGCCAGAGGTAATAACATGAAGAATACCGTACCTCCCCAAACAATATAAGGTAAAAAGTTTTCACAGTTTTTACTCAACGATAATTTCCCGCCAACATAGTAACCCGCACAAAGGGAGATCAGCGTCATTCCAATGACCGAAGCCCATACGTGAAGTGCTGTTCCGAAAAACGGTGCAAAAATTTTAGTTCCGAAGAGTTCAACGCACATCACAGCCAATCCTTCAAGAAAAGAAAAGAGAATGATGGTGCTTTTATGGATAGGCATTTTCAGGAAAAAACGTCACCATTCAGACCGAACCACAAAAATTACTCTTTTACAAACCTGCTGTGGTATGTATCGGTACCGGTTGAAAGATAAATGAAATACATTCCCGGCCTGTAGTGACGAAGATCAAGGATAATGAGATTTTCACCTTTTTCAGTGATGCTTTTTGAAGAAAATACCTCCTTTCCTCCGGTGTTAAATAGTTTTATTCCGGTTTCAGCAGCGATGCTGTTTGTAAAGGTAACATGGAGTTCATCCATTGCAGGATTTGGCATGATTGAAAAATCAGAGGTTTTGGCAAGAGTCACCGGTACAACAGGAGAGCAGGTAAATTTTCCATTGAAATCAACCTGTTTCAGCCGGTAATCCCGGTAATCTCTTCGTTCATTGCTGTTTCCAGCGCCCTTAACAATTTCAAACCGAGTAAAAATTATACCATCAACGCTCCGTTCAACCGAAAAATAATCATTGTTGGTTTCTGAAACGGTTATCCAGTTTAAGATTACTTTATCCTTTGCAGGTAAAGCGGTAAAATTCAACAATTCAACAGGGAGGGGGTTTACGGGACCTAATGTTTTTGAACCAAAGGCAAATGGACTGAATGATGAAACTGTCTGGGAAGTAATATTACCGCTCGAAGAGGCACATGGTCCGACAACCGTAATAGAACCACCGGATGTGTTTTCATTCACCCATGCCGATCCATTCCATCTTGCCACGCATAAATCACCGGCTGTCGGGGCCGTGCAATCATCAATAACAATCTGCGTTGCATCTTCCCAATATAAAGATACTGCGCAATTTCCGGTGCCTGCTGTTCTGTCCAGTAACCAATATAGATTCGCGCTGACTTCCAGTAAAACCGGGAGAGGCGCTGCCGCCATGGTTGTCACATTGGTATAAGCGCTGTTAAAATATTCTGCCCTGAATGTGCTTGATGCGCTTGGCGTAGATATTCCTATTCTGCGCCAGTTGCCTCCTTTCCCAACCGGAAATACAAAAGCCGTAGTTCCCGCTTTACTCATCGGACCACTTACGTAACTGCTTGCAGAACCTGAAGAGGAAAAAGATCCGGAATTCATAGTGAGAAGGTTGGCGGTAGTGGTATAAATATTCCCGTCTCTCAGAATCAGCGAATCAGATACATTAACAGCCCGGCTTAAGGTAACTCCTGTTGCACTGGTATTTAATATTTCCATATCTGCAAAAGTGATTGTTCCGCTTCCGGAAATGGTTTGTGCAGCGGACCCGCTGAAAATCACTTTTGAACCGGCATTGGCAGTAAATGTTCCGTTATTGGTGAAGTCACCGCAGATATTAATTACGGAACCGGCATTCAAAGTAAAAGTGGCGCTGGCATTTATTGTTAAATTCCGGCAGTAAGAAGTCCCGGCTGCCGCCACCGGATTAGTTCCTGTATTCGCAACAGTGATATCATTGGTGCAGGTTGGTACTACGCATCCTCCCACATTGTCGTTATCATACCAGTTGGTATTACCACCGTTCCAGGTAAGAGCGGTAGTGTTATCTTGGCAGCACAATTGAACATTTCCGTTGGTTGTCGCTACATCAGCCATGCAGCCGATGTTGGTCCAACTTCCGATTTCTCCGTCAGCATAAGTTTTGATGTCAACCGATAGATCCTGTCCGGCTGTACAGGATGCAACGGGCGGTGTCTGAAGAGTAAAACATAAATTCCATGTAAGCGCAGCATAACCCACAGCATCGCATCCTACATTGCATCCGAAATGTCCCCAGTCGTTTGCGATACAGCCATCGCCCCAGTCAATATCGGTATTTACCCCTGAGCAGGCGGTACCGGGGTCAGGGTTGCAATAGAACCATCCGCCACCATCAGGATTGACATTGGCTCCCGAAATATTATGAATAACAGGGACGGTCCACCAGCCCCAGGATCCCATGTCACCTGAAGCATTAACAGGATTAAGCGTGCGGGTAAAGGAACCGCCAACCCAGCCGCTGCCCCATGAAGGTACAATACCGGCAAGCCAGTTGCAACTTGCCCCTATATCCCATCCGGTTATAGTATAGCAAAATTGTATAGTTGAATTGGCAGGATATGTACCTCCTGGATACGTATTATTTACTGTTGCCGGAGGATTGGGTGTCAATACATCATTAATGTTACAGGCGCTGTTGTCCACATACACATTATCATTCACACAAATTGTAAAGGTAGATGTAGCTCCGTTGGAACCGTTACTGGAAGAAATAGTCCAGTAATATTGGGTTCCGGGAGTAACCTGTAAACTATCATTTATTGGGGAAGGACCGCAGAAAGATCCTACAAGGGTAAGCCCGGAACAAGGGCCACTTGCAGAAACAACCACAAGTTCAATATTCCCGCTGAAACCGGCTCCGAGATTATTAACTGTAAATACCAACTGCGTCTGAAGGGCTCCAGGAGTTCCTGTAAACCATACTTCAGGGTTATTACCCGACTGACAGCCGGGGGGAGTGCCAGCCCAGTTATCAATTGCTCCGTTGAGCGTACTTGCACAGCAAGTACCGTCAAGCGCAGGGGCAAAGGCGCCCGCACAGGCATCGTTGCCTGTTGCCGTACACCCACCGCTTTCATCGGCACATATTGTAAATGTGCTTGTTGAACCATCACTCATAGAAACTGTCCACCAGTAGGGTTTACCGGGGGTTACTGTAGTATTAAGGGTAAACGGGGTTGCAGCACAATTGGAATTGACAACGGTGAAGGTCCCGGTGCAAAGATCATTTGAAGATGTGGCTACGATTAACTCGGCATTAGGGGCGGCAGTAACAACGCTTAATGTAACATCATCAACGGCAAAGGACGGATCGCTGCCTATGCCATCCGCATTGTTCACCCATCTGAAGCCAATTTTAACACTGGGATTATTATTCGCACTGGCAGGTAGGGCAATTGATCGGGCTGTCCAGGTTCCTTGCCCTCCACATAAAACAACTTTTGGAGGATCATCAATTTGTGCCCAGGTGCTTCCATTATAATACCAAACCGTTGCATTATCCGTACTACCTTGTCCGTTTTCAATATAATTAAAATTCAACGTAATACCTGAACGACCTGTACAGTTAATTGTAGGTGATTCAGCTCTTTTGTCTGTTGCAGGAGATCCTGAGCAACACCATGTACACCCGGAACATGCATCATAGACAGCACCACAATCATTTGTAGGGCATACAAGACATCCGCAATCACTACTTCCGTCTGCACCGACATGAAGCGATTCATCATTGGCAGGACAGTTCGCACCTCCTCCGCATCCGACACCGCATCCACCTGCGCTACATCCGTCTTCAGCACAACTCACAAACCATAAATTAGGGACAGGTCCGTTGGCACCAGTGTTTGTAACTGCCCAGGCACCATTCCCTGTATTTACACCATTGGCAGAACATCCGTTGGCGCATCCGTTTTCAAATGCTTCAGTCCAAAAAACTGTTGTACCGCCCATCAAACCATCCACCGTTATGCTTAAGGTACTTAATGTTGGTGTGCCCATGAACCATGCGTCTTCATGCCCGTCAGCCGACTGGCAACCAACCGTTCCGGTCCAGTTATCCGCCATTCCTACGTTGGTTGCCGAGCAGCAGGTGCCATCCAGCGTCATTGTATTTGCGCTGGTGCAAATATCGTTTCCGCTGATTGTACAGCCGGCACAAGGGTTTGCCCCGCCAGAAGTAATAACACTAATATTAAATGTGCCGGAATTAGCGGTAGTGCTTTGAATTACTATAAAATACTGTGTACCTATAGTTAACCCTGCAACTGTAAGTGAGCCATTAGCTCCTTGTCCTGTGGCGCATCCAAGTTGAGTTACGGTGGTAGGAGAAGGGCAAGCGGGATTAACCGATGAAAGATTAATATTGTAATTCAGAATAGTACCTGCCGTTACTTTTACATCGACACTTGTTGAAGTCGCAGTGAATCTGAAGTAATCATGTTTGTAAGAACTTCCAGCCGTAATGCATCCCCATGTAGTACATGTATAAACTCCGACATTGGTTCCTGCTGCACAAGTCGTATTCTGTGTAAGAACAGGAGCATTACACAGGGCATCAACAGTACTTGCATAACCAACAGGTGAACACGCTGTGCCATAGGTGTTTTTCCATGTTACTAAAGAGAGAAATGAAATCGCAACAAAAAAGATGCTTCGTTTCATTGCAATCGTTTTTGCTTTTTATCCGTATTTATTGTTTCGGGTCTTTTTCAATAATAGTTTCTTCATTCAAAGGCGCACTATTGCTATTGTTCTCATCAGATGATGTTTGTGTAACAGCGTGAGAGGAATCTGCATCCTCAATAATAAAAACCCTTTCACCCTGACCGCTCCTGTTTTTTGGTATCATTCTCACTTTCCGGCTCACGATTGTTTCCGACTTTTTTGTAACGGTTACCTTTCTTGACTGTTCCAGTTCTTCTTTGCTTATATCGGATGAATTGGCCGGCTTGGTAATTAAATCTTTTGTTTCACCGGTAACCGATTGTGAAAGTGAAATATCAGGTACCCAAAAACCAGTTGAAACAAATAAAATGGAGAGTAAATATTTTTTCATTATTATTTGGTCTATTTATTTACGGTACTCTTATTGCCGGTTTAACAAATAATAATCCTGACAAATATCAGACAAAAACTGCGCCCCAAAGGTAAAAACAATTTATTTAATATGCAAATATGAAATTTTACCAAGAAACCACCACATGCCGATAGAATACCAAGAACAAAGGTTATACGCATATTTGAAATAAAAGTTTCATTATCAATACTCCGGTAAAAATCTTTATTTATTTAAAAACCAATCCCGATAAATATCGGGATACAAATTCATTTCTCCCAGCCAAAGGCGGGGTTAAGAACGCAAAGAATTGAATTTTAAAACTTTGCGCTCTCTGCGTTTCTGCGAGAAACAAAAAATTAGCGGAGTATTGATAAGAATTAACACATAACAAGAAATGAATAATGAAAAAGAAATTCCCCCTCGCCATGTCGCTACCTGAATAACGGTATGCCGTTTTGACTAAGCAAAGATGTATGACCGCGGATATACTCGCTCCTCCAAACGGATGATGCCAGGTAATTGCTGAGGTCAAGGCAGGGCAGATCATCTGTAATTACAGCGGTTCCCGGGGAAGGTACTTCTTTAAGAAGAAGATCATTTATCGGAACGGGAATACCGTTCCGGTTCAGCGGTGTCCTGGTTTTTGAAAAATCGACCGGTGCTGTTACACCGATAAAAATATTATTCCTGAATTTTTCTTCTTCTTCAAAAGTGGGTAAAATTTCTACGGTCATGCCGCATGACTTCATCGTGGAAAAAAGAAGCCGTCCTGCTTTCCCGATATCACCGGTAAGAAAGCCGTTAAAATTCACCATGATTATTCCGCCCGGGTTAAGAAGGGACATTGCTGATAAAAATGCCTCACGGCTCATGACGTATTCGGGTATTACATCCCTGAAAACATCAAACAAAATGATATCATAACGGGAATCTGATGTTTGCAGGTAGTGGCGCGCATCGTCAATAATCACCCGTGTATTCTTACTCAGCCCGAAAAAACGTTTTGCTATTTCATCTGCGCGGGGGTCTATTTCCACAGCCGTTACTTTCATGTCCAGGTAATTTTCCAGATAATTTGCAATAGTGCCTCCGCCCAGCCCGAGCAGGAGGACATTGGATTTTTCGGGAAAAATACCGGCAACCGCGGTTACATAATCGGGATAACTCCACAGCGACCGGCCGGTTTCAGGATTTATCGTGGTTTGTCCCATACGGTTAATATAATAGAAACGCTGAACTTTTCCGGATGGGAAGGTTACATCGGCCACGAGGTTTTGTCCCGGCATACCTTCGGAATAATGAAGTATGCGGACCGACCCCTTTAGTTGTTTTTTCAGGATACCTGATCCAGACAGCATAATGGATATAAGAAAGATAATTACCGGCAGAGTTTTTTTTCGGAAAAGAAAGAGAGGTAACAACCCGGAAATCATTCCCGCGAGGAACAGGCATTTTGAAATACCCAGATCAGGCAGAAGGAAAAACCCGGTCAGCAGTGCTGAAAAAATTCCTCCGGCAGTTGACAGGGCATAGACCTTGCCGGTAGAGTTACCGCTTTCATTTTCGTTTGCCGATAAAATTTTTATCGCAACTGGCGGTATGGCTGCAAGAAAAACAACCGGAAGGGGTATGATAATCAGTGAAGAAATTACCGCGAGAAGAATAAAATTATCGCTTTCAGCCAGGCGGAAAAATTCTTTTGTTACCATCGGCAGGATAAGAAAAACGATTGCCGGCACGAACACCATTTGCAGCAGCGGAGGATTATGCTTTTCCGCCATATATCCACCGATGAAGTATCCGCCAGCAAGCGAGAGAATCGAGATCCCTATCACACAAGTCCATACATAGAGGGTCTCCCCGCACCAGGGCGCTATCATCTTTACCGAAGCAAGTTCAATGCACATTACGCCAGCGCCTTCAAGAAGAATGAATAAATAAAGAATTTTTTTAGGGAAAATCATCCCGGTTATTTTTTATGCAAGACCCCGCCTAAGGAGGGGCAAGATACGGAATTTGGGTTTTCGGTTTTACAATAGATCCGGTTATCCCGCATCAAAATAAAAAATAAAGAAAGAAATATTACTTCTTTTATTATTTTTTACCTTTGTCCTGCCGGTTAATAAGCATAACCACCGAAGCAAAAAAACCATTTTTTCGACCGAATTACAGGTATTCATCAAATTTTAATTTTATTATTCTCCATGAAAAAATTCTTATCCGTCTGGAACCGATGGGATTCAGGTTCCAGGTTCTTATTGTTCCGTCTTTTTCCGGTTGCTGCGATCTCTGCGTTGCAATATGCAATCTCTTTTGCTCAATGCAATGAATTATTTATTTCAGAATATGTTGAAGGATGGAGCAACAATAAAGCCCTGGAAATTTATAACCCTACTATTGATACTGTAAACATTAGCGGTTATAGGATTGCAAGGTATTCCAACGGACAGGATGTACCTCCTGCCCAAACCAACTGGGTAGTTGCATTATCCGGCACCATTGCTCCTTACGGTACAAAGGTATTAGTGATTGACAAAAGAAATCCTGCCGGAACGGGGCAGGAAGCGCCTGTATGGGATGAATTGGATTCTATCGGCAGTTTACCCGGTAATCTGTTCCTATGCCCTGATTACCTCGTGAGTGAAGCCATGTACTTTAATGGCGATGATGCTGTGGCGTTGGAGACAACAGCAGGTGTTATTATCGACCTTATCGGGAAAATAGGTGAACAACCGGTTAATGCCAGCGGAGGCACATCAAGCCCTACAGGGGGATGGACAGATGTAGCGCCCTACAATACGGGGCAGGGAAATTTTTACACTGTTGATCAAACATTAGTCAGAAAGTTTAACATTAAACAAAGTGTTACGGTAAACCCCTCCGCTTTTAATCCTGCTGCAGAATGGGACAGGTTTAATGCCAATACATTTTCCAATTTGGGCTCTCATTCATGTGAATGTAATCCGGCATCAGTTAATGAACCATTGACGGATAGGGGTATTTTATTCTTCCCCAATCCCGTAAACACCGGTTCTTTAACTGTTAAAGCCGCTTCTGATATTTCATCCGTTGAAATTTCAAATGTTCTTGGGCATGTAGTATTTTCACATACTTATACCAATAATTATGAAGTGAACATTGAATTACCCGAAATTGTTTCAGGCATTTATATTGTAAAGGTGAATTTTGAATCATATCACCGGGTTACAAAAAAAATTGCGGTAAAATAATTACTTCCTAAAAATTCGTGCCACATCTTTTCCCGTGAATCGTTATGCTTAAGGATATTATTTTTTTAATCTTCATTATCCTTATCACCTCACCTGCATTTTCTCAACAAGGAGTAATAAAAGGAACTGTAACGGATAAAAATACCGGGGAAACATTAATTAACGCGAACGTATTATTCGGAGAAGGTAAGGGAGTGACAACGGATATGGATGGTAACTTCAGCATAGAAGTTCCAAACGGTGAGTATTCTTTAACGATTTCCTACATCGGGTTTAAAACGAATTCACGAAAAGTTACGGTTAACGACAATATTGTAACGGTAAATTTTGCTCTTGAAGGTATTACCTTATCCGAGGTACAGGTTGTAGCCGATGTTGCAAGGACAAGAGAAACCCCGGTTGCTTTTTCCACTATTCCTGTTCTCAAAATACAAGAAGAACTCGCTTCGCGCGATATTCCTATGATATTAAACGCCACCCCCGGAGTTTATGCAACACAGTCAGGCGGTGGCGATGGCGATGCAAGAATAACAATACGCGGTTTCAGTCAGCGCAACGTTGCTGTAATGTTAGACGGAATACCTGTGAATGATATGGAAAACGGATGGGTCTATTGGTCTAACTGGTTTGGACTGGATATGGTTATGAGAAGTACTCAGGTACAAAGGGGACTTGGCGCCTCCAAACTTGCAAATCCTTCCGTTGGAGGAACACTGAATATCATCAGCCAGGGAATTGAAGCGAAAAAAGGCGGCAGGGTAAAACAGGAACTTGGCAATGACGGATTCATGAGAACAAGTGTTGGATTGACATCAGGACAATTATCAAATGGTTTTGGCATTACTGCTGCCGGCTCCTATAAACAAGGCAACGGATGGGTGGACCAAACATGGACAAAGGGCTGGTTCTATTTTCTAAAAATAGAAAAAAAACTTGAGAAACATTTATTAAGCGCTTCTGCAATGGGCGCTCCGCAAAAACACGCGCAACGTTCATATAAAAAATCAATTGCTTATTTTGATGCTGAATATGCCGATAAAATTGGCATCACCGATTCTTTGAAATACAGTGAAATAAAAGGATACGGAACCCGATTTAATCCTCACTGGGGATACATCAGGAGGTATAAAGCTCCTAATGGCGACACCATTCCCGCCAATGTTGAAATACTCCATGAAAAAGTTAATTATTATCACAAACCGCAGTTTACCTTAAAAGATTTCTGGACAGTCAACGATAAGTTTTATATTTCCAATATCGCTTATTTATCGGTTGGAAGCGGTGGCGGTACAGGTTTAAATGCCAGTGGGCCCCCGGTTGATGTACATGGACAAATTGACTTTCAGAGCATTTATGAAAAAAACACCGGGCCTTATTCCATTCTGCCATTAATAGATTCAACAGAACACCAATCCTTTAATTACCTGAATAGCAGCGTAAATAATCATTTTTGGTACGGGTTGCTTTCAACAATCAATTATTCTCCCGGAAATCATGTTTCAGTTTCAGGCGGAGTAGATATGAGGGATTATGTTGGCAGCCATTACAGAACCGTTTATGATTTAATTGGCGGTGATTATGCAATAGAAAATTCCAACCTGAACCAGGAATCCAATGTTAAAAGAACCGGTGACAGGATTGGATATTATAATGATGGTTTGGTAAGATGGGCAGGCAGTTTTGCGCAGGCGGAAATTAAAGGCGGTTTTTGGACTGCTTTCATAAATATTTCAGGTGCGTACAGCGGGTACAAACGCATTGACTATTTCAGAAAGAAAGAATTATTGGTTGGCGACACACTATTAAATATCGGCTACAGGGATACAATAATTTATGATGGCGCCTATTACACACGGGATGCAGCAGGATTGCGCTTCGCCCAAACCGGGTGGAAATGGATTCCGGGTTTTACTGTTAAAACAGGCGCTAATTTTAATTTGACCGAGTTTCAAAATGTTTTTTTTAATGTGGGTTATCTTTCCAAAACGCCACGCTTTAATAATGTAATTGACAGGAACAACAAGTTTTTTACAGATATAAAAAATGAGATTGTAAAATCGGCTGAATTGGGTTATAATTTCCAACATGAAAAATTTGCGGTGAACCTTAACGGATATTATACCATCTGGGAAAATAAACCCGCTGACCGTGCAGGTGTTTATACAGATCCGGATGGCAATATATATTCGGTAAATATAAATGGAATGGATGCGCTTCACCAGGGAGTGGAATTTGATTTTATTTACAAGGCATTTTCAAATTTAGAATTGGAGGGGTTGGTCTCTTATGGCGACTGGGTATGGACATCAAAAGATACAGCCCGGAAATATGATGACAATGGAAATCTGGTTTATAAGCAAAGTTTTGATGCAAAAGGAGTTCATGTTGGCGATGCAGCCCAGATGCAATCCGGGGCGAGCATCCGTTACGAAGTAATTAAAGGATTATATATTAAAACACAGGGAACTTATTTCGGGAAAAATTTCGCTGAATTTGATCCGTTAAGTTTAGATGGTATCAACGCAGGCAGGGAATCATGGCAAATGCCCGATGATTATCTTTTAGATCTTCATGCGGGATATAATTTCAAAATCGGTAAAATCAAAATGGATTTAAGGGCAAGCGTTTTAAACCTGCTGAACGAAGTATATGTTTCGGACGCCCAGAATAATGATAGTTTTTTGAACAATTATAATGATTTTGATGCTAAATCGGCCGGAGTATTTTTTGGTTTGGGAAGAAGGTTTAATACTTCATTGCAGATAACTTTTTAATTGCCCTGAAATACTTGCCATTGCTGAAAGCATGCTCAAATTTCGTATTTTTGCGGTATGCTGATCAGATCAACAATTCTAAAACTTCCCAAACGGTTATTTTGGGATACTAATTATAACAAGATAGATCCCGATAAACAATATTTATGGGTTATTTCCCGTGTATTTGACTATGGATCATGGGAAGATGTTAAGGAAGTCATCGCTTATTATGGGGAAAAAAAAGTAATGAAATCCCTTCAATATGTAAAATATTTAAAACCTTATGCCCTGAGTTTAGCTTGTTCTCTTTTCAATTTAAACCCTGCCGATTTTAAATGTTATACAAGGAAGCAATTTCATCACGACTATTAGCCGTACTGCAAAACTTGATGGTCGTTAATGAATTAAAAGCATTCCGGCTTGTCGGGGGTACAGCTCTTGCTTTACAGTTGGGGCACCGGGAATCTGTTGATATTGATTTGTTTTCCTATAAGGATTTCGCTAAACAAAAACTGGGAAAAAGGATTGCTGAAAAATTTCATAATATGGACTTGCTGAGGGAAGGAGAAAAAAGTTTAAGTTTTCATATAAATAATTCAAAGGTTGATCTTTGGGCTCTGGATGTGCCTTTTATCAGACCGGAAATAACGGAAGAAAACATCAGAATGGCTGATAAAGAGGATATTGCAGCTATGAAACTTAACGCAATTACTGACCGAGCCACGAAAAAGGACTATTATGATATAGCGGAATTATTAAACAACTTTACATTTAAGGAATTACTTGGATTTTATGCAGAAAAATACCCACATAAAACCACCCGGAATGTAATTGATGTTATAAAAGAAATACCTTTCCGGAACCGTGAACTTGAACAATCTCCCCCTCCCAAAACATTCAGAAATATTACATGGAATGATGTGAAGAAAAAAGTATTCACTGCATTTGATACATTCAGGAATGACGAACTCAATGAAAAAATTGAGGAGATGAAAAAGAGAAAATGAGATTTTGAAGAGGTATTAAATAATCAACAAATCAATAATTTGAAAAAATCATTCGTCATTACTATAGCGCTGCTATTATTCGATGACCATTTGCTTTTTGCACAAACCGATATTGCAGATGCGAGGACGAACCCCATCGGCTCAACGGTAACCGTTACCGGCATTGTTACCAACGGTTCAGAGTTCGGTATCATCAGGTATATCCAGGATAGTTCTGGCGGTATTGCCGCCTATCCCGGAGCCGGCTCCGTTTCTTTCGCCCCGTTAAGAGGGGCATCGGTTACCATTACCGGAAAATTATCGGACTATAACGGCTTGCTTGAAATTAATCCTGTTACCGCTTATTCCCTTAACTCTTCCGGCAATCCATTACCGACACCGCTGACAATTATCCCTGCTCAAATGAGCGAACCCCTTGAGGCGCAATTGGTGATATTAGAAAATTGCACTTTTTCATCGGGCGGCACATTTGCAGCAAACATCAATTATCCCTTTACAGGCAGCAGCCAGTCGGGCGTAATAAGAATAACAGGAACTACCAACCCATTAGTGGGACAAACCATTCCTGTGGGGGGGGTGGACATAACCGGCATATTATCGGAATACAATACCGTTTACCAGTTATTGCCGCGGGATCAGAATGATATTGTTTCGTATGTCGCCCCGGCATTAGAAATAAATGTACTGCAAGGCATGACAACCGTTTTATCCGGTTCTGACTTTGTAATCGGGAATAACGCATCTACCCTGTTTACCATAGAGAATCAGGGAGCATCTCAAACATTAAATATTTCCAACTATACAATTACAGGAACTGACTCTGCCGATTTCAGCATCGATTCAATGCCTTCATCAGTCGGGCCTTATGATTCCGCTGATTTTACGTTAAACTTTACTCCTACCGGTCCTACAGGTTCTAAATTTGCAACTATTTCTATTGGCAATGACGATTCTAACGAGAATCCGTACATCATAAATATTTATGGACTTTCAGGTAACTATGCTACCGAGCCAACGGCACAGCCAACCAACCTGCTCTTTTCCAATGTTAAGTCCTATACTTTAAATGTCTCTTATACCGCTGCATCGCCTGCTGCCGAAAAATACATGGTACTGAGAAAGAACGGATTACCCGTTACGGCAAGTCCTGTTGACGGAATTACTTATCAAAGGGGCGATTATATCGGCACAGATCAGGTTGCATACATTGGCAGCGGAGCATCTTTCACTCCAAATTTCATTGTATCTAATACCGATTATTATTTCATGGTCTTTGCATTTAACGGATCTTCCGGCTATGAGAACTATCTTACGATAAATCCTTTGTCGGGCGATACCGCTACACCGGATGGAATGATAAATAATTATTATACCGGCATATCAACTTCATCGCCTGCTTTTGTAACGGATTTAAGTTCCCTTATTAATCCGCATACCACGGTTTCTTATGTAAATTATTTAGGCACTATGATAAATAATTTTGAATCGAGAGATACCACGCTTGGAAGAAAAACAGTAACCTGTGTTTACACCGGTGAAAACATTATTTATACAGGCGCTTTCAATTGGTCGGCATTAGGATATAGCAGGGAACATTCCTATCCTCATAGTTGGATGCCCACCTACCCTGCAGATAATCCTGAAAAGCCCGAATACAATGACCAGCATAATCTTTTTCCCACCAACCTTGAGTATGCAAATATCCCCAGGAGCAACTACCCTTTGGGAGAGGTGGTAACTGTAACCGGTTCTTATCTGGAGGGTATATTAGGGTTGAATGCTGCCGGCAAAACGGTTTACGAGCCGCGCAATTCGCATAAAGGTGATGCGGCAAGAGCAATGATGTACATGGCGGTATGTTATAACGGCATCAGCGGAAATAACTGGTCTTTGCCAAGCATACCAAACCGTTTCCAGGATCAGAATCTTCTGAAAGAATGGCACTTCCAGGATCCACCGGATGATTGGGAAATAGCAAGAAATGATTATATCGCTTCACTTCAGAACAACAGAAATCCTTTTGTCGACAGTGTGAATTTCGCCTGCTATATTGATTTTTATACTATGACCAAAATAGACAATCCCGGTAATCCATGCTATACTTCAGGGATTTTTGAAAATATTACCAACGATGTCTTGATCATACTTACTCCGAACCCGAACAATGGTAATTTTATGATGAATTACAAATCAGCATTAAATCAGGAAGTAAGCATAAAATTGTATGACATTACCGGGCGTGTGGTTTACAGCAGAGAACTAACGGTAATCACCGGCAACAATTTCATTGACATAGATGCAACAAACTTAGATAAGGGAATTTACATTTTTGAGATTGTTGCGGAAACCGGTAACCATATTGAGAAGTTGGTGGTGGGTTACTACTCAGCATCCCAGGAATTTCATGCCACAAAATCACTAAAACACAAAACCTGCCTGCCGGCAGGCAGGTTTCACTAAATTTTTTTGTGTTTTTTGGTGCTTTTGTGACTTTGTGGCAGAAATTTTTATGTTTTCGGATACCCACCTGAATAGTTACGAAATTTTAATCCGTAAAATACATCAAAAATCGCTAATCGTTAATCCTTGTTCTGGGATCAAAAAAACATGATAGGGGGTACTTTTATAAAATTGTTTACTCTTCATAGTAGAAAAAGTGTTGATTTTATTTTTAGTCGGACAATAGTGATAATTTGTCAAATATACTCCATCGCCTGCTCTGCTTTTCCCTTATTCATTATTCATTTCTTGTTATATGTTTTTCATTCGTATTTTCCCTCTGCCTTCTGCCCTCTTGCATCTGCCATGCACAACAAAACAAAATTGACTCGGCACATAGGCTAATTCTTATTTTCCGGTGCTGGAGTATACCTGCCTGCCGGCAGGCAGGTTTGCCAAATTTTTATTACTGTTCCGGCTGATGGAACGATATAAAGAAAAATACCGCATACAATCCGCCCGAATGCCAGGTTGGGATTACGCCCGGGGTGGTAAATATTATGTAACGATATGTACACGAAACCGTATTTGTTGTTTTGGCGATGTAGTAAATGGAGAAATGAAATTGAATGAAATGGGAAAAATCGTGCTGGACTATTGGTTGGAAATACCGGAGTCATTTATGGATACATACCTTGATGCATTTCAAATAATGCCCAATCACATTCATGGAATTGTGGTTATGAAACGTCTGCTGCCTGAAACAACCCAACAACAGCCGGTATGTAGAGACGAGAACGAAATAAAAAAAAGAGACGAGAACGAATTAAATAAAAGAGACGAGACAAGGTCTCGTCTCTACATACCCAAGAACATATCAGGAAACATTTCCAAAAACAAAAAAATGGCAGCAATTTCACCCCCAAAAGGTTCATTATCCGTAATAATAGGCGGATGGAAATCAAAATGTAAAAAAGAATTCAAACATAAGGGTCATGGCGGATGGTTTGATTGGCAACCACGATTCTATGATGAGATCATCCGTAACGATGAACGGCTACAACAAATTCGTTCATATAGCTGCCATAATCCAAAAAATTGGGATGCAGACGAATATAATCCCCGGTGTAATAAATAACACGAAAAACAACCGGAATGTAGAGACGAGACCACGTCTCGTCTCAAACATCAAAATAATCCATCATGAAATTGCGTGTGGCGAGATAAAATATTACTCGTAGCACCGGAAAATAAGAATTAGCCGAAAAACGAAACCCCGGGTGCTCCGGGAAAAATGTTATACCTTTGTAAAAATATGAGAAAATGAAAGGATTAATAAAAAGAATAACCATGCACCCGAAAGTTTGCCATGGCAAACCGGTAGTGAGAAATATGCGATATCCGGTGGAGATGATACTGGATTTATTGTCTTCCGGAATGAC
Organism: Bacteroidota bacterium; assembly: GCA_016193485.1. Classification (GTDB taxonomy): domain Bacteria; phylum Bacteroidota; class Bacteroidia; order JACPRZ01; family JACPRZ01; genus JACPRZ01. The sequence goes on along the minus strand of JACPRZ010000030.1, from coordinate 28,740 downwards.
TCCTGAAGAAATAATAAAGGATTATCCGGCACTTGAGCGGGCCGACATAAAAGCATGCCTGCAATTTGCTTCCCGCCTTACAAGTGTTAAAGCCATTCACAAAATACTTGCATGAAGTTTTTTGTTGACGCACAACTACCCTATCAATTGTGCAAACTGCTAAATGCCAAAGGTCACGATGCTATTCATACCGATGATTTACCTTCTAAAGAACGAACACATGATAATGTTATTCGTGCCATCGTCCAAAAAGAGAATCGGATTTTAATCACGAAAGATTCTGATTTTGAAAATTCATTTTATCTGCAGCGCTCGCCAAAAAAATTATTGATTATTACCACGGGCAACATAAAGAACAACATTCTTTACGCCTTAGTCAATAACCATATTGAACAAATTGAAAAGATGTTCAAAGTATATGATTTGATTGAGTTGGATAATTATGGGATAATCGGGCATGAATAGTAACGAAAACCTAATGAAAACAAAAAAAGAAATAGTTGACAATTGGCTTCCCCGCTATACGGGCGCTGACGCTGATGAATTCGGGAAATACATTCTGCTGACAAATTTTACCGTTTACGTTGAAAAGTTCGCGCGCCAGATGGGTATTGAAATCAAAGGAAAAGATAAGCCGATGTCTAATGCCACAAGCGAAAGCATAAGCATAATAAATTTCGGAATGGGCAGCGCCAATGCGGCCACTATTATGGATCTGCTGAGCGCAGTGATGCCAAAAGCCGTATTGTTCCTTGGAAAATGCGGTGGAATTAAAGATAAAAGCAAAATAGGCGATCTGATACTTCCCATAGCGGCAATCCGGGGAGAAGGCACCTCAAACGATTATTTTCCGCCCGAAGTACCCGCCCTGCCTGCTTTTAGTTTGCAGCGCACGGTTTCCTCCGCCATTAAGCACTGCAAGCGGGACTACTGGACAGGCACGGTTTACACTACCAACCGCAGGGTTTGGGAACATGACAATAAATTTAAAAATTACCTGCGCGACATACGCTGTATGGGAATTGATATGGAAACGGCAACAATTTTCACTACCGGGTTTGCAAATCGTATCCCTACGGGCGCGCTTCTGCTTATTTCAGATCAGCCGATGACTCCCGAAGGAGTAAAAACCGAAGAACAGGATAAAATTGTAACGGATAAATTTGTTGAAATGCACATCAAAATCGGTATTGATGCACTCAGGCAATTACGCGATGGCGGACGATCAATTAAACATTTGAAATTTGATTGATTGTAACTATTCAGGTGGGTATCCGAAAACATAAAAATTTCTGCCACAAAGTCCGAAAACATAAAAATTTCTGCCACAAAGTCACAAAAGCACCAAAAAACACAAAAAAATTTAGTGAAACCTGCCTGCCGGCAGGCAGGTTTTGTGTTTTAGTGATTTTGTGGCATGAAATTCCTGGGATGCTGAGTAGTAACGATTGATTTTATTCCTTCACAAACCTCATTCCTTCTCCATTCCATCCACCGGTGATGTAGTAAATTCCGGGAGGCAACCGGTTGGCGTTGAAAATAAAAGAGTTGAAACCATTTGTAAGCAATCTGGAATAAACAACCTGACCAGTAATATTGTAAATTTTTACGGTTGCTTCATCCTCTCCCGTGCCGTTGATTGAAATTACCATCTCATCTTTTACAGGATTGGGATAGAGTGCAATTGTTTTGGAAAAAAGAATCTCAACGGCTACATGACCAAAATATTCATACCTGCCATCGTAGTCGGTTTGTTTTAAACGGTAATACAAAGTCCCGCCCTTACCCTCCCCATCGGAGAGGGGATCTGTAAATTCATATTGACGAATTGTACTGCTGTTGCCAGCGCCCTTAACTGTGCCGATTGCTATCCATTCTAACTCTTCCCCTTTGGGGGAGTTGGAGGGGGCTGCTCTTTCAATTGTAAAATAATCATTATTCGTTTCGGAAGCCGTGGTCCATGAAAGAATCACATTACCGTTGCTTTCAACGGCAGTAAATTTAAGTAGTTCAACAGGCAGGGGATTACCCGGTACTGCTATTTTTGATCCAAGTGTAAAAGGACTGAACGTGAAAATTTCCGTTAAACTCCGCACACTTCCGGCAGAAGTATTGCCTGTAGTCGCCCCATTATCATGATCCTTCCACATTGAACCGTTCCACCTGCAAACCATCATATCTGCCAGAGAAGTTACCCCTCCGCTGTTATTATCCCAGTAAAGCCAGACATACGCATCCGTTCCACTATTTTTCACAACCGTCCAGTATTCCATTCCGCTGATGTGATCTATGGTAGCATCTTTTTGGGTTTCATCGTAGATAGGACGCGGGTTATCAAAGTAATATTGAGCGGTATAATCATCGGCCACAGCGTCAAGGGAAGATATTTTAACAGGGTTGTAATTATCTTCAGCGCCAACAGGAAATACAAAATCATCGTTACCCAGTTTGCGGCATGGACCTCCCACGTATGAATTATCGTTTGCGCCAACTGCCCCGGCATTATCGGCCAGGGTAATCAACCGTGATGAAGAGGTCATAAGATCACCTGCAATTAAACTGAGGGTTCCGGTAATTGTAGTTAATTGCGTCAGGCGAACGGTATCATCAGGGTAAGTTGCCGTGTTATTGATAGTCACATTATTTGCTGGCGTTCCCATTAGTGTGCCCGTCACCTGGGCAACGGTCCCGTTAAAAGTATAATTTGCTCCTGCATCAAATGTTTTTGTATCGGCCACAGTGACTGAACCGGTTACTCCGCCTGAATGGGCGGTAACCAAAAGAGCACCGCTGTTAAGTGCAAATTCAGAAGTTCCCGATAAACTATAGGTTCGGGCATTAAGTGTGCCGTTGACAACAACCGAACCGGATCCTGCATCATTGTTTATTGTTTTACCGGAAGTGAGCGTTGTATAACCTGTAGCAGTGATTTCCAGCCCATTTGAATTGAGCGAAATGGCCCCGCTGCCGCCAAGAAGCGCCTGCCCGGTAATGGTAAATGGTCCGCAAAAGGATGCTCCTGTTGCCTGTACAATACTCCCTGCACCCTGGATACCGTTTCTGAAACTTTTAGTCCCCCCCCATTGCCAGGTGACATTTTTACCTGCCGAGACCTCAAAAATGCCGTTAACGGTAGTATTTGAAGCCCCCCCAACGGCCATATTGCCGTTAACCCTGAAAACGGGAGTTTCGCTTGCGGTGACATTAGGGAAATAAGTAATACCGCTGTTACTGAATGCCGTTGAAGTGTTCCAGTAAAAAACCGAAGAATCCTCCCAGACAATATTGGCGGCAAAAGCGACATCCTGGTCATTGGCGTAATAATCAATTTCCCCTCCCGGGTTTACAGTCGCCTCAAATATCCCGTTCTTTTTTATTCTCACCTTACCCGTTCCAGTATGTCTTCCGTCATTGGCATCTGTATTGCGATATGTTCCGCTGATGATCAGGTCATCACCGGATCCATTGTTTATAGTAAAAACATCACCTGCGGAACCTGTACCGGCACGGATCAGAACCCCACCTGTTTGAACGGTGGTTTCATCAATGGTGAGGGATGAATTTCCGATGGTAACGCTATGCCCGGCACGTATGGTAATTTCATTGTCATTAAAATCGGGTACATCCGTTCCGTCATTCCATGAAATATTATCGGACGATTGCTCCCATGTTGAAATATTACACCAGTAGCCGGACTGTTTACTGCGGAAATATCCTGAAAAAGGTGTGAAGGCGGTTGCATTAAAAAGGATCTGGTCAAATTCAAGCGCTGCCATAGCGTTGGCATCCCCGGTATGAGTTGCAATAATTCCGAAATAACCGTTGCTGGCCGGAGTGTAGGCGCTGTTAGTTACATTGCCCTGTAAAACCGAAGCATTGGCTGAATTGGGAACACCTCTCGCAATCTCGCCTGTTCCGCTGGAAGATGGGAGAGTTGACGTAAATAATTGCCAGTCGCCACAACTGCTGCGGGTAACTCTTACAAGGAATCCGATATCGGTAATTCCATTCAGAATGGAGCCGGAGGAAGTGAGAATATCAGTGGCGGTTCCGTTTGTTACACGTTGCAGTACGAGTTCATCATCGCCTGAATCATCTCCGATTTTAATCCTGTAGCCGTCAACGGTACCGGATTCAAGATTGCTTTCGTTGGCATACAGCCAGATGTAAATATTGTTTAAGTCGGTGAAAGCATAGTCGCGTCTTCCGATCCAGAATCCCCATTCCTGTTCATCTCCCCATGTTGCGATCTGCGTGCTTAAATATTGCGTTCCTGCAGATGCAGCATTAAGCCGCAGGGTGTTAGATCCTGCCGATCCGGCAGCCGCAGTACTGTTATATACTACCTGCCAGTTGGCTGCATCTCCGGACCATACGGGATTACTTGTAAACTCGCCATCGCAAAATGATTCAAGCAGTGTTGATTCAAGGGGGGGGGCGGTAAGAATGACGGTTTTGGAAGTAGTATTTGAACAAGCATCTGAGACAGTTACAGTATAGGAACCAGAAGCAATATTTGTCCGGTCTTCGGTTGCAGGACCATCATTCCACGAGTAAGTATATGGAGAATTTCCTCCCATAACAGTTACATCAATACTGCCATTATTTGAACCATTACACGAAGCGTCAGCATGAGTTTCGGTGCAAGACAAAGAGGGTACACCATTAACAACGGTAACTTTGAAATTATCAAAACGGGCTGTTTGGCTTGCAGCCGTGGAATAGTTCCACAAAAAACCGAAATTGGAATTTGCAACCCCTGTATAGGTATTATCGGAAGTGGTGGATCCAATTTGATTGGTAACGCCTGATGATGGATCAGACCAGGCGGCTGCACCATCGTCCCGGATAAAAAGAGACCAGTTATCACCGGCCGGATCATAAGTGACTCTGATACTGACATAATTGTTTACTGCTGATATATCACTGGCACCGGAACTGATAATATTGGTAATGTTACCATCGAGATCAAGTCCTGATGCAAATTTTACCAGCCGGATCGGGTCAGGGGTTGAGGAATTTCCATAGGCAATGGCATAACCATTAGCGGTCATTAAATCGGATGATGATGCTGCAAGCGCAATGGCAACTCCGTATGAAGTTGATCCAAATCCCGATGGGTTAGTAGTTCTGTTATACCGAAAATTAAATGTCCAGGTGATCAGTCCTGGATTGCTTGAAAGCGTTCCGGAAAAGGGACATGAAAAAGTGCTTAATGTACCGGTAACAAAAACTCTTCCTGCTGTGGCACAATTTGTCAATTCTAAAAATGAACTACTGTTTATACTTGAAGCGCCACATCCGGAAGATGGAGAGGTTGTAGTATAAGTCATAGAAGGAGTTCCCCCGGGACTAACTGATGCACGGTTAAAATCATCGATAAAAACTACTGTTTGCCCCCAACTCTTTACACACAAAAGTATCGCAGACAAAAACAATATTAATCCGGGATTTTTCAAAGGGAAAGAAATTTTCTATGAATTGACAAATATACGAAAAAAATTCCGAAAAGAAAGCAAAATTTAAATTATCTTATTCATAGTTTTTAACAAAGGAAGTAACCGGTTTTTATTCACACCCGTTTTGCTGACAGCAAAAGACATACTCAGCAACGCAGATAATTGCCGGAGGATTGTTTCCATTACTCATTGCGTTGTCCCAGCCATTATTATTTGAATTGCATCCTCCGTTGCTGCCACTATTTTCATTGCCCTGTGGTGACGGATTGGTATATGCATTAAGGAATTGCTGAATTGAGGATCCGTTCGGGTTATGATTTGCATCTCCAAAATTCCCGGTAAGACATTCAAGGAACATTGAAAAGCATGGACATCCTGCAGAACCATTATTCAATTCCTTGTTCGGCTGCCCGTTTGCTGTTGTGATTGTCAGCAATCCGGTTACAAGCACTGTCACCGGAAGATTGTAAAAAGTTGTTTTCATAGTCGTATGGTTTTAGTGGTTGCTTTCCACCCACACATACGCATGGAAATCACTTTTCGTTTTTCTGCGAAGTCAGTAAAGCCGGATAGTGATTGTCTGAGATCAGCCGGACTCTTTGTAGGAATTTACCTTACGATACAAAATCCACTCAAATTTATTTTGCCTCCCGATGGCTATCGGGATGTCTATTGTCTACTGTTTATTGTAGGTTGACCATTGCTCACTGCCCACTGTCTCCTCCGAAGGAGTCCGCATGACTCTTCGGAGTCCATCGGACCCGTCTCCTGTATTCTTACCTAAACATGAATCGCCCTCTTTCCCGTTGCATCCATGCACGCCTCTTTGAATGCTTCGGTAAAAGTAGGATGGGCATGGCAGGTTCGGGCAATATCTTCTGCCGATGCGCGGTATTCCAATGCAACAACCGCTTCGGCAATCATATCGGATGCCCTTGGTCCGATAATATGAACACCGAGGATTTCATCTGTATCTGCAGCAGCCAGGACTTTCACGAGTCCTTCGGTTTCCATGCTGGCACGGGCTCGTCCGCTGGCTCGGAAAGGAAAATTACCTGTCTTGTATTTTTTGTTTATCGCCTTCAGTTCTTCTTCAGTATATCCGACCCCGGCTACTTCGGGATGAGTGTATACAACAGCGGGAATCGCATGATAATTGATATGCGGTTTCTGACTGGCAAGCAGTTCTGCAACAAAAATTCCTTCTTCTTCGGCTTTATGCGCCAGCATGGCACCGCCAATTACATCGCCAATGGCATAAATGCCGGTTGCGGTTGTCTCAAGATTCTGATTAACGGCAACCCTTCCTTTGGCATCGGTTTTTACCCCCGCATTTTCAAGTCCGAGATTCTGCGTGTATGGCGACCGGCCTACGGCAACAAGGCAATAATCGCCATGGAACTCACGGATGACGCCTTCTTTGTTTTTAGTTGAAACCGTTACTCCTTTCCCTGTATTTTTTGAACCGGTTACCTTATGGTTTAAGAATATTTCAATCCCCTGCTTTCTGAGAACTTTTTCAAGTTCTCCGGCAAGGGTTCTATCCATTCCGGGTACCAGCGAATCAAGGAATTCGAGAATGGTCACTTTTGATCCAAGCCGCGAAAATACCGAACCCAGTTCTACACCGATAATTCCCCCCCCGATAACAATGAAATGTGAAGGGATTTCCCGGATTGATAATGCTTCAGTGGAAGTAATAATTCTCAATTTATCAATGGTAACACCTGGCAACGCAGATGGTTTTGAACCTGTAGCAATAATTGTTTTTGCGATTTCAATAATCTCTTTTTTCCCCTCAGAATAACCGATTTTAATCCTGTTTTTATCAATAAAAGAACCATGACCATGAAAGACGGTTATTTTATTCTTCTTCATAAGGTAACGCACGCCATCACAGGTTTGCTTTACCACGTCATCTTTTCTTTTTATCATTTGCTGCAGGTTAACGGAAACATTTCCGGTCTCAATTCCATGCTGCCTGAAATTTATCCGGGCGTTAAAAAAATGCCAGGAAGAATCGAGAAGCGCTTTTGATGGAATGCACCCCACGTTCAGGCAGGTTCCTCCGAGAGTGGGATACCTTTCAACAAGTGCGGTGTTCATTCCCAGTTGCGCGCACCTGATTGCGGCAACATATCCGCCAGGTCCTGAACCGATTATTGTGACGTCAAATTTCATTGGTAAAAAGGATTTTTATTGTTTTTTACGAAAGCAGTATTTTTCAAATTTCAAATTCCAATTTTCTATTACCATTTTCTAATATCTATTATCCATAAAGAAACATTATTTGTTACTATTCAGGTATCCATAAAAAACCCTGAAATACTTGCCACAAAGACACAAAGTCACAAAGAAACACGAAGAATTCTTTGTGAAACTTGGTGCCTTGGTGCCTTTGTGGCAGAAATAATCAGGCAACCTGAATAGTAACCATTATTTGTTATATGTAAGAGAATTGAAACTTGAAAATGGTAATAGATAGTTGAAAGTAGCGAATAGAAAAATAAATCACCTAACCGCATTTTGACCATTAAGGTTTAAAATCTTTATCCCGTGTAACCACGATATGATTTTTCAGAAAGTGGATAATCCATCCCGGTTCATCGAATATATACGGCAGGTATCGGTAATAGAGTTTAATGCGGGCTGTCTGAGGTAAATTTTTTTCTTTCTCCCTTGCTTCTCCCATAAACTCATAGATGGAAGCATGAGGATGCGCTTCCTTATACATTCGTACTATTTTAACCATTGTTGACATGACCCTGAACATCTCGCCTTTATTGGTCGCAACATATTCCTCTCCTTCAAACTCTTCATTGGTGACGCCAAAAGCGATACTTACATGAAGGATATTATCCTGTTTTCTTGAAAAACGAACTTCATATTCCATCCCGGAATCGGTTTTAAAAAGATAGGTCGCCCAGGATAACACCGGTGGCGGAGTCACCTCATAAGGAGGAAGCAGGTTTTTCCCATCAACTGGCATAACGATACAAAACAAACTCCAAAATCCGAATTCCAAATAACAAATAATATCCAAATCCGAAATGTCAAATGTGCAAAACTACCCGCTATAGCGAGGTCTCGCCAGAGGTTGGATTTGATTTATTGGGATTTTGTTCATTGGTTCTTATTTGGAAGTTGTTTTTTTTAATTTGTCCCGCCATGGCGGGAGGAAATCAGAATGCTTTCGGTATAAAAACCGGTTTGCTATTTACCCATATCGTGCTTAATTCTGCTTATCTCTCTCCTGACATATTTCCACCAGCAACCCACCGGCACTTTTCGGATGAATAAAACATACCAGTTTGTTATCTGCCCCAATACGGGGTTCTTCATGTAATAATGAAAAACCCGCTTCCTTCATCCGGGCCATCTCTTCCTTAATATTATCGGTTTCAAATGCGATATGATGAACGCCTTCACCTTTCCTTACCAGGAATTTTTCAAGGGTACTGCCGGGCATTGACGATTCAAGCAGTTCAATCTTGGTTTCACCGCACCTGAAAAATGAAACATTTACTCCTTCACTATGCACTTCCTCGGATTTAAATGGCTTTTCACCCAGTAATTTTTCAAACAAAGGGCTTGCTTGTTCAAGCGTCCTGACGGCAATGCCAATATGATCAATTTTAATAACCATAAGGAGTTATCCTGAAAATATCTGGAAGAAAAGAATACCGGAAGGAAAGAACGGAAACAAACTATTTTTTAATGAACTTACCCATTTCATTGTCATAATTGAGGAAGTAGGCGCCCCGTTTAAGATTGGCGCAGTCAACGTCCTTACCGAATCCTTTTTTAACAATATTCCCGTAAGCATCATATATTTCATACATTGTTTCGGCCGAGAAGGTTATTTTATCGCTTACTTTCTGGGGAGCAAAAGTGACGGGTGGATCCATTGAACGGTATTTTACCACCTGGGAATAGCGGGGTTGCCGGCTGAAGTCAACCTGTTTGATGCGGAACTTATTTTCTCCGGAATGTGGGACTACCTTGAAAGAATAATGATTTGTGCCCTTTGCTCCTTTCCCTTCAACCTCACCGACCTTTACCCATTTATTCCAGCGGAATTGTTCGATAATATAAGGTAATTGACCGGTCTCACCGTTAGTAGTCCAGTCCAGTACCCCGTCCTTAGTAACTTCTATGGCAACAACTTCAAAGGTACTTTTTGGTTTTAGCACCTCCGGGTTCAGCACCTTGGGAACGCAGTCATCCTTATGTTTTATTACCACTTCAACTTTGGCGCCCAGTTCTAATTGAAATGGCGTGAAGTCAATTTCAAAGGCGCTGGAAGCAATTTCATCGGTGGTGACATTACCGTTTACGGTAACCTCAATAGTGCAGAAACCAACTCCTGAACCGGCAAAAGGGTTCTGGACGTATAGGTTTTTTCCCTGATAGTTGCCTTGCAGTACAATCTGGCCTCCGTTGGCCGAACCGATCATCCCGGCAACAAATAGAGCAATTAAGTAAACGCCTCTTTTCATTATTTTATATCAAATAACCGGGAAATTATTTCCGGAAAACGGGCGCAATATTATGACTAATTTTTCAATTATCAAAACCTTACAAAAATAGCAATTCCCCGTTTTGAGGGCTCAAATATAAAAATGATTTTTATATCAGGGTTCAGGGTATATTATTTTGTTGTAATTTTGAGGGCGCAAATGTAATTAAAATCTTTTAGTGACAAATGGTTACCCCCTTTATTAATAGTCCGGCAAAGATAACATTTTATTTAACCCCTGGTTTGGCATTATTAAATATTACTATATTTGATGTCGTTTTATGAATAAATTATTCCTACTTGCAGTGACCGCATGTCTGCTAAGCAGTTGCGGGGATGGCGGCAAAGATAATGATAAGAACCGTGTGGCAAAAGGTGAGCGGGTTTATGGAGGCACATTCCGCTATAATGAGAATACCGAATGGCAGACACTTCTTCCTTTTGCCATAATTGATGCCGCTTCTGCCCATATAGCCACACAGGTTTATGAAGGATTGGTTAAATTTAATCCGCGAACCCTTAAAATAATGCCTTGCCTTGCTGAAAGTTGGGAACTTGACGAATCAAAAACCACCTATACCTTTCACCTTAAAAAAGGCGTCTATTTCCATGATTATGCCTGTTTCCCGGACGGAAAAGGACGCGAAGTAAAGGCCTCCGATTTTAAATTTTCATTCGAACTGCTTTGTACACAGCACAAGGATAATTTCAGTTTTTCCACATCGTTTAAGGACAGGGTTGCAGGTGTCAATAAATATTATGAAGCAAGCGGCACCGGAACACCGGGATTCCCGCTTGAAGGTGTAAAAGTCATTGATGATTACACCCTGCAGTTAACCTTAATTAAACCCGAACCCAATTTCCTCTATATCCTGGCCCAACCTCCGGCAAGCGTTGTTCCTAAAGAATGTTTTGAAAAAGACGGTGATATGCTCTCCACAGGCACGGGTCCGTTTATTTTTGCAGATATCATTGAAGAATATGATGAAGCCACAGGAAAACCGATGGAGAAAGTCATCCTTGTACGCAATGCAAACTATCATCGTACCGATTCCTTTGACAACAGGTTACCCTTCCTTGATTCCATTGTCGTCAGTTTTACCATACCTAAAAAGGAAGAACTAGATATGTTTTTTAACCGGAAACTCGACCTGGTGCTCAGCATTCCTGCACAGAGCGTAAGGGAAATGATTGAACAGCATATCGCCAGTTTTGAGAAAAAACCCCCGCTTTATGTCCTGGAACGGTCAACCGACATGGCATCTCATTTTATTGAATTTAACTTAAACAGCATTTTTAAGGACATACGGATCCGCAAGGCATTTTCACTTGCAGTTGACCGGAAGAAAATTGTTGAAGAAATCCTTGATAATGAGGGATCGGGAGGTTTTAACGGCATCGTACCTCCGGCATTTATGAGTTACGGGTATGATGTGACAAAAATAAAGGGGTTCTCCTATGACATGGAACAGGCCAAAAAACTCCTTGCTGAAGCCGGATATAAAAACGGTGAAGGTTTTCCGCCTGTGAAAATGGAAGTGAACGTTGGGGGGTATAATACCCAGGTCGCCTTTGAGGTCCAGAAGCAGATTTTGAATAACTTAAATGTAAATGTGGATATTGAAATAGTGCCGATGTCGGTGAAACTTGAAGATGCCGCTTACAGTCGTGCCGACCTTTTTATGAGCGCCTGGATAGCCGATTACCCGGCACCCGATAATTTCCTGATGCTGCTGTACGGTAAAACGGTTCCGGACAGTTTATCGCAACCCTCATTTTATAATACCTCCCGCTATGTAAATGCTGATTTTGATAAACTCTTTGAGGAAGCCGCAGTTACTGATTCGGTTTCTCATAAATTTGATCTCTACATTCAGGCCGAACAGAAAGCCATTGAAGATGCACCCATTCTCGTACTGTGGTATGAAGAAAATTACCGCCTCTCCCAATCCTTTGTAAACCGCCTCTTCCTTAATTCCATGCACTACAGGGATTTTTCGGAAGTTTTTTTCAGAGCGCCTAAGCCGCAACCCGGTGCGCAGGAAAAAGATACTACGGCTGCAGCGCAGTAATTAAATAGTTTTCTGAGTTTATTCTACCGTCTCTTCTGCTTTCCTGTCAAACCCGGAATAATCGTATTTTCGGCAACCCGTCACAAAACGGACAAAAACACGTTATCCTTCCCTGTTGAAAATCATATCATCCATACTCCCGCTCATCGTGTTTACCGCTTCACTGCAGGCGCAAGTTCTTTCAAACCAGCGGAAAAAATGGTTTTACCCCGCCAGTGACACTATCCGGCTTGATACGTTAAGCATTATACCCGGATCGCTCCTGGTGCATGACCGTAAATTCAATTCACTGGATTCATCTTATTATAAAACAGATTTCATTAACGGATTTCTGATTCTGAAAAACAGGAAGAATATTTCTCATGGCGACAGTTTACTGATTTTATGGAGGGTATTTCCGTTTTCGTTTGCAAAAAACTTCCGGCATAAGGATATTTCGTTGATAGTTCCAGGGTCGGGTGAGGTCGCTAACCCGTTTATTTATCCGGCATCGGGTAAACCGATGGAAGATTTTTTCTCTTCTCGCGGACTGACAAAAAACGGAAGCATATCACGCGGGATTACCTTTGGTAATAATCAGGATGTAACCGTAAATTCCAATATGAATATTGAACTATCCGGTAAACTGAGCGAAAACATTGAAATTCTCGCAGCCATAACCGATAACAACATACCTTTTCAGCCCGAAGGCAACACGCAGCAGATACAGGAATTTGATAAGGTATTTATCCAGTTATCGGACGGACAAACAAAACTGATTGCCGGTGATTTTGAACTGCGCAGGCCCAAAAGTTACTTTATGAATTTTTACAAAAAAGTGCAGGGTGCCGGCTTGTCAACCCGCTTGGTGGAAAAAGAAAAACAACACGTAACGGTCACCTCAGAAGCGAATATCGCTGTCTCAAAAGGCAAGTATGCGAGAAATATTTCTTCCGGAAGTAAATTCAACGGTGCGGAGCAGGAAGGCAACCAGGGTCCCTATAAACTCAGAGGGGCTGAAAATGAATCTTTCATTATTGTTCTTAGCGGCACCGAACGCATTTACATTGACGGTAAACGTCTCGTGCGCGGGCAGGAAAATGATTACATAATTGATTATAATTCGGCCGAAATATCGTTCACCCCTGCGCAGGTCATCACAAAAGATAAACGTCTGGTGGTGGAATTTGAATATTCCGAGCGCAATTACACCCGCTCGCTGGTCTTTACTGGCGGTACGGTTAAAAAAAATAATCTTGAATTACGCCTTCATCTTTTTTCCGAACAGGATGCGCGCAATCAGCCCCTGCTGCAGGACCTGGATGATGAACAGAAAAATATCATGAAAAATGCCGGTGATGACCTCAATGCCGCCATCGCCCCGAGTGCCGACAGCGTGGGTTATTCGGCCAATGTTGTCCTCTATAAAAAAACAGATACGCTTATTTTCTATCCGGCACAAAATAAATATTTCATTTTTAAAGATGTATATATCTGGTCATTTGATCCTGACAGCGCTTTTTATTCTCTTGCATTTTCGTATGTAGGGGAAGGGAACGGAAATTATGCGCAGGTATCATCAACCGTAAACGGAAAGGTCTATGCATGGAAAGCGCCTCTTCTCAATGCGGACGGTTCATTTACTTCTTCCGGTTCCTTTGAACCGGTCATCAAATTAGTGACGCCAAAAAAGAAGCAGATGGCCGTGATAGGAGCCGATTATTTTATTTCAGGCAATTCAGTTTTTACATACGAGAGCGCCATAAGCAATAATGACCTGAACACTTTTTCTGCGGTTGGTAATGACGATAATACAGGGTACGCTCACCGGTTTGCCTTGAAAAATAAATCTGATGTATCGTTAAAAACATCTCTTGAAACATCGGTATCTTATGAGAACAAGGGAAAGACATTTTTACCACCTGAACGTTACCGCGCGGTCGAATTTGAACGCGACTGGAACATCACCGGCACATCCGCTTTATCGGATGAGCATTTGCTGGGGGGGGATATTTCCCTGAAAAACGGGAAAGGCAACCTGCTGAAATATGGCCTTCAATCCTTCATCAGGGGTGATGGTTACCGGGGCATCCGTAATGCATTAGGCGGTAATGGAACCGCATCGGGTTTTTCGGTATCTGCCGATGGCAGTTTGCTGAATTCGGCAGGCACCGGTAATTTCAGCCGTTTCCTGCGTCATAAAATCCTTTTGACAAAACGAATCAAAGCCCTGTCCATAGGAATAAAAGAAGAAACTGAAGAAAACGTCATCGGCATTCCCGGATCCGACTCGCTTCTAACAGGGGGTTTTGCTTTTTTCCAGAGGGAATTTTTTATTGCATCAGCCGATACCGCATCAACGCAGTATAATCTCACATGGAAGAACCGGACCGACCGCCTCCCGTATCGCGGAAGGAATGAACCGGTAACAAATGCAGATGATATTAACTTATCGGCAATGTTTCTTGAAAATCCAAAGAACCAGTTAAAGACAAGCATTAATTACCGCCAACTGAAAATTCTCGATACTCTTCTGACTTCATTGAAACCCGGTAATACCGTACTGGGAAGAATTGAATATTACCTGCGCATATTAAAAAACAGTGTCTCGCTCGCCACCTTTTACGAAATCGGAACCGGCCAGGAGTACAAAAAGGATTTTTATTACATCAAAGTAGCCCCCGGTGACGGAATTTATACATGGCAGGATTACAACGGTAATGGGCGTGAAGACCTTATTGAGTTCCCTCTTGCGGCCTTCAAAGACAAAGCCGAATACCTGCGCATTTATACCCCGACAAGCCAACTGGTATCAACAAGAATAAACCTCTTCAACCAAACCCTTGACCTGCGTCCAGTAATGATCTGGAACAATAAAAAAGGAATAAAAAAATTCCTCACCCGTTTTTCAAACCAGTCGGCATACAGGATGGATAAGAAAACCATGATGGAAAATTTCTACCTTGCCTATAATCCGTTCCAGGTGAATATTGCCGATACTGCACTGGTGACCATGAATTATTCCTTCCGGAACACCTTGTATTTCAACCGCACCGATCCGGTTTATGGAGTTGATCTTAATTACCAGGCAAACCGCGGGAAGTCGTTTCTGGTGAACGGTTTTGACAGCCGGAGCAACGAATACTGGGGGGGGAAGGTGCGGACAACTGCCGGGAGAACGGTGACCCTGTTTTTATCGTACACCAACGGTTCAAAACAGAGTTTTTCGGAATATCTCGCAACACGCAACTACCGTCTTGCTTATTTTGATCTCATGCCGGAAGCGGTTTATCAGCAAGGTCCAAAAATGCGTGTAAAGGGATGGTGGAAATACTCGGAAAAACGCAATGGATTTTTTCCTGACGGTTCAGGTGGCGAAAGAGGGTATCTCAATACCATCGGCATTGAAATAAAGCGCAGCGCTGCCGGCAAAGGGTTTCTTGAAGCACAGGCGAACTATATTGATATTATCTACAGGTACCCCGAAAACAGTCCTGTCGCTTACGAAATCCTGCAGGGATTACGGCCTGGACAAAATATTACATGGACTGTTTCCTGGCAGCAGAATCTTTCCGACCATATACAGATGGGACTTTCCTATACCGGCCGTAAATCCGAAGACACTGATGCAGTTCATACCGGCAGCGTGCAGATGAGGGCGTTTTTTTAGAGGAACCCGGAACCTGCCGTTTCTACCTGCTATCTCACAAGATTTACATTCCCCTCCAGCAATATTTCCTTATCAGGATTATTGATGGTTGTGTATTCAAGATAAAAAACATATACAGCCGCATCCATCGCTTTGCCGTTAAATATTCCATCCCATCCAAGCCCACCCCCTGCCCCTCCCGAAGGGAGGGGAGAACCTTTGTATTCATACACCATCTCACCCCACCGGTCAAAAATGCGCAACTCCACCGTTTCAATGCAATCGCTGTACACCCTGAATTGCTCATCCGGACATTTACACCCTGGAGCAAATGCATTGGGAACAAATACCTCTGCATCGCACGGAAGGACATCTACAAATACCGAATCTTTTGAAGTACAGCCCTTGCCATCAGCAACGGTAATGAAATATTCGGTCCCGGTTACAGGTGAAACGTTAATTGATTCCGTTACAGAACCGGTTGACCAAGTATATGTAAATGGCGGTGTTCCACCGTTTACCGTTGTATTAAGACCGGCACTTTCTCCTATGTAAATGGTGGTATCTTTTCCTGCATCAACCTGGACTCCGGGATTGACGACAACAGTGTACCATGCCGTATCGGAACATGCGCCCTGCGTAACGATTACCGAATAGGTGTCAGTCACAGCAGGTGTAATGGAAAGTGTATCGTTGGTCACACTGTTGCTCCATAAATAATTTACGCCTCCGGAAGCAACCAGCATGACGCTATTGCCAGCGCAGATTTCATTGATACCCGTAATTGACGCGGTAATGCTGCCTGTCTGGTTTACCGTTGCGGTATCAACCGCAGTACATCCTTTTAAATCGGTAACTGTTACCGTATAATTGCCCACTGCCAACTGCCCACTGCCAACTGTTGTATCCCCGTTGCTCCACAGGTAAGAATAGGGCGCAGTGCCACCACTGGCGATTATAGATGCAGTTCCACCGGTTGTGCAATTTGCACTCGTAGCGCTGGCAGTACTTGTAACCTGCAGCGGTTCAGTAACCGTAGCATTTATATAACTCTTGCAACCGGAATTATCTGTGACTGTAACAGCGTAATTGTCTGCGTCAAGACCCGCAATGTCTTCGGTTGTTCCGCCATTGCTCCACGAAAAAGTCAAGGGGGGTGTGCCTCCCGAAACATCAATATTGATGCTTCCATCGTTTCCACCGCTGCATGACACATCCGTAACCGTATTTATACCGAGGGTTGCAGCGCCAGTTTCGTTCACTGCCACAGTATCGGTTTTTGTACATCCCTTGCTGTCGGTAATAGTCACAAAATAATTTCCTGCAGGAATTCCGGTGATATTGCTTGTCGTTGCGCTGTTGCTCCACAGGAATGAATATCCGGGAGCGCCACCTGAGGCAGACGCCCATGCGGAACCGTCCGGAACGCCACAACTTGCATCGGTCTTGCCGGTAGTGGTTGCAATGGCGGATGGTTCAGTTATCGTAAAAGTATCAAGCGCCAGGCATCCTGCATTATCGGTAACCGATACGATATAGATCCCATCGGGAATTCCTGAAATATCTTCAATGGATGCGCCATTGCTCCATGCAAATGTGTAAGGGGGGGAGCCGCTGCTGACATTTATATTGATAAAACCATCGCTTCCACCGTTGCAGGATACATCTCCGGAGGAGTTTAAACTTAATGATGCTCCACCTATGCCAGCGACCGATGTACTATCGGTTTCAGTACAACCTTTGGCATCGGTTACGGTAATGTAATAATTGCCGGCACCGAGGCCGGTTATGGATGAACCGGTCTGGGAGTTTGACCATAAATAGGTTAACGTTCCTGTACCTCCGGTTGCCGATGCAGTCACAGAGCCGTCATTACTGCCGCAGGTTGCGTCAATCACCGACAACGTCACAGAAATTGCCGCTGGATCAGTAATAACTGCCGTATCAAACGACTGGCATAAAACAGCATCGGTGACCGTCAGGTAATAGGTGCCGGATGATAACCCTGTAGCATTTGAAGCGGTCTGTCCGCTTGACCAGTTATAGGAATAAGGGGGGGTACCTCCGGATACGGCTGCGGTTGCGGTTCCGTTATTTCCGCCAAAACATGCAGGTGAACTTTCTGCAATGGCAGTTGAAGGACCACCGCTGCTGTTAACCGTTGCCGTTGAAGTGCCGCTGCAACCTTTTGAATCAGTCACGGTTACGGTATAAAAACCGGCAGTGAGCGAGGATGCCGTTGAGCCGGTTTGAGAGTTTGACCACAAATACGTGAAGGGTTGTGTTCCCCCCGAAACATTTGCATTGGCGCTGCCGTCATTATTGCCGCATGTAGCGCTTGTTACCGATGTATTAATCACAAGCGAACCGGCTTCGGTTAATGTTGTTGTTGAGATTGTACTGCATCCTTTTGAGTCGGTAATGGTCACTGTGTACGTTCCACTTGCAAGACCTGATACCGGATTTATTGTCTGGCTATTGCTCCAGTTGAATGTATAGGGAGTAGTGCCTCCGCTCACATTTATGGTTATCGAGCCATCATTACTTCCGGGGCACGTAACATCCGTTTTAGACGGGTTCACAATAAAAGGATTCGGTTCGGTAACGGTAAATGATTGGGAAAGGGTGCAGGCAGGCGCTGCCGCTGAAACGCTTAATTCAATGTCATCTACACCAAAGGGGGGGTCTGAACCGTTTCCGTTCGCCTGGTTAACCCACCGGAATGCAAATTTAAAATCGGGTTGGTTTTCATAATTGGAAGGCAATGCAATTGATGCCTGCCCGCAGATTGTTGTTCCGGAATATTCGGTAGAAAGTTCATTCCATGTACTTCCGCCATCATCGCTTAATCGTAATTTGCAATAATCATTTGCAGCGGCTCCATCTGCAACCCACTGAAAACTCAGTGTGATACCGGTATAACCTGATGTTGGAATTGTCGGTGAAACGGCAATTTTATCCGAAGTGGGATCATCCGGAAAAAAAGGCGGGAATGGCGGAGTATCATTATAGAGGCAATCTCCTGAAGTGCAACCCAGACCGCTTGCATCACAGGTTACATGCAGGTAATTACCGTTTCCGCATGCGCAACCGGATATTGAGTTTACTATCCAATAATTCGGAATGTTGCCATTTGTACCCGGTCCATTGGTATTCAGTGTCCAGCCCGCGCCTGAAGAAAAAAAGTCATCACTCCAGAATACCGTACTTGACCCTGCACTGCTGCTTGTAACGGTAACCGTATAAGTTCCATCCGTTAATCCGGAAATATCTTCCGTAGTAGCGCCATTGGACCATTGGTATGTATATGGAGGATTACCGCTTCCGACTGTAATATCAATAGCGCCATTATTACCACCATTGCAACTTACATTTGTGACCGATGATGCAATTGTAAAACATTTGGGCCATGTAATAGTTACTGTTACAGTGGCGCTGCAGCCGTTATTATCCGTAACAGTAACCGAATAAGTACCCTCACACAATCCGGTTGCCGTTGCAGTTGTTTGATTTCCGGCAGCAGGATCCCATTGGTAAGTGTAAGGGGGGGTACCTCCGGAAGGTATCGCTGTTCCCTCACCGTCACAGGTTAAAGAATCGGTAGCATTAACGGAAGTAGCGGTGACATTCACTCCGGTATTTGAAATCCTGACCGAATCGCTGAACAGACATCCGGATGCATCGGTCACCGTATAAAAATAATTTCCAGCGGTCAGACCCGTATTGTTTGATGCTGTCGCCCCGTTACTCCACTGGTAGGTAAGCGGTGGAGTACCACCCGTCTCCGTCAGTATTGCCGAACCATCGGCATTGCCGCAGGTTTCGTTGGTCTTCGCTTCGGTAACCAGTAAAATGCAGCAGACAAGATTAGTATCATAATTATCAGGAATATACCGGTAACAATTGCTGTAAATGGTATCGGGACCGTTACCTGTTCCCACGTAGGCAATACTGTCAATCACAAAGGCGAATGAACGGTTGCGCGGGCCTCCGGGGTAATCGGGTATTGCCGTCCAGGAATTGTTTACGGGATTATACTCCCAGAATTCGTCATGCTGACCCGAACTGCTTTCGCCAAGCCCGATATACCCTTTGTTTCCTATGGAAAATCCAACCCCCCCCTCGGTTGTCTGGGGAAAACTGGCTTTCTGCGTCCACGCATTTGTGGTCGGGTCATATTCCCAGAAATCCTGGTACCAGGCGAATGCGCTCATATCCCACCCGCAGCCGAGGTATCCTTTGCAGCCGATGGCGAATCCCATGGCATGACGTCTTTTCACTCCACCGTAAGGGGTTTTCTGCGTCCACGAATTGGTTGACGGATCATACTGGTAAAAATCCTTGTAATAGGTTTCAAAGGGAGTTCCTGCTGCACCTGTTCCCAAATAACCTTTTCCCTGTATTACAAAGGATACGGTTGTGTACCGCTGGGGTCCCGGGAAACTGGCTATTGAAGACCATGAATTGGATGAAGGGTCATACCTGTAAAAATCATTATATCCGAATAGTCCACCGCTGGCGCCAATGCCGACATAGGCATAATTCCCTATGCAAAATGCGTTGGCTTTTATACGGGCTGCACCGGGAAAATCGGCTTTCTGCGACCATGAATTTGCAACCGGATCATATTCCCACCAGTAGGTTTGAGCCGACCCGGTGGTATTATCGCCAAGGCCGGCATAACCTTTATCCCCGATAGCCACAGCCACACCATTCTCCAAACTGTCTATGAAACCGGCAATAGGCGACCAGGTGCCCTGGGCAGCCCCCCTTTCTCCCCCCCAGGGGGGGAAGAGGAAAAAATACAAAATACAAAATGCAAAAGATAGAAAATTAACTTTGGTTTTCATGGGAAATGGTTTTAAATGGTAAAACCGGTAAATTCAATAAGTTCCAAAAATAGTGAAAAAAACGGGAAGGTTGAGGCCAGGGTCTACTCACCGGATGCCTTAATATTTTCCTGATTTTATTGTCCTTCAAAAAACTCCTCCACTCCCCTCCTCCCGCTATAAATCAGCGCCTCTTTTTGCTGGCGCGACATTTTCTTAATGCGCGGACCAATCCCAAGGGTGCTGATTGAAATGGTTCTCTCCCAGTCCTCCCTTAACAAAACCTGCCGGTTAAGGTTTTCAATAACAAAAACATAAAGTGCCTCAATGTAGTTGCGGAATTTTTTTATCCGGTATGGCGCAAGTCCTCGTCCCTTTTTATCAAAGGCAATCTGCTCTTCGCTATCTAAGCGGATGCCAATGGTTTGCCGGTTTATGTAAATTTCTTTCCCGTTTAAAAAAACCGTGTCAATAAATTGATTGCTGTCGGCATATCTGAGGTCATCAAAAGTGCGGATGGGAAAATTTCCGGTGATACCGCCATCAATCATTACATAAACCGAATCCCCCCCCTTCTTTGCCGGCTTTCCGTCAGGCGAGATGAAAACCCCACCGAAAAAAATAGGAATGCCAGCGGAAATTCTCACTGCTGTCCGTATTTCCATTTTTGGATAGGTTTCGTATGAAAGTATTTCAAGCCGCTGCAGGGAAAGGTTGGTAGCGGTAATATAAAGGTCTTTAAACCTGCTGTCGCTTAAAGAACGATTATGCAACTCTTCAAAAGTGAGGTCTGCTTTTCCGGTTTTATCCGCGATGATTTTCCCCATCCATTTTTCAATGCGGTTGCCTTTGTACCATCCGAACCTGGCAAATAACCGAATGAAGCCCATCGGAAAGCCGGGCTTGCCGTCAGCGAATGATTTAATGTTGAGTTCATAAAGAACCGGGATTGCTTCTTCTGGCGTGTAACCAAGTGCGATAAAAGTTGCGCATATTGCACCGACCGAAGTGCCGCAGACGCGCTTTATATCCTTTAAAACCCCGCGCTTTTCAAGTTCCAACGCAACACCTCCGTAGGCGATGCCACGGATACCCCCTCCTTCAAAGACGAGGTTGCGGAATGATTCTGAATCGGCAGCAATGCCGATGTTGCCGGGCTGAGCGTAAAGTTCAACATTTCCGGAAAAAATGTGAAAATAAATAAGAAGGAAAATAAGAAATACAGAGACGCAATATATCGCGTCTTTGCATTTTATTTCGCAGCCGTCAGGGTTTCCAGAAAACATTGATACACCATTTTTATCCCGTCTGATAATTCAATTTTATGTTTCCACCCAAGATTATGGATTTTTGTTACAGCCAATAATTTTTTAGGCGTCCCGTCCGGCTTTGAAGTATCGTATTTTATCTCTCCCGTATAACCGGCTATTTTTTTTATCAGCAATGCAAGGTCGCGAACCGAAATATCCTCACCGGTTCCTATATTGATTATTTCCGCATCATCGTAATTATTCATCAGGAAAAGGCAAGCATCCGCCAGGTCATCCACATGTAAAAATTCCCGGTATGGTTTTCCTGTTCCCCATACTTCCACAAATGGTTTGTTATTGATTTTCGCTTCATGAAATTTCCGCAAAAGCGCTGCAAGAACATGGGAGGTGTTTAAATCATAATTATCATTTGGTCCATAAAGGTTGGTCGGCATTACTGAGATAAAATTGCAACCGTACTGCGCCCGGTACGCCTCACACATTTTCAATCCGGCAATTTTGGCGATTGCGTATGGCTCATTTGTTTTTTCAAGGTAACCCGACAATAAATATTCCTCCTTCATCGGTTGCGGAGCATTGCGCGGGTAAATGCAGGAAGAGCCCAGAAACAAAAGTTTTTTAACCTTATTGATGTATGCTGCGTGAATGACATTGGTTTGAATGGATAAATTGTTATAAATAAATTCCGCACGGCAAGTATTATTTGCATTTATTCCGCCCACCATTGCAGCCGCAAGAAATACATATTCCGGTTCTTCTTTTTTAAAGAAAGTATTTATCCCATCCTGATTCCGGAGGTCCAGTTCCTTTGAAGTTCTTGTTAAAAGGTTCTTATATCCTTCTGAAATTAATTTCCGGACTATTGCCGAACCCACCATGCCAGTATGGCCTGCAATGTATATTTTAGAATTTTTTTCCATTTTTCTCGTTTTCTCTCAGCCGTTTTCTCTTGCATTCCCGTTGTCATGCTTTCCAACCCTCCTGCTTTTCGTTCGTAAATTCGTATAAATTCGTTTTTCGTAGATTACTCATGATACTGCAGCACCGAATGTCCCGCATCCATTAGATGCTTGTCTTTTTTAAACAACTCAATATCACTTTCAACCATCTCTTTTACCAGTTCTTTAAAAGTGTGCCTGGGCTTCCATCCGAGAATCTTTCTTGCTTTGAAGGCATCCCCGATAAGTTCATCTACCTCGGTCGGCCTGAAATACCGCCCGTCAACCTCAACCAGAATTTTTCCGGTTTCACGGTCTATGCCTTTTTCATTTTTATCCTTCCCTTTCCAGGTTAATTCAATACCCGCTTCGCCAAAAGCGATTTCGGTAAATTCCCTGACAGAATGACTCTCGCCTGTTGCAAGAACAAAATCATCCGGTCTATCTAATTGCATTATTCTCCACATTCCGTCAACATAATCCTTTGCATGGCCCCAGTCGCGTTTTGCGTTAAGATTACCTAAAAACAATTTTTCCTGCAAACCGAGTTTTATCCTTGCGGCAGCGCGGGTTATTTTCCGTGTCACGAATGTCTCACCCCTGATCGGGCTTTCATGATTGAAGAGGATTCCGTTACAGGTGAAAATATTGTATGCTTCGCGATAATTCTTTGTAATCCAGTAAGCATACAATTTGGCAACCGCATAGGGACTCCGGGGATAAAAAGGAGTCCGTTCATTCTGTACGGGCTCCTGTATCAGCCCGTACAATTCGGATGTAGATGCCTGGTAAAATTTGGTCTTGCTTTCCAGTTTCA
Organism: Bacteroidota bacterium; assembly: GCA_016193485.1. Taxonomy (GTDB): domain Bacteria; phylum Bacteroidota; class Bacteroidia; order JACPRZ01; family JACPRZ01; genus JACPRZ01. The sequence goes on along the minus strand of JACPRZ010000030.1, from coordinate 5,207 downwards.
GGATGCGGATGGCTTCAAGTAACCTCAACGTTCCCACCGCATCTGCATTGGCAGTATATTCGGGCGTTTCAAATGAAACCATGACGTGCGACTGCGCAGCGAGATTATAGATTTCATCCGGCTGTGATTCCTGGATGATCCGTATCAGGTTGGTCGAATCGGTCAGGTCACCGTAGTGAAGTTTAAAGTTGAGTTTTTCTTCATGAGGATCCTTATATAAATGATCTATTCTTTGCGTATTAAGAAGGGAACTCCTGCGCTTAATACCATGAACTAAATATCCTTTTTTCAGCAGGTATTCTGCAAGGTAGGCGCCATCCTGCCCGGTAATACCGGTGATCAAAGCAACTTTTGATTTTTTCATATCAAGATAATTACAATAAATTTCTATGAATTTCTACAAATTTCTATTGTATTTTTCACTGATTACCGACCACTGAATACCGACTGCCATTTACTTCTTACCACTTACTATTTACAACTTATTGTTTCCCCCCCTACTCCTGCTAAACCCCCACCGGATGCCACGTTGTCTTAATCTCCATTGTATCCTTAATCAGGTATGGGTTCTGATTAGAATTATCTTCCCATCTGATATTCTTATGAATTATTGCGCGTTTGACATTCACTGAACCATTTTGCCGGATTTCAGAAATAATTTTATTGTCATTCCCGCAAAATATTACTGCGTTAACATCCATGTGCGATGAAAAATGGCCATATAGTTCCGACTTCAAACCCGTGAGGATGTTAATTACTCCCCCGGGGACATCTGAAGTATGGATAACCTCAGAGAAAGAAACAGCGGTCAGGGGTTTTGTCTCCGATGCAAGCACAACACAGGTATTGCCTCCGGCAATTACAGGAGCAATCATCGAAACAAGTCCCAGCATAGCAGGTTCCTCTGATGCAATTACCGCAACCACCCCCATCGGTTCAGGTCTTGAAAAATTAAAATGCGGTGATGCAACCGGGTTTACCGTGCTGAATATTTGCTGGAATTTATCGCACCAGCCGGCATAATAAACAACCCTGTCAATCGCCTGTTCAACTTCTCTGACTGCATCCTTGGTTACCTGATTCTCCCGTTTTCTCCCTATCCCTCCCGATAGCCATCGGGATTCCCCTTGTCTCGTTTTCCCCTTGTCTCGTTTTCTCCTTGTCTCGTTTTCCCCTTGTGCAACAATTTCACCGGTAAACTGCTCTTTCCTCTCCTCCATCATTTCAGCAATCCGATAAAGTATCTGCCCCCGGTTCATGGCTGAAACTGACGACCATCCTTCAAATGCATTCCGTGCCGCAACCACCGCATCCCTGTAATCTTTCCGTGAAGAACGGCACATGTTGGCAAGAGGTTGTCCGTTTCTATCCTTTATTACATAATACCTTCCCGACTCGGTTCGCGGGAATTTTCCTCCGATAAAAATTTTACAGGTCTTCAAAACTTCAATGCGATCCTGATCAGATTTTCTCATGTATTATTTCAATTAATTTCTACCAATTTCAATGAGTTTCTATCAATTTCAATTCAATTTCGTTGGTCGGGATTTGTAATCCTGACCGGCTCATTTACAATACCCCTCCAACCCATACACCCCCCCCTCTCTTCCGAATCCGCTTTCTTTATAACCGCCAAACGGTGAAGACGGATCAAACTTATTAAAGGTATTCGCCCAGATAACACCCGCCCTGAGTTTTTTCCCCACATCAAAAACCTTTGACCCTTTATCAGACCACACCCCTGCCGATAATCCATAAGGCGTATTATTTGCTTTTTCAATTACTTCATCCACCGTACGGAAGGTTTGAATCGCAAGCACGGGACCGAAAATTTCCTCTTTTGCAATCCGGTGCGATTGAGAGACATTGGTAAATAGAGTTGGCCGGCACCAGTATCCCTTCTCAGGAACCGGGCAGGAACTCTGGTACATATCTGCTCCCTCCTTTTTCCCTTCTTCGATAAAATAATTTATTTTTTCAAGCTGTGGTTTCGAATTGATTGCACCTATATCGGTATTTTTATCAAGCGGGTCGCCCACAATAAGTGTCTCCATCCGGTCTTTCAGTTTCTGAAGCACTGTATTATAAATATTCTCCTGAACAAAAAGCCGTGATCCCGCACAGCATACATGACCCTGGTTGAAATAAATGCCGTTGACAATGCCTTCAACCGCCTGGTCAATAGGGGCATCATCAAAAATAATATTTGCCGCCTTTCCGCCAAGTTCAAGTGTTACTTTCTTATTTGTTCCGGCAGTAGCTTTTTGGATAATTTTTCCTACATCGGTTGAACCGGTGAAAGCGATTTTATCAACATCGGGATGATTTACTAAGGCAGCCCCGGTAGTGCCGGCACCGGTAATGATATTAACTACTCCGTCAGGCAATCCGCTTTCTTGGATGAGTTCGGCAAGTTTTAAAGCGGTAAGGGGGGTGGTTTCTGCAGGTTTTAAAACAACAGTATTACCGCAGGCAAGAGCAGGTGCTATTTTCCATGCAGCCATAAGTAACGGAAAATTCCATGGAATGATTTGTCCTGCAACGCCTAACGGCCTGGGTTTCCGGTTTGAAAAAGCATATTCAAGTTTATCTGCCCAGCCGGCATAATAGAAGAAATGTGCTGCAACAAGCGGAATATCCACATCCCGTGATTCACGGATGGGTTTACCGCCATCCATTGATTCTATTACCGCAAACTCACGTGCACGTTCCTGGATCATTCTTGCAATGCGGAATAAATATTTACCCCGCTCTTTTGCCGGAGTCATTTTCCAGTATTTTTCATACGCAGTTCTGGCAGAAGTGACCGCCCGGTTCACATCTTCTATGCTCGCCTCGGCAATACCGGCAATTTTCTCTTCATTGGAAGGATTTATGGTATCAAAATATTTTCCGTTAACCGGAGTGACAAACTTGCCCCCGATAAACAATTCATACCTGCTTTTTAATTGGATATGTTCTTTTGATTCCGGTGCAGGCGCATAAACCCATCCCTTTGAAAATTTCAATTCTTTCGTTTTAACGATCATATATTTTGTACTTATTATACTTAACGAACTTTGATATGCAAATTACTTTTTGTATTAATTTAACATTGCGGATTGAAAAACCAAATTCATAATGCTTTTTGAAATTTAGCGATTTTAATCCGAAATTCCTGCCTGCCGGCAGGCAGGTTGGCAATCCCAAATCCGCAATATTCAATGCCTACCAATGCCCATCAGCACCTGTCAATTTTATATTTCCCTGTCTCCCGTCTTCTCCTCCCTGTATCCTGATTCAATCCACCGAAAAATAATCTCCCGACTGATAAACACCCGTCCTTTCCTTTCCTAATTGTAACAGAATATCATTGGCAAGTTTACTGGCACCGAACCTGAAAAATTCCGGTGTTAACCAGTCATTTCCTAAAGTTTCTTTTAACATTACAAGATAATTCAATGCTGTTTTTGCATTTGAAATACCGCCTGCAGGTTTCATACCTCTTTTCATCCCGGTTTTATAATAAAAATCCCGTATCGCCTCAAACATTACCAGGGTAACAGGCATAGTTGCGGCAGGTTGTATTTTACCCGTTGATGTTTTAATAAAGTCAGCGCCTGCGTAAAGTGCAATATCACTGGCTCGTCTTACATTGTCGAGCGTATTCAGCTCTCCGGTTTCAAGGATTACTTTAAGATGAACATGGTCAGGACATAATGATTTTATTTCGGCAATTTCATCCGAAACAAAATTGTAATCACCTTCAAAAAATCGGCCGCGTGAAATTACCATATCAATTTCATCAGCCCCTTCTTCAACAGCGAACTTTGTGTCCGAAATTTTCACATCCCTCGGAGCAAGACCGCTCGGAAATGCGGTTGCAACCGAAGCCACTTTTATTCCGGTTCCTTTAAGTTCTTTTTTGGCAATGCGAACCATTGTAGGATAAACACAAATAGCCGCCACACAAGGCAAATCCCGGAAATCATCATGAAGATGCCTTGCTTTGTAACACAATTGTTTAACTTTTCCTGCAGAATCTTTTCCTTCAAGAGTTGTAAGGTCAATCATGCTCAGCGCAAGTTTCAGCCCTTCAACCTTTGAAGATTTTTTAATGCTTCTTTTGGTAAACCTCGCCACCCGTTCTTCAACGCCAACCTGGTCAACCCGGTTGCCGGAAATGAAATCAATCATCCCATTATTGAAATATTGTTTTGAAATTGCGGACATTATCAGTAAACCATATTTGAAAAACTGGTTACAAACGTAGATAAAATATCAATTTATACCGGAAAAAATATAGTGTGTGGAATTTTTGCAACTGTTCGGATACGGTTAAATAAGAAAAATTGGAGATCCCCATATATCCCTTTATTCCTTATACCACGACAGGTAAAAAATTTTATTGTAGTTTTTCCGGACAATGGAATCATCAAATAAAATATTTTTTCTGGAACCATTGTCAGTTAAATAAATTCTTATATTTGCACCCCTTAAAAAATCATTTTCGTAAAAATTCACATTACACAGGAATTTGATATTGTATTTATCTCATTAATAGTGTAATAGTTACACAAAAGTTCTTTGAAAATATTGGAATAGCTTGGAAATAGCGGGAATCTGTTGAATTTTTTTGGATTCATTCGGCAGGATCGACTCATCATTTTTGCCGTAAGGCATTTTAATAATCACCATGGAGAGTTTGATCCTGGCTCAGGATGAACGCTAGCGGCAGGCTTAATACATGCAAGTCAAGGGCTCTTTGGTTCCGCAAGGGATCAGAGGACCGGCAAACGGGTGCGTAACGCGTATGTAACTTACCCCTCACCGGGGGATAGCTCCGGGAAACCGGAATTAATACCCCATAACAATCCGGAAAGGCATCTTTCCGGGTCCAAACCTCGGGCAACCTTGGAGTGAGGGAGAGGCATGCGTCCCATTAGTCAGTTGGTAGGGTAACGGCCTACCAAAACTTCGATGGGTAGGGGGTCTGAGAGGATGATCCCCCACACTGGTACTGAGACACGGACCAGACTCCTACGGGAGGCAGCAGTAAGGAATATTGGGCAATGGGCGAAAGCCTGACCCAGCCATGCCGCGTGGGTGAAGAAGGCCTTCGGGTTGTGAAGCCCTGTCGGACGGGAAAAATGTCAATCGTGCTCATACCACGGTTGAGTGATGGTACCGTTAGAGGAAGCACCGGCTAACTCCGTGCCAGCAGCCGC
>JACPRZ010000007.1 GCA_016193485.1 Bacteroidota bacterium | reverse complement strand
CAGAGCGCGTCCTTGGTAAGGACGAGGTCACCGGTTCAACTCCGGTCATTGGCTCATAAGTGTGAAAATTGGAATTCAGATCATTAGATATTTGACCCTCAGGAATCTATTTATTAACAGTAATTACTTTATTTTATGGCAGCACCAGCAACAAGTTCGACTCAAAAACAGAAATTTGAGCGGACAAAACCGCATCTTAATATCGGTACTATCGGTCATATTGACCATGGCAAGACCACCCTCACAGCAGCCATTACAATGGTATTGAGCAAAAAAGGGCTTGCCAGCGTGCGCACCTTTGATTCCATTGACAATGCGCCCGAAGAAAAAGAAAGGGGTATAACCATTAACACCGCCCACGTTGAGTATGAAACGGCTAAGCGCCATTATGCTCACGTTGATTGCCCGGGCCATGCCGATTACATCAAAAATATGGTTACCGGTGCTGCTCAGATGGACGGAGCCATTCTTGTTGTGGCCGCTACTGACGGTCCCATGCCGCAGACACGGGAGCATATTCTTCTTGCACGACAGGTTGGAGTCCCGAAAATTGTCGTGTTCCTTAATAAAGTGGATATGGTGGATGATCCTGAAATTATTGACCTCGTGGAAGTTGATTTGCGCGACCTGTTGACATTCTATGGTTATGAAGGTGATAAAATACCCATAATCAGGGGTTCGGCATTGGCAGCCATGAATGGTGAAGCAAAAGGAGAAGAAAAAGTCATTGAACTGATGAATGCCGTTGATGAATATATTCCGGTACCAAAACGCGATACTGAAAAGGAATTCTTAATGCCTGTTGAAGACATATTTTCAATTACCGGCCGCGGTACTGTCGCCACCGGGAGGATTGAACAGGGCGTGATCCAGGTTGGCCAGGAGGTTGAAATCATCGGATTTGCTGAAACGCAAAAATCAGTTGTTACCGGTGTTGAAATGTTCAGGAAATTGCTTGACCGCGGTGAAGCCGGTGATAATGTGGGGTTATTACTGCGCGGGGTTGAAAAAGATGATATTTTCAGGGGAATGGTTGTTGCTAAACCCGGTTCTATAACCCCTCATACCGAATTCAAAGGTGAAGTTTACATCCTGAAAAAGGAAGAAGGCGGCCGTCATACACCCTTTCACACTAAGTACCGTCCGCAGTTTTATTTCCGGACAACTGACGTAACCGGTGAAATTGTAATGGAACAGGGTCGGGAAATGGTTATGCCTGGAGATAACCTTACCATTCAGGTAAAACTCATCGCCCCGATTGCAATGAACAAAGGTCTCAGGTTCGCAATCCGCGAAGGTGGAAAAACAGTTGGTGCCGGTCAGGTTACTGAAGTAATTAAATAATCATCAGTTGGCAGTTTATCCGCATAGGGCGGGCAGTTGGCAATTGTCAGGTTTTCAATCATGCTTGATTAGAAGGATTGCCTCCCGATGGTCCCGATAGCTATCGGGGGGAGGATCACTGCTGACTGCCGATTGGGAATACGGGTGTAGCTCAATTGGTAGAGCAGCAGTCTCCAAAACTGCCGGTTGGGTGTTCGAGTCACTCCACCCGTGCAGAAAACAGATCGTACCGGGATGAAAAAAATTGCACTTTATATTCAGGATACATACAGCGAATTTTTAACCAAAGTTACCTGGCCGACATGGAATGAATTGCAGGCAAGCGCCATAGTGGTTGCTGTGGCATCACTGTTTATCGCATTGATTATTTACCTCATGGATACATCACTTAGTTTTTTACTTAAAACAATATACGAAATTTTCTGATCAAGATGATTGTACCGGAAAATAAAAAAAGCGTGATTACCGAAGTTCCGGGTTCTGGCGATTCTGACAACATTAATCAGGATATTACTGATACTGAGTCAGTTGCAGAAGGAATTAATAAAACCGTTCCTGCAGAAATTCCGGGGGATGAAACCGAAAATATTCCCCGTAAAAAAGAAAGGATCAGGATTGTAAAACCCAAGCAGCAGTCACCGGAGCAAATTGAGAAAAAATGGTATGTGGTCAAAGCGATGAGCGGGAAAGAAAAAAAAGCAAAAGAATCAATTGATGCTGAAATTCAAAGGTTGAAACTGGGGAGTTATATTTCCCAGATTCTGATCCCGACCGAAAAAGTGTATCAGCTCCGTAAAGGGAAAAAAATTGTAAAGGAAAAAAATATTTTCCCGGGATATGTTTTGATTGAAGCGGCACTTGTAGGTGAAATTCCTCATATCATAAAAAATTCACTCTGTGTGCTTGGTTTTCTCACGACCAAAGAGGGAAAACCCGCACCGCTGATGGCATCTGAAGTGAATAAGATACTTGGAAAAGTGGATGAACTGGCCGGTAGTGATGCGAAAATAAATATTCCGTTCCTGGTAGGTGAAAGCGTCAAGGTAATTGACGGACCATTCAATACCTTCATCGGGACAATTGAAGAAATAAACGAAGAGAAGAAAAAACTTAAAGTCAGCGTAAAAATATTCGGCCGGAAAACGCCCGTGGAATTAAGTTTCATGCAAATTGAAAAAGAAGGGTAATTGGGTGAATTGAATATAGTAATTCATTGAATCATGGCTAAGGAAGTAACAGGGTTAATTAAATTGCAAATCAAAGGTGGTCAGGCAAACCCGGCTCCACCTGTAGGTCCGGCACTTGGTGCAAAAGGTGTGAACATTATGGAATTTTGCAAACAGTTCAATGCCCGTACACAGGACAGAATGGGAAAAATTGTACCGGTGGTGATCACTGTGTACCACGATAAGTCATTTGATTTCATTATCAAGACCACGCCTGCTTCAGTTCAATTGCTTGATGCATTGAAACTCGAATCAGGATCACCGAATCCGAACTCAAAGAAAATAGGGACGGTGACCTGGGCCCAGGTCAGGCAGATTGCTGAAAGCAAAATGAGCGATTTGAATGCCTATACCCCTGAAGCCGCAATGAAAATTGTTGCCGGCACCGCCCGGTCCATGGGAATTGTTGTGGAAGGAACACCACCACCATCGCGAAAAAAATTACTGTCGAATTAAATCTTTGTTTGATAATAAATATGCCTGATTTAACCAAAAAAAGAAAGATAGCAGTGGGAAAATATGACCGGGAAAAGGCATATCCCCTGAATGAAGCGGCAAAAATTGTCAGGGAGATATCTTCTGCGAAATTTGATGCTTCAGTAGATATTTCCGTGCGCCTTGGCATTGATCCGAAAAAGCCCAATGAAAATATCAGGGGAACGATTTCATTGCCCCATGGCACCGGGAAAACACCTAAAATTCTAGCTTTATGCCCACCCGACAAAGTTGATGATGCACAGCGGGCAGGCGCTGATTATGCCGGACTTGATGAATTTATTGAAAAAATTAAAGCGGGGTGGACCGATGTGGATGTCATCGTTGCCATGCCGCAGGTAATGGGCAAAATAGGTGCCTTGGGTAAGATACTCGGACCAAAAGGCCTGATGCCGAATCCAAAATCAGGTACCGTTTCCCAGGATATAGCAAAAGCGGTGGCTGAGATTAAAAAAGGAAAGATAGAGATCAAAAGCGATAAGCAGGGAATCCTGCATTCGACAATCGGCAAGGTCTCGTTTGACACAGATAAACTTACCGAAAATGCCAAAGACCTGTTGCATTACATCATGAAACTTAAGCCGGCAACCGCAAAAGGAAATTACCTGAGGAGCGTTTTTATTTCAAGCACGATGAGCCCGTCCGTAAAAATTGACCTGAAAACACTGGCATAAATAATTTTCTATTGGTTATGACAAAAGAGCAAAAAACAAAAGTGATCAATGAGTTGAGCGCTATCCTGGCCAATACCAGTTTCTACCTGGCTGATACGGGTGGCATGACGGTTCAAGTGACGAACCGTCTTAGACGGGATTGTTTCAAACAGGGTATTTCCATGCTGACTGCAAAAAACACGCTGATAAAGAAAGCGCTTGAAAAAACCGGTAAAAAAGAACTTTCTGGGATGACTGGCGTTTTAAACGGATCAACTTCCATATTTTTCTCAGGGATTCCGGTGGCGCCTGCCAAGGTAATAAAAAATTTCCGTAAAAAAGAAAAAAAACCGTTGCTGAAAGCCGCCTTTATAGAGGAGTCGGTTTACCTTGGTGATGACCAGTTGAATTTCCTTGCTAACCTGAAATCGAAAAATGAACTGATTGCCGATATTGTACTATCACTGAAATCACCGGCTATGAATGTGATTAATGCCCTTTTATCGGGAAAAAACAAACTTGCCGGAATTGTTAAAACTTTATCCGAAAAACCCGATGCATAAATTTATCAATCACACCCGCCTTAGGCGGAAAATCATTAAATCACTAAATTAACAATCGTATGGCTGACTTAAAAGTATTCGCTGAACAACTGGTAAACCTCTCGGTAAAAGAGGTGAATGAACTTGCAAAAATCCTGAAAGATGATTATGGAATCGAACCAGCCGCTGCAGCACCGGTGGGAATACCGGTAGCGCAGGCGGGACAGGATGGTGGTGATGGAAAACCGGCCGAGAAGACCCAGTTTGATGTTGTGTTGAAATTTCCGGGTGGCGCAAAATTGCAGATTGTCAAACTGGTAAAAGAAATTACCGGGTTGGGATTAAAAGAATCAAAAGACCTTGTTGATGCAGCGCCAAAAGCGGTGAAACAGGGCGTTTCAAAAGATGATGCTGAAAACATCAAAAAGCAACTGGAAGAAGCCGGTGCCGAAGTTGAAATAAAATAACTGATTTCTCTGTCAAGCGTCTTTGTCCGATACACGGACAAGGATGCTATCTCCCTTATTCAACAATTACAGTTCATTGGCCTACGCAAAAAGTGTAGTCATTGAAGTCATGTCAGCCACGGTAAACTGCTTACCGGGGCAATGGAATTATTGTGCTCTCATAATCAAACCATAACCTGTCTATGACGGCAAAAAACAAAATCGTCCGCGTTAATTTTTCAAGGGTAAAAGATATTCTCCCATACCCGGATTTTCTTGACATCCAGGTAAAATCATTTGAGTCATTTTTCCGCATCGGATCAACTGCCGAAGAACGTAAAAAAGAAGGATTATACCGTGTGTTCCAGGAAAATTTTCCGATTTCTGACTCCAGGAATAACTTTATCCTTGAGTTTATCGACTACTATATCGACCCTCCAAGGTATTCCATTGAGGAATGTATTGAAAGGGGACTCACCTTTAACGTGCCTCTGAAAGTAAAACTAAAATTGTACTGCACTGACCCCGAGCATACGGATTTTGAAACTATCATCCAGGATGTATATCTGGGAACAATTCCGGTAATGACACCCCGCGGTACTTTTGTAATAAATGGCGCTGAGAGGGTTATAGTTTCACAACTTCACAGGTCACCGGGAGTATTTTTCGGGCAGAGTTACCATCCGAACGGGACAAAACTCTATTCGGCACGTATCATTCCGTTCAAAGGTGCATGGATGGAGTTTTCTACGGATATTAACAATGTACTGTATGCCTATATCGACCGGAAAAAGAAAATACCGGTCACTACCCTTTTAAGGGCCATTGGTTTCGAAAGCGATAAAGCCATTCTTGAATTATTCCACCTGGCTGAAGAAATCAAAGTCACAAAGAGTAACCTCCATAAATCTGTCGGCCGAAAACTTGCAGCCAGGGTCTTAAAATCATGGATTGAGGATTTTGTGGATGAAGACACCGGTGAAGTGGTTTCCATTGAACGCAATGAGGTTGTTCTTGAACGGGAAACCATCATTGATGAGAAAAATATTGAGCAGATTATCGAATCAAAATGCGAAAAAATAATCCTGCACCGGGAGTCCGAATTACCTTCCGATTTTTCGGTGATTTATAATACCCTTCAGAAAGATCCCTGCAACTCCGAACTTGAAGCCATTGAATATATTTACCGGCAGGTGCGGGGCGCTGAACCGCCTGACGAAGAAACGGCAAGGGGTCTTATGGAAAAGTTATTCTTTTCCGATAAACGCTACGATCTTGGCGAAGTTGGACGTTACCGCATCAATAAACGGTTGTCTCTTACTACCGATCCTTCTACGCGCATTCTTACCAAAGTTGACTTTGTTGAAATTATCCGCTACCTGATCCAGTTGGTAAATTCACATGCCGAAGTTGACGATATTGATCATTTAAGTAACCGCAGGGTACGTACCGTAGGACAGTTCAGTGTCGGATTATCAAGAATGGCGCGAACCATCCGTGAACGGATGAACGTAAGGGATAATGAAGTATTCACTCCCATTGACCTTATCAATGCAAAAACGCTTTCTGCGGTTATCAATTCCTTTTTCGGAACCAACCAGTTATCTCAATTCATGGATCAGACCAACCCGTTATCGGAATTGACCCATAAGCGGAGATGTTCAGCGCTTGGTCCGGGCGGTCTGTCACGGGAACGTGCCGGCTTTGAAGTGCGCGATGTTCACTACACTCATTACGGACGGCTCTGTACCATAGAAACCCCCGAAGGACCGAACATCGGGCTAATTTCCTCTCTCTGCGTTTATGCCCGTGTAAACGGACTTGGGTTTATTGAAACCCCGTACAGGCCGGTTACCAAAGGAAAAATTGAGATTGATAAACCGGTGGTTTACCTCAGCGCTGAAGAAGAGGAAAAATATATTATTGCTCAAGCCAATGCAGAGATCGATAATAAAGGCCGCATTATCAATGAAAGGGTAAAAGCCCGCCATACAGGGGATTTTCCAATTGTTGAAACTAATAAAATTGACCTCATTGATGTCGCTCCTAACCAGATCGCTTCAATAGCGGCATCACTGATTCCATTTCTTGAACATGATGATGCCAACAGGGCATTGATGGGATCCAATATGATGAGACAGGCAGTACCTCTGATTAAACCGGAAGTACCCGTAGTCGGAACCGGGCTGGAACTTCTGGTAGCCCATGATTCAAGGGTGCTCCTCAGGGCAGAAGATGATGGAGTCGTGGAATATGTGGATTCCAATGAAATCGTTGTCCGGTATTCCCCGGACGAAGAAGAAAAATTCCTCTCTTTTGATGACGATGTGCGTACCTATAAACTGATTAAATTCCGCAAGACAAACCAGAATACCTTTATTAACCTCAGACCTTTAGTAAAGAAAGGTGAAAGGGTAAAAGAAGACCAGCCGCTTTGCGAAGGGTACGGAACAAAAGACGGTGAACTGGCGCTCGGCAGGAACCTGATGGTTGCCTTTATGCCGTGGAAGGGTTACAACTTTGAAGATGCCATTGTAATCTCGGAACGCCTGATGAGGGAAGATGTTTTTACTTCAATCCATATAGATGAATTTGAACTTGAAGTACGCGATACCCGAAGGGGCATGGAAGAACTGACATCCGATATTCCCAATGTTAGCGAAGAAGCAACCAAGGACCTGGATGAAAACGGTATGATACGCACCGGTGTAGAGGTAAAAGAAGGCGATATCCTTATTGGTAAGATAACTCCTAAGGGAGAAACCGATCCGTCACCGGAAGAAAAACTGTTGCGAGCCATATTCGGTGACAAAGCCGGTGATGTAAAAGATGCTTCACTCCGTTGCCCGCCTTCATTTGACGGGATGGTGATTGATTCCAAACTATTCTCAAGGAGCATGAAAGATAAAAAAGGGAAATCAGCAGAAAAATCGCTCCTTGACCGGCTTGAAAATGATTTTAAAAAAGAGATAATGGAACTGCGGTCTAAACTCATCGATAAACTCTTCATAATCGTAAACGGCAAAGTGTCGCAGGGCGTAACCACCCAGTTAAAAGAAGTGGTGGTCCCGAAAGGAACAAAATTTACAATAAAAATCTTACAGAAACTTAATTATGAGAATATCAACCCGGGAAAATGGACTACCGACAAAAAGAAAAATGATCAGATAAAAATCCTGCTTCACCGGTATACATTGAAATGTAATGAAATTCTTGGAGCTTACAAACGCAAGAAATTCGCCATACAGGTTGGCGATGAATTGCCTCAGGGAGTTATCCAGATGGCTAAGGTTTTTGTAGCCCAGAAAAGGAAAATTAAAGTAGGTGATAAAATGGCCGGCAGGCACGGGAATAAGGGAATCATTGCCAAAATTGTCAGGGAAGAAGATATGCCTTTCCTTCAGGATGGTACTCCGGTTGACATTGTACTGAACCCGCTGGGTGTCCCATCCCGTATGAACCTTGGCCAAATTTATGAAACAGTGCTCGGTTGGGCAGGTAAAATACTAAATACCTGCTTTGCCACGCCTATTTTTGACGGTGCTACCTTAGGCCAGATCAATGAATGGACTGATAAAGCCGGGCTTCCACGGTACGGTAAGATATACCTTTATGACGGCCTCACCGGTGAACGATTCGACCAACCCGCTACAGTCGGAATTATTTATATGATGAAATTACACCACATGGTGGACGATAAAATGCACTCAAGATCCATTGGTCCTTATTCGCTGATAACGCAGCAGCCGCTTGGCGGAAAAGCGCAATTTGGCGGACAACGGTTTGGTGAAATGGAGGTTTGGGCGCTGGAGGCCTTTGGCGCTTCAAGTTGCCTGCAGGAAGTTTTAACCGTTAAATCGGATGATGTAACAGGCCGTGCCCGTTCGTACGAAGCCATGATTAAAGGGGAACATATACCAAAACCCGGTATTCCTGAATCATTTAATGTTCTAATGCATGAATTGAAAGGGCTCGGACTGAATGTAACGTTAAGTTAACCGGCAAATAACGATAACCGAAATAAAATAAATCCAAATAAATAATCTTTTGCACTATGCCTATTAAAAAAGACAGCAGGTCAGTGAGCGAATTCACCACGGTGACAATAAGTTTGGCATCGCCCGAAATGGTTCTTGCCCGCTCAAGCGGTGAAGTAACCAAACCTGAAACTATTAATTACCGGACATATAAACCCGAACGTGACGGGTTATTCTGCGAGAGGATTTTCGGTCCTGTTAAAGATTGGGAATGTCATTGCGGAAAATATAAAAGAATCCGTTACAAAGGAATCGTATGTGACCGTTGCGGTGTTGAAGTGACCGAAAAAAAAGTGAGAAGGGAAAGAATGGGACATATATCCCTTACCGTTCCCGTAGCGCATATTTGGTTCTTCAGGTCTTTACCCAGCAAAATGGGACTTTTACTCGGATACTCGACAAAAAAACTTGAGGCGGTTATCTATTACGAAAAATATGTCGTCATCCAGCCCGGAATAAAGGAGGCCGATGGAATAAAACCCGGTGATTTTATTACTGAAGAGGAGTACATCGACATAATGGACAAACTTCCCAAGGAACAGCAGCATCTTGACGATACCGATCCCAATAAATTTATCGCAAAGATGGGAGGTGAGGCGCTCTGGGAATTACTTAACCGGATTGACCTTGACCTACTTTCATTTAATTTAAGGAATGATGCAACAGGTGAAACCTCTCAGCAGAAAAAACAGGAAATACTCAAACGGTTACAGATTGTTGAACATTTCAGGGATGCCAACCGCCATGTTGAAAACCGGCCGGAATGGATGGTTCTGAAAGTGCTGCCGGTAATTCCGCCCGAATTAAGGCCCCTTGTACCGCTTGACGGTGGGCGTTTCGCAACATCTGACCTAAATGATCTGTACAGAAGGGTTATTATCCGCAACAACCGCCTTAAAAGGTTGCTTGAAATTAAAGCACCCGAAGTTATTTTGCGCAATGAAAGAAGAATGTTGCAGGAAGCCGTTGACGCGCTTTTTGACAACACGAGGAAATCATCTTCGGTTAAAACGGATTCGCAGAGGCCGCTTAAATCTTTGAGTGAAAGTTTGAAAGGTAAACAGGGAAGGTTCAGGCAAAACCTGCTTGGTAAAAGGGTGGATTATTCGGGTAGATCCGTAATAGTAGTCGGCCCTGATCTGAAACTTCATGAATGCGGGTTACCTAAAGATATGGCTGCCGAACTATTTAAGCCGTTTATCATCCGTAAACTAATTGAGAGAGGCATTGTTAAAACCGTAAAATCGGCAAAAAAACTTGTTGAAAGGAAAGAGCCGGTTATCTGGGATATACTTGAAAATGTTATGCTTGGCCACCCCGTTATGTTAAACCGGGCACCAACCCTGCACCGGCTTGGAATCCAGGCATTCCAACCTAAATTAATTGAAGGTAAAGCTATCCAGCTTCACCCCTTGGTTTGTACCGCTTTTAATGCTGACTTTGACGGTGACCAGATGGCGGTACATGTACCCCTTGGCAATTCAGCCATCCTTGAAACAAAATTACTGATGCTTGCATCACACAATATCCTCAATCCTGCCAATGGTGCGCCAATTACGGTACCTTCACAGGACATGATCCTTGGACTTTATTATCTCACGAAAGGAAAAAAAAGCACTGCGTCAGCGAAAGTACGCGGTGAAGGAAAAATATTCTATTCACCCGAAGAAGTTATTATTGCCTATAATGAAGGTAAAATTGATCTCCATGCTTTTATCAGAGTCCGGATTACCTTTGATCGTGGCGGAAAAAAAGGAAAGGAGATCATTGAAACCACAGTGGGCAGGGTTTTATTCAACCAGTGCGTTCCCGTGACCGTGGGATTCATCAACCAACTGCTTACAAAGAAAAACCTCAGGGATATAATTGCTGATGTACTTAAAGAAACAGGAACAGCCGCAACCGCCAAATTCCTTGACGATATTAAACAACTTGGTTTTGAAATGGCATTCCGCGGGGGATTGTCGTTTAACCTTGATGATGTGGTAATACCCGAAGACAAAAATGAATTGATTAGAAAAGCAAACATTGAAGTTGAAGAAAAAGTAAATAATTACAATATGGGTCTGATTACCAATAATGAACGGTATAACCAGATAATTGATATCTGGACCCATACTAATACACGGTTAACTCAAACCTTATTAAAACGGCTCTCAAAAGACAAGGACGGTTTCAACTCGGTATATATGATGCTCGATTCAGGTGCCAGGGGCTCCAAAGAACAGATCAGGCAATTGGCCGGCATGAGAGGATTAATGGCCAAGCCCCAGAAATCAAGTGCAGGTGGAGGAGAAATCATCGAAAATCCGATTCTCTCAAATTTCAAAGAAGGTTTATCCATTCTCGAATATTTCATTTCCAGCCACGGAGCCAGGAAAGGTCTGGCTGATACGGCCCTGAAAACTGCCGATGCCGGTTACCTTACCAGGCGATTGGTCGATGTGGCGCAGGATGTTGTCATCAGCGAGGAAGATTGCGGAACCCTGCGCGGTCTGATAATGACATCTTTGAAAAATAATGAAGAAATAGTCGAACCATTGCATGAAAGGATTATTGGCAGAACCACTGTCCACGATGTTTACAACCCTCTCACCGGTGAACTGATTGCTAATTCGGGTATTGAAATTGACGATGCTGTTGCCGGTAGAATTGAAGAATCTCCAATTGAATTTGTAGAAATCAGGTCTGTGCTCACCTGTGAGTCAAAAAGAGGTGTATGTGCCAAATGTTATGGCCGCAATCTCGCTAACGGTAAAATGGTCCAGAAAGGAGAAGCGGTAGGAGTAATTGCGGCCCAATCGATCGGTGAACCGGGTACCCAATTGACTCTGCGCACTTTCCACCACGGAGGTACTGTAGGAAATATAACCCGGGAATCAAAACTCGATGCAAGATATGACGGACTGGTTGAATTTGAGGATCTGAAAGCGGTTAATGTAACCAACGCTAAAAATGAAAAGGTATCCATTGTCATCGGCCGTTCGGTGGAAATGCGGATTATTGATAAAACCACAGGCATTACTCTTACGACAAACCACATTCCTTATGGCTCTGAACTTTTTGTAAAGCCGGGTGCGACCATAAAAAAAGGACAATTGGTATGCGTATGGGATCCTTTCAATGCCCTGATAATTTCGGAATTTGCTGGTACTGCCGAATTTGAAAATGTTGAAGAAGGGATTACTTTCCGGGTTGAATTTGATGAACAGACCGGCTTGCGTGAAAAGGTGATAACCGAAAGTAAAGATAAAACCAAAAATCCGGTAATCCGTATTGTACTGCGCAATGAATTGCTGAAATCCTATAATTTACCCGTTGGCGCCCACATCGTAGTGAATGACGGTGATTCGATAACTGCCGGTCAAACCCTTGTTAAAATTCCCAGAACAACCGGAAGCCAGGTTGGTGATATTACGGGCGGTCTGCCGCGTGTAACCGAATTATTTGAAGCGCGCAACCCTTCTAACCCGGCTGTTGTTTCGGAAATTGACGGTGTGGTCACTTTTGGTAAAATAAAGCGGGGGAATCGTGAAATCCTGGTTCAGGCACGGACGGGCGAACTTAAAACCTATCTGGTGGCGTTATCCAAACATATCCTGGTACAGGAAAACGATTACATTAAAGCGGGAGAACCGTTAACCGATGGGTCAATATCGCCTTCCGATATACTTGAAATAAAAGGTCCTACTGCGGTCCAGGAATACCTCGTCAATGAAATCCAGGAGGTTTACCGGTTGCAGGGTGTGAAAATCAATGATAAGCACTTTGAAACGATTGTCAGGCAGATGATGAAAAAAGTGCAAATTGAGGATCCCGGGGATTCCAGATTCCTTGAGGGACAACTTGCCAATAAAGCAGATTTTCTGGAAGAAAATGAATGGTTGTATGGAAAACAAATAATTACCGATTCTGGTGATTCCACGAGATTCAAGGCGGGACAGATAATCAGTTCGCATAAATTAAGAGATGAGAATTCGTTCCTTAAAAGAAAAGACCTTAAACCGATGCAAGCGAGAAATGCCATTTCTTCCACATCAAGCCCGGTTTTACAGGGCATAACCAAAGCATCATTGCAAACCCGTAGCTGGATTTCTGCTGCCTCATTCCAGGAAACCACCAAAGTGTTGAATGAAGCCGCGATTGCCGGTAAAGTAGATGAATTGCTTGGATTAAAAGAAAATGTAATTGTCGGACACCTTATACCGGCAGGTACGGGACTCCGTGAATTTGAACGGCTGATTATCGGATCAAGGGAAGAATATGACCGGCTTCTTAATGTGCAGATGGGTGAAACCGTTGAAAGTGAGGAGAGCGTAATATAATTTGTATGGCAAATGATTAAATATTCTGAAAAACGGGTGTTTTTTAGAATATTTTTTTGTTTTGAGCATCAATATTAAAATATTTGTTACTTTTGTACGTTGTTTCAGAAAAATTATTCTGAGCAATATCATTGTCTCCTTATTAATGAATTAATAGTTTTGCATAATCATTAACAATCATGAACACACAGCCATTCACAAAAACAATGGATCAGTACCAGGAAGCATTCAGGTCCATGTATGAGTTCTATACGAATACATCATTATCGCTCCTGGAAGCATACAATAAACAATTAAGTACTGCCTTCGAATATTATTCAAAAGGCGTTGAAAGCACCTTAAAAAATAAAATAAAGCAAAATTTCAGGATTTCGGTGGATGCCATTAAAGAAAATTTTGGATCATACCGCAATACCCTGAATACGACATTCGGGTTATCCAAAGAAATCATCAATAAATTTTTTGTAACATATCCTGCAGAAGATACCTTTAAACCGGTATCACCTGTTTTGGTTGATTCGGTATTAAAGATTTTCAATAAACAAGCCGAACTGACCAGGGATTTCGGATACCAGTTCATCAGTATTCTTAATAAAGAGTTTATTTTATCCAACAATGATTTTGATTCCTATTCATCAAAATATAATGAACTGATAAAAGAGATTATTGAAAATTCCCAAGAGTCCATTAATAAAGTGCTTGATTCCAGTAACCTTGAACCTGAACTTACGGAAAAAAACACCCGCAAACTGATTGATACAATAAACCGGCAATTCGATATTCTGGCGGATGCCAATGTTGCATTCCTGGATGAACTTTTAAAAACCGTAAAGATCAGTGATCTGTCGCCTAATGGCGGAGAAAAGGAACCGGATGTAAAATCATCATAAAAATAATTCAATCATAAATAATAATTAAACCCCTGCACCATGGAAACAAAAACCAAAAAAAACAGTGCCAAAGAAAAATCGGAAACCCTTTCTGAACAAATAGAAGGGCTTAAAGCCAAACTGGATGAGGCAACCGAGAACGCCAAACAAACCATTCGCTCCATTATTGACTCATGCACGGAAAGTTACAATAAAGCGATTGAGGCAAATAAAAAATATGTAGAAGAACTTCGCGATCACCTGAAAGACAGCAATGTCGATACTTCAGTGTATGATGAGATAACAAGCACGTTCGTCACTTCCCTTGAGGTTTCTGACGAAGTGATTGATGCCATCATTGACTCGCACCTGCGGAGAGTTCATCAGGTTGTTGATTTTAATAAAAAATGCATCGAATCACTTAAAGAAGCATACCTGAATGATAACCCGGATTTTGATTCTTTGCTTGATCTGTTCAAGAAAAATTTCGAACAAACCATTGAACTGTCAACACGCGATATGCGAAAAATTGTTGATGTGTACAACCGCCACATCAACCTTTCCCTGAATTTCAATAAGCGATTTTCAAAAAATATCAATTCGCAGGTTGATTCCTTGATTAAACTTCAGGCCAAGGGATTACAGGCGTACAGCAACTGGATATCCAACTGGTGGAAGGAGGATAAATAATGGTTTTTCATGGGGTTTCATATTGTTAACAATAAAATCCCCCCGCCCTTGGCGGGGGGATTTTTTATTTTTACATTTGCCTGATTTTTTTTAATCATGGACAATAAATCACCGGATAAAACACCTGAAGCAATGTGGAATGACTTGTTGCGGGATGGAATCAATTCATCTGCAGATTTCATGAAAAACGTACCCTATTTCATGCATTTCAGCAAGGACTTTGTGGAAAGTTGCACCACCTACGCAAAAACCCTCACTGAAAAACCGGGTGAAATGTTCAAACTACAGATGATTTATATGAACTTTGTCCAAAAACAGATGCTGTTATGGAATGATTTTTCAAATAAAATCAAAGAGAACGGACAGCCGGCACCCGGAAAAACAGAAACAGATAAACGGTTCCAGGCATCCGAATGGAATGAATTCCCATGGTTTGATTTTCTGAAACGGTCATACCTGTTGGTTTCTGAATTAATGATGGATATTGTAAAAGCGGCAGACACTGATGAAATTACCCGGAGAAAACTTGTATTCTATACGCAACAATACCTTGATGCATTGTCGCCTTCAAATTTTATTCTTACTAACCCTGAAATACTGAAACTCATTCAAACCACCGGGGGTAAAAATCTGATGGACGGTTACCGCAATTTCATGGAAGATGCAAAAAAGGGACGAATAAGCCAGACCGATGATGACGCTTTTGAAGTCGGAAGAAACCTCGCTCTTACACCGGGAGATGTAATTTTTGAGAACGAGTTGATACAACTGATCCGTTATACTCCCGTTACCGGGAAGGTTTATGAAATCCCTCTTCTTATCATTCCACCGTGGATAAATAAATATTATATCCTTGACCTGGAACCTGATACTTCTTTTGTCCGGTGGTTTACGGAGCAGGGCTTCCTGGTTTTTATTATCTCATGGAGGAACCCGAAATCAAAAGAACAGAATTTTTCCTGGGATGATTACCTGAAGAAAGGTATGTTTGAGGCAATGAACCAGGCAGTTTCTTTTTGCGGCAGCAAAAAAATAAATGTTCTCGGGTATTGCATTGGAGGAACACTTCTCGGGATAGGTGCAGCGATGATCCGCTCCGGGAACCCGAAAAAGAAAAATATTCCTCAGAAAAATATCCTTAACACCGCAAGTTTCCTTGCTGCAATGCTTGATTTCTCTGATATCGGCCCGATGAGTGCAATCATTGATAATGACCTTGTTTCGCTTCTTGAAAAAAGGATAGAAAAAGAAACTATCATGAACGGACATGCCCTGGAAGATTCATTCAATATGATTCGAGCCAATGACTTAATATGGAATTATGTTGTTAATAATTATTTCAAAGGGAACAAACCGGCTCCTTTCCCGGTTCTTTACTGGTCGAATGACAATACCAATCTCCCCGGCAAAATGTACGGATATTACCTGCGGCACATGATTTTTGAAAACAAACTCGTACAACCCTTAGCCCTTACCATTGCCGGTATGCCGGTTGACCTGCGAAAAATTGACATTCCGGTTGTTGTCATCGGTACAAAAGAAGATCATATCTCACCCTGCCGCACAGCATATAAAACCACTGAAATTGTGAAAGGACCGGTGGAATTTATTTTAGGAAATTCCGGCCACGTCATGGGAGCGATGAATCATCCGTCAAAAAATAAATATGGGTACAGAGTTAACGGCAACCTCGGTAAGGGATTTGACGAATGGGTAAAATCCTCTAATGAGGAGAGCGGCAGTTGGTGGCTCTATTGGAAAGAATGGCTTGCAAAACATTCCGGTAAAATGAAAACCGTCAGGAATGATCCTTCTGATTCTGACTTCAAACCCATTGAACTTGCCCCCGGCAGATATGTGAAGGAAAAAATCTAACCTGGTGATATAATTATGCCTGATTTTAATAATCGGAAAATCGCACTGGTAACGGGGGGAACCGGTGGTATTGGCACCGCTATTTGTGAACGTCTGTACCAGGATGGTTTTATTGTCATTGCCAATTACCGCAGTTTTACTAAAGCATTGAGGTGGCGCGAATTGGCAAAACAATGGAAAAAAGACCGGATGCGAATGGGTATTGATGTCCATATTTACCAGGGAGATGTTGCCAATTATACATCCATGGCTATGATGATCAACCGTGTCAAAGAAGACATCGGTCCCATTGATGTGCTGGTTAATAATGCAGGAATAACACGCGACTCCACTTTTGTCAGGATGAACCTGTTCCAGTGGCAGGAAGTCATTGAAACCAACCTTACCAGTTTATTCATCTGCACCAAGTTGGTTATTGATGATATGATAAAATCCGGATGGGGAAGAATAATCAATATTTCATCGGTTAACGGTCAAAAAGGGCAATTCGGGCAGACCAACTATTCTGCTGCTAAATCAGGGATGTATGGTTTTACCAAATCATTGGCCATTGAAACGGCAAAAAAAGGAATAACGGTTAACTGTATCTCACCTGGTTATACCGCAACTGAAATGGTTATGGCAGTAAAAGAAGAAATCCGCAATAAAATTATTTCCGAAATACCCCTAAACCGCCTTGCTGAACCGGCAGAAATTGCCTCTGCAGTATCCTTCCTTGCCTCAGACCAATCGTCTTATATCACCGGAGCCAATATCCCGCTCAACGGTGGCCAGCACATGTACTGATTTGAGATTTTGGGATTTTGTCCCGATAACCCAGATATCGGGTGGATGGGGCTTGGGGCTTGGGACTTGGGACTTATTTCATATCACTCTCTCATTTCCCCCGTCAACCGGAATCTGCGCCCCGGTTGTTTTGGCAAATGACCTGCTTAATAAGGAGAACACTACCTCAGAGACATCGGAAGAATTCACTGCGGTTTTCAGAATATTATTAGTTTGATATTCTTCAACTGACATCTTGTAATGGCGCGCTCTTTCCGATAATATTTTTTCATTCCAGGCACCGGTATCGAACACGGCATTCGGATGAACAACGTTCACTCTTATTCCTTTTTTCCCAAGTTCAAGCGCAGCTACACGCGCCAGTTGCGTCAACCCTGCCTTTGCAACCGAATATGCCGATACACCCGGACCTGGGGCGGGTACATTCTTTGATGCAATGATCACTACAGCAGGGTCAATCCCCTTTGAAAGAAACGGAATACATGTTTTCAGGAGATTCATATGGCTTCCCAGATTCAGCCGCATACTCTGATTCCATGCAGACAAGTTCATCTCTTCAATGAGACAACTTTCCGTAAAAATACCGGCATTGCTTACAACCATGTCGAGTCCACCAAAATGCATTACAGTACTTTTTATTGCGGTTCCGACTGCACGGAAATCATCAACATCGCATTTATGTGCAAGTACTTCCTTTTGTGAAAAAATTGATAATACGGATGGATTAATGTCCAATGCCGAAACTGCTGCACCTTCCAATAATAACTTCTCAACACATGCTTTACCGATTCCGCTTGCAGCGCCCGTAACAAGGGCAATCCTTCCGCTCATTGATTTAGTTGATATATTTTTTCTGAGTTTTGCCTGTTCCAACTCCCAATATTCTATTGCGAATAAATCCTTTCTTGATAATGGCAGGTAACCACCAAGCATTTCTCCCTGCTGCATTGAACGGATGTTATGAAGGCAGATATCTCTGACGATTTCAGCTTCCCGGACGGTTTTTCCGAAAAATAAAAGTCCTTTCCCCTGGATGATCGCCCACCTGGGTGCGGAGTCAAGAGGGGTCAGGGAGCCATTATTGAATTTATCAAAATAATCCATGTACTCGCCCGCAAACCGCTCAATATCTTTTTCACTTTGACTTGAGATACAAGCCGGAAACGGTTTTATCCTGATGACATGATCAGGTGTCAATGTTCCCCTTTGCGAAAGTTCTTTTACCTGCGGATGACCACTGAATGCCACACATTCACCGGATGCGTCAGAAATTACAAAGAAAGATTTACCGGTCAAGTCACGCATTTTCCTGCGGATGCCTGCAATCTCACCGGGATTGGGTTCAGTTTTCTTAGCAATACCTTTAACGGCAGCATTGTTTTTTTTCAGGAATAGTTCCGCCTCTGTCACCAATTTAATCATCAGGTCATAACTTCCTTTGGCAGTGTCATGAAAAGTAAAAACACCATGATTCATTAATATCATCCCTTCAATCTTATTCCAGTCAAAATTCCTGCATTGCCTGTAAATTTCTTTTGCAAGGAGAAAGCCGGGCATAACATAGGGTATGATCAGAACCCGGTCACCGTAGATTTCTTTTATCCTTTGCAGCCCATTCTTCGTATTTGTAACCGTAACAATGGCATCAGCATGTGTATGATCAACAAAAGTGAATGGGATCAAGGCGTGTACAATCGCTTCTATGGAAGGAGCCGGTGAATCGGGATTGGTCATTGCAGTCCGTTCGTATTTCACCATATCTGTATCTGACAGGTGATCAAGTTCAGATAATTTCATTAATACATTCAGGCGTACGGGAGAAAAACCCGGTTCATCAATAGTTGCCAGGTCCGCACCGCTTCCTTTTACATAAAGGATATCCTCTTCTTCTCCGAAAATATTCTTTTCTTTTATTTTAACGGAAGTGTTCCCTCCCCCATGGAGAACAAGGTCAGGGTTCATTCCAAGCAGGCGCGAAGTATAAATCCTTTGTCTCAGCAGGCTGTTTCCCGATCTGAGGGCTTCCTTATGGTTCCATAAATTTTTCATCGGCTGAAAACCCGCTTTACGGAAGGGGGTAATTGCTGAAAAATAAAATCCAACTTTTCTTTCACTTCAATATCAATATCCGCAGGATTTAAGTAATCAATTATATCAACATAACTTCTTTTTGACGAATCGCCAGGATATTCCAGATAATTAAAATAGGCACGAAGTATTTTTTTTATTTCAGCGCTTGCCTTTGCTTCTGACCAGTAAGCATCCCGGTCATCCCTTTTAGCCGCACCGGGCAATACATCATCCAGCGCTTTTACCATTGCTTCCTCCCTTTCCACCGAATCAGACGGGCCAAATAATAAATTCTGAGGTACTTTTCCCTTTGCCCATTCTATCATTACTTTTTGATTAAAGAAATAATTTTCAATTTCGCATTTCTTCCACATCGTTTCTTTTAATCCGTCCATAACATTAAGGGGTTTTGAAATCTTATCGTATATGGCAATACCCGTTAAATCATTTTTAGCATCCCTCATAGAGTCAAAATGATTTCGTGTTATTGCAGGGTCATCCGAATTAATGGTCTTATAAAAACAATCCTCCAGAAAAGGTAAAACAACATGATTCAGCCGCCCAGCAAATTTTTTTAATATCGGTAAATCCGTTCCTCCCTCACCGTATAATATCCATCCCTTTTGCCGGGCTAAATAATATTCCTCAAAACCAAAGTATTTAAGGGCTTTTGATATTGATTGCCACCTATCATTAATCAACTTTGGTTTTGAATGCGGGTAAAAAGCCAATACATTATCATTGTTATTTACCGCTTTCCTCAATACAACTTCCGAGTGACTGGCAATCAAAAGTTGAGAACCTTTTTGTTGGGCAATTTCAACTAATAATTCATACACTTGTTCTTGTTTTAAAATCTCAAGATGTGCATCCGGTTCATCTAAAAGAATGACGCAATTGGGTTTAATGAGAAGATACGCCAGCAGGAGAATAATCTGTTGCATTCCCCGTCCCGATGAATTAATCTCCAATTCATTTTTATCCGCATCAATGTATTTAAGTTTAATAATTCCTTTAATATCAAGTTCGGGTTCCAATAATTCTACTAAAAAAAGTTTTTTTAGTTTCCCGGTCAATAAATTCCAATCTTCACCCGGATTTCTGCCCTCTGCAAGAAACTCCGTTTCGGGATGCAATACCTGGAAGCAAAGATTTCCTAATACTTCCGCTGTTCGTCCTTCACCCATCCTGTATTCCACAGTAGAAAAAAGAAGTTTTTCCTCTTCCAATTTTAATCCGGACATTGGCGGGAGAAAAGTTACATTTATATTTTTTAGAACTTCCGCATTAAAATCAGCAATATTATTTTCGCTGTTCGGCAATGGTTTTACATATATTGTTTCTTCGCTGTCAAAATGAAATTCCAAACCGCAAATCCATTCCTTGTTCTTTTCTATTCCCTTTACGGTTATTTCAATATTATTATATTTTGTCCCTTTGATTTTACCCCCCTCATCTCTTTCAGATAAATGGGTGATAAGATTGGTCCATAAATACCTGCTGTTTGAAACAGGCACTGCAAACATATCCTTTCTGTTTATTACCGCCCCGGTTCTGATTTCCGCTTTTGACGTC
Organism: Bacteroidota bacterium; assembly: GCA_016193485.1. Lineage (GTDB taxonomy): Bacteria > Bacteroidota > Bacteroidia > JACPRZ01 > JACPRZ01 > JACPRZ01. The sequence continues at coordinate 135,172 of JACPRZ010000007.1, read as the reverse complement.
TTTCTTTTCTCAATCCATTTTTTTATTCCGTAATTCCAGAGGGCAAGCGCCTGCAATGCGGTTGTCTTGCCGGTATTGTTCGGCCCGACAAAAACGACATTGCCTTCAACCGGCATCCAATCGGTTTCAGTTAATACTTTGAAATTTTTTACTTTAACGGCTGTAATCATTTCCGGTATTTTATTATCGCAAAGTAACTACATTTTTTTTTACAATTACAAAATCTCACAAATTAAACAAACTCCGGAAAAAGTTCTAAAAGATTTTTTTCATTTGCCCGGCAAATACCTCTTTCCGTAATAAATCCGGTAACAAATTTTGCCGGAGTAATATCAAATGCGTAATTAACAGCATTGCTTTCAGCAGGTGAAACTAAAATTCTTTTAATCTCACCATCGCATAATCCTTCCATATAGTTTACCTCCTCCCCTCCCCTCTTTTCAACCGGTATTTCTGATAATCCGTCCCTTATTTTCCAATCAATGGTTGAAGAGGGCAGCGCAACATAAAAAGGAATATTGTTATCGTGTGCAGCAAGGGCTTTCAGGTAAGTGCCGATTTTGTTTGCAACATCACCCGTACGGGTTACGCGGTCGGCTCCGGTGATCACCATGTCAACCTGCCCGGTCTGCATAAGGTAGCCGCCTGTATTATCGGCAATGACAGAATACGGCACACCATGTTCTCTAAGTTCCCAAGCAGTTAGCCGGCTTCCCTGGTTAAGGGGACGCGTTTCATCAACCCACACGTGCAGTTTAATTCCCTTGTCAAATGCCTCATAGATTGGCGCTGTGGCGGTACCGTAATCGCCAAAGGCAAGCCAGCCGGCATTGCAGTGGGTAAGAATATTCACTACCCCCCTTTTTTTACGTAAACTGATTTTTTTTATTATTTTAAGGCCATTTTCGCCTATTTTCCTGCAGCAGGCAATATCATGCTCAAGGATTTCATTGGCTGTCTGCAAAGCGATCTTTGTTTTTTCTTCGGTATCCCTGCCCTTCTTCATCGCATTGGTCATCTGCTCAACCGCCCAGGCGAGGTTTACTGCCGTAGGACGCGTGTCTGAAATCTTACCAGCCGCAATACGAATAAATTCGTCAAAATCATTTTGTCCGGCTGCCTCCCTTGCGGCAAGGTACATCCCGTAAGCGGCTGTCACTCCAATGAGCCCGGCCCCTCGCACGTGCATATCGCGGATGGCAGTGCATACATCATTAACCGTTTTCAGGTCTTCAATTACAAACCTGTGCGGCAGGCGCCTCTGGTCAATGACCTGCACGGTACCGGCATCTTCTTTTTTAAGCCAGATGGTACGGTAGTGTTTGCCGGAGATATTCAGATATAAATATTTAAGTTTGGAAATTCGTATAACTTATAGCAGAATCGCGAATTGCTTTTTCAATTAAGCCACTAATTCCTCTTTGTTTATTTTTTATTAAACTTTCAATTTTTCTTTGTTCGTTGATTGATGTTTGAATTTGAGTGACGATTTCAAATTGTTGTTTTTCGCTTATGTCCGGTAAAGGAAATTCCTTTATCTGGTTCGGAAAAATGTTGGTATTGTTGCCTAACCCCTTTTTATGAGTATAAATAAGATATTGAAAGAAATTTGTTCTGAAATAGTAATAAGCAAATGTTGGGTTGTAATCTTTCAACCTTATTCTCATTGTAAAATCAGCATATACTGCTTCGTTTTCTTCATTGTCAATGATGGCAACTTTGCCTATTGTTCCCTCACCGCTTCTTGCCATTATTATATCATTCAATGCAATTCTCTTATTGGGGTTTGCATCAAAGTAGGATTGAGAAACTGTTCTTGCTTCTTCTGTTTCAAACAGCCAATTCTTTATGTCTGCCATTGAAACATAATATTGTTCTCCGTTTTCGTTATAGTCAGAGGGAGAAATGCTTTTGCCAAGAGTGATGTCGTCTGCCAAAAAATCTTTGATGCGTTTTGATGTTTGTGATTTTAGTATTTTAGAAACATAAGCACCTGCTTTGTTGTGAAATTTGAAACTGAAACGATTGTCAATGTTGTTTGTGAATGCACTGAAAGTGCAATTCATTATATGCACATTTTTTAACTCGTCAAATGTTTTTGTATCCCAACCAAACTTAGCATTGAATACTTCATTTATTATTTCAGTATCAGGTTTGATTTGAACTTTGAGTTTTTTTGTTTCTGCCTTTATACCTTTTATCAGAGGTAATATTTCCTTCTGTTTTGAAATCAGTTTTTCAATAATTTCTCTTTCAAATTTTATGTATCGTAAATCCTCTCCCTTTAATATCGGATAACCTTTGCCTTGTCTGGATACAACTATTAAATTCTCAAAAAATATTTCACGAAGGGTGTAATAAAGAATTTCAGGGAACTGCTTTGGTCGTAGTTGAATAAATGCTCTAGTGTAGTAAATGTTTTCGCCTTCATTTACCAAAACAAATTTTTTCAAGTTTGGTCTTACAGATGAAATTAAAATATCATTTTCAAATGGTAAAATAATATCACCCTTTTCAATTTTCTTAAAATAACTTTCATTGAATTCGTTTCTATTGTTGAATGATAATTTATTGGGAGTAACCTCTCCCGTTTTATTTACATCCGAAATCTCAGCATAATTGAATTCATCCAAATCATCAATATTCACTTTTGATTTTTCAACCACTTCTAATAAATCAAGAAATGAAATAGAATTATCAAAATTCAATTTTGAATTGAAGGAAACATAGTCAATATCAAATCGCAAACTCCTTTCTTTAGCAATTTTATTAAATGCAATTTTTTCAGCTATCATTTGAATTGTTTTAATTTTCTTCTGCCAAATTGATTTCATCATTCGGATAAATATTCATTATATCTCCTAAGCAAAAAGGTTTTCTAAGAAAGTAATCTCGGATATACAATCCTGCAATTGCACCACTGTAGCCCATTGGAAAGGCATTTGTCAGCATTCCTTTTACATAGTATGTTTCAAGTTCGGCTTTCTCAGTAGTATCTTTAAAAGTTACCTTAACAATACTCCCTGTTTTAAATTTTGTTGTGTTATTCATATTAGTCCCATTTTACTGTTTGTCTGAAATGGTCAAGTAACTTTATTTTCACTGTTTTGCGAAGCAAAACATCATCGCTTTTCCAAAGGGATAAAATGCCTGTTGTAAATAAATCAACCAATGCTTTTTCTGTTCTCTCATAGAATTTTTCATTCAGCACATTTTCATCATAGTATTTGTTCAACGCTGCTTTAGCATCTTTTAAGTTTTTCTGTGCTGTTGCATATTCTTCTTTTAGTTTTTTTAATTTCCATTCTTCTTTTTCTAATTCCTTGTCGGTTTTTTCGGTGTTGTTGCTCTTTCCATTTTGGTTTGATACTTTTTTCTTTTTAGTAGTTATAGCGTTTTCTGTTTCTTCAATATTCGCTTTCAATTCTGCAACAATTCCAGAAAAGTGTTTTTCTACATTCAAAGTGTCAAGCATTAACGGGGCTGCCTCAATGTCAAACAAATCATTTGGTCTTGGTAACGGTTTGCTTGCTTTAGTTCTCTTGTAACCAACATTTTCTGCTTCTCCCATAAAAATATTGTAGTCAAGTTCCTTGCTTACTTCACCAAACACCCACCATGAATTACAATGTCCGAACAATTCAAGAGTGTCTTTATCAATGCTGCTGACTTCTTCAATTTCTGTTTTGTATTTCTCCAACAATTCTTTCACCGGAAGTGATGCATCCTTTGGTTCTAAATAATCTTTCAGGAAGCAGTGAATATTTTTGATTGCCGCCTTATCATCATCTGCTTTGATGGAAGGATATTTTTCTTTTTTCTCTCCATTCAAATAAACTGAAATGTAGTTGGCAACTCTTGTGTTTAATTTACTCCACTCACTTTGATATTTATTCCAGTGCTTGTTCCATTCTTCAACTTCACCTGCTGTTTTCTTCTGAGCAAACAACAAACTTGTCTTTGTAGATGTGAACGGCTCAAAAGTTATCTGAGGTAAACTCACCACCGCTTTAATTTTAAAAAACCTGAAAAGAAAAAGACGGATGTATTTATTTTCGGTTGTGTCGTAAACACTTTCCGGCAACACAACTCCCAATCTTCCATTTTCTTTCAATAACTGATAATATCTCTCAACAAAAAGATTTTCAGAATTTTTCTTTTTGTGAAAAACAAAAGTACGTTCTACTTTTTGTTTTGTCTGGGTATCCAAATCAACACTGAAAGGCGGATTGCTGATTACAATATCAAATTGTCCGTTAGTGTGTTTGTTACCGTAAGATTGCTCCGGCTCTTGCAGAATCAAAACATTCGTTCCTCCGGAAGTTTTCAAATACATTGTAAACGGAAGCAAACCATCCTGAACAAAAAGATTTGCAGAACCATCACCGTGTAAAATCATATTTACTTTTGCTGCAGTTCCTAAATCAAAATTGCTGTCTGCACCGTAGAGAAAAGTTCTTGCCCAACTATTTTCATGAAATTCCTGAAAATAATCTTTATACCACCTTTGTACTTGATTACTGGAGTCAACCTCTTCTTTTCTTTTATGTTTTAACTCTTTTGTAATTGCTTTCATTGCTTCAATTAAAAAAGTTCCGCTGCCGCAAGACGGGTCTATGATATATGGCAAATCCTGTTTTTCATTCAATCGATAAAAGGCAAGATTATCAATCTCCAGTGCGTAAAGGATAAACCGGACAATATTTACAGGGGTAAAAAACTGTCCTTTGTTTTGTTTGAAACCATCGCGGGTAATGCTTTCAAAAAAATCTCCGAGAATATCTGTTCCATCAACCTGACTCCTGCCTTCTATAAAAGAAATATCCTCCAACTGCTGGACAGTATAAATCAATTTTGATAAAGGAAATTTTTCTTCATTGACCACATAAGTTTTTGCGAGTTTATTTATATCAGAGAAATTAAGTTTCTTTTCAAGTGCTCTACGATATAGTTTATTGATTCGCTCAAAAACCTTTTCGGGTTTTTCAATTTCTGCATTTCCTTTTTCATCATCATATCCGAAAATCTGAAAATCATATTGCTGCCCTTTTTTCTTTTCATCTTCATCCTGGATTTTTGCAAAAATGATATTTACCAAAGAATTAAAAACTTCCGTATCAGATGTACCACCGCCACCCCACAGCACATTATGTAAGTTCCTGCTCAAACTGATAATTTCCTCATGGGTAAAATTTGTCCGCAAATCCTTTTTGCCTCCTTTTCTCAATGGTGGTTTTCGGGGCTTACCGTATCCAGCAGAAAGTTCATTTGAAATGGAAGGTCTTCCTGCCGCATCCCAATCTTCAAATTCCTTGTGTTGTATGTAATCTATTATCAGTGCCTGGTCCGATAATTCATTGCCTTTAAAATCAATAGTATAATAAACAAGATAATTACTTTCGGATTGTTGTTTGACCAATTTGAAAAGTTGTCCCTCAATAAATTCTTTATCACTCTCCCACCTATCTGGCGCTTTTACTTCCATAAAAAAGAAAACTTCACCTTTTCTGTCTTTCAATAGCACATCTATTCGAGCTTTCTTTACTGATGGTCTTCCCATGTCATATTCTTTTTCAATCTCAATTAACCCCGGGTCATAATCCAATTCATTTACCAGATGATTTACGAGATATGCTCTCACAATTTCCTCGTCACCTGCAATTACTTTTATTCCTCTCGGATTATTTATTTTGAAATAGGTAATACTTTTTTTCTCAAGGTCAATTTCAACAACCTTGTCTTTCGCTTTGCGAATGGTTTGTAAAGCTTTTTCTTTCCAGTTCATTTTTTTATCTTTTAGATTGCTAATGAGTTGTTATTTTATTTCCGTTTATTTTTTGTTATGTATATTACCTTCTCCTCCGCGACCTGCAATGCTTTCAAAGCAATTTGCTCGTTTCCCACTTCATAAACCACTTTGTCGGAAAGCCACTCAACAAGCAAATCATTTTCTTTTACTTTAAAATACTTCGCAAATTTTACAACCTGCTCACGTGTCGGCTTTCGTTGCCCCCGCTCAATTCTGCTTAATATGGTCTGGTCAATATCAAGGAAAGCCGCAACTGTCCGTAAGGGCAGTTCCATTTCTTCTCTTAGTTTTTTTACTATGTCACCCAAACTGTCCATTTTGAATAATAACGTTTTGCCAAATTTTGGCAAAAATAGAATTTTATTTCAAACCCTGTACTCAAATCTGAAAAAAAGTTCCCAACAATCCTACTTGCAGTATTTTGTGGATTAGTTTTTTGTAGCAAGCAACGGAAGGTAGTTACTTTACAACCTCATTCACATCCCCGCCAGCGCCCTTATCCTTATCCACCTGTTTTTCACATCCTCTTCGGCAATCGCGAGAAGTTCTTCCGCTCTCTTGCCGTTTTGCCCGATGAGTCGTGAATACCTTGCTTCATTGTAGATGTAATCCCTTAACGGTAATGTCGGCTCTTTGGAATCAAGAATAAATCGTTTACCGGGCGGGTTCATGGGGTTGTACCTGAAAAGCGGCCAGTGACCGGATTCAACGGCTTTCTTTTGCTGCTGAGCGCCATATTTCATATCATAACCATGTTCAATGCAGTGGGAGTATGCAATAATCAAAGATGTTCCCTGGTAACTGTTCGCCTCGGTAATTGCCCTGACGGTTTGCGTGTCGCTGGCGCCCATCGCGATTTGTGCAACATAAACATTGCCGTAAGTAATCGCCTGCAGCGCAAGATCCTTTTTTGAAGATTGCTTCCCGGCAATGGAAAATTTGGCGCTGGCTCCGACAGGTGTCGCCTTTGATGTCTGCCCGCCTGTATTGGAATAAACTTCTGTATCCATCACAAGTATATTCACATCTTCTCCGGTGGAAAACAGATGGTCCAATCCGCCATACCCGATATCATAAGCCCATCCATCCCCCCCCATGATCCATACCGATTTCCGGGTAAGATTATCCGCAATAACGGCAAGGAGTTTCGCTTCGGGTTTGATTATGAACTTTAACCTCTCCTGCAACTTCGCGCGTTTATTAATTGTTGGGCAAGTTCTTCACCGATTTCATTTTTCAGTTTTGTGAGAAGTTCCAACGCTTTATCACGTTTTTTATTCACCGCAAGGCGCAATCCCAAACCGAATTCCGCATTATCCTCAAACAACGAGTTCGCCCAGGAGGGTCCCCGTCCTTCATGGTTTACCGTCCATGGAGTTGTGGGAAGGTTCCCCCCATATATGGAAGAACATCCCGTAGCATTGGCAACGAGCATCTGGTCACCATAAAGTTGCGAGATGAGTTTCACATAAGGCGTTTCACCGCAGCCCGCACAGGCGCCCGAAAATTCAAACATCGGACAGAAGAATTGCGTACTTTTTACACCTGCCATAGCAAAACGGTTGTGATCAATTTCAGGTATTTCAAGGAAAAAGTCCCAGTTTGTTTTTTCGACCTCCCTGACAGGCAATTGCCGGATCATATTAATCGCTTTATGCTTCGGGTCTGTCTTGCTTGCGACAGGGCAATACTCAACGCATAAACTGCAACCTGTGCAATCCTCAACGGCAACCTGCAGTGTATAAACTTCGTTTTCCTTATTGAATTCTTTTCCGATGGGTTGAACGGATTTGAAAGCGGGGGGGGCTGAAACGAGAAAGTTTTTATCATACACCTTGGCGCGGATGGCGGCATGAGGACAAATGATAATGCACTTATTGCATTGTGTGCATAATTTTTCATCCCACTCAGGAATAATATCCGCAATATTACGTTTTTCCCATTGAGATGTAGCGGTAGGAAAAGAACCGTCAGGAGTAAAAACACTGACCGGCAGCAGATCCCCTTCCCCGTTGAGGATTTTTGCCAGCACATTCTTCATATAATCAGGCGCCATTTCGGAAACAGCCGGTGGTTTGTCGAAAGCGCTTGTCGCCTGCACCGGATATTTTACTTCATGAAGATTGGATAATGCATTATCAACGGCTTCAAAATTCTTCCTTACGGTCTCTTCTCCCCGGTGGGAATAACTTTTCTCTATCGCCTTTTTTATTTTTTTTATCGCTTCCTCTTTCGGAAGTATTCCGGAGATAGCGAAAAAGCAGGTCTGCAGCAGGGTATTGATCCGCGCGCCAAGATCAAGTTCTCTTGCCAGACCGGTCGCATTGATGACGTAAAATTTCAGTTTTTTCTCAATGATCTGTTGCTGCACTGATCGCGGCAGATTATCCCATACCTCTTCATGCCCGTACGGTGAATTCAATAGAAAAACCGCACCGTCCTTCGCTTTTTCCAGGATATCAAATTTCGTCATGAAAGTGAACTGGTGGCAAGCCACAAAATCAGCCGAGTCAATCAGGTATGTGGAACGTATGGGTTCTTCTCCGAACCGCAGATGCGAAATGGTAACCGCCCCGGCTTTCTTGGAATCATAGACAAAATATCCCTGCACATAATTATCGGTTGTTTCACCGATGATTTTAATTGAATTTTTATTGGCGCTCACCGTGCCGTCAGAACCAAGTCCGAAGAAAACGCCTTTGAAATTGTTGTCAGGAATATGGAAATTCCTGTCATACAGTAAACTCGTCATCGTAACATCATCGTTAATGCCGACCGTAAAATGATTTTTCGGAGATGATTTTCCCAATTCATCAAAAACCGTTTTTACCATTGCCGGGGTAAATTCTTTGGAAGATAAACCATACCTTCCACCAAAAACCAAAGGAATTTTTTGCATTTCTCCTCCCTGTACCCTGTCTTCTGTTCCCTGTGCCCTATCTCCTGTCCCCTGTCTTCTGTTTTCAGCAAATGCAGTAACCACATCCTGGTACAGCGGTTCACCGATGGCTGCTGAATCCTTGCAACGGTCAAGAACACTAATTTTTCTGACAGTTGACGGAACAGCCGCAATAAAATCATTCACGCTGAAAGGCCTGTACAGGCGCACATTGATAAATCCCACTTTCTCTCCTTTTTTGACGAGGAAATTAACGGTTTCATGTACCGCTCCGGCACCGGAACCCATTATGACAATAATCCGTTCGGCTTCCGGGTGCCCGGAATAATCAAAGAGGCGGTAGTGGCGACCCGTCAGTTCAGAAAAAAGTTTCATTTTTCCGGAAACGATTTCAGGAACCGCCATATAATACCTGTTTGCCGCTTCCCTTCCCTGGAAGAAAACATCGGGATTCTGTGCCGAACCTTTTAAAACAGGGTTGTCAGGAGCCATAGCGCGCTGCCGGTGCTGAAGGATGCAATCATCGTCTAACATTTTCATTATCACTTCATCGGGAATCCCGTCAATTTTATTGATCTCATGAGATGTTCTGAACCCGTCAAAAGCATGAAGGATAGGGACGCGTGATTTGAGCGTTGTCGCCTGTGCGATCAGCGCCATGTCCATCGCTTCCTGTACGCTGCCGGAAAAAAGCATGGAAAAACCGGTGGAGCGCACCGCCATTGCATCGCTATGGTCTCCGAAGATAGAGAGCGCATGAGTGGCAACCGTGCGCGCAGAAATATGAATTACAGAAGGCAGAAGTTCTCCGGCAATTTTGTACATATTGGGTATCATCAGCAGCAACCCCTGTGATGCAGTGAAGGTGGTAGCAAGCGTTCCGCCCTGCAATGCGCCATGAAGGGTACCTGCAGCGCCTGCCTCGCTCTGCATCTCTATTACCTTCGGAATTGTACCCCAGATATTTGTTTTTCCCTGCGAAGCCCACAAGTCAGCCCATTCTCCCATCGGAGATGATGGCGTTATGGGGTAAATGGCGCACACTTCATTGGTTTTGTAAGCAATGTAAGCGGTTGCCTCGTTGCCGTCAAGAATAAGTTTGGTTGGGTTCAAGGAAATGAAATTTTAATTTTATGTGAAAGTAGGGGGAGGCAAAAGATGAAAAAATGACTATTGTCAGGAATGGGGTTACAGGGGCAACGGTAACCATTTTGTCGGTTTGACGGAATATTTTGATACTTTTGTTGCAGATATTTATTATTGTGCCCAAATGCGAAACACCGGATAGTAAGCATGGTATGCAATTATTTATACCCCACTACACATGACAATAAGAACTTTTTGGACAATTTTCCTGAAAATTTTGGGAATATGGTTAGTCCTTGACAGCGTACCAGAAATCATTGGATTTTTATCCGCATTACCATTTTTTGGCAACGACTACGCTGACAATATTTTTGGCATGTGGATTACATTTGCCATATTATTGCTGGTAATTGGTTTTTATATAATAATTTTACGACTATTTTTATTCAAAACCAACTGGCTCATTGACAAACTTCACCTCGATAAAGGGTTTCCAGAAGAAAATATTGATTTGAATGTCCCTAAACCGGCAATAATATCTGTTGCAACTATTGTAATTGGCGGTATAATCTTTGTTGATGGTTTACCCCTGTTTTGCAGTAATCTATTTGAATTTTTTCAGCAAAAAAATATATTCAGGGAAGATCCAAATTCCGGATGGCTAATTTTTCAGTTTGTAAAGACGATTATCGGCTATCTTCTGATGACAAACAGCAAAACGGTTGTGGGCTTCATTGACAAATACACTGACAAAGAAAGAAACAGAATTAATTGACACAAATGTCTATAGAAGAAAAGAAGCGGTTTTTAAAATTCCAAAGACAATGAATCAATTAAAAACAATAGCGGTTTTTATACCCGTGCTTTCCCAATTTTCATGTGCAGAGATAATCACTTCAGATCAAAAATATTTTACTGATACGGTAAGGATTAAAGAAGATTTGAGAATTATTACTAAAACAGAAAAAAGCAGAAACTATTACAATATTGAGACATTGAATTTTGTTGCTGATTACATCTACAGGGAGTTTTCAAAAAATTGTGATACGGTTTATTATCAGTCCTATCAGGTAAATAGTGTTGAGTATACCAATGTAATCGGTTCAATAGGAATTGATAAATCTGAACGAATAATAGTCGGGGCGCATTATGATGTAGCGGGAGACCAGGAAGGTGCAGATGACAATGCAAGCGGTGTTGTTGGGATTATTGAACTATCAAGGCATTTATCTGAAGAGCAATTAAATTATCGGGTTGACCTGGTAGCATATTCATTGGAGGAACCGCCATTCTTCCGAACTGAACATATGGGGAGTTTCATTCATGCAAAATCACTCTTTGATGAAGAAGTAAAAGTAAAAGGTATGATTTGTTTGGAGATGATTGGTTATTTCAGTGACAAACCAAAATCACAAAGTTATCCGGTTGGATTTTTAAAGTTATTTTACGATACTAAAGGTGATTATATTACAGTAGTTCAAAAATTTGGAAATGGAAAATTCGGGCGACAAGTTAAACGACTGATGAAAAAACAGGGGTTAGTAAAGACAAAATCCTTTAAGGGACCTGCTTTACTTCCCGGTGTTGATTTTTCTGATCATCTCAATTATTGGAATTATGGTTATAGCGCTGTAATGATTACAAATACAGCGTTTTATCGAAACAAAAACTATCATAAAAATACTGACAAGATGGAAACATTAGATATAAGGAGAATGGCTTTAGTGATAGATGAAGTATATTTGACAATAAAACAGTTTAAATAATTTTGACAGCAGATGGTGAAAAAAAATCTGAAAAAGCGGACTTGACTTCAATAATATTGGAAAGGAAATGATAAAAAAGGGAAAATAAATCATAAAAACTCTTATTTTACTTTTATCCGGGAAAGTAAAACAGGGGTTACGGAAATCCCCTGATTACCTTGTTCCGCAGGAACAAAATATTGGTAGAAATTATAATGATATAAATCTGTTTGTCCAGCCAAAGGCGGGACAAAATAATACATCATTGCGGGAATGTTATTTATTTTGTACCTTTGGGTGTATATAAGTTTATACCGTAGATATGAAAACACTCACTACCGTTTCCCTTCTGCTGCTCATCGCCTTTTCCTTTCTCTCCTACCTCGCGGGTCCTCCTGCCGGTACTACCAATGCACCGAGCGAGACCACCTGCTCCACTAACCAGTTTTGCCATGGCGGCTTTCCCGATACAGGTACCGGATTTGCCGAAATTACCCTCATGGGAGGAATACCCGCTGCTGGTTATGTACCTGGCCAAACTTATTCAGTGATGCCTTTTGTTGAGGATGATTCATTCTCCGTTGCCGGTTTTCAAACCGTTGCCCTCCTCAGTAACAATTCGGGTGCCGGCTCTGTCACAATTTCCAATCCGATTAAAACACAACTGATAATTTCAGGGAGTAAAGAATATGTCGTGCATACCTCGGCAGGCGCTCAGAATCCCGGCATGCACGACTGGATGTACGACTGGACCGCTCCCCCAAAAGGATCCGGAACAGTGATAATTTATGGCGCCTTCGTTGCCGCTGACGGTGATGGGTCTGTAAACGGAGACCTCATCTACACCGACTCGCTTATCCTGTATGAAGACACGACAACCGGCTTTCCGGAAAATAATCCTAAATTTGTAACGGGTTTTACCTGGTCGCCTCTTTCCGGGCGGCTTACCATTAACACACGGGTTGAAACCCCAGAGAATTTTAAAGCTCGTATTACAGGATGTGACGGCCGGGTAATCCTGGTTCATGCATTGGAGGGGAGTTTGCCGTCACATAGCATCAATTTATCAAATCTTCCGGATGGAATTTATTTCATCAGTGTGGAGCGGGGAAAAGGATTCAGACCGGAAATTTTCAGGCTGGTTATGTTATAGAACTTCCGGGTTGTTGATTTCCTTCTGCTTCTGGTTATTCCCATCGGGTCTGATCTCACAGATATTCCAGCGCATTGATTCTATTCCCGTTAAAATTGCCGGTAATTTCCTTGAAAATCCCTGGGCCGGTGGACTGAACACACCACAGTTTTCTTCCGTAGATATTAATATGGATGGAAAAAAAGACCTCTTTGTTTTTGACCGCACCGGTAACAGGATCCTGCCGTTAATCAATTACGGCAATACGGGTGAAATTAACTGGAAATATGAAAAAAAGTATTCCCCCTCATTCCCCCCCCTTAAATACTGGGCGCTCCTGGTTGATTATGATAATGACGGGAAAGAAGACATATTTTGCTCCAACAGGTATGATTTTAATGGTGATTCAATAAATGATATCGGAGTTGCAGTGTACCGTAACGTATCGGACCAGTATGGATTGCATTTCGTTCCGGAGAAAATACTCCTGCTGGCTGACGGATATAATTTATATGTGAGCGAATGGGATATTCCCGCCATTACAGATATTGATTATGACGGGGACATTGACATTCTCACATTTATTGGTGGAACATTAATGTTTTATTACAAAAACCTGTCCGTTGAACTGTACGGCAATTCCGATTCCCTGGTTTTCACAATGGATAATTCATGCTGGGGATATTTTAAAGAAGCAGCAGAGAACTGCTCCGTAACCCTTTCTGTAAGTTGTAAAAAAAATATTCCCCCTCCCCCTTCGAAACCGTTGCACGAGGGTTCCACTACTCTTGCCATTGATCTTGACGGGGACCATGATATGGAAGTTATTATCGGAGATGTTGTTTGTACCAATATGTACCAACTTACTAATGGCGGAGACAGTTCCGCTGCAGTTATGACCTATTATGAACCGGCTTACCCTCCTGTTTATCCTATAGACCTGTACCGGTTCCCCGCTGCTTTCTGGCTTGATGTTGACAATGACTACCGCAACGACCTCATAGTCGCCCCGAACGGATTGAATGTATCTGAAAATTTCACCGGGATCTGGTTCTACAAAAATTTCGGTGATAATTCAATCCCGCTCTTCCAGTTCCAGAAAAAATCATTCCTGCAGGATCAGATGATTGAAGTAGGAGAAAACGCTTACCCTGTTTTTTTTGATTATAATTCGGATGGTTTACTGGACATTGTCATCGGAAATTACGGCTACTACGCACCTACCGGAAATTATCCATCTTCTCTTGCATTATTCAAAAACACCGGCACTAATACATCCCCGTCATTCGAACTTATCACAAGGGATTATACCGGGCTGAACCAATATGGTTTCAGTGCGGTTTTTCCGGCATTTGGCGACCTTGACGGAGATGGCGATTATGATATGCTTATTGGGGAATATTTCGGGTACCTTCATCATTTTGAAAATATTGCTCCGGGTGGTTCGGCAGCCGACTTTGTCCTTATCAATCCCCAGTATAAAGATATTGATGTGGGGAAATTCTCCGCTCCGCAAATAACCGATGTGAATGGTGATTCCCTGCCGGATCTCCTGGTCGGTGAAATAAACGGCAACATCAATTATTTCCGCAATACAGGAACCATGCAGAACCCTGAATATTTCATGGAAACAGATTCCTTCGGCAAAGTGGATGTCAGGGTAAAACCGGGCGTACCGGGATATACCGGTTACAGCATTCCATGGCTGGCAAGGTGGGACAGCACCGGGTACCTCATCCTCCTGGTCGGAACCAAATCCGGAGGTATATACCGGTACACCGGTATTGAAGGTAATCTTACAGGTAAATTTACTCTGACAGATACCCTTTTCAGCGGGATTTATGAAGGCGTTCAATCCTCCGTATCAGGTGGTGACATTAACGGTGACAGCGTGCCAGACCTTATTATCGGCAACCTTGCCGGTGGAGTGACAATTTATTATAACTATGCCCCCCCCCCTGATAGCATTCCCTCCGATTCGGTAATTCCGGTTCCTGTCCCGTTTGCAATTTCCAAATTCGGCATTGACATGCCGGGTAATAATTTCATCATTCAATTCCGGGGTACCGATGAAAATGATATTGCGGATATCAGGTTCTTTGATATCAGGGGCAGAAATATTTATTCAACTCAATATTCCGGTGCCGCTTTAACACAGGAAAACAAAATACCGTTTCATACATTTACTGACGGCATTTATTTCGTTAAATTATCAGTCGGTGAATATAAGCGGGTTGTTAAATTAGCAGTGATCCGGGAATGAAGACCGGTTTTTTTATGCGTATATGCTGCAACTACACCCACCCCAATCCCTGCCTGCCGGCAGGCAGACCCCCTCTTAATAGAGGGAGGGTTATCATTAAGTCCCCTCTAATAAGAGGGGATTTAGGGGTGTGTCATTACGAATTCAACTACATCATTCCACACTCCATCCCTGGAGATATCAATAATATTGGATAAATTTCTTATGTCCCAAAATCCCTCTACTTTCATGATTTTCATTCTGCTTTTTTATTCCTTTCCCTCCCGATCCCAATCCTTCGGTGACGGCAGGGACGGTTCACCTTTAATATCTTCCGTAATCAACAGGTATGCTTATCTGGTTAAAGATGCCGCAAGATGTGACGGAATTCTTGAAGTTAATGACGGTTCTCTTTTCTCATCAGGAGACCTGGTACTAGTTATACAGATGTGCGGTACGCAGATTGACAGTACAAACAATCCGTCATACGGAAATATCATTGATTACCGGAACTCAGGAAATTTTGAATATGCCGGGATCAATTCCGTTACCGGCAATACTTTATTTCTGAAATATGCACTTGCGCGAAATTATACTACTGCGGGCAAAACACAGGTGATAAAAGTTCCCCAGTATGAAAATCCGGTAATAACCGGTACGCTGACCTGTAAACCATGGGACGGTACCACAGGGGGGGTACTTGTTCTTGATGTCACTGGTACCGCATCATTCAACGCCAATATCAATATATCAGATCGTGGTTTCCGCGGTGGTAAAGAAATGAACGGGGAGCATGTGATGGCTCTGAGATATGAATATGTATCGGAACCGGATCCTGTTTATTTTTCTTTTAAAGGCGAAAGCATTGCAGGGCAGTGGCTGACTACCATAAATGCCGGAAGGGGGGCGCCCGCCAACGGTGGCGGAGGGGGGAATGTACACACATCCGGAGGAGGAGGAGGCAGCGGAGGCGGTTATGGCGGTAATGGCGGATGGGGTTACCCGGTGGACCTTTCGGGGAATGAAAAATCGGTGTTCGGTATCGGGGGATACGCATTGAACAATCCTCCACCGGATAAGATTTTTATGGGCGGTGGCGGTGGTGCCGGCCATGAACATTTTTCAAATGGGACAGACGGTGCAAACGGGGGGGGAATTTTATTTATCACCTGCACTGCCATTGAAGGAAACGGTTTTTCTATTTTTGCCAATGGAGGTAATTCTGAAAGTTCAGGCGCATACGGTGACGGAACCGGTGGTGCAGGCGGTGGCGGATACATCTTTATTCATTCACAAAATATTCTCTCGCCATTCTTGCTTTATGCAGATGGCGGTAATGGCGGTTCATCAGTGGACATGGGTTTCGGTCCCGGTGGCGGTGGCGGTGGCGGTTCAATAATGTTTAATCAACCCTCTTTACCTTCAACTATTACAACAATTTCAGTTGTTGGCGGAAAAGGCGGTATAGCAGGCGGGATTGATTGGGGTGCCAGTGACGGTGGCACCGGAACTGTACTTTTTAACAACAGAATCATCATTAATGATTCAATCCCACCCGTCAGTGCCGGTTTTTATGAAACCTACTTAACAATGGCTGATATACAATTCTCAAATTTAAGCAGCGGGGCAATTTCATATTCATGGGATTTCGGTGACGGACAATCCTCCGGTTCCTATTCACCGCTTCATAAATTTGAAGGTGCAGGCGATTACGAAGTTGCGCTGGTTGCCTTTAACGAATGGGGTTGCACCGACACTGTAAAGAAAATCATAACCGTTATCTTCCCGAATGTTTTCACTCCTAATGGTGACGGTATAAATGATTTTTTTTATTTTAACGAAAAACTTGACTCCGGAAGGGACTTTGATTTTCACATTTTCAACAGGTGGGGAGTGCGACTCTTTCACGGCACAAAAGATAATCCGGTGTGGGATGGAAAAACAACATGGAATACCGATGCACCGGAGGGAACGTATTATTACATATTGGAAATTCCTGGCAGCGGGGATATTGAAAAGAGAAGTTATTCAGGGTTTGTGATGCTGATGAGGTGAGGATTTCAGGACATTGATTTGGATAAATTATCAAAATAGTTGCAAATGAACCGGCCGCAAGGTATTCAAGCCCTTGCAGGTACAGGAGGATTTCGTATCTTTACATTACAAAAAAACCATTATGCCAAACCGTCCGGATATATCCGATACGCTCCTTTGGAAGTATGACCTGGCGACATTTCACTGGGATAAATCCTATAAAATTGTAATTGAACGGGTGCTTGAAATGGGAAATTTAAAAGAATGGAGAGAAATAGTAACTTTCTACGGTAAAGAAAAAATAGTTGAAACCATAGAATGGTCTGCTCAACTAAGAAAGAAGGACAAAGATTTTGCCCGTTTCTTTCTCAACTCGGAATTTCTGAATGCGGATTATAGATGCCATGCTTCATCCGAATAAAATTTACTGACCCATATTTCGCAAAACCTAATTGGAATTTGGGGCTTGGAACTTGGGACTTATCAGTTAGGGTCAACTTATGAAGATAATGACAAATACCGTAATTGAATATGGATTATTTACTTACATTGTGTTTTTCAATTAGGTGCGGGCTTTTCCCGGATGCATCTTTTTGTAACTTTTTATCGTCTTTTTGCGTATAACCCACAAATGAATATTCCCCTAACCTAATTTCTCGTGTCGTACAATGGAATTTCGGGTATGAATATATTTTTACTGAAGAATTTTAAAAATATTTATCAATCGGATATTTGTAGAATTAATTTTCCTTCATCACGAACACTTTTGCCCTTTCTGTTATTTATTTATATCGTTCTTCCATCATTCAGTCAGGTTAGCAGCACTTACACATTTACACAAGGAGCAGGCAGCCCAACATTATTGACGCCAACCTATACCGAGCATACTACCGGAACTACCGATTATGGGGTGTATACAAATATCCCTATCGGATTTACCTTTCAGTTTGCCTGTAATAATAATTATACAGCCGTAAGTATTTCCAACGATGGATACATTGTATTGGGAACATCCCTAAGCAATACCTATACACCATTGAGTTCGGGAAGCGACAATAACGTTATTGCCGCCCTTGCAGCCGATTTGCAGGGTTTAGCTGGCGGTTCGCTCAGGTCAAAAACAGCAGGTTCTGCTCCTAACCGCACATTTACTGTTGAATGGAAAAATTATGAAGAATATGGGGGAACTGCTGAAGATTATACTTTTCAGATTGTTCTCACCGAAACATCCAATACAATTCAGTTTTATTATTCAAATGCTGCCCAGGTAGCAAACGAAAACTATGAAGTAGGATTGAGGGGCGCATCAAGCGCTGACTTTAATAATAGAACAAAAATTGCGAACACGAGTTGGACAGGTTCTTCTGCAGGTACTGCCAATAGTGATAAAATGGTGTCGGGCAGTTCAAACGCCAGATGTCCAAATGGTCTTTTTACCTGGACGCCCGTAGTTTGTTCAGGTACCCCTGCAGGCGGTACCGCTGCTGCTTCTCCTGCTACAATGTGCTCAAGCGAAAGTTCTGCGCTTACCGTAACCGGTGGGGCTACAGGTTGCGGGCTTACTTTCCAGTGGCAGTCCGGTCCTACGTCCACGGGCGCATGGACGGATATTTCAGGCGCTACCTCTGCTTCTTATAATGCCTCACCCTCTGCTACTACCTGGTACCGGAGAGTAACGACCTGTACCGCCAGCGGACTTTCTGGAAATTCTTCCAGCGCTTCAGTTACTATAAACCCATGTATTATTATTGGCACCGGAACATCCACCACATCGTCTTACCCTTATCAAGGATATTATCATGATGCGCGCTCGCAATTTATTATTACTGCCGCAGAATTATCGGCTGCAGGAATTTGTCCCAACAGCACTTTAACATCCCTCTCTTTTAATGTATCATCAAAAGGAAGCACACAGCAATATACCGGATTTACCATTAAAATAGGGAATACCGCCTCTTCCACTTTTGCTTCTGCTACATGGCTTACTCCTGCCTTTACTACTGTTTATAATGGAAACTGGACAACCGCAACAGGATGGAATTTACATACCTTCTCCACGGGATATGTTTGGAACGGAACAAGTAATATTGTTGTTGAAACCTGTTTTAACAACACAAGCTACACTTCTTACGATTATGTTTATTACACTACCACTGCCTCCGGCAACACCGTATGTTATGCCGAAATGGATGCTTCTACGGGTTGCACTCTGGCTGCTGAATCAACAAGCGACTCAAGACCGAATATGAAGTTTAATTATACCGTTGGGCCTCCCTGTTCGGGAACTCCAACGGGAGGAACTGTTTCGGCTTCACCTGCCGGTATTTGCCTGGGTGAAAGTTCCACTCTTTCTTTATCAGGACAAACTGTTGCCTGCGGCATTACTTTTCAATGGCAATCATCACCCAACCCGATTACCGTGTGGACAAATATTGGAGGGGCTACTTCTACTTCCTATATAGCAACTCCTACCGCAAGCACCAACTACCGTTGCGTTGTTACCTGTACCGCAAGCGGATTATCGGCAAATTCAGCGAGTGCGTTAGTAACTATCAATACTTGTATAATACTTGGCACCGGAACATTCACAGTCAACTATCCTTACTATGGCGGATGGGAAGATTCCAGATCGCAATTTATTATCTCTGCCTCCGAACTAGCCGCAGCTGGACTTTGCGGTGGCAGCACTTTGACCTCATTGTTTTTTAATGTATCCTCAAAAGGAAGTACCCAGCAATACAAGAACTTTACAATTAAAATCGGGAATACCGCTTCATCTACCTTTTCATCCGCCACATGGCTTACACCTGCTTTTACTACTGTCTACAGCGCTAACTGGACAACTGCAGTTGGATGGAATCAGCATCTCTTCTCTACCAGTTTCGTTTGGAACGGAACAAGCAACCTTGTTGTTGAAACCTGCTTTGATAACACAAGTTTCACATCTTCCGACCCTGTTTATTATACAACCACGCCATCGGGAAGTACAGTATGCTATAATTATGCGGATGGCTCTGCCGGTTGTACTATGGCAGCTTCATCTACAAGCAGTAGCCGACCGAATATGAAATTTAACTACACTCCCAATAACTGTTCCGGTACACCAACAGGCGGTACCGCTAACGCTTCCCCATCAACTACCTGCGGGGGCAATGCCTACGATCTTTCATTATCTGGTCAAACCATTGCTTGTGGACTCACTTACCAATGGCAATCATCACCAAATCCTATTTCTACCTGGACCGACATTCCGAGCGCTACTTCTATCCCTTATACTGTTTCTCCTGCGACCCCCACAAACTACCGTTGTGTTATTACCTGCACAATCAGCGGATTCTCCGGCAATTCGTCCAGCGTCCTCGTGACTATGACCGGATTCACCTGTTCAAATCCGGTTAATGTTACCTTACCTTATACAAAAACGGGAGAATCTACCGAATGCATGAACAATGATTATAACAATGCCAGTCCATCTTCTTGCGGCTCCAGTTACGAATCCGGTTCTGATAAAGTGTACAAAGTATTAATTGGCGCAGCGGGATGTGTAAATGTTTCGCTCACCAATGCTTCTGATGCTTCAATAGGATTTCAAATTTACAACGGCTGTCCCGATGTTGGGGGAAGTACTTGTGTTTTTAATTCCACAACCGGTGCAACGGGCGGAACTCTTACTAATGATATAAATATCCCATCTGCAGGATATTATTATCTGATAGTTGACAACTGGGCAGGTCCTTCCAGTGTTAACTATGATATTTCTATAAGCGCACCGGGTGGCAATACGGCTAACGACCCTTGCAGCGGTGCCATACCACTCACCCTTGGCGTGAGCGCCCCAGGCGACAATACCTGCACAAATGCTTTTGGTGAGCCGGCTGCTCCCGCTTGCTGGACAACCGGAACAATGAACACAATTTGGTATGTGGTTACCATCCCGGGATCCAGGGACCTTGCTATCAAAACTACTGTAGGGTCATTATTAAAGACGCAAATTGATTTGTATAGAGGCAATGCCTGCGGTTCGCTTACTTACGTTGATTGCAACCAGGATGCTGCTTCCTGCGGAACCGCTTACGACCATTCTTATTTATATTATCAGAATATTGGCGCTGGCACTTACGCATACATCAGAGTAGATGGAGAAGATAATTTAGTAGGCACATTTTCAATTCTCGTTATTGACGGAAACAATCAAGCCGCGCCTGTATTGCCTCCCATTGTAGGGCAGGACTGCGGACCGGTAACTACTTATACCAATCCTGTATGCGGAGCAACCACTTCTGTTTCCAATCCCGGAAATTTCGCTTTCGGAAATATATGTGATTTTACTGGCGCCAGTATATGTCTTGCTTCGGGTGAAAAAAGTTCAACTTGGTACACTATCAATATCAACGCAAACGGTAACCTTGAATTTGATATTGTGCCTAATGATTATGGCAATCCCAATCCACTGACTGGTCAATCCAATCCTGGTTATGTTAATCCTGGTGATGAAACCGATTATGACTTTGCCATCTGGAAATGGGAATCAACTTGCGATGGCACTGGCGATGGGGTATTTTGCTGTGCAGAAATTGCTGCCGGCACAACTGCCGCCACCCGGTGCGATTATGATGCGGATGGAGTAACGGGGCTTTACAGCGCTACTGATGAAACTGCTCCTGCCGCATATTCTCCCGATTTTGATTGGGCTTATGAAAACCAGATAGCAGTTACTAATGGCGAAATTTATGTGCTTGCTATCAGCAACTACATGAACAACTATGTTTCGGGATATACTCTTAAATTCAGCGCTACATCTCCCATCGCTTACTCAACTCCTGGCGCTTCTTTAACATGGTCAAGTAATACCAGCAATGACTGGAGTTTACCGGGTAACTGGGGCGGCTGCACTGATCCAACCTGTAATCTGAATGCATTGATTAACAGTGGCGGGGCTCAGCCGGTGATCAGCGCTAATGCCAGTGTTCAGAATTTAACAATCAGTGCAGGTGCAACCTTAACTATTAATGCTAACTGCACGTTGACTGTTTGCGGCAATTTTGTCAATAACGGCACCCTGACGATGGCATCTACCGCTACTCTGTTGTTCAATAATGCATCTGTTGTTCAAAATATCACAGGATCATTAACCGGAACAAATAAAATAGGAAATCTCACTATCACAAAAACAGGCGGCAGCGTGATTATTAATCCTGTTGTATCCTTGGACATCGGGGGAAATTTTACAACCACAAATTCGACAAGCGTTTTCAATGCAAGTAATCAAACAGTAAAAATTTCAGGAAATTTCAGCACTGCCGCAAACACTACTCTCACCAATTGCCCGAACATTGAATTTAACGGAATCATCCCGCAAACCTTCACCAATAGCAGCGGCACCATTTCATTTACTAATGTTATTATGAATAATTCAGGAGGAGGAATGACCCTTACGGGTGGCACCACAAGCAATCTGAATGTTACCGGAACATTGACATTAACCAATGGAATCATTTATACCGCCAATCCACCATTACTAATTATGGCTTCCGCTTCTTTAGTATCACCTGTTGGCGGAAGCGTTGTAAGTTTTGTTGACGGACCGATGCAGAAGGTTTGCATTATTGCAAGCAGTTTTATTTTCCCTGTTGGTGATGCCTTTAACCGGTGGGCACGGATCGGAGTTTCCGGTGTGACGGCCGCTGCGACTTTCCAGGCGCAATACTTTTATTCTGTTTACTCCAATACTACAACTATGGCTGGCGCTCCGGCACCTGTACTCAATAATGTAAGCAAGATGGAATACTGGCAATTGGACCGCACGGCCGGAACAGGAAATGCAACAGTAACGCTTTACTGGGAAAATGCCGCCAGCAGCGGAATCAACAGTTGTGTCAGCCCTCCCAATACCGGTGATCTTGTTGTGGCAAGATGGAATGGTACAGGATGGGAAAACAAAAATACGGTCGGGGGTTCCTATTCAGGTTCCTGCGCTGGAACTTCGGCAGGTACCGTTACCTCCGATGTTGTAACCGCTTTCAGCCCTTTTTCGTTCGGTTCAAAATCACCTGCTGTTAACCCGCTTCCTGTCGGGTTGCTTGCCTTCACCGGGGAACACAAAAATCACGTAAATATTCTCTATTGGGAAACCGGCAGCGAAACAAATAACGATTTCTTTACTATTGAACGCTCTGTAAACGGATGGGAATTTACTGAACTTGGCAATATTGACGGATCAGGCATCAGCAATCAACCGCACAATTATCAATTTACTGACGATGCACCGGTGGAAGGGCTAAATTATTACCGCCTTAAACAAACCGACTTTGACGGTAATTTTTCGTTTGCTTCCAATATTGTCGTTCTGAAAACCAATAATAAGACCGGAGAAACCGCATTTATGATTTTCCCGAACCCGGCCACAAATTCAATCTCCTTAGTAAACCGATCCGGGATTGGACAAACCACTATTATTGAAATAAAAGATATTTCGGGCCGTATTCTGCTCAATACCCGTAGCGACCTTTCAAATGGTTCAAACCCGGTTATTGCAGAGATTTCGCTTACTGAATTTCCCGAAGGTATTTATTTCCTGACTGTATTTACAGATGACCGGTGCCCGGTCTGGAATGGCCGCTTTTTGCGGGTAAATGAAAAGTGATTTAAATCTTACTTCAACGGTTGGATTTACTGACTGCAATCATTTACCCTCCCAATGATCTGTTTTAACTTCACCGTCTCATTTAACATTTTTATATTTTTGCAATCCAAATAATTTAATCTTATGGATATATCAGTCGCAAAACCCGAAACCTTATCAAGAAACGGTTACGAATCGCAACTCATCGATTGGATCTTGCAGGAAAAAGCCGCCATTGAACTTATCAGTATCATTGGCAATTTATGGTTTGAGAAATCTGTTGAACTTATCATTTTCCGGAACCAACTTGTTGACTGTAGCAGCAGCCAGATATTAAAACTGCATCTTTATGCAAAAAATATTGTCGGCCAGCCCATAACCGTCCACGACAGTTTGTTGCTTGCCCGTGAACTGCAAAAACTTGACCTTGTTCCGTCCCGCATTGATATCGGCCGGTTGGGAGCCGAATGGTTGGCGGAAAGAGAACAATTTAAAAAAAATGCAAAAAACTTTATTACAGGTAAATTAAATAATTTTACCGGAAAAGAGAGGTCCACAATTAAACCAAAAGACGTTGTTCTTTTTGGTTTCGGACGCATCGGGCGGCTCGCTGCAAGGGTATTAATAGCCGAAGCAGGAAAAGGTGAACAACTACGCCTCCGTGCTATCGTAACACGCAACAATAGTGATGCGGACATTATTAAAAGGGCTGAACTCCTCCGCAGCGACTCAATTCATGGCACTTTCCCGGGAACCGTAATTGAAGACCTGCCCAATAAATCGCTGATCATTAACGGCCATACAGTAAAAATGATCGCAGCCGGTGCTCCTGGCGGTATTGATTATGAAAGCCATGGAATACATGATGCGCTTGTCATTGATAACACCGGTATTGTCCGCGACAGGAAAGGGCTGTCTGACCACCTCACATCCAAAGGTGTCGGCAAAGTACTGCTGACCGCGCCAGGTAAAGGTGATATTCCGAATATTGTTTACGGGGTTAACCAGGAAAAGTTTGAGGTAAAAAACGAAAGAATATTCTCTGCCGCTTCATGTACAACCAATGCCATTATACCGGTTTTAAATGTAATTGATAAAACATTGGGTATTGTGTCGGGACACATGGAGACCATTCACTCCTATACCAATGACCAGAATCTTTTGGATAATTACCATAAAAAATACCGGAGGGGACGCAGTGCGCCTCTGAATATGGTGATCACCGAAACGGGCGCTGCCAGCGCCATTGCGAAAATCCTGCCTTCACTTGCCGGTAAATTTACCGCCAATGCGGTACGGGTTCCCACACCCGATGTATCACTTGCCATGATGCATCTGAATGTATCCAGAACTACAAGCAAAGAGGAAGTCAACCAGATCATGAAAGATGCTGCATTAAAAGGTGACCTTGTGGAACAGATTCAGTATTCTTATTCCAACGAACTTGTTTCAAGCGACCTTATCGGGAATCCCTGTGCAGTTGTTTTCGACAGCCCCGCCACCATCGTAGGTGACAGCAAAAAGAATCTAGTGCTCTACTGCTGGTATGATAATGAATTCGGATATACGAAACAGGTGATCCGGCTTTCAAAATATCTTGCCGA
Organism: Bacteroidota bacterium; assembly: GCA_016193485.1. Classification (GTDB taxonomy): domain Bacteria; phylum Bacteroidota; class Bacteroidia; order JACPRZ01; family JACPRZ01; genus JACPRZ01. Next base: position 109,999 of record JACPRZ010000007.1, on the reverse strand, counting down.
AGTGATACGAATGAGGTATTATTAAAATCCAAGTCCAAAGTCCCAAGTAAATACCCTTTGGAATTTGGGACTTGGTTCTTGGGACTTGAAACTTGTTTTATCGGTTCTTCCACTCCGGTTTTCTCTTTTCCAGAAATGCTGTTATCCCTTCATTGGCATCATGCGTGTTCATCAGGTTGTTCAGATACGTTTCTTCAAGTGCAGGTAGAAATTTTCCAAGGATATGATTGAAGAATATCCGGCTGGCGTTAACGCCATATTTCAGCGATGAGGCGCTTTTTGGTAAAATATTCTTAATAATCCATTCATCAGTACCGGAATCCAGCGTTGCTTTATCATCAAAAATTTCATTGAGCAACCCGGCCGCCATTGCATCTTCGGCTGTTATCACTTTACCGGTAAGAAGAATATCTTCCGCTCTCGCATTACCTATTTTTAGAGGAAGAAGAATGGATGCGGGAGGGGGAAATACTCCCAGTACGATTTCCGGTTGCCCCAGCCGTGCCGATTTATCGGCAAAAAGGAAATTACAGATGAGGGCAAGTTCAAGTCCACCGCCAAGGCACTGGCCTGATATTTTAGCCAATGTAGGCACTGATAACTGTGAAATCGTATAGAATATACTGTGAAATGAAGGAAGCATCTCACTGACAAGTTCCTTCCGGTGCTCCTCAACGCTAGCCCCGAAAGAAAAATGTTTTCCGGTCCCCTCAAAAGTAATCAGTTTTAATTCCCGGTTACCCTGAAAGGAGTTCAGTACCGCTGATAATTCACCGATCATTATTTTGTCGATGACATTACCCTTGCCGTCATCAAGAATAATGCGGGCAACAGAATTGCCGTGGCTGAAGGATGTTTTGATTTTGTTCATAAATTTTAATCATGAATTAATTTAATGTCGTTAAACTGCAGGCAATTTAAGTTCTAAAAATTCAGCGTTAATCTGCGGGAGGTATCTGAGTTTTTAGAGATTCCCATGCTCATTTCCTTTTTCTTTCCGCATAGGGAACATTACTTTTCTCACTGCATTTCCTGGTAAGTTGCGTCCACTGTTCATCCGTAAAATTCTGCATATCGCTGATCACCGTGTCATACCCGTTTGTCTTCAGGTGATTGAACCTGCCCTGCAGTTCGACCCATTCCTTAATTTTCTTTCGTTCTTCCGGAATTACCGTCACATTATATTTACCGTTCTCAATTTCAAAAAGCGGAAACACATTTGATTCGACCGCCAGCCGCGCAAGCGTGATAGACATTTCGGGGGGGGTCTTGTGACCCGGAGGGCAGGGTCCGTCAACCATCAGGAACCTGAAACCAGTTATCTCCTTTGCTTTTTTTATTTTATTAACAAAATCATCCAGATAAGCGAGCGACAAGGTTGCGATATATGGAACCCGGTGCGCTGCAATAATGCCGATCAGATCTTTCGGATAGGTCTGTTTGTATGCAGGATCCGGGTTTGTGGTTGTTGCCGCGCCAAACGGGGTGGCTGTGCTTGTCTGAATCCCTGTGTTCATATAAGCGCCATTATTATTGCATACATATATAATATTCTCGCCTCTTGTAGCAGCGCCTGAAAGGGCTTGTATCCCGATGTCAAAAGTTCCACCGTCACCGGCAAGGACCACTACATTTACGTTTTTCTTTCCTTTAATATCCAAAGCAGCACGCACACCGGTAGCCGTTGCAGCCGCAGCGGCAAAGAGCGTGTGTACTATGGAACCTTTCAGCATATTCAGCGGGTACGGACCGGCAATGATTGAAAAGCAGGAGGCAGGGACTACGTAAACGGTTTCTTCACCCATGATTGCAGAAAGGTGCCGTACGAGAAGCGACCAGCCACAGCCCCTGCAAGATAATGCACCGGGGTGGACCATTTCCTGGTTGATAAGGAAATTATTATTCCGGGGTTCCAAGTTCTAATCGATTATTTGTTAATACTGCTACTCCAAGTCAATCCAACTCACCTCATCTCTTGCAACTTCCTTTTTCCGAAACTTTTCAATTATTTTTTCAATGGTATCGGGTGGCACATCGCGTCCGCCAACTCCTGCATATACATTATAAACGGGATGTTTGCGGCCATATAAAACCCGTTTCATCTCCTGCATCAGGGTTCCTTCAATTTCACCGGGATAGTTCCGGTCAATTACAATAAAAGAACAATCATCCTGTATATTCTTTATCGCTTCAAAAATGGATTTTTTCGGAAAAGGCCTGAAGAGCCGGATTTTAATAAGGCCGGTTTCTTTATGTCCGCCCAGAACACCTTTTGCGGTTGAAGTAATGGATGATAAAGTAACTAATATTTGTTTCGTTTTTTCTGAAATATTAACCGCTTCAACAGCACCGTATTCCCTGCCGAAAACCGTTTTAAATTGTTTACCGGTGCTGTTTATCAGGTCTTCCACCCTGCTCATTTCTTTCCAGAAGTGATGATTGAACTTATCGTACTGTGCTGGCGGTACAAGTCCTCCATACGCTTTTGAAAACCAGCCGTCAATGGTAAGTTCGCTGGATTTAAGGGGGGGGAGATATTGATTCACAAGATCGGCCGATGGAATCCATACATTTTCGCTGGTATGGCTCTGGTAAAACGCATCAAGAACCACAAGTCCGGGGATATTGACTTCCTCGCATACCCTGTATGCCTGGATAACGCTGTCGATCACCTCCTGCGCACTTTCACCGTACAACTGGATCCAACCGGTATCTCTCTGCGCCAGCGAATCGGTCTGATCGGACCAGATATTCCACGGAAATGAAGGCCTGCCCACATTACAGGCAACTACCGGCAACCGTGAGTGCGCGATGGCGTGCAATACTTCATGGGCATAAAATAATCCCTGACCGCTTGTGGCGGTAAAAATCCTCACTCCGCAAACCGATGCGCCCATGGCAGCGCAGAAAACGGAATGTTCGCTGTCCATATTGATAAAAGTCGCACCGGTTTTACCGTCCGCCACCTTATTTGCGATTTTCTCAACAATCGTAGTTTGGGGGGTAATGGGATAGGCAGGAATAAATTCAGCATTGCATACCACAGCCGCTTCTGCAGCCGCAGCGTTTCCGTGAAGAACTTTTTTCGTATGATTCGGATATCGGTTCATAGGTAAAATAATGCTCCGATTTCTGTACTACTTCATTACTATCGCCCCGCACGGACACTCGTATGCACAAACTCCACATCCTTTGCAATAATCATAGTGTATGTGCAATTTATTTCCGTTTTCCAGATAAATTGCCGCATCGGGACAATAGTTGAAACAATTACCGCACAGGTAGCAATCACCGCAATGCAGACAGCGGATCGCTTCAGCAACGGTCTCCTTTTCGCTCAAACCCTGAACGACTTCTGAAAAATCATTATGCCAGTCGGATTTGATAATTACAGGATTAGGATGCCGAAGCGAATGACGATAATATATAAATTTCATTTCGTTGGGCATCACCATATCATTTTTTACCGGATCGGGCGTATAAGGAATTCCGTAAAGGATGGCATTGACCTGCCGTGCAACCCTGTTGCCGCTGCCGACCGCTTCGGTGATAGTTCCCCCCCCTGAAAGGTCTCCGCAACAGAATACCGGTATTTTCGAACGGAATTCTATGCGCCCCTCATCGACCGACAGGTGATTCCCTGAAAAAAAGTGGTTATCGCTCGTTTGTCCTATTGCAGATATTACTTTACCTGCTTTTATAATTATTTCGGATCCTTCAACCGGAACAGGCCTCCTCCTTCCGGAAGAATCCGGATCTCCCAATTTCATGCGGGTTACGGCTATTTCCAATCCTGCGGTATTGCGATCAATTTTCAGAGGTGCGGAAAGCAGTTCAACCCTCACGCCTTCCGCTATGGCTTCATCCACTTCATGGGGTATTGCAGGCATCTCGTTGCGTGTTCTCCTGTAAAAAATAGTAGGATTCCCGCCCAGCCGCAAAAGGGTTCTCGCCACATCAACTGCGGTATTTCCCCCCCCTATAACGGCTATTTCTTCACCGCGCTTGACATTAAAATTATTATGGTTTATTTTTGCTTCATATAAAAAACGGATCCCGTCAACCGCATGTTCTTCACCGGGGATATTCATCCGGCTGCCGGAATGAAGGCCGGTAGCGACAATCACTGCTGAAAAATCATTTTCAATATCCCGGATAGTTATTTTATGATTTAAGATTAACTCAACTCCTTCACCGGTGATCCTTTCAATCTCGGCATCGAGGATATCTTCAGGGTGGCGGAAACCCGGTATTCCAACTCTCATCATCCCACCCGCAGCGGAATGTGCTTCAAAAACAGTAACCGGGAAGCCCATTTGGCGGAGGCGGATGGCAGCCGTAAGCCCGGCAGGGCCGGAACCGGCAACACCAATTTTCTCTTTGCGGGTAACGGGAACCGGTTTTCTCTTAAGATCAAAAGAAAAATCACCAAGAAACCGTTCAATGGCGCCAATATTAACATGGTCATCAAATCCCTCCCGGTTGCAGTTCTGCTGGCAAAAATGAGGACAAACACGCCCGCATGTTGCCGGAAAAGGATTATGTTTATAAATGGTTTCAAATGCTTCTGCGAACTTTCTTTCAGCGGTAAGTTTAACAAACTGCCTTACATCCGTCCCGGCCGGGCAGTAATGAGTACAGGGGGGGGTACGGTTTACATATTGAGGTGCAAAAACCCTCCAGTTCCCGGTCTTGTTGAGTGACAACGGCTTAGACCAGTATGGTGCGAAAGGGACCTCATCCGGTGAATTAACAACAGGGGCTGTAACTTTGGCAGGTTCCTGCTTTAAAGGAGTGAGATTGTGTTCCTGCAAACTATTATAGGATTGTTCTGCAGCCATTGCATTTTCTTCATGTTTCACAGGAACCTCATCGCGAATGATCTCCTTACTTATTGAAATATCTCCGTCAAGAATGCGAATTACCGCCCCGATCATCGCAGAATTTACGATCGGAAGGGCTTTACTGCCGAGTTTTTTCTCAATAGAAATACTTGTAGCAGGAACCGTAAAGAGGGTTTTTAACCCACCGGGAAGCCGTGGAATTTCGTTGACCGGTTTTTCAGTGTTTACCAGAGCCGCTCCATCAGGATGAAGTCCGTCAAAAACAGGGACCTGATCAAGCAGTCCTTCATCAAATAGAACTACAAGGTGCGGATTGTAAATATTACTTCTGTTTTGAATGGGGTTTTTTGAAATCCGGAGAAACGCCTGGATGGGAGCCCCGGTTCGTTCTACACCGAAAAACGGAAATGCCTGCACTTCATAATCCCCTGCTTTACTGAAAATGGCGGCAAGAATTTCAAATGCAGTAACCATGCCCTGTCCGCCTCTTGCGTGGCCACGGATTTCTATTATCTGGTTATTATGAAACATTGATTAGTATACTGTATTCAGTGGTCAATATTCAGTGGTCAGTATTCAGTGGTCAGTATTCAGTGGTCAGTATTCAGTGGTCAGTCATAATTTCTTATCAGATTTTTTGCAAAAAGATTTGGATTTTTTCATCATTGAACTTAACATTTTCCCAATGGTTTCATATTTTTTCAATAAATCAGCGACAACCTCATTTGTAATATAAGAACAATCAAGTGAAACTTCAAGCCAGTGTTGTGTCTCCAACTGTTCACCATCCGAATCAGTTAATTTATTAATAAAATGTTTTTCGTAATTTCTCTTTGCCCACGCCTCTGCAATTTGAGCGCCCACCGACCGTGATGACCTGCGTATCTGATCTGTAAGAGAATACATTTCTTCTTTTGGAAAATGTTTTGAAATTTCAAAAATTTCCCTTGCTAATTGTCTTGAAAGTTTATATACTTCCAAGTCCCTGAAACTCTCTACGTATTGCATATTAATATAAATTACAAATTAATATTACTAACTACCCGTTACTGATTACCGATTACTGACTACTGATTACTGATTACCGACTACCGGCTACTGATTACCGATTACCTGAATTGTGGTGAAATTGCCCGGATTAATTCATCATTCCATTCGTGACCCTCTGCGAGCATTTTCCTCAACCTGATAAAGTCCACTTCCCTGTTATCCTTTGGTCCCTCATTAAACGCCCTGAAACCGGCTTTCGCTTCAGTCATCATGTTAAGCGCCAGCCAGTCGCGGTTGGATTCCTTGTTTTTATCCCAGTGCATCAGTTTCTGTTTTCGCACTTCGTTGATGGATTTTGTCATGCAATTGGGCATGGTATAGAGAATTTTTGTCGCAAGGCGATTGACAGCTTCATCCAACATGGAAAGGTCCATCTTTCCCTTTGACATAATTTCTTTTGTATTAGCCAATTCCTCCCCCCCCTTCATGGTTCCGTAAACAATTTTTCCCTTTGTATCGATCCATTTATCCGTTACAACCATCGGGTTAGGGACAAACTGCCCGTCCACTTTCAGGGCAGGCACTACATCAAGAATCAATCCGTACATATAGGCCTGGTAGGCAGTCCATGGTTCGCAAAGGGTCAGAGAGTACATGGCTCTTTCCATACCGACAAAGCCGGGAAGGAAATCAGTTGCTCCACCCACGGCAGCGCTTCCATGTTTGGGACCTGCCTGCCCGAAGCGTGCGAAATCCTGGGCAACGGTAAAATCGCAGGCCATTCCTACTTCCTGTCCACCGGCAATGCGCATCCCGTTGACGCGGCAGATAACCGGCTTATCGCACATCAGGACTGTTGAAACCATATCATTGAAAAGCCGCATATATTGCGCGTATTCCTGCGGGTTACCGGAATAATACTCTGCATATTCCTTGGTGTTGCCACCGGTACAGAACGCCTTGTCGCCCACTGCGGTAAGTACAACCGTCACCACGCTGCGGTCGTTGGATGCCTGTCGCAAAGCAAGGATAACCTCTTTGACAATCTGGGTAGTGTAGGAATTGAATTGTGCCGGGTTGTTCAGCCAGATCCATGCATTATACAATCCTTCAACAGGTTTGCCCTTTGCATCAAAGCATGGGCGTTTTTCATAGAGGATACCGGTGTATGCTACATCGGTGAGGTTGTGGTTTTTGAGTGGTTCCATAATGAAAAATTTTTGGTTACAGGAAAATTGATATTGGATGCTGGTTCAAATATCCAAATAAATGCAAAGTGCAAGGTAGGAAAAAAAACTAAATAGGAAAAATGACATTTTTCATAAAAAGCAGATAAATGTCATATTTGGAAGCCCGGAATAATACGTCATAAAAGGAATGAGATCAAAGTCAATTGCGTGTTAATTTTTTTAATACAAATTTAACAACCCATCCCGGCAGGGAATCCGCTAAAAGGGAAGTAAGTTTAAACTGATATCAGAACTATAAAATGTGTACCCCCACAACTGCTGATGAACCACTAAATAAAGAACAATAGAACAATTGAACATTTGAACATTTGAAAATCAGAATAAACAGCCATTGACATTTATTTTTATATTCTTTCCAGCCTGCCGGCAGACAGGCATTCGCCCCGCACACCCCGCATATAATTTATGTGCAGGATAAAAAAACTATAGAACCATTTGGTCCGGCAAACATTCGCATTCTTTTAATATGATTATTCAAGAGAGTATATCTTTTTTTTAACCTTTTTCATTAAATTCCCTGTCTTTTTCAGGACTTTCTCTGTACCGTCAGGATAAATTTCAACGATTTTTTTGTCTTTATAGACCACTACCGGAAGTCCTAGTGCAAAATTTTCCCGTTTTGCGGTCTCAAAAACCCTTCTGGCGGCTTCCCTTAAAAACGCCAACGAAAAATCCCTGGTGCGATATTTTCTTTTTTGTTTAGGCATAAATTCAATTTAAACAATAAACCGGTAAGCAAAAATAGGGGAAAATAGCGTTTAAACTTATCCTCTTATTAACCCGTTATCAAAACAACCCTTTTCAGGTACTTATGTTCAAGAGTATTCCTGAACACCCCGTTGATTTCTGACATTGGTAAAATCTGTACAAACCGGTCAATCGGAATTTTCCCGCTTCCGACAAGATCAACGACTTCAGGGTATAGTTCCGGCTTGCAACCCCAGGTCCCGGTTAACTGGGCATCAAACGCCATAAGGTTGCTTATGCGCACTTCAAGTTTATCAAGAGTGAAACCGACAACCGACATGGTTGAAGCATACGTAAGAAGGTTAAAGCCCATCTCCTGCCCTGCCTTTGTGCCTGAAAATTCAAAAATCTTCCAGGCATATCTTGGCGCATTCAGTTTCTGAGCAATCTCCCTGATCTTGTTTTTTATTGTCTTAAAATCCATGCCCCCGGTATTTAATACCGCATCAATTCCGTTTTCAGAAGCGATTTGGAGTTTTTCATCGCTGATGTCAAGGGCAAGGACTTTTGCACCGGCTATTTTTGCAATCAGCGCACCGTAAATTCCGATCCCTCCTACCCCGATAGCAATGGCAAAATCACCGGGATTAAGTCCGGATTTTTTTATTACCTGGTAGGGCGTTGAGACCGCATCGGCAATAACAGCAAGCATTTCAAGCGGATATTTTTTCAGAACGCTGTCCGGTACTGCGCAAAGGAATCGTGCAGGAACAACAACATAATTTGCAAATCCTCCGTCAAAATCATTACCGGGCATTTTCTGGTTCTGGCAGATATTGCTGCGTCCGCTCCGGCAAAGATCACACTCTCCGCATGGAAGAACGGCAGGTACAATTGCGTTTTTACCCATCCATTCAGAGGGTCCATCAACCACAGTACCGCTTATTTCATGGCCAAGTGTAAGCGGCAGAGGGTGACGCGTGGGAACTCCATGGTGCCAGAAACTGATGTCGGTGTGGCAGACACCGCAGCCGGCAACTTTTATGAGGGCTTCACCCGGAGCAAGGGGGGGGATTGGTTTTTCTGTAAGGATAAAATCCCTGTTTTTTTCGATAAATTGCCAGTGGTTGTTTTTCATCTTAAAATTATTTTGGGTTGTTAAAAACGCTGCGCTGGTATTTTCTCGCTGTCGCTCGCTAACATTAATGGGCATTAGTTGGCATTAAGCTTCGCTGGCATTTATGGGCATTAGTTCGCTTCGCTCACGGCATTCATTGGCATTATGATTCGCTGGTATATGGTATTTACGATCAATGCCTACTAATGCCAATAAATGCCTATTTCATTATTATTGTGTATTTCTATGTCATCCCTACTTTCCCTGGTTTATATCTCTCACACTCTTTTCCAAAACGTCACCGGGTAATTCGGCTCAATATTATGACCTTCAATAAACTTCAAAGGTGAATATCCCTTCTCCAAAATAAATTTTACAAAATCATTTTCAAGAATATTACCGGTATATTGTCTTTTTGCTGATGCCGGCACATCCCGCCAGTGAGGACAGATGACAATTACTCCCCCATTTACGGTTGCTTTTTCAAGAGCGGATAACCATTCAGACATCATTGCGAATGATCTCTCCCTTCTCATAAGCAGATCATCAACTATCATGGCGCCCTTTGAATAGATCAGGGAATATTTTTGCCCTTTCAGTTTATGCACCGCCTTCCAGTGGTTGCCGAGAATACCTTCTTTATATCCTTTAACCTTAAGGTAATAATAGAAATAAGGGTCAATATCAATGAATCCGGCCGATTTTGCGCCATGTTTCATGCAAACATCAAGGAAATAGCCGTTTGCAGGGCCAATTTCAAGGACTGGGGCGCCTGCCAAATTAAGATTTAATGCAGTAAGAACTTCTTCGGCTTCTTTCAACTTCCTGGATTCATCACGCTTATATGAGTAGTAATATTTCTGAAACCATTTTAGAGAAGGAGTAAGAAAATAATTTTTATTCAGACGATTCAATAACTCGGTGTACAATTTTTCATTGCCCGCTCTGATAAGGGAACGCCTTACAAAAAATAGAACAAAACGAGAATAAAGGTTAAAAATAATTTGTAATGTTTTATTCATAATCCGGGTCGGGGCGAAAAAATTCCGGATAACAAAAATAGATGTTTTAGGAGTACGTTTACTGCTATCCGTTGCGGCTCCAGTAGAAATCCTCATGCAGATGTCTGCCTGTCTCCCAGAAATGAGGTGAAATCACCCTGCCTTCAGGCGCTTTCAGGTTTTTTTCATAAACCTCCATAATGAGATTAAAAGTTATATCCGTAACACCAAGAGTGAATGTCTGCGGAAGTTGGGGTGAGGGAGGAATTTCAGTGGCAGTAGCAGTGGCAGTTACGGTAACTTGTGGTGTTGCCGGCTTAACCGGCTTTACTTCGGTTTTCTTTATAAGAACTTTATAGCCGTTTGCTTCAAGCAGCGCTTTCAGAAAATCAACTTTTCCGGCAGGAATATCCTTTTCAACAACGGAACATTTTACACCGTCAAATTCTTCAACCGTATGAGAGTAATTTTTAAACATTGAAATCAAATTCCAAAACTAATAGAATAAAAATAATCAAAAATCCCGCTGAAAAATCCCGTAAGGATAATGCCGGCAAAACATATCACCAGCGCAATGCGGCTGTAGATGCTGCTGCGGAAATATGCAATGGGCGATTCGCTTTTATCCATGAACATTGATTTAATGATTCTCAGATAATAATATAGGGAAATAATCATATTGAGGGCAGCAATAAGGATCAGGATGTAATACCCTTTGCCTGCCGCTGCCATCAGCATGAAAAGTTTTCCGAAGAATCCGGCAGTGGGCGGAACACCTGCAAGCGAAAACATGGAGAGAAGCAGCAAAAGCGAAAGCATCGGGTTGGTGTGGTACATTCCCTTGTAATCATCTAAGTTTTCCTTACCCGTTTGCGCAGATATGACCGATACCACGCCAAAAGCGCCAAGATTGGAAAAGATATATATCAGCACAAAAAATATCACCGATGACATTCCGAGAGCCGATGCGCCCAATATTCCAATCAGGATATATCCCGCCTGCGCTATAGATGAAAAGGCAAGAAACCGTTTCATATTCTGCTGTCGCAAAGCGAATATGTTCCCTAAAGTCATGGTCAGAACGGAAGTAACCATCAGGAACGGAATCCATAAAGGGGCCATATTTTTCAAAGCGATGTAGAGAAAAGATATGAAAACAAAAACAACCGATGATTTTGAAATAACGGATAAATAAGATGTGATGCTGACAGGAGCGCCTTCATATACATCGGCCGTCCAGAGGTGGAAAGGGACGATGGAAATTTTAAATCCGAAACCGGTAAAGACAAGAAGAAGAGATAGTGTGGTGTCCCGATAGCCATCGGGATTCCCGGTAAGTTTTCCGGCCATATCGCTGAAGTGCAAACTACCTGTCTCCCCATATAAAAGCGCCAGACCGAAAAGAAATATTGCGGAAGAGAGAACTGAATTAAGAATCAGTTTGATACCGGATTCAGCCGACCGTTTGCTGTCTGTTTCAAATGCCGCAAGCGCAGCAAGCGGCAAAGTTGCCATCTCGAGACCTACATAGAGCATCAGCAGGTTTCGTGCCGAAATCATGAAGAACATCCCGAGAAGTGTGGAAATAAGCAACAGGTAAAATTCAAATGCATTGCGGTTGCTTTTAAGCCAGTCGTATGCCTGCAGTGAAATAATGAGTGCGCCAAAATTCAACAGCATTTTCTGAACCCCGATTGCTTCATTTGTATAAAACATGTTGTTGAATAAAACCCCCTCCTCCACAGGGATAAAACCAAACAGGAAATTGATAAAAAGAAGAACATTTATCCAGAAGAGAGAGAGAGACCGGTCTTCGCTTTTTCCCGGAATTAACCAGGCAAGAAGAAAAATGACGATCAGCGCGACAAGTATAAATTCGTATCGGAGTAAAACGAGCATGGCGGATCCAATTTTATTCTAAAACAACTTAAAAATCTGAACTTTTGGTATCATCAATGAATAACGAATATCTTTATCCGTAAAATTCGTCCCGATAGCCATCGGGATTCGTAATTCGTAAATCCTACCTCCCAAGATTCATCACCACCCCCCCTAAACTTTCATAGATCATATCGGAAAACCAGAACGGATAAATACCTACAATGACAATTGCCGACAGCAATGTCACCGTTGCCACTCTTTCAAACCACCTTGCATCTTTTAGTGAATGATATTCTTCATGGGCGACAGGACCAAGTAAAAATATTCCGACCACACGTAAAATGTAAACTGCAGTAACAACTATGGATGTGGTTGCGATAATAGTCGCAACGCGGTGGAACATGTCATCATTCTGAAACGCTCCTATAAAAACTGTGATTTCAGCGACAAAACCGCTGAATCCCGGCAGTCCGAGCGAACATAAACCGGCTATAATATATACCGTACCAAGGTAAGGTATCACTTTCAGGAGTCCGCCCATCCGGGTAATGTCGCGCGTGTGCGATCTCTCATAAATCATCCCGATAAGCGAGAAGAAAAGGGCCGTCATGACGCCATGAGAAAACATCTGGAGAACAGCCCCGGTCATGGCTGTACGGTTCAACATACAGATTCCCAAAAGCACAAGCGCACAGTGGCTCACCGAGGAATATGCATTGATGTACTTAAGGTCGGTTTGAATTATAGTAGTGTAGGCGCCATAGATCACTCCGGCCGTAGCAAGGACAATAAAAATCCATGACATTTCATTTGCGGCTTCAGGCAACAGCATGGTAGCGACTTTCAGGCATCCGTAGCCACCGAGTTTCATCAACACACCTGCATGAACCATAGAAGCGGCTGTTGGTGCAGCGGAGTGTCCGTCAGGCGACCAAGTATGCAAAGGAAAGAGGGCTCCGATGATTCCAAATCCGACAAAAATCAACGGGAAAAAAAACCGTTGTGCATCAATAGGAATTTTTACGGATGCAATTTTCAGCATATCAAAAGTGTAATTGGTTCCTGTCGGATCCGAATAAAAATAAAGCCCGAGCAAACCTACCATGAGTAGTGCCGACCCCCCCATTAGCATCAGCGTCAGTTTCATGGCAGCGTATTCCTTGGTTCCGCTGCCCCATATCCCGATGAGCAGATACATAGGGATTACGGCAAGTTCATAAAAGAAAAAGAGTGTAAATAGATCCAATGATATAAAAAAGCCGAATGATGCCATACTCAGCAATATCAGGGAGAAGTAAAACTCCTTGGTCCAGTATGAGACAGTCCAGGATGCAAAGATGCCGGCAAACGTTACGATAGCGGTGAGAACCACCATGACAACGCTGATGCCGTCAACGCCAAAATGCAACGAAATACGGATAGCAGTGTACCATTCCTCCTGAATTTCAAACAGCACGGGATCCAGGTTGCCGCTACTTCTTTCAATAAGGAATTGGACCAGCAGGTGAATTGCATTAAGCAACTGAAGCCCCATGCCTGCCGCGGATATCCACCGGATGCGGTTCAAATCCTTAACCGCCAGCAGGCAGAGAAGAGTCAGGAGCGGTATGAAAATAAACGCCAGCAGCATATTACTTTCTGCCGGCATGCGACAGCCCGTTCATATTATTTTTCTGTGATTTAATTTTGCCGTTAACATGCTCCTTTATTGAAAGAGCCAGGTCATAACATTCTTTCACTTTATAAAATGAAAAACAATAAACATCTTTCTGATCCGGAAGCGACCAACTGCACTGCAATGGATATACCGGAATATCCCCGAATGATTTATCGAACCGGATACATTCCATAATCAGGTCCCGGTATGTTCTGCTCTCATCAACAGACGGGGATTGAGGGGGGGTATGCCGGTTAAATAATGCATAGCCACGAAGATAGTTGTAAATTGAATTCCTGGCTTTGATGCATACCGCTGAGCACATCACATCTTCCATCGGTCTGCAGAGTTCTTCCCCGGCAGATTTCAGGTCATTATCCGCTGATTGAAAAAGGCTGTCAATGTCGGTTGTTTTCATAGGAGGTATTGATTTATGGTTGATAAATAAATAAAAACAAGAGGATAATAATAACGGACGATGCGGCAAAGAACCAGAGATAATGCCGGATATTCCCGGATTGCAATCCCTTTATCTCTTCCGAGACCCTGCCCGTGGCATTGGCTGTTCCGTTGACAAAAATTCCATCAATGATATGCCTGTCAAACCAGCCGGCCGGCCTTGAAATACAATTGAAGATTATCTTCTTTGTCACAAAAAGATAAATCTCATCAATATAAAATTTATTGTAAACAGCAAGATAAATTACCCTCATTTTCCCTGCAAGTGCAACCGGTAATGCTGACCTCCTGTAGAAAAAGAGAGTGGCAATAACGATGCCGGCAACCGAAACGATTACCGCGTATGCAACAAGATTGAAGTGCATGTGATAGTAGAATGGTTTGCCGGATGGCGTAACAAATTCAGAAAAGGGAATAAATCCGGTTACCAGCGACAGAACGGATAATATTCCCAGCGGGATCAGCATGATTGAAAAATGTTCTTTTGCATCATGGTGGTGAGCGGTGGTGCCGTAATGAAAAATCCGGAAATAAAGCCGGAACATATAAAATGCAGTCAGTCCAGCCGTAATTAATGCCATCGTATAAATGAATTTGTCATGTTCAAAAGCAGCGGTAAGCACATCTTCCTTACTGAAAAAACCTGCGAAAGGAGGAATTCCTGCAATGGCCAGACAACCGGTAAGAAAAGCGATATTTGTTATCGGCATTTTTTTCCATAAGCCGCCCATATCCTGCATATAGTTTGAATGAATCGTATGGATTACAACGCCAGCGCAAAGGAAGAGCAATGCTTTGAACATGGCGTGAGTGAAAAGGTGGAACTGGGATGCCATGAATCCGAATTCCCTGTCCCCCCCCCATCCGGCAACGCCCAGCGACATGAGCATATAACCGATCTGGGAAATTGTGGAATAGGCGAGAACGCGCTTTATGTCAAACTGCGTACAGGCAATGACAGCCGCAAAAAGAGAAGTCAGCGCTGCTATATAAGCGATAACGGTCAGGACATCAGGCGCTGAAATGGCGTAAACGGGAAAAAGCCGCGCCACAAGATATACACCGGCAACGACCATTGTAGCGGCATGAATAAGGGCGGAAACGGGAGTCGGGCCTTCCATCGCATCAGGAAGCCAGATGTGCAAAGGAAACATTGCCGATTTTCCCGCACCCCCTATGAAGACCATCAGCAGCGCAACGGAAAGCACGGAAAATCCGAGGAATGTTTCATTTTTGATTGCCTGAAATTCCGGTGAACCGGCATCGGTAAGCCGGGCAATCAGGGTCTGAATATCAAGAGAACTTCCATACCATGAAATTATCAGAATGCCGATGAGGAAAAAAAGGTCGGCAAAACGGGTAACGATAAATGCTTTTTTGCAGGCGCTGACGGCAGAAGGTTTATCATAATAGTACCCTATCAGAAGGAATGAAGATACTCCCACAAGTTCCCAGAAAATGTACATCTGTACGATGCCGGTCGCCAATACAAGCGAAATCATTGAGAAACTGAAAAGCGAGAGGAATGAAAAGTAGCGGGCAAAACCGCGTTCACCGTGCATGTATCCCGTGCTGTAAATGAAAACCATCAGGGAAACTGTAGTAATAACGACCAGCATCATTACCGAAACGGGATCGAGCAGGATGCCCCATTCCACGGACAATGAAGGTGACAATTTCAGCCATGTGAAATCAAGCGTAATGATCTTCCGGTACACCTCTTCGCTTTTCCCGGAAATAAAGAAATATTGCCAGGCGGCACAGTAGGATAAAAATGTTGAGATGCCCATTGAAACACAACCGGCAAGCCCGCTGATTTTTTCGGTAAGGCGCGACTCAAAAAGACCGATCGCTACAAAGGTAATCAGCGGTAAAAGCGGTATCCAGATTATATATGACCAGGAGTCCATTTGTTTTTTTCCCGCAGATTTCGCTGATAAACGCAGATTTAATTGCAATTATTTGCGAAAATCAGCGGTAGCATCG
This sequence comes from Bacteroidota bacterium, assembly GCA_016193485.1. Lineage (GTDB taxonomy): Bacteria > Bacteroidota > Bacteroidia > JACPRZ01 > JACPRZ01 > JACPRZ01. The sequence continues at coordinate 94,127 of JACPRZ010000007.1, read as the reverse complement.
GGAAATAATTTTATAAATTATTTACCTTTCTATAAATACTTTTTGTAATATCACTAGTATTAAAATTGACAAGTAAAGCCAACTTTTTACCCGTTAATTTCAAATATGTAAGAACAACTTTATGATGAACTTCAGCTAATTGTTCAATGGATTTTACCTCAATAATAACTTTATCGTTCACCAGCATATCAATTCTAAAACCCAATTCCAGTTTTTCATTATCGTAAATTACAGGAACAGGTATTTCTGTTTTTACCATCAAACCGAGTTTCTTTAATTCATAAACCAACGCAGCGACATATACCGACTCAAGTAAACCAGGGCCAAGTGTATTATACACTTTAAATATCGCTTTTCTTATTAAATAAGAAATTTCGTTTTCAGTCATATCCTTTTTACAATTTCGCAGATAAGTACAGATTATTTGGTAATTATCTGCGAATATCTGCGCTATCTGCGGGAAATAATAAGTTTTTCCAATCCTAAAACTTCAGTGTATGCGGTTCGTCACTCTCAATTGATTTGAAATTTTTATATATGGAAATAATAATGGCTATCGCCAATGCTGCTTCGGCAGCGGCAATGGTAATGATAAAAATTGCAAAGAACATCCCATCAAGCGCTACCGGATGCTTAAACTTATTGAATGTGACAAAAATGATATTCACCCCGTTGAGCATCAGTTCAAGCGACATAAGCATGGCGATCATGTTTTTCCGGGTAAGGAAACCGAACATCCCTATAAAAAAGAGCGCTGTTCCGAGAACCAGGTAATGTTCAACTGTTGGAGAATATGTTTCCATTTACTGATTAGCTTTCGTGTGAAAATGAAATAATAATTAAAATATTAATAATATTACTCACCCCCTCCCTCTCCCCCTCTCTACAAGTAGAGAGGGGGATGGGGGGTGAGTACATAGACAACTGTTAATTTATTTATTTTTATGTGATTATTACACTTTAATTAATTCATCGTTTTTGAAAATTTCATAGCCAGGACGATACATCCCACCATTGCGGCAAGAAGCAGAATGCTTATTGCTTCAAAAGGCAGGACAAAACCGAAATTATAGAGGTCGAGTAACTGGCCGCCTATCATTTTTACCGATGGTTCATTGAACTCACCGCTTCCGGGTTCAACTTTCCGCCCCAGGATGGTATAAAGAAAAACTGTCAATCCTGTACCGGTTAAAGCAAAAGTTGCAACCGTTCGTTTGACGCCAAGGGGGGGGAGTAAGGAACCTGAATCGTGGGTTAATAATACGGCAAAAAGGATCAGTACTACAATCCCCCCGGCATAAATTACCAGTTGCACCACACCGAGAAATGTATATTCCATAAGGAAATAGAGTGCGGCAACGGAGACAACGGTGAGCAGGAGGAAAATCGCGGCACGGTAAATTTTCCGGGATGTAACGGTAAAAATTCCGCATGCGAGAATCAACACCGAAAAAATATAAAACAGTATCGCTTTCATTTTCTATTTCAGTTCATCCGTTACGGTTGAACCCTGCCGGTTCAGTACTTTTGTCAGTTGCTTTCTTTCAGTGACCGAATGTTCAAAATGCTGGTTGAATTTAATGGCATCGCTCGGGCAGGAATCCACGCATAGGTTGCAAAAAGTACACATGGATAGCCGGTAAATAAAAGTATCGAGCCGTTTTTTCTTTTTGTTATCGGGAGTTGTCTCCATATAGGTAAGAACCTTAATGGTGCCGTTGGGACATGCAATCTCGCAGGCAGTACAGCCGGAACAGCGGTGGCGGTTGAATTCATCATGCGGCATGGTTAATTCGGCACGGAACCGTTCAGGTAATTTCAGCGTTTTCCGGTTTTCGGGATATTGACGCGTGTAAATTTCCTTCGGATGAGAAAAATAATACCCAGTCATCTTCATTCCTTTAAGGAGAGATACGCTTGTACTTAAAATATTTTCAATATATGACATACTATCAGGTGAAAAAGAATATTTCGGATTTCGGATTGTCAAAATTGCGAATTGAAATTCTGTAATTCCAAATCCGCAATTCGCAATTCGAAATCCGCAATGTTAAAAATGCCAGCCCGTAACGGTTATCCATGCCGCTGCGAGCACATTAATCAAACTGATCGGCAATAAATATTTCCATTCAAGGGTGAGCAACTGATCAATCCGTAACCGCGGAAAAGTCCACCGGAACCACATGATCAGAAAAATAATGAAAAAAACCTTACCGGCAAACCAGACAAGGGGGGGGATATAATCCATTATATGGTTGAAAAAATTATCCTGTCCGAAATGGAGGGGCATCCATCCACCGAGGAAAAGGGTGGCAGCGACAGCCGAAACGATGAACATATTTATATATTCGGAAAGCATGAAAAGCGCGAATTTCATCCCGGAATATTCGGTGTGGAACCCGGCCGTCAGTTCCGATTCGGCTTCGGGAAGGTCGAACGGGTTGCGGTTCAGTTCGGCAGTGCTGGCGATGATGAAAACCATGAATGCGATCCATGCAGGCAGATGGCCTTTGAAAATCCACCAGGCATCCTGCTGCGTCATCACGATATCGGAGAATGATAAACTGCCAGATAAAAGAACCATGGCAACAAGTGAAAGTCCCACCGAAAGTTCATAACTTACTATCTGCGCCCCGCTGCGCATGGCTCCGATCAGGGAATATTTATTGTTGCTCGCCCAGCCGCCCGTCAGGATGCTGATGACCGTGAGCGAAGATATAGCGGCAACATAAAAAACGCCAACGTTTGAATCCCATATTATCCATTTGTCGCTGAAGGGTAGCGGTGCCAGCGCCAGGGTTGCGATGACAGTCACCATGAGAGGCGCAAGATTAAAGAGAAACTTGTCTGCGCCATTGGGAATAATATCTTCCTTTGAGATCAATTTAACGGTATCGGCAAGCGTCTGCGCGATTCCCCATGGACCCACGCGCATCGGGCCCAAGCGTATCTGCATGAAAGCAGCCACTTTCCGTTCCATGTAAACTAAGACAAGCCCGAGTACGGCAAACAGGGTGATGACGGAAATGGCGATTATGAGGGCGGTTATTATCATCGGTCAATATCCGGTATTACAAGATCAAGTGTTGACATCGTTGCCACCATATCGGCAATTTTAGAGCCGACAACAATTTTCTTCAGTACCGAAAGGTTGGAGAAATTAGGTGAGCGGAATTTAATGCGGTAGGGAGTATTACCCCCATCGCTCACAATATAAACGCCAAGTTCTCCGCGTGCGGTTTCAACCCGCTGGTAAAATTCACCTTTTGGTAATTTAATCACCTTCTTCATTTTTCCCATCACTTCTCCTTCAGGAAAATTTTCCACAACCTGTTCAATAATCCGCAATGACTCCCATATCTCCTTTATTCTTACTTTGTATCTTGCAAGGTTATCACCTTCGTTAAACAGCACTTCGTTAAAATCAAGTTTATCATAACCGTCATAGGAGTGCCATTTTCGGATATCGCATGAAACCCCGGAGCCGCGTGCCGTAGGTCCCGTGCAGCCAAACGAAACGGCCTCTTCAGGCGATAAGTAACCTACTCCGCGTGTGCGTTCAATAAAAATCCGGTTGCCGGTGAGAATTTCATCGTATTCAGGAAGTTTTTTCCTGAGATGCCGGATATAGTTTTTTACTTTCCCGATAAAATCAGGATGTACATCAGTTGCTACCCCCCCTGGTATTATGTAGTTCATGGTAAGCCGGGTGCCGCATGTTTCTTCAAACATTTCAGTTATCATCTCCCTGTCCCGGAATCCCCAGAAGAAAGGGGTAAGCGCGCCAAGGTCCATTCCCATCACGCCCCACCATAACTGGTGAGAGCCAATGCGGGTAAGTTCGGCCATGAGAATACGGATGGCGCGTGCACGGGGGGGAACCTCAACCGCCATCGCCTTTTCAACTGCGAGCGCAACGGCCTGGTTGTTGATGTGCGCGGAAAGGTAATCCATACGGCTGGTAATAGGAATAATCTGCCTGTAGGAAAGTTTCTCACACATCTTTTCGACCGACCGGTGAATATACCCGAGGATCGGATCAACATCTTCAATAATTTCACCATCGAGTTTTATTTTCAGATGCAAAACACCGTGGGTGGACGGATGCTGGGGACCAACGTTGATAAAATACTCCTGGGTTTGAAGGTTGCTACCCTGAAGTTCCCGGTCTGATACGATATTTTGAACCTGTTCCATTTAATTTCTGTTCTCAATATTTACTTCATCCGCATAATCCTTCCTGAGCGGAAAACCATTCCAGTCATCTGCGAGGAATAATCTTCTGAGGTCAGGGTGGTTGTTGAATTTTATTCCAAAAAAATCAAACACTTCCCGTTCGAGGAGTTCAGCACCGCTCCACAGGGAAGAAACACTTTCAATTGCCGGGTTACTCCGGCCGGATATTTTTGCTTTGACAACTATTTCATGTTTTTTTTCAAACGATTGCAGGATATAAATCATATAAAATTCCGGGTTCCGGTCAATGCAGGTCAGGCACGAAAGATGGTTAAAAGAAAGATCAGGATCAGTTTTCAGGGTTTTAATTAACGTGAATAAATTATCCGCTGGAATAATTACATAGAGGAATTCTTTATCAACTTCAAAAGATGCAGCGGGTGCAGCCGATGAAATTCGTTGTTTCATATTCTCAGCGTCCATTCCGGGAAAAATTTTTTGTTTGTTTGATCTTTTTCTGCAACGCCATCATCGCATCAAGCAGCGCTTCGGGCCGGGGGGGGCAGCCGGGAACATAAATATCAACGGGGATGATATGGTCAACGCCTTTAACCACTGAATAGGTATCGTAAAAAAACGGTCCGCCCGAAATGGCGCAGGATCCCATGGCGATAACATGCTTTGGTTCAGCCATCTGGTCATAAAGCCGTTTCAGTGCCGGAGCCATCCTGTAAACAATCGTGCCCGCTACAATAATAAGGTCGGCCTGGCGGGGGGTTGCCCGTGCCACCTCAAATCCGAACCGCGACCAGTCATGGCGGGCAGATGCAGCCGACATCATCTCAATGGCGCAACAACTCGTTCCAAAGGTCAGGGGCCACAATGAATTGGCACGCGACCAGTTAAGGACCGAATCCAATGCAGTTAAAACGAGGTTACCTCCAGGTAATTTTTCAATCATCCCGGGAAACGAAGGCGGTATGGCGGTTGGATTAGGCATTTGCTACACCCATTTTAACGCACCTTTTTTCCATGCGTAAACCAATCCGAGCAAAAGGATTACAAGAAAAATAAACATCTCAATAAAAGCAATCACTCCGAAGTCCTTTATCGCTACCGCCCAGGGGTAAAGAAAAATAAGTTCTACATCAAAGAGAAGGAAGATAAGGGCGAAAAGATAGTAACCGATCTTGAATTGAATTTTTGATGTGCCTATGGTCTGGATGCCGCACTCATAAGGTTCTTTTTTTTGCGGGTTTTTTGAGGTGGGATGAATAAGTGCGGAAACGATGAGGGCAGCGCCTGCAAAAAAGAGGCCGGCAAAGAAAAGGACGAGTAAGGATTCAGTACCCATTGTAATCAGTGTTCAGTGTGCAGTGCGCAAAGAGCAATGCACAATGTTCAATAAACAGTAATTTAAAAAAGCGGTTAAAGGTAAGCGGGTGGATAAAGGCGGAAAATGATATTTGTCAGGGTATTACTTGATTGACGTTGGAATACTAATTTAAGGTTTCTGCCGTTCTTATTAGCGGTTAATACGATACCATTGAAAAAGGTAAAAAAAATTACAATTGTTTTTCTTTTCGCAATAATCTTTACTCTCTTATTTCACCGCCAAGCGCCAGGTATTAATTTGCTGATTTTTGAATTTCTTTTCTTATACCGGTTGGTAGTCACAAAAGAATTTCCTGTTGACAAAAAATATTCCCGTCTTTTAGGATTTGGCCTTATCTGGACATCTCTTTTTACCATTATTACCAATTCTTGCTTTTCATTTAATGTCAACCTCCTTGTACTTTTTATCTTCACAGGCGTTCTTATTTACCCGGATGCAAAGTCCCTTGCCACTTCATTGTCACTGTCCATTACCAATCTTGTCAATGCTGTTTTCCGGTTATGGTCTAGTATTACAGGTATTGACCTGAATGGCAGGAAAACAGAATTTTACATATTGAGAGCCAGGATTTTTTTAATTCCTGCCATTATAATCATTTTTTTCATTATCATTTACAAAGAATCCAATCCTCTTTTTGATAACATGGTTTACAGGATTGTCAAAGAAATTAAATATATTTTTAATGAATTCGATTTTTTGATCATCCTAACTTTTCTCATCGGCATATTTATCTCAGGATTTTTGTTGCTGAGAACCGGTGACTCCCAGGTAATCGATGCTGATTTGCATTCTGACGATCAGTTGACAAGAAACAAAAAAGTCAAATCCGGAATATTTTCAATGACTGCATTGAAAGAGGAATCGCACGCAGGGATTTTCCTTTTAACGATTCTTAATTTATTATTGCTGCTTCTAAACGTGATGGATATCCGGTTTGTCTGGCTGAATTTTAGATGGGAAGGTCAGTATTTAAAGCAATTCGTTTATGAAGGCACATACCTGCTGATACTCTCAATACTTATTTCGATCGCCATTGTTCTCTGGTTTTTCCGTGGAAATCTGAATTTTTATTCCGGCAACAGGTGGCTCAGGTATATGAGTTATATCTGGATCACCCAAAACCTGGTCCTTGCATTATCGGTCGGCATCCGTAATTACTGGTACATCTATTATTTCGCTCTCGCCTATAAAAGGATTGGCGTAATAATCTTCCTTGTACTTACGGTATATGGATTATTTTCTGTTTTTATCAAGGTGTATGGAAAAAAATCGGTTTTTTACCTGATCAGAACCAATATTGTCTCACTTCTTGTTACATTGATGATAAGTGCAGCGATAGATTGGTCAACAGTCATAGCCCGGTACAATTTCAATCATGCCCACAGATCCTTCCTCCATCTCGATTATCTTTCGACCCTTCCGGATCACACCCTGCCACACCTGGATAAATCACTGCCTGAACTCCACCGGATTGATGCTATCCAGAAATATAAATTTCCATTTGAACAAATATATATGACCCCGGAAAATTACCATAATATTATCAGTGAAAGAAAGATTAAATTCAGGAAAGAATGGGAGTCTAAAAGTTTCCTCTCATGGAATTTACCGGAATACCTTGCCTACAGGAAATTGAAGAGAAATATGATGACAGAGGGCTTCCCGCAGGATTAGATTGAAAAACTTCGCCTGAAATCCGGCTTACGCTAAAGAAAAAAATATTCTACTTTTGTCGCTAATACAGATATACAGCAAACGGGATAAATTTGTACATTTTAATTTCTCGCAAAGTCGCCAAGAACGCTAAGAAAATAACTACTTTGCCCAGCATCTGCGGGGAGACAATGTATTTTTTATCGCGTTTCATCTATAATTACAATTACTGAAATGTACAAAATTGCATTGCTTCTCCTGGTGATTCTTGTTTCCCGGTCAGGGATCACCGTTTCCCAGCCGAAAACCAACCCTGCAGGAATAATCATTAAATTCAGGGAAGGCGCTGCTTTCGGGCAACAGCAGCGGATAGTTAAAAATCACAACCAATTGCGTTTATCGGACGAAAAAGATAATGCATTGCTGCCGGGTGTTTCCCTGGCTCTCTTTAAGGAAAATAATTTTTTGGAAAGTCAGGTTGATGAAATTATCCGTGAGTTGGAAAAATATGATGAGGTGCTGTTTGCCAATCCGCTTATAACCACATCAGGTGGCCAATTTTCAGCCGTTCTCGGTGAATTTTTTGTACGGTTATATTCGAAAGATGATTATTCCAAACTGGAATCCCTGGCGGTTGCAACCCGTACGAAAATTCTGCGCGAATATGAATATATGCCTGGCGTGTTTATTTTATCGGCAGATAAATTTTCAAGGGGTAATGCCCGTGAAATGGCAAAGTACTTCAGCGAAACAAAATTTTTCAGGTACGCTTCCCCGAATATGATGTTTACCATTGATGCCTGCACTGCAAACGATCCGTATTACAACAGGCAGTGGTCCATTGAAAATACCGGTTCACCGCAGCAGTACAACGGCACTCCGGATGCCGATATGGATGTGGACAGCGCATGGACAATAACTGCCGGTGATTCCACTATTAAAGTCGCGGTGCTTGATTCAGGGGTTGATACTCTTCAACCAGACCTGATAGAAAACCTTTTGCCGGGATTTGATGCAACCGGAAATAACAGCAACGGTTACCCGAATACAACTTACCCGGAAGACGGGCATGGGACGAGTTGTGCGGGAATTATCGGAGCGGTTGCCAATAATTCCATCGGAGTTGCAGGTATCGCGCACAAATGCAAAATTATTCCGGTGCGGATTTTTTATTATGTAAATTTTGGCGGTACCATTGTTCCTTATTCCACTAATCAATGGGGGGCTGACGGGATCAACTGGGCGTGGCAGGTTGCCGGTGCCGATGTGCTTAGTAATTCATGGGGAATTCCGGATTCATTGTTTACCATACTTGGAATTGATACCGCTTTTTCAAATGATGCGCTGAACAATGCCATCGACAGCGGCAGGGGCGGCAAAGGGCTTCCCGCCCTGTTCTCTGCAGGAAACAGCCCGGATACATTTGTCCTCTGGCCCGCTTCGCTTCCTTCAACCATTGCCGTTGCCGCCACAACCATGTGCGATGAGTTAAAAACATTCAATGACTGTTCCCCGGAAAATTTCTGGGCAAGCAACCATGGCACCGGGCTTGACATCAGCGCACCTGGTGTAAGAATCGCAACTACCGATATTAAAGGTGTAAAGGGTTTTTCCGGTGGTGATTATTTTCTTTCCTTTAACGGAACATCTGCCGCCTGTCCCAATGCAGCCGGAGTAATGGCTTTAATTATTTCAGCAAATAAAAATATTACCGCTATTCAGGCAAGGAGGATAATTTCGGAAACCTGCGACAAGACCGGAGGATATTCCTATAATTCTAACTTATTATATGGCAGTTGGTCAGAAGAACTCGGGTACGGGAGGGTAAATGCATTTGCTGCAATAAAATCTGCTTTGGCCGGTGGAGCCGATCTGGAAAATGCGCAAAGTGAAAATACGGGGAAAAACTTTTTTATTTTTTTGGATGAAGCGGGAATGATAAATGTACATTATTATTTACCCGAAAGAGGGTTGGTTTCCGTTGAAATAATTGATGTGCCCGGAAGGGTAATTGCAACGTATAATAAAGGGGTTCAGGAAAAAGGGGCTTACATATATAAAATCCATCCTAAAATTTCTTCACCGGGAATATTTTTTGTGCGGGTATATGCAGGCGGAGTAAATTATGGCGGAAGGACGGAAGTAAAAAAATTCCTCTATGGATTACAAATATCAGATAAAGAGTAAAATAGATTATTTATTTCCTTTATATAGAGTCAGAGTCCCGACAATCGTGGCGAATCGTTGTAATTCTTTGACCTCCCTGAATCCCGTCTGTTCAATATATCCCGGCAGCAGCCCCTTCACATTATCACTTGTCCTGCCGAACCCGTCAAAAATCTGAACAAAATAAAACAACAGCCGCATTAGATAATTTTGTGGTCTTCCCCAATCGGCAATGTGCAACTCCCCTCCCGGTTTGAGAATACGGTGAATTTCTTTGAGGGAAAAATGTTTCTGATCCGTTGTGAGATGATGAAAAGTCAAACTTGAAATCACTTTGTCGAAAAATCCATCGTGGTAGGGGAGTGTTATCCCGTCATAAAGACCTATTTGAATTGACATTCCGGCTTTCTTTATTTTTTCAATGGCGATGCCGGTAATCACGGGATCAACATCTACACCGTAAAAATCAGCGCCAGGTTGTTGTTGTTTCGCCATCATTGTAAGGGTTGCAGTACCAGCGCCAAAGTCAAGAATCCGGTTGCCAGGTTGAATATTTGCCTGTTCAATCAATGCCGACTTAAATTTCTTCTCAGGAAGAAAGGTATGCATCAGAACATCAAAATAAACGGTAAGCCGGTTAAAAGAAAGAGCGGGGACGAATTTTTCCATATCAAAATGATCCTGCTAATTTCAGTATTTTTGCCAACATGAAAACAATTATTCTCGTCCGGCATGCAAAAGCCGAAGAAAAAACAACACCCGACAGGGATTTTAACCGGATACTTAATAAAAAAGGAATCGGTGATGCCGGAAAATTGGGCAAATGGCTTAAAAGTAATATTACTTTGCCTGATTGCATAATTTCAAGTCCTGCCGCAAGGGCTTTTCAGACGGCAGAAATTGTTCAAAGGGAAATAAGGTTCCCTGGAATTGTCAGTACAGATGAAAAAATTTATTGCGACAGCGCGGATGATTTGATAGATGTAATAAAAAAATTACCTGAAAAATATCGCAATGTGATGATCGTAGGTCATAATCCGTCATTCAATGAATTAATGCATTATTTATGCGACACCGGAATTGACAATATTCCCAAAGCCGCTGCCGCAGCAATTCAGGTATCCGAAAAATGGAGGGAAATTTCCCAAAAATGCGGGAGAATGCTTTTTTTGGAGAAACCGCGGTAAAAATTTGATTTGTTCAGGTTCCTTTCATTGCCTGCCGGTTATTTCCAACCTACAGCAATCGGCCGCAGCCGGGTGATAACATCCGACTGCACAATGAAAAATTACCTCAACACGCTACCTGCAATACTTGCCGCGGCTGTAGGAGGTACCGCTATTCCATCGGTCTTTTTTACCTGCGGAACCACAGTTGCCTTTCTAACCGGTTTTGCAGGAATACGCTTTGGCTGAGGCCGTTTTACCGCAACAGGTTTTACTTTCTTTCTCACTGTTACAGGACGTTTGGCGGCTGCAGGTTTTTCAGTCCGGGGTTTCGCCCGCAATGAATTCAGAATCTCGCTTTCATCGGATGTCCTGACTATGGACTTCGCGATTAACTTACTTGCCTTTTTAACTGATTTTATCAGTTTTTTTGAATCACTGTTAGTCAGTGTTTTAACATAATCCCCCAGATAGTTGTTTATTTTTTTCTGAAGGGTTTTGCGGTCTGTTTTTGGATTCATGATGAAATGGGGTTAAAAGTTTATCGTTTCAATTATTAGTACCGGTTTCTCGCAAAGACGCGAAGGTTGCAAAGATAAATTACGATTAATTTTTATTCATTCCCTTGCGTTCTTTGCGACTTTGCGGGATAAAAAGTTTTTTTGAGGTGCCTCAATAATTATCAGTCAATGGCTGCATTATTCATATAATACCTGCCGATAATATTGGGATCGGGATTTAATGAAATGCCGGCTTTGTCTTTCCCCTTGTAAGGAATTACATTTAATACATATCGTATGCTCTCAAGGCGTGCTTTTAGTTTTTCATTTCCACGCACAATGATCCACGGGGCATAATTGGTATGGGTCCTCGTTAACATCTGCTCTTTATAATAAGAGAATTCATCCCACAGTTTCTGTGCTTTTTTATCTACCGGGCTTAATTTCCAGTTTTTTAAGGGATTTTTTGCGCGGGAAGAAAACCTCTTTTCCTGTTCTTCGCGTGAAACAGAAAACCAGAACTTGATAAGCGTGATGCCGTCTTCATACAACATGTGTTCAAAATCGGGCACCTGCCTTAAAAACTGTTCGTATTGGTCTTTGGTGCAAAATCCCATGACCGGCTCAACCACTGCCCGGTTGTACCAACTTCTGTCAAAGAATACTATGCTTCCCGGATTGGGCAATTCTTTAATGTACCGGGTAAAATACCATTGGCCTTTTTCAATTTCAGTGGGAGCAGGTAAGGCAACTACCCTTGCATGGCGGGGCATGGTATGCTGGGTAAACCTGCGGATAGATCCTCCTTTCCCGGCAGCATCACGGCCTTCAAAAATAATGGCGATCCTTTTCTTTTCATCCACAACCCATTGCTGCATTTTATTCAGTTCAATCTGTAGTTTTTGAAGTTCAACATAATAGTCCATCCGTTCGAGGATTTCCTGTTCGGTGATGCCTCCGTATTTTGCCAATTGCTTGACAATATTATCTTTTACAATTCTTTTATAATTCTTTTTCTCAACCATCTCCTGTAATATTTCACGGTGTCCGCCTTTTTTACTCAGTAAAATGTGCGGAGCGCCATTCCCTTTCAGGGCTTGTGTTTCAGTTGTTTTTGTTATCATAAGCATGAAATTTTCTGGTTACTAATTTTTGAATGGGTTTTTTGAAAACTGATATATGTCAACTATTAAATATGTTAAGGGGGTACGAAGGTAATAATATTTATTAATTACGGTAATAATATTTTTCTGACTATCAATTCTCCTCAAGCGCTTTCATTTCGGCATTGCTCTGGCGCAGGCGGTTTGCCATAACATGGGCAAGTTTTTCAAAAAACATTCCAGCGACTTCCGGATGCCGTTTGGTGATTTCGTTGAATGTTTTTCTCGGAAGGGTGGATATTACGGTTTCGCCATCGGCAATGGCATCAGCCGAACGAACGCGGTTGTCAAGGAATGACATATCCCCGAAAAAAGCACCTTTTGTAAAAGTGGCAATGTGGTGCGAGACACCTCCGGTAAGAGGAAGAGATATTTTTACACTGCCCTTCCGGATAAAAAATATTTCATCCCCGTGATTTCCCGTCTTGAAAATGGTCTCACCGCTCCGGAATGATTTATCGCTTATGGCGGCATTAAGAGTGGATAATTCACTTTCCGAAACACCGCTGAACAATTCAATATCGCGGAGTTCAAGTACCGTATCATCATCCTTGATTTTCATTTCTGATAAGATTTCATCTTCGACCCATTCCAGCGCTGAAAAGGTATCGGTAAAAAATTTAAGGTGAGTGGCTTCAGAAAGGCCGAGCTGTTCAAAATATTTTTTAACATGTTGTCCTGTCGGCAGGTTGCGCGGCACTGAACTAAAAATCAAATACCCTTTATGGTCCTTGACTTCGCGGAGTACCTGTTTGAACATATGCACGGCTGTATAATCAACTGATTGCACCCTGCGCATGTCGAATATGGCGAAACGGTTTGTTGGAAGATATGGCCTTATTTCAGTAAGAAGCCGGTCGGTGGTTCCGAAAAACAATTGTCCCTGGAGTTCAATAATAATTGTCTGGCTCCCTTTTTCTTCAAGAATTTTGCGCTCACGGATAGGGCGGTGCTTTTTGGAAAAGGTCTTGTTGCCAAATGCTATTCTCCGGGTGACATCCGTGCGCATCTGCTCCCTCAGGAAGAGGAGAATGGCAAGTGCTATGCCGACACCCGCTGCTGTTATTAAACTGAATATCACTGCAGATAATACCACTGCGATTATTACAACAAAATCAAAAACTGTTGACTTGTGCGATAAAAGTGAAAAACTGTTTCTGTCAACCATCCTTATTGCCACTACTATCAGTATCCCTGCCAATGCGGCTTTCGGTATCCATGCAACCATCTGCCCTAATAACAGGAGTACAAGTAAAGCCGATAACCCGGTAAAAAATCCTGAATATTGAGTTTTTCCTCCGCTGTTGAGGTTGACCAGAGTTGCACCCATGGTTCCTGCACCGGGAATGCCTCCCAACAGTGCCGATGCCATATTACCGCAACCCTGACCGATCAGTTCCCTGTTGGAATTATGCCTTGAATTGGTAAGCGCATCAAGTATGACGCATGTTTTCAGGGTATCAATGCAAAGCAAAACCGCCAATGTAAGAACCGGGGCGATTATCATTTTTAAATTTGCAAGATCAAGAGCCATTGACATTGACCACCGGCCGGATATTGTATGGTACAAGTCGGAAAAAGATGCTGAAATGGGTCCTATTACCAGGTGGTTGCCCGGCAGGTTAAGTAATGAAGGATTAATTAGTGAAAGCGCGAAATAAGTTGCGGCACCTGAAACAAGCGCAAGGATTGCCGCAGGAACTGACTTTATGATTTTTGGGGCGGCATACATCATTATTATGGTTACGATACCTACTACTCCGCTTTCCCATTTCCAGAGTGCAGGGGAAAATAATCCTTCCCAGAAGCCGGTGCCTTTCGGGATCCCGGCAAGATTATGTAGTTGCCCTGTAAAAATCAGTACACCTACACCGCTTAAATAACCTGCTACAACAGGATAAGGAATGTACTTAATGATTTTGCCGCCACCGATATTTCCGATAATCAACTGTACTGCACCTGCAAAAAGAGTTACGAGGGTGATATAAACTGGAATTATATCAGGCGGGACGGAACCCTTGTTTAATGCTTCGGTTACAAAAGCAGAGAGAACCGCTGCAGCCGGAGCGCATGGAGCGGTAATAAGTTTTTTTGTGCCACCGGTCAGAGGTGCGAGTAAACCGAGAGCGATTGCGCCCATTATACCGCCTATTGCAGCGCTGCCTGAGAAGGCCTCTCCAAGCGGGGCATAGATAATTAATCCAAATGCACTTGCCGATGGCAACGCCACGAGCATTGCTGTGATACCTCCCAGTGCATCACCGACAAGGGTATTGAGTTTATTGTTCATAGGATAAATTATTCCAACGGATAACTTGCTGTTGCTATCACATTATAACCCGAATGAAACGTTTCAACATTTACATTCCTGAAATATTTCTTCAGAATTTTTTCGTAGGGAATTTCAGCGTTGACTTTATGATGCTTGAGCCACCAGTCAAGCAGGGGATATGCGAATTTCAGCGCGCCATACAGTTTTGAAAAATCAAGGAGCACCAGCATTCCGCTGCTTCTGAGGTGGTTCTTCATGTTTATAACGGCATTTTCGTAATCATCAATCAGCGAAAGGGCATAAGTGCAAATGATTTTATCTGCTGTGATGCCTATTTTCCCTGATACAATATCTGTTTCAACTAACCGGACACCGGGAAATTTTTTCTTTGCCTTATCAAGCATATCATTTGAAAAGTCAATACCGGTGAGATTTTTTGACCGCTGCATGATGTATTTAAAATTCAACCCTGTGCCGCACCCGAAATCAAGTACCGTGTCTGAAGGTTGAATAGATAATTTTTCAATGGCTTTTTTCCTGTTGAAGAGGAACAGCCACCGGGTAGCGTCATAAATTAAAGCATGATAACGATAGTATGATTTGACTTTATCGGAAACAGTATTCATTGAAGAGAAGGTCAGCGAAGGTAGGAAAGATAGCATGACTATCTTTGGCGCACATTAATATCCCTGGAAATGAATTTTCACGAACCCACTTCCTTAGGAAAAAATAAAACTGTCGCTAACCGTATCGTCCTTGCACCTCTGACCAACCTGCAAAGCAATGATGACGGAACACTTGGCGATGATGAATACCGCTGGCTGGTTAGAAGGGCTGAGGGCGGATTCGGAATAATAATATCCTGCGCTGCCTATGTTTCGGATGATGGTAAAGGATGGGAGGGTGAACTCGGTATCAGCAGTGAAAAACATTTACCCGGATTGAAACGGCTGGCTGACGGCATTCATGAAAACGGTTCGCTGGGTATCGTGCAAATTTTTCACGGTGGCGCGAGAAGCCCTGAAAAAGTTACCGGAAAAATACCACTGAGTGCAAGTTCTTTTCCTGTTTCTTCATCCGGAAAAACCCTTACCCGGGAAGCGATCGGAGAGGATATTCAGAATGTCATACATAGTTTCGTCAATGCTGCCCATATAGCCTCGCAAGCCGGTTGGGACGGGGTGGAACTTCACGGTGCGCATGGTTACCTCCTTCATCAGTTCCTGAGCACCGAAACAAACAAGCGTACCGATGAATGGGGGGGGAATTTTGAAAACAGGTCCCGTCTTCTGCTGTCCATCCTGAAAAAAATCAGGCATGAACTTCCCGGTGATTTTATTGTCGGGGTGCGACTTTCACCGGAGGATTATGGCGTTTTTAAGGGAATTGACTTTGATGAGAGTTTAAAAACGGCTGAAAAACTTGCAGCGCAAGGCGCTGACTACATACATGTCTCGGCATGGGATTCCTTTAAAAAACCTGAAAAATATCCTGATAAAGACAAATCCATTGTTGAATATTTCCGTGAAGCATTGGCAACTGATGTAAAATTAATGGTAGCAGGTAAAATATGGACCCCGGAAGAAGCAGAAAAAATATTATCCCTTGGCGCTGACCTTGCCGTACTTGGCAGAGTTGCCATCGGCAACCCCGACTGGCCCAAACTCGCTGCCGGGAAAGATTTTTCACCGCTGCGCCCTCCATTTTCAAAAGAACACCTCAGAAAAGTGTCGGTTGGTGAACGTTTTATCAATTACCTGCAAGGCAGGTGGAAAAATTTTGTTAAATAAAATTTTTCAACAGGACTGATATTGAATTAAATTAAATCCTATATTTGCACCCATTTTTTTATACGGGAATGAAAGTAAAATCATCCATCAAGAAAAGAACAGCTGATTGTAAGATCGTAAGACGTAAAGGTAAGTTATTCGTAATCAATAAACAAAACCCGCGGTATAAGCAACGTCAGGGCTGAATTCAGCGATATTTTACAAATTCCATAAATTTAATAATCCTTAAATCTCTAAAATCCATTGGCTCGTATTGCTGGCGTTGATATTCCCCGTAATAAGCGCGGAGATGTTGCACTCGGATATTTGTATGGCTTGGGCCGGAGCAGCGGCTTTAAAATTCTGGAAGCAGTAAAAGTAAATCCGCTGAAAAAAGTGCAGGATTGGAGTGATGATGAACTAACGCGGATACGTCAGTATATTATTGATAATCATAAAGTAGAGGGTTCACTTCGCACCGAAACCCATCTGAATATCAAGCGGTTGATTGATATCGGATGTTACCGCGGAATGCGCCATCGCATCGGGTTGCCGGTACGGGGTCAGCGGACACGCACCAACTGCCGCACAAGAAAAGGAAAACGAAAAACCGTAGCCAATAAAAAAATGGCTGTAAAGAAATAAAAGGGGAATAAAATCCTAAAATCCGCAATCCGAAATACTAACATGGCTACCGTAAAAAAGAAAAAAGTCACAGTTGAACCTTCAGGCAGGGCATTTATTCATGCGTCATTCAATAATATTATAGTTACCCTTACAAATAACCAGGGCCATGTAATTTCATGGTCGTCAGCCGGTAAAATGGGTTTTAAAGGGTCAAAGAAAAATACACCTTATGCTGCCCAGATAGCCGCGGGCGATTGTGCCAAAGCCGCCTTTGACCTCGGTTTGCGGAAAGTTAAAGTTTTTGTCAAGGGACCGGGTGCCGGAAGGGAATCTGCCATTCGAAGCATTTCGGGTGCCGGAATTCTTGTAACCGAAATTAACGATGTAACCCCAATACCGCATAACGGTTGCAGACCACCGAAAAGAAGAAGAGTATAATGGTAAAATCCGAAATCTTAAATCCAAAATTCGAAATACGCTCCCGATAGCTATCGGGACACAATTCTTTCTATGGCTCGCTACAAAGGTCCCAAAACCAAAATTTCCCGTAGGTTCGGAATGCCAATTTATGGCCCGGATAAAACCCTTGAAAAAAAGAATTATCCTCCCGGCATGCATGGTCCTGATAAAAAAAGAGGACGGCAGTCCGAATATGCCGTTCAGTTGGCTGAAAAGCAGAAAGTTAAATATACCTACGGAATACTGGAAAGGCAGTTTTATTCAACATACCTAAAGGCATCTCATAAAAAAGGTAAAACCGGGGAGATTCTTTTGCAACTGTGCGAAACCCGGCTCGATAATACGGTATATCGGTTGGGTATTGCTCCCACCCGGCCTGCTGCGAGGCAACTGGTTACCCACAGGCATATTACGGTCAACGACAGGGTGGTCAATTTTCCCTCATACAATATTCGGATAGGTGATATCATTGGTATCCGGGAAAGATCAAAATCACTGGAACTGATCAGCAATTCGTTGAGCAATAAATCAGCAAAATATCCGTGGCTTGACTGGAATGAACGGGATATGAGCGGAAAATTGATTTCCTATCCCACCCGTGAACAAATTCCTGAACCCGTTTTGGAACACCTGATTGTTGAATTGTATTCAAAATAAAACAGTAATCCTGTAACCTTGTCAGGTTTACAATCCTACAGGTTTAACATAATCACAGACGTAAATTTTAATTCCAATAAATCCTCTATGGCCATATTAAATTTCATCAAGCCCGACAAGGTAAGCATGGTCGAATCGACCGATATAGTCGGAAAATTTGAGTTTTTTCCTCTTGAACCGGGTTTCGGAATTACCATCGGTAATGCAATCAGGAGGATATTGTTATCATCGCTTGAGGGATTCGCTATTTCGTCAATTAAATTTGATGGAGTACAGCATGAATTTTCAACCATCAAAGGTATCGTTGAAGATGTTACTGAAATCATCCTCAACCTGAAAAAGGTAAGATTTAAACAACAGATTCCCAACACCGACAGTGAAAAAGTGACTATTAATTTAACAGGGCAGGAATCATTTACCGCAGCCGACATCGGCAGGTTTACAACCGGATTCCAGGTATTAAATCCCGACCTGGTAATTTGCACTATGGAGAAATCGGTTAAATTCAAGTTGGAACTCACTATTATGAAAGGAAGGGGTTATGTGCCTTCAGAAGAAAACAAACCCGTTAACGGGGTAATTGGCATTATTGCCATGGATTCCATCTTCACACCCGTAAAACATGTCAAATATTCGATTGAAAACTGCAGGGTTGAACAAAAAACCGATTACGAAAAACTGATCCTTGAACTTGTCACGGACGGCTCCATTCATCCGAAAGCCGCCCTGACAGAAGCAGCAAAAATCCTCATTCATCATTTTATGCTCTTTTCGGATGAGAAGATCACTTTTGATGTGGTAGGGAAACCTGAATCGGATGAATTGGATGAAGCGGCCCTTCAAATGAGGCAATTGCTGAAATCAAAACTTATTGATCTCAACTTGTCGGTCCGGGCTCTGAATTGCCTGAAAGCCGCAGAGGTGGAGACACTCGGTGACCTGGTACAGTATAATAAAAACGATCTTCTCAAATTCCGGAACTTCGGGAAAAAATCACTCGCGGAACTCGAGTCGCTTGTATCTACAAAGGGATTGACATTCGGAATGGATGTCTCCCGTTATCAACTGGATAAAAACTGAATCCATGAGGCACCGGAAAGGATTTAACCATCTCGGCATAAAAAGCGCACATCGCAAGGCACTGCTCTCAAACATGGGATGTTCCCTTATCATGAAAAAGCGTATCACCACCACTCTGGCGAAAGCAAAAGCCCTCCGGCCTTATATTGAACCGCTGATCACACGTTCAAAAGAAGATTCCACACATTCAAGAAGAATGGTGTTCAGTTACCTGAAGGATAAAGAAGCAGTATCGGAACTATTCAGGAATATCGCTCCAAAAATCGCGAACCGCAACGGTGGATATACACGTATTTTAAAAACCGGTTTCAGGCCCGGTGACGGTGCCGATACTTGTTTTATCGAACTGGTCGACTTTAACGAAAGTATGCTTGCCCCGGCAGGCGAGAAAGGTGAAAAAACCAAAAAGACACGCAGGGGGGGCAGGGCGAAGAAAAAAGAGAATACAGGTTCACCGGTTACCGGACAATCACCCGAAACAAATACCGAAGGACAATCACAGAATCCCGGTCCATGAAGCGATCCCAACTGCCGCCTGCAACTCTTCTCCTGCAGGACGGGACGGTTTTTCACGGCATGGGAGGAGGAAAAAAAGGAACTGCTACCGGTGAGATATGCTTCAACACCGGCATGACGGGTTACCAGGAAATATTTACCGATCCTTCCTACTACGGACAGATCCTTGTAACAACAACATCTCATATAGGAAATTATGGCATTCATCCTGAAGAGGTTGAGTCCTCTTCTATACAGGTTTCAGGCCTTGTCTGTAAAAAGTTTTCCGATACCTTTTCCCGCCATTCTGCAAACGGTACCATCCAGGATTATTTCTCTTCTTTTGACATACCTGTTCTGTGTGATGCAGATACCCGGTCTATCGTACGCCATATCCGCGATAAAGGCGCAATGAACGCTGTCATCTCTTCCGAATATTCCGATATCTCTGAACTGAAAAAAATTGTTGCCCGGATACCTTCAATGCAGGGTTTGGAATTATCATCTAATGTTACCTCAAAACGGCAATGGTCTTATGGAAATCAGGATGCCGGATTAAGGGTAGCGGTTCTTGACCTGGGAGTAAAAATGAATATATTACGCTGCCTTACCGATTGCGGCTGTTTCCTGCATGTTTTTCCGATGCAAACTCCTTTTGAAGAGATGATGAAGATAAACCCGGACGGGTTCTTACTTTCAAACGGACCGGGCGATCCGGCAGCGATGAAAGATACCATTGCTACCGTGAAAAAAATTCTTGCCGGTAATATTCCTGTCTTCGGCATTTGTCTCGGTTATCAGGTACTCGGACTTTCCTGCGGTTTGCCGACTTTTAAAATGCACAATGGCCACAGGGGGGTAAATCACCCTGTTAAGAATTTAATTACAGGGCTGTGCGAAGTGACCAGCCAGAATCATGGTTTTGCCGTTAGTTTAGACGATGCCCGTAAAAATCCCGGAATTGAGATCACCCACATTCACTTAAATGACGGCACTCTTGCAGGGTTCCGGCTGAAAAATAAAAGCGCCTTTGGTGTGCAGTACCATCCTGAAGCATCGGCCGGGCCACACGATTCACGCTATCTTTTTGACCGGTTCATTGAAAATATGAGGTTCCGCAAAACAGGAACTCAAACAATTTCCAAAACTGAAAATAATATTCGTATATGAGTACAATATCACATCTTCTGGCCCGCCAGATTCTTGATTCAAGAGGCAACCCCACAATTGAAGTGGAAGTGGGAACCGATCGCGGGGGATTCGGCAGGGTTGCCGTGCCATCAGGCGCATCCACCGGCAAATACGAAGCGTTTGAACTTCGCGATAACGATCCGAAACTATATATGGGTAAGAGCGTGATAAAGGCCGTGCAAAACGTAAACCAGGCCATTTACAAGGAACTGCACGGGAAATATGTCCTGGACCAGGCGGAAATAGACCGGACCCTCATGCACCTTGACGGTACCGCAAATAAATCAACTCTTGGCGCAAACGCCATCCTTGGCGTTTCACTGGCCGTAGCCAAAGCGGCATCGTCCGAACTCGGACTTCCCCTTTACAAATACATAGGGGGGGTAAATGCCACGGTGATTCCGGTGCCAATGATGAATATTCTCAACGGGGGGGTTCATGCCGACAACCGCATTGACTTCCAGGAATTCATGATCGTCCCTGTGAAAGCCGGTTCATTCACCCGCGCCCTCCAGATGGGCGTTGAAGTTTTCCACAATCTTAAATCCATCCTTAAAAAGAAGGGACTCGCAACCAATGTTGGCGATGAAGGCGGATTCGCACCTGATCTTGCCTCAAACGAAGAAGCGCTGAAAACCGTTATTAAAGCAATTGAAGCGGCCGGATACAAACCGGGTGTTGACATCTGGATAGCCCTTGATCCCGCCACTTCCGAATTGTGGGATGAAAAAAAGAAGGTTTACCGGATGTTTAAAAGTACCAAGGAGGAATTATCGCCTGATGATATGGTAGCATTTTGGGAGGACTGGTGCGCCAAATACCCCATTATTTCAATTGAGGACGGATGTGCCGAAGATGACTGGAAGGGTTGGAAACTGCTGACGAATAAACTGGGCGACCGGATACAGATTGTAGGAGATGATATTTTTGTCACCAATATCAGCCGACTTGAGAAGGGCATAAAAGAAAATGCGGCAAACTCAATCCTTATCAAATTAAACCAGATTGGAACGCTAACCGAAACAATTCTCGCAGTGGAGATGGCCAAAGCAAGCGGATGGACTACGGTTATCAGTCACCGGTCCGGTGAAACCGAAGACAGTTTTATTGCCGACTTTGCCGTTGCCATGAATGCCGGGCAGATTAAAACCGGTTCCGCCTGCAGGAGCGACCGTACGGCTAAATACAACCAGTTGCTGCGCATTGAGGAAATGATGGGGAAATCGGCAGTTTATTATGGGAAAAATTTTAAATTCGCTAAGAAGTAAAATAATTTTCCGAAAGTTTTAAACTTTCGGAAAATTTACTTCTTAAGGTACTTCTCCTCAAAAAACGCAAGATACTGCCCGGTATTTTTTACTTCGTAAAAAACAGGGAAATTTTTGGATGATATGATAAAGTGACTGTAGTCACCGGGGTTTACCTGCACCAGCACGGTATTGCTCTTTTTTATTGCCTCGTAATAAATCATCGCTTTTTCTTTACCCGGAAATTCTTTGATAATAATCATGGAAGCCGATGTATCCATCAGCATCGATTCAACCTTGAGATTTTCACTGCTGAAAAAAACGGAATTGTAATTCGAAAATAGAATCTTCTGTTTTTCTATATCAATATTCCTGTTCCCGATGAAAATGTAATAATGGCTGGCTTTTTCATCAATCTCGTATAACCGGATGACGGTATCTTGAATTATATCGATTTTTCCTTTTTGTCCCATAATATAATTCAATATTTCCTGAGCCCTTGCTTCAACCGGATCACCGGGATGATGTTTAATTACATATCTCAATTCCCTTTCAAAGTCCGCAAGTGTTGCAGAATAACCGGTTGCCATCGCCCTCAGGAAGTCAAATTTCGGTAATAGCGGATTTTTAGGAAATAATGAATCTGTCCCGCTGCACCGTGAAATAACCTCACCATACATTTTGGCAGAATAAAGCCGGTAGGTTTCTTCATAAAATCTCTTTGCTTTATCCGTCTCGCTCTGCAGTTCCTTAATATATTCCGGATCGGTGATTATCCTGGCGAAATCGCTGTGAGGATATTGTGCAACAATGATGTTCTTGTAATAATTGCTTTTTGCTATATCGCCATTCATCAGGTAGAGGCGGTATAACTGGTAATATGCCGGCAACTGATATTTGTTATTCGGATATTTTTTCATCAGATCATCAAATGTCCTTATCGCCTGGTTGTAATTCTGTAACTGTTCTTTAAAAATTATTCCCAAACTGTAATACGCTTCAATGATTCTCGTTTCCGACAATGCCTGCTGTGTTGAAGTGAGCGGAATGTTTTTCAGATAAAAATTTTTATTTTTGAGATCTGCCGAAGAGGGGGGTGGCGTCTCATCCCCTTCTTCATCTTCTTCCACATCGGAATCAGCCTGTACCGTCTGCATTTTATTCGTCCTGCGCCAGTTATCTTCCGGTTTCCGGTTTCCCCACCGCTTTAAAAATTCCGCATACCCGAAACTCACCGTTGCCGGATTGTAAAAATACCACTGGCCCGTTGAGCCGGTACCCGTACCAGGGTTCGGCATATTCGGATTTACTCCGGGGAAAATGATCTGGGACTGTTCCTCCTGTTTTTTCTTCGCTTCTTCTTCGTTGATCCGGTTAATAATACCCTGCACCACACGTTCCCTTTCCTTCTCCGTCATAGCGGCTAATTTCAATAAACTGTCCTCTGTATTTATTGTAATTATGTATTTAACCACATCTTTCAGTATATTCCTCCGCGACCTTATGCCGGCATACCCTGTAAATGTTTCAGGCAGCGTGGAAAGAGCGCTGTCGTAATAGAGTTTTGAAAGTACATAATTTTCATTTCCGAAATAAATATCCGCTATCCGGAGGTAGGCATGCCCTTTACCGGTTGCATTTTTTGAAGGTACGGCAGCAGCAAATTTCAGGTACTCAATGGTCAGTGGAATATTATGTTCTTTTTGCATAACATCGGCAAGGGCAAGGTAGAGTTGGTCAAGGTAATCCTTGTTTTTTTCATCGCGCACCATTTTTTTCAGTTGCCGTACAAGTTCATTCCGGTTTCGGTCAGAAACATCGGCCAGGCGCGCCCTTTTCAATTGTGCGTTAAATGACATCTCGTAGTCAGGACTCATATTCAGGACGCGGGTGTAATAATGCATCGCTTTTTCGCGATTCCCCATGGTTTCATAAAGTTGTCCAAGAATGAATGTAAAACGGGTTTTCTCACTTTTATCCGAAGATTGGTCAACTGCTTTTGTTAATGGTTCCATGGCAAGAGAATAATTTTTTTCTTTCAGATAAAAATTCGCCTGCAATGCTGTCAGTTCCATCTTTTGCCGGCCCGTCATTTTTTTTGAAATTTTCTTATCGTTGAGAAGATCAAAAATGGTCTGCGCTTTCGCAATCTCTTTTGACTCGGTAAACGACCTGATAAGCCATAGCATCGCATCAAACCGGGTTGGATATTTTTTGTACTTTTTTGATACGTACTCAAACATATCAACCGCTTTGGGATAATCACATTTATAAAAATGCGACTTACCGATCAGGAGGTAACTGTCGTCAATCCATTGCCGGAATGTGAATTCATTGTCCTTTGTTTTTTGGGTTTTTGCTTTCGGTTTTTTATCCTTCCTGCCTTTTTTACCTTTTTTATGCGCACCGGGTTCAGCCGTGATTTCATGCCGCTGGATTACGGTTGTTGCCTTCTGAATGGCTTTTTCCATCTGGGGGGATACGGAAGTGGCAAGCACCGGGTTTCCATATTGGTACATAGGGAGAATCTCGAGGTAATCATCCACCCATGACTTTTCAAGGGCGACAACACCCTCTTTGAAACTTTCATTACCGTTGAAATACCCGTTATATTTTGAAGTTATGTTGTGGAAGGTCCGTGTGACCAGCGTATTCTTTTTTGTAGTGCAGGAAAATAAAATTACCGCTGAAAAACAGAGTAAAACCCGTAGAATCTTAAAGTAACCAAGTTGTATCATAAGGACTTAACGGATAATTACCTTCCATCAAGGTTTATCACTTCAACCGATATAATTTCAGGTACCGCCTTCCGGATTGCCTGTTCAATTCCCGCCCTGAAAGTCATCGGGCTCATGGAACAATTACTGCAGGCGCCAAGAAATTCAAGTTTTACTTTCATATCCTTTGATATTTCAACCAAACGCACATCACCACCGTCTGCATGCAAATAGGGTCTGAGTTCAGCGAGGGCGGTTTCTATGCGTCCGGTAATCTTTTTATTTTGAATCATTTCAGAGCGTAAAACGAAATTTTAACGTTAAATATTGCCTGGTAATATGCGAAGGTAGGTATATTTGGGCTTTTAAAAATTATGAACACAGGTTAAAAAAAACTGAAAAAATGAAACAATTTATGAAAAATAATGTATAAGTAACGATTTATTATCTCACATATACTAAATCGTTTTTTCATGAAAATAAAATTACCGTTTTTCAGGATTATCGGAATTGCCTTTAATGTTCTTGGTTTATCAAATATTTCGCACGCGGGATGTTGTTCCGGTGGTCCTCCTGCAAATGATAATTTCAGCGGTGCAATTACATTGACGGTAGGGGCAGGAGCCGTTGCCGGAAATACCTGCGGGGCTACAATAGAGGCGTCAGAAAATCTGGATTGTAATAACGGAGCCGGACAGTCAGTTTGGTATAAATTCACCGCCACCGGTACCACTTCTTATGTAATAGTTGATTATACAGGGGGCGCCTGCTACGGAGGAAGTGCGGTATGGGCGGTAAGCTCATTACCCACAGGAAGTTGTCCTCACGCTTTGTCCTGCCAATACGACTGGTATGGGCCCGATCTTACCAAGTACCAGTTAAGTACTGTCGTTGGCACAACTTATTATATCCAGGTAATTTTTTGGCCAGGGGGGGGGTGTGGAAGCGGGTGGTGCTTTAATGTCAATGTACAAAACTCAAATCCGGGAGGTACTATAACTAATCCTGGTCCCGGGTTAGGGCAAAATGTCGGTACCTGTTCTTCCCCTATTGCCGGTTGTTATCTTCAACAGTATGCACCTTCAGTTGCAACTGTCACTTCAAGTTGCCCTTCTTATGCCGTTACTCTGGGAGTAAATATGGTATGGACTTCCTGCTACGATTTTACGACCAATAATTCTGAAGGATCTGTGGATATTCAAAATATTGTGCAGAGTAATTGCGGTCCCGGAAATGTGATATGGGCAAACTGGACATTGTACAGTGCAACCGGATGCAACCAGATATCCTGCGGAGATTTAAACAATGTTACGGTAGGCGGGCTAACCTGTAATACAACCTATGTAATTTGCTTTACGTTTGAGGTTCCCAATTGTACTCATACTATTGAATATCCATATCTCGCATGGTCAAGCCCTGCACCTCCTGCCTGTGTGCCGCCATCTGTGACAGTAACAATTACTCCTACAAATCTTCTTTGCAACGGTGTTTGCACCGGTTCTGCCACAGCAAACCCAAGTGGAGGAACTCTTCCGTATAATTACAATTGGAGTAACGGGATGACAACAGCAACTATCAATAATTTATGCGCTGGTTCTTACACCATAACTGTAACCGATAATCTTGGAGTTATGGGAACAGCAACCGTAAATATCACACAACCGACACCATTATCTGCTTCCTCCATAAATACAAATCTTAATTGCTTCAATGTTTGCATCGGTTCAATTAATCTCACCGCCTCAGGAGGTATTTCACCCTATACCTACGACTGGGGTGATATTGCAGGTACAAATAATGTTGAAGACAGAAATTCACTGTGTGCCAATACCTATAACGTGACGGTAACTGATGCCAATGGTTGTACTACGCCATATTCGGTAAATATCACACAGCCAAGTGATTTGTCCTTATCAAGAATTGTTACGAACGAAACCTGCGATGGCGCCTGCAACGGCTCAATTGACCTGACTGTTTCAGGCGGCACTGGCTTATACACTTATTCCTGGTCAGGCGGGCAGGTGACCCAGGATATCAGCGGACTGTGCGATGCCACTTATACAGTTACAGTTACTGACGCCAACGGATGCACTAAAACCATCAACGGAACGGTAAGTCAGGGGACAGTAGTCACATCAACTTTTACCTATAATGGAAACCAATGCCTTTCGGGTAACAGTTTTAATTTCACCAATACCGGTACATCAGGGGGGGGTGTGACGTATTCATGGATATTCCCAAGCGGAACTCCGGCAACCTCAAATGTAAATAATCCATCCGGAGTTACATGGAGCAGTGCCGGAACTTATGCCATAACTCATACCGTTACCAATCTTGGCTGTCCTTCTACCACAATTATTAATATTACCGTATTTTCACAACCTTCACTCTCAACCATCGTCACAAATCTTAATTGCTTTAGTGTATGCACAGGAGCGATAAACCTCACAGTTGCCGGTGGTACCGCACCTTTTAATTATGACTGGGCGGATGTTGCCGGGGCGAGTAACAGCGAGGACAGGAATTCATTGTGCGCTGGTTCGTACACAATAACTGTTACCGATGCCAATGGCTGTACGGCAGCAACAACGGTTGCAGTAACGCAACCCGCAGCACCGCTTTCAGCCACAACAACCCAGACCGATGTAGCGTGCAATGGCGGAAGCACAGGACAGGCGACAGTCAACCCGGTAGATGGCACCCCTGGGTATACTTATCTGTGGAATGACCCGGCTCCGGCACAATCCACACAAACAGTCACCGGACTGACCGCAGGCACATGGACAGTTACTGTAACCGACAACAAAGGATGTACGATTACTCAGAGTGTAACTATCACCCAACCCGCTTTGCCGATTTCCATTTCAACATCACAAACTGATGTGGCGTGCAATGGGGGTAATACCGGGCAGGCGACAGCAAATCCATCGGGCGGAACAGCCGGATATAATTATGTTTGGAATGACCCGGCACCCGCACAATCCACACAAACGGTAACAGGCCTGACGGCCGGAACCTGGACAGTTACCGTCACCGACAGTAAAGGATGTACCGCTGCACAAAGTGTTGTAATTACACAACCGGCACTACCGCTTACCATTTCGATAACCAAAACAGATGTTGCCTGTAACGGTGGAAATACCGGTCAGGCCACCGCTAATCCTGCAGGCGGAACTGCAGGTTATAATTATGTATGGAATGACCCGGCACCTGCACAATCCACACAAACGGTGACAGGCCTGACTGCGGGTACCTGGACAGTGACGGTAACCGACAGCAAAGGATGTACTGCGACACAGAGTGTAAATATTACCCAACCGGCAGGTCCGTTAAACCTGACGATGAGCGGAACAAACATAAGTTGTAATGGATTATGCAACGGAACGGCTACCGCAACTGTCGGTGGCGGTTCAATTCCATATACCTATTCATGGAATGATCCGGGATTCCAGACAACATCAGCAGCGACAGGATTGTGCGCGGGAACTTTTTCGGTTACGGTGACGGATAATAAAGGATGTACTATTACAGGCAGCAGGAATTTAACTCAACCCGCTGCAATTGTTCTTTCTACCGGATCGGTGAATGCAACCTGTGGTGGTTCTGACGGGCAGGCGAGTGTAAGCGTTACGAGCGGAGGCACCCCCTCCTTTAGTTTTTTATGGAATGACCCTGCTCCTGCGCAAACTACCGCTGCCGCCACCGGTCTTTCAGCAGGAAATTATGGCGTTACCATAACTGACGCAAACAGTTGTACCGCAACGGCAAATGTTACTGTAAACGACAACGGATCACCGACAGCAACAATAAGTTCCAGTACAAACGTTTCGTGCAATGGCGGGAATAACGGAAGCACAGCGGTAACTGCAGGCGGAGGTACGCCCGGATATACCTATAACTGGAGTACCGGTGGAACAACTTCCTCAGTTGCCGGTTTGATTGCCGGAAATTATACTGTTACTGTAAGTGATGCTGCAGGTTGCAATGCGACTGCGAACGTCACTATTACACAGCCCGCAGTATTGAACGCTTCGGTGACCTCTGCAACAAATGTTTCCTGCAGCGGAGGAAATAATGGAACCGCCACGGTTTCGGTTTCCGGAGGAACTATATCGTATACCTATAACTGGAGCGCAGGGGGGCAAACTACAAGTATTGCGACAGGGCTCAATGCAAATACTTTTACTGTGACAGTGACCGACAGTAAAGGATGTTCTGCAACCGCTTCGGCAACTATTACGCAGCCGGGTCCTCTTTCAACCGCAAATGCGGTTACCGACAACAATTGCAATGGCGGGAATACCGGTTCAATTACGACTACCCCTGCCGGTGGGACAGCCCCATTTGGATATACCTGGACGGGCGGGCAGACCAACGCAACGGCTACAGGCCTTATTGCAGGAACATATACTGTGACTGTAACCGACAGCAAAGGTTGCACCGCAACTGCAAGTTCCACTGTGACCCAACCGTCCGGATTGAGCAACCGCTACAGCAGGGGGGGGAACTTCACCCTATCTGTATAACTGGTCTCCCTCAGCGCAAACCACATCAACGGCAACCGGGCTTATTGCAAATGCCTACAATATTACCGTAACCGATTCAAAAGGATGTACCATAACCGGGTCTGTAGCCGTAATTAACACTCCGGGTGGTACCGCTGCTGCAAATGTCGTTTCAAATGCCACAGCAGCAGGTGTCTGCAACGGAACGGCAAATGTTACAATGGCAGGCGGCACTTCGCCTTTTAATTACAATTGGTCAAGCGGAAGCACCGCTTCATCTGCAGTCGGTTTATGTGCCGGTAATTACTGTGTCACCGTTACTGATGTGAATACCTGTACTTCTGTTTCATGTATCACAATTACCGAACCGCCTCCCATTACATTAACTATTGTTCCTGTAAATGTCCTGTGTGCGGGTAATTGCACCGGCAGCGCCAACCTGACCGTATCGGGCGGAACACCTTCATATACTTATTTGTGGTCAAACGCCCTTAATGCTGAAGACCTGACCAATCTTTGCGCTGGAACATTTACAGTTACCGTTACTGATGCCAGCGGGGCAACCGCTTCGAATTCTGTCACCATTACAGAACCTGCTGCCGTTTTATCTGCCACCGCATCGGTGGTAAATGTGACTTGCAATGGATTATGTAACGGTTCGGCTTCCATAACCCCTGCCGGTGGAACTTTATCCTATACCTACGCCTGGAGCGGGGGGGGAACATCAAGCACAAAAAACAGTTTATGCGCAGGTAATTTTACCGTTACCGTCACCGATAATAACGGATGTACCGCCATTGTGAACGGTATTGTCACACAACCTTCTGTCCTTACGGCATCATCTTCGGTTACAGATGCATCATGCAACGGTTCATGCAACGGTTCGGCAACGGTTACTCCTGCCGGGGGAACCTCACCATATACCTATGCATGGAACGGGGGGGGAACTTCAAGTACAAAAAGCGGTTTATGCGCAGGCAACCATACGGTTACAGTAACCGATAATAAAGGATGCACCGTTACCGCAAATATTGTTGTCAATCAACCGGCTGTACTCACTGCAACCTCATCCGTAAACAATGTCACCTGTAACGGGTTATGCAATGGTTCGGCAACAGTCACGCCTTCCGGGGGGACCTCACCCTATAATTATTTATGGAGCGGGGGGGGGACTGCATCCGTCAAATCAGGTCTTTGCGCAGGAAATCATACGGTTACGGTAACCGACAATAAGGGTTGTACGGTGACAGCATTAACCAACGTTACCCAGCCGGTAGTACTTACAGTAACCGCTACGGGAGGTACTGCCACATGTTTTGGCAGTTGCAACGGAACCGCCACCGCTTCTCCTGCCGGTGGGACCATTCCATATTTGTACGTATGGAGCAACGGGGGACAAACTGGCGCTACCGCTACAGGATATTGTGCAGGGAATTATACGGTTACAGTTACCGACAGTAAGAGTTGCACTGCAACGGCCAACGTAACTGTCAATCAACCTCTCGCTGTGACGGTATCGGTAACAACCGTAAATTCAAATTGCAGTCAGAGCAATGGTTCGGCAACTGCAAATGCAGGAAACGGAGTGATACCTTATACATATCTGTGGGATGTATCAGCCGGATCGCAAACCACATCAACTGCAACCGGATTGATGTCGGGTAACTATAATGTTACCGTTACTGATGCCAATGGCTGCTCCGCAACTGCTACTGCTTCCGTAGCAGATAATACCGGTCCGGTTGTTACTATACTAAGCAGTTCGGACATATCCTGTTTTGG
Organism: Bacteroidota bacterium; assembly: GCA_016193485.1. Taxonomy (GTDB): domain Bacteria; phylum Bacteroidota; class Bacteroidia; order JACPRZ01; family JACPRZ01; genus JACPRZ01. The sequence continues at coordinate 63,106 of JACPRZ010000007.1, read as the reverse complement.
CGGGTTCACCGGTACCGCAACCGTACTAGTAACTGACGGGCAACCGCCTTATACTTACCTGTGGTCGCCATCGGGGCAAACCACTTCAAATGCAACCGGATTACCGGCCGGAAATCACTCTGTGCTGGTTACCGATGTGAATGGATGTAATTCATCAGTGAATGTATCGCTGACACAGCCGACTGTACTGTCGGTTTCTATAACTTCAAATAATATTACCTGTAACGGCTTGTGCAACGGTTCCGCCACCGCTTCAGGTTCGGGGGGGGTATTGCCTTATGCATATTCATGGAGTAACGGTTCAACTAATTCTTCGGTTACCGGGTTATGTACCGGCACATTTACTGTCACAATTACCGATAATAACGGATGTTCGGCAACTGCCAATACTAATATTACCCAGCCGGTAATTCTTTCGGTTTCAGTTTCCGGGACAAATGTAACCTGTAACGGATCCTGCAATGGAAACGCAAATGCAAATCCATCAGGCGGAACTTCTCCATACACTTATTTGTGGTCTAACGGTTCCACCGGAACTATTACGACCGGATTATGTGCAGGCGCTTATACGGTAACCATAAGTGACAGTAAAGGTTGCTCTGTGACAGGAACGGTTAATGTTACCCAGCCCTCTGCTTTATCAGCATCTATTTCATCGCAGAATGATGTGACCTGCAACGGGCAATGTAACGGTTTTGCACAGGTCTCGGTAAGCCAGGGGACTTCACCCTACTCTTATTCATGGAGCAACGGGCAGACAAATCCGCTTGCGACAGGATTATGTACCGGTACTTTTACCGTTACGGCTACGGATGCCAATAGTTGCACCGCGACAACCCAGGTAATAATTACCCAACCTGCTGCAATTTCCATTTCACTGTCTGCAACAAATGTGAGTTGTTACGGAAACAGTGACGGCTCAACATCCGTAACCGCAAGCGGAGGAACCGCTCCTTATCAGTACCAGTGGAATGATCTGAATCTTCAGACCACATCATCCGCTACCGGATTAGACGCGGGTACATTCAATTTATCAGTCACAGACAGTAAGGGATGTTCAGTTACGGGTAGTATAAGTGTGACCGAACCCCTTGAGATTACCCTTTCATTCTCCACTAACGGTTCCAACTGCAACCAGGCGGACGGTTCAGCAACGGTAACCGTTTCAAGCGGAAGCAATCCCCCGTTCTCTTATTTGTGGAGTGCAAATGCCGCATCACAGACAACTAATACTGCTTCATCTCTTTCAGCCGGTTCCTATACGGTTACTGTCACCGATGCGGTTGGCTGCACTTCTGCCGGAACCGTTACGGTGAGCGATCTCGGATCACCTTCCCTGAGCATATTATCTCAGGGCGATGCATCCTGTAATGGTTCCTGTGACGGCTTTGCCTCGGTTCTTGTTACAGGAGGTACCCCCCCCTATTCATACACCTGGAACTCCATTCCGGCACAAACAACCGCTACGGCTACAGGATTATGCGCTGGCAATTACATCTGCAATGTGGTTGACCCTAATAATTGCAATGCAAATATCGGTGTGGCCATAGGGCAGCCGTCATTATTGAATTTAACAATTGTTTCACCGTCCAATGCCTCCTGCTTCGGATTATGTGACGGACAGTCAACGGCACTGGCTTCTGGCGGCACTTCGCCATATTCATACCTGTGGAATGATCCGTTTTCACAGGCAACACAAACTGCCACGGGCCTGTGCCCTGGTAATTATTCTGTCGCAGCGGTTGATGACAACGGTTGCACATCTGATAAACCGGTTACGATTTCCCAACCCGCAATAATTTCTTTGACTATTAATCCGGTGGATGCTCATTGCGGGCAACCGGATGGCAGTGCGCTGGCATCAGCAAGCGGTGGTAATGGATCTTATGGATATTCCTGGAATAACGGGCAGAACAACCCCAATGCGGTGAGTTTGACAGCAGGATCGTACACCGTTACGGTCACCGATATTAAAGGATGCACAACAACCGGTTCGGCAACAGTAAATAATATCCCTGCCGGTACCGCTGTAATTACCGTTACCAACCCGGTAAGTTGTTATGGAAACAGCAACGGTTCGCTCGCTGTTTCTGTTGCCGGTGCCACCCCCCCGTTATCGTACCTGTGGTCGAACGGTGGAATCCAATCAGCAGTTACAGGACTTTCATCCGGTGTATTTTATGTGAGCGCTACTGATTTCTTCGGTTGCCTGTCTACGGATAGTTTTAATCTGACTCAGCCGGCACAAATATCCATTTTGACCGGTGACGGCAGCGAAGATTGTTTTGGCGACTGCAGCGGCAAAGTGACTGCAACTCCTTCGGGAGGGGTATCTCCATTCAGTTACCTGTGGGACGATCCGCTTGCATCCCAGAATATCTATGCCGAAAACCTCTGTGCCGGGACATACAATGTGACGGTAACCGATAATAACGGATGCGCGCAAACTGCATCCGCCTCCGTAACTTCTCCTACTCCTGTTTCCCTTAGTGAATCACATACGGATGCCACATGCGGAGCGGCAAACGGAACAGGCACCGTGACCGCTTCTGGCGGTGTTACTCCATATTCATATCAATGGCCTGCCGGGCAAACTACAAGTGCCGTTAATAATCTTTTTGCCGGAACTTATTTAATAACGGTCACGGATAATACGGGTTGTTCATCAACTATTTTAGTTCCTGTAAGTAATCCTTCGGGATTGAACGTGATTGTACTTTCTTCCGACAGTGTCAATTGCAATGGCGGCAATGACGGTTCGGTTGTCATCAGCGTATCGGGAGGTACCATGCCCTATACCTACCAATGGAATGACCCGTTGAATCAGACGGCTCCTAATGCAGCAAATCTTCCTGCCGGAACATGGATAGTTACCGTTACAGATGCAACTGCCTGCCAGACGGGCGCCCCGGTAACCATTTTTGAACCGGCACCGCTTGGCTTCAGTTTAACGGCAGTTAATCCTCAATGCGATGGCGATTGTAATGGTTCAGCCAGCGTTACGGTGTCAGGAGGAACCCCCCCCTATTCCTACCTGTGGGATGATCCGCAATCCCAGACAATATCCAGTCCTGCAGGATTGTGTTCCGGTACGGTCAACCTTATTATTACGGATGCAAATGGGTGCAATGAATTATCGGTTATCACTTTATTCGACCCATTGCCGATGTCGGTTGTCACTACCGTGACTTCAACTATTTGCGGGCCCGGTTGCAGCGGTACCGCTTCGGCATTCACTACAAACGGTGTCTCTCCGTTTACCTATCAATGGAATGATCCGGCTAACCAGTTAACCCAGACGGCTGTTAATCTATGTTCCGGAACCTATCTTGTTACGGTTACCGATGATGACGGATGTTCATTTATTTCATCCGCTACAGTATCGCAACCTGCAACAGTAACTGTGTCTATGGCATCTATCGGGAATAATGCCTGTTATGGAAATTGCAGCGGGTGGGCGCAGGCGGATGCTACCGGTGGATCCCCCCCCTATATCTATCTGTGGAGCAACGGGCAAAACCTGAGCCAGGCGATAAATCTTTGCAGCGGCACTTATACGGTTACCGTGACTGATTCATCGGGATGCCAGGATATTACCGGTGTAACAATAACCCAACCGTTACTTTTGGGAGGATCCATAACAAGTAATGATATATCATGCTACGGTGCATGTGACGGAAATGCCGCTGTAAATATTTCAGGCGGGACTTCGCCCTATTCTTACCTTTGGGATGATCCCTCCTTCCAGACAACATCTTCCGCAACCGGTCTTTGTTCCGGAATATTTACCCTCACCGTTACGGATACTAACGGTTGCCAGCAAATATTCAGCGTGCAGATTACGGAACCTTCCCCGCTTACTTTTACTTCATCAGCGATCCCGTCATCGTGCGGGAATAATAACGGGCAGGCATGCCTGTCGGTCTCGGGGGGGGAATTTCCTTATGTAATAACATGGAATGACCCGTATACCCAGGTGGGTTCATGCGCGTTTAATCTTCAGGCAGGAGCGTACATTGCTACCATCGGAGATGCGAACGGGTGCGTGGTTTCAGGGCCTGTTACCGTCAACGATATTTCCGGTGTCAATATCGATTCTGTTATTTTTAATGATGTTACATGCAATGGCGATTCGGACGGGTGGGCGATTGTTTATGTGACCGGAATTGCACCGCCCTTTACATACCTCTGGAAGCGTGGTGCAGTGACGGTTGGCACCGGGAGCAATATAACAGGTTTAAGTGGCGGAAATTATACCATTACCGTGTGGGATACCAACAACTGCTCGAACTCATCCGCAATCCCGGTTTTTGAACCAACTCCGCCAGGTGCCGCTGTAATAAGCAAAACCAATGCAAATTGTTCCGGCTCGTGTGACGGTACCGCCCAGGCAATGGCAGGGGGGGGTATTACTCCTTATACTTTTATGTGGGATGGAGTCCAGACCACATCCAATGCAACAGGGCTTTGTGCCGGGTCCCATATACTTGAAGTTACTGACGGGAACGGATGCCAGGTGATCCTGAATGCTGTCATTACCGAACCTGATCCGGTTTTAGTTTCTCCTACCGTAACTCCGATTACCTGTTCCGGAACATGCAATGGAATGATTTCACTTCTCCCGGGTCCTACAGGAGGAACGCCATATTATTTGTACCAGTGGACGCCTCTGGTCGGTTACGGACCATCAGTGTCCAATCTCTGTCCGAATCAATATATTGTCGTTGTAACTGATGTAAAAGGATGTACCGGTGGAGATACTGTGTTGATTACCGATCCGCTTCCGCTTATTGCCGACTCAATTACTAATCCCTCTACCTGTGGCGGAGATAACGGGTCTGCCGCTGTGATTGCTTCGGGTGGAACCGTTCCCTATACTTACCTGTGGCCTGACGGTCAAACTAACGCCATTGTGACCAACCTTGAAGCACGGGACCCGTACTGGGTTACCATTACCGATGCAGTAGGATGTGTTACCGTTATTCCGGTTACGGTTGATGATATTCCGGGACCGGATAATATCACTGTAACTGCAACTAACCTTCTTTGTTACAATGATAATTCCGGAATAGCGGTGGCGGTAGTTTCTGGCGGAACTTTGCCATATACCCATTCATGGCCCTCAGGCCCGGACAATGATACGATTACCGGACTTCCTGCCGGTGTTTTTATTGTTACCGTAAGCGATGCCAACGGCTGTACCATTACGGGGGGGGTATCTGTTACCCAACCGAATTTAGTATTTGCAATGAATGTCCAGCCGGATACCATTTGTTTCGGCCAGACGGGATCAGTTTACGCTTCATTCAATGGCGGTTCACCGCCTTATACTTATTATTGGTATGATGACGGATTTCCTTCTACACAAGGACCGCACCAGGTTAACCCTGTGAGCGCTACGGACTACGAGGTTTATGTTGAGGATGCCAACGGTTGCCTGTCGGATACACAGGTTGTTTCAATTGCCGTGAGACCGCAACTTACCGTTTCAGCATCTTCGGCAGGAAACATCTGCATCGGGAGCAGCACTGTTGTTACCGCATTTGTGTCCGGAGGTAATAACGGTCCCTATTCATATTTATGGAGTAACAATTCCCCAAATCAGTCAATCACGGTTTCTCCATCCGTCAGTACAACATATACTGTGACCGTAACTGACGGATGTTCGCAACCGGAAACCGCTTCGGCAACGGTAAATATTAATCCTTACCCGGCACCTGCTTTCACGTTAAGCAATCTCGGAGGTTGTACGCCTTTCTCCGTGCAGGTTTTTGACGGTTCTACCATCAGTGCCGGTTCAATAGTTTCCTGGTACTGGCAGGTGAGTGACGGGCAGACATCAACAGACCAGAACCCGGTCTTCCTGTTTACTAATTCGGGAGTGAACACGGTAACCCTGACTGTAACCAGTAATATGGGATGCGCTTCATCCTATACCGGTATTAACCAGATAACTATTTATCAGAGCCCCGCTGCATATTTCACCCCTGTGCCCGGTGAAACAACCATTCTCTGGGCGAATATCAAATTCATTGACGGTTCCTCTGCCGGGGTCACTTCCTGGTCCTGGGATTTTGGCGATACTGCTTCAGGTGATCTGAATTATGATACGGTGGAAAATCCTGTACATACTTATGATGCTATCGGCAACTATATAATCACTCTGACCGTTGAGAGTAGTGATGGATGCGTTGGCGCTTATGCCGATGAGGTTATCGTAAAGGAAGATTACGTTCTTTTTGCACCGAATGCTTTTACTCCTGACGGTGACGGGCGCAACGATTATTTCCTTCCGGAAGGGCTTGGCATTGATCCGAATAATTTCACCCTGTACATATACAGCCGCTGGGGCGACCTGATTTACCGGACTTCCGATTTGAACAAGCCATGGGACGGAAAGGCAAACAACGGCACTGGGTTGGTACAGCAGGATGTTTATGTGTGGATCATAACAACCAGCGATCCTGACGGCAACAACCACAAGTATGTGGGGCATGTTACGCTGGTGAAGTAATTTCACAGGGACGGAATTTGACCCTGACAGATTTCTCGTCAGGGTCAAATTCATCAGTATATGATGACCTGAATGATTTGTTCTGACGATAAATGTCAGGATGCTGTACGAGACGTCCTGATAGACGGAGTCTCGTCAGGACCGAAGCGTCCCTGACAGAAAACTCGTCAGGGCAAAATCATTCAGCGTCAGTATAACGAGGTGCAAGATAATTTTTGCAAGGTGCGGTAATTCCTACATCATTGGATGGCTTAACGAAAGTTTATGTATATTTGCTTCGCATAATAACTAGTTATGGGTAATGTTAACGACAACTAAAAAATAAAAAATGAATATAGAAAGTTTAGTATCAAAAATCGACCTTTTTCAAAACATGGTGATTAATTCTGGATTCAGAAGGGACATCCAGGACAATGTTCAATCAATTCAACACGGACAAAATCAAAATCTTGCTTATATGAAGGACCTTTCCAGCAAGATTAAATTAAAATTTAATGAGTTTGAGAACTATTCTCTTCACGATGAAATAAAAATTGTCCTTCGCGACACACCACCATTTACCGACCTTGAATCAAAGGTGCAATTGGACGAAATCGACACAGACTCACAAATTGCTGCAAATGTATATTACCAAAAGTTTAATGGGATTCTTCAACAATTGTTACAACGAATAGACCAGAACAACGGAGAATTAACCCAAATAAGAGCCATATTCGCTAAATATTCTGACATTGAATCTGAACTTGAATCAGCCGATGACCAAGCTATTGTTTCGTTAGTTTTCAAAGATTTAAATACTACTACAAGCCTTAAAGAATTCTCGAAAGTACTTAATCGATGGAACAGAACATTAATAATTTATCATACTCTTTTAAAATCGGAATCACCTGATGATATTGAGCTGGAAGAAATTCAGAACGGATCAATAGATGTAATATTTAATTTCGATTTTGATATTTCGATTGATTTAACAGAGTTAATAAAGACTGGTTTAAAAGTGTATGCAGCATATTTATTGTATAAATCAAAAAGAGCGAGAGAAATAATTGACTCTTACATGGGGAACAAGAAATTAATTCAAATGGAAAAAGAGCGAGAAAATTTAATGCTTGATAATATCAAAGAATCAATTGCTCAAAAAGCGCTTGAACAACATAAAGAAAAATTAAAATCTGACAAAAAAATTGATAAAACGGGAGTTGATAAGAAAATAGAAGAAGTAAGTAGTGTTATTACCGACCACATTATAAAAGGTAATGAAGTAAAACTACTAACACCTCCGGAGCCAGAGGAAGGAAAAGATAAAGACCTATCCGAGGAATTAATGGAAGACACAGCTATCGTACGAGAGAGATATAAGCAACTTGGCAACAAGGATAAACAATTATTACTTGAAAAATATTCAATTAAAGATGAACAAAAACCTGAAAGCGAGGATAAGAAGAATGTATAACACTACCCATAACAGCACCTACAAGAAATTGGCGGCTCAGTGGTTAAATGAAGCTTTGTGCTTCGTATCAAGTTTGGTGGTGGCTGACAGTTTAGTGCTTCGAAATCGCCAACTTCTTGTAGCCGCAAAACGTTATGCGTCATGCTTGGGCGACACAGCGACTTTAAACTTTCTGCGAGAAATTAACTTTGACAAAGAAATAAAACCACAACGACAATGACAATTAAAGAGGCAGTATTACAAAGTTTGCACGTGCAAGAAATGAAGTGTCTGCAAGTCAAAAAAATTGCAACCTACTTTATGGAAGATTTTTATTACTTTTGTTCCGGCAAAAAAAATTAAACAGGAAAATAACTGAATATGCACACTTCAAAACGAATCTGGGATTTTATGATTATTCCAACGACCCTTACGGTTGTCGCATTCTTGTTGAATATTTTTCCTGAGCTTTATAAATCAAATTGGAATTTTAATGTTATTCATATTGATGAATTCACACTGATGGTTCCTGTGCTCCTATTCGGATGGCAGATAATTACTGCGGTGAATTCCAAACGTGTTCTGATGAATTCTTATGAGAATTCCGAACGTGTACTGGGGAATTCCAAACTTGTTCTGGAATCACTTCAAAAAATACCTGATGATATCCAAAAACGCACAAGAGACGAGGTCAATCATTTGAAAAGTGATAATGAAGAGTTTCGAAGGCAACTTGCTAAGGGCGTTGTTGAACACGACCTACACTATTATAGAACACTTACATATAAGAAGGATGAAGGATCGTTATTCAATGGGTTCGGAGACGAAAAAGAGCGTTCAAGAAATGTCTTGTTCAGTAATAAGACAATAAATCTGATTTTCCGGGAAGTCCGAAATTTGAATACTAATAATTCTAATGTTCTTTATACGATTGGCAAGAAGGCAAGCGAGCGATTCGCTGCAGAAATGGTTAAGGATATTGAAAGTCAATCGAAATCGAGTAATTCTGATTTGATTCAATGGATAAAAAAATGGATCGAATTCGATTCTGATGCTGGATTTGGAAAATTTGAATTGGAGGGAGAAAAGTCAAAATGGAAAAACAACATGGTAATTTTACTTAAGTATTCTTTCTTAACTCAAGATTATTTGGATAATAAGAGCAATCGTGGATTATGTTACTTCATGACGGGTTATCTTGAAGGAATCATCAATTCTTTTCCACATAACGTACTACAACCATTCGGTTTAAATCCTGGTAGCATTACGATTGAACATAATGTAGAAAGCCTAGAGGAGTGTGTTAGTGCTGGGAGATCCGTACATGACGGGTGTCGATATCATATAATAGGTAAGAAATAATTATGCAAACTAAAGTCTTCATACTTTACACAGGTGGTACAATTGGTATGGGTCCCAAAGATATTCATGATCCTTTTAGCCCTTTAGAGCCGAAATCGTTAGAACAACTGCTAACGTTCGTCCCAGGTTTTGGCAAGAAAAAGGATATTAGTTCCTATCGTTCACCAGAGGCAAGAAAACTTGCGAAAGGCAAAATCCCATTTGTTGAACTTGATAATGGTAATATTATTCTATTTGGTAGCGGAGCTTTCGAAAAGCCAGTCGACTCATCTGATGTTGGACCAAAGGATTGGAAAAAAATGGCAAATATAATTGCTGATGTATATGATGACTATGATGGATTTGTCATTTTGCACGGAACCGATACAATGGCATTTACATCTTCTGCTCTTAGTTTCATGTTCGAGAATCTCAACAAACCAGTTGTTATCACAGGCTCACAATTGCCAATTTCAGGCATGAGAACGGACGCAGTACTTAATTTTGTAAATGCAATTTATATCGCTGGGCATGAAGCAACAGATCTGCCCTTAATCCCTGAAGTTATAATCGCGTTTGCTGATAAGATAATTAGAGGTTGTCGTGCGAGCAAGGTTAGTACATCTGACTGGGCAGGATTTGATTCACCTAATTTTCCATTACTGGGTACGATCGGAGAACATATTAAAATCAATACAAACTATGTAAGGGAGTCCTCAAAATCTAAGTTCTTTGTAAAGACTGATTTTGAAGACAATGTTTTCATTGTTGGACTTTTCCCTGGTTTTACAAATGAACAAATAAAAAAATTATTCGAAGATGGGTCAATTCGAGGATACATACTACGAACATATGGAACAGGGAATGTCCCAAGCAATACTGCTTTCTTAAATACAATTGAGAAAGCTATCAAGGAACACAAAATGATAGTAAATCTCAGTCAATGTAGTGTCGGGACAGTGGAGATGGGGCTTTATGAGGCGAGCAGTGGTCTAATGGAGAGAGGTGTACTTAGTGGACTTGATTTAACACCAGAGGCTGCTATAACAAAGATGATGTGGATTCTTGGAACTCAATACGGGAAAGGAAAAGAATATGCTCAAATGCAAATCAACCAACGAGGGGAACAAACGGAAAACCTATTCGACTTGCGATTTGGAGAGGTGAAAAAAGAGAGGCCAGTATCGACCTTCACAGCAGAAACAACACCTGATGGTAGATTAAACCGACAGAAGATATCAGATTCTATGTTGCGCATATCTAATCTGGGAGTAAAGGATATTGAGATTGGAAAACATGTAAAAGTGAGAGTGTTTATGAATATGCCTTCAGCTGATTTCAAAACACCAGATGAAGAGAAAAGGCATATTGCAACAATTGATTTCGTATGGACTGGAAAACCAGAAACTCGAATGAAGAAGATAACATATAATACACAAAATGTAATCGGTGAAGGAGATATAATATTAACATTGGTATGTGAATCGAAAAAGGTACGAATATACTTTAGTGGTCTTTTCATTGCCTTGTATGCCAAGGCGTAGGTGTGAGTACTAAAGAATGGTATCTAAAGTCACCACCCCCTTTCAACGTAGGGGAACGTTACGCTTATAGTATCCTCGTTTGTAGTGGCTTCGCAGGCAGAGTAGCACGAACGCATAATTGAGTAGCCCGCCCCACCAATCCCGATAGTCCCGATATCTATCGGGACGGGAGGGCGGGGGGGGCTCTCCCTCCAAAGGCCACGCCAGAGGCGGGTAAACGGGCAGGCACACCACTGTACGTACGGGTCTCGTATATATGGAGACCTCCCCCGGTAAGACAAACACCCTTTCGCCTATCGCTGCTGCATCTACATGGCTGAACTTTTATACTCTTCGGACTTTGATATGATGTGTTATCTCATCCCTGCCTGCCAGTCAGCAAGGCAATAAAATGAGGGAGTTTTCCGACAAACATATCCCTGCCTACCGGTCCGATGACTCTGACGAGTATCGGACTCCGTCAGAGCAGGCAGGAATGAGCCGGACCGGATTGTCCCCGCTGACGGTTTGGTCAAGGGAGGAGAACCCAACCTGGTTACGGTCTTGTCCAACCCGATAGCTATCGGGTGTAATTCCTGGGGCTAAGATACCAATTCCCCCCCCACCTGTTAAGGATTTTCAGACTAAGTTATTCAAAATTTGTTGTGAATTATGGGTATCTTTGCCCCGCACATAACCATAGCAAATGAGAAGAAATTATGCGATGGGAAAGTTTATGTGCTGGGCTTTGCAGCGCAGTTCCGGAAAGGGCGTACATTGAAGTATTTTCACAAACTGCCGTTAGCGGTCATTCTATGAACGACCGTGCAGATTTGAAAGTGATGGATAAAAATTGTAACTTTGCACCATAATTATAAATACAATAACATGGCACAACTATTAAATATCAATGACATCAAAAAACTTTACCCGGACGAATGGGTTTTAGTTGGTAATCCTATTATGGACGGCAGTAATATTGACATTCTTTCAGGTATTCCTATTTACCACAGTAAGGACAAAAAAGAAGTATGCTATATCGGCAGGGACAAAACATCTGCTTTTGACAAAATCACTCTAATTTTTACGGGGACTTTCAAACCGACAAGAAAGATTACCGGCATATTTAATCGTATCAAATAATGACTTTCCCATTCAAACGAGAACCAGAAAGCGGGCTTATTATTGTCAGCATTGAAATTGACGGAAAGTATGAACTGAAAATGGTGTTTGATACAGGTGCAACAAACACGACCATAGACAGCAACGCATTGTATTTATTAGGTTACGACCGTAAAGACAATATCGGGACTGTTGAAATTGAAACAGCAAACGGAATAATAGAAACAGAAGTTTTTGAAGTTGGCAGTTTTTCATCACTCGGACAAACAAAAGACAAGTTCCAAATTCAAGTTTATGACTTCCTGGCTCACGGCATTTTCTCGGACTATAACGGACTGCTTGGATTGGACTTTTTTGAAGGGACGAAATTTTGCATTGACACTAGATTGAACACAATAACCCTTACCTGATGAAAGAAGAACGAACCGCTAATCGAGTAGCCCGCCCCGCCAATCCCGATAGTCCCGATATCTATCGGGACGGGAGGGCGGGGGGGGCTCTCCCTCCAAAGGCCACGCCAGAGGCGGGTAAACGGGCAGGCACACCACTGTACGTACGGGTCACGTATACAGCCCTGCCTCTGTCTGCAGTTTCTGTTCGTCAGTACAGGCGTTTGCAGTCCCGCTTACTTCAGTGCATGGATTACTCCATACCACCTTGCGGCTTGCTACAGTTCGGAGCGTTACCTCCGCCTGTCCGGGACTTTCACCCGTTGGGACATTCTTTCAAAGAACTATATTTGCCATTCAGAGCGCACACACGGGTTTTGCGTCAGGCGGGGTGACGTGCCAACATGGAGCTTTGTGCTTCTATACAAGTTTAGTGCTGGTTGACAGTTTTGTGCTCCGAAACCCGCCCGAACGCAAAGCCCGAAATCGTTAGCCACAATTATGAAAAACCTGACATTCATATTTATTCTTCTATTTGAAGTTTCTTGCGGACAAAAAATCAACAAAGACCTATTGACAGGAGACTTCGAATCCGATTTAAGACAATTATTGCCTGTTGGATTAATTGAACTTGACATAATGGGCTTTCAAATGCCAGATGGTTACAACGAACTCCAAGAAAAATTTAAAAAGGGAATAGCAGAAAATCAAGAATGGTATATGGAATATATCAAAACTGCGAAATCAGGACAGGGTTTGGGCTACCATCCGAATTTAGGATTGACCGAAGAGGAGTGGGAAAAGTTCAGCAAAATGACTGAACAAATGAAAATGGTCAAAGCACGGACTGGTTTCATTGAGGTACTCCAAACTGACTCAATAATTGAAATAACAGGTTCGGACGATACAGAAGGATTTAACGGATTAAAAATAAATTTGAAAACAAAAATACTCTCGACTGACTATGACGCTTGGGATTTTACAGAGACGATACAAGCAAATGAATACCAAGATAAAACTGGAATGTGGAGTGGTTATAATTGGAAATATCAACAGCTTGACACCGCCAATTTGACTAACTTGACAAACTTTAAGGGAAAGGACTACGACTTCTCCATAGGACAATTAGTAGAATCTAAAAAAGCAATAATTTTCTTCAAATCAAGAGAATTTGTTGATGGACAACAATACAGAATGGCGGACTTATTAGTGACTTATCATATTCCAAAGAATAAAAAATAACTGTGGCTAATCGAGTAGGCGGCTCCGCCAGAATTAACTGGCGGAGTGCACCTCTCACACCACCCCGATAATTATCGGGGCGGTTCATTAAGTTGAGGAAATTTCTTTCCCTGCTTCGTTTAAGGATGGGCTGGTCCCGCTTTTAGCGGGAAACCTCCGCAATCGAATTTGAAACATCTTAACGTTCAGTCCTTCGTTGGTCTGTGAGACCTCCCCGCTTTTACTGCGGAACTCGTTTCTCCAACTACTATACCCCTGCCTGCACTGCGTTTCGGCAGGCAGGTCTGCTGACTTCCCCCGTAGGATACCCTACGTGGTATCCTATCCGCCCTCTTTTCACGATGGAGACCTCCCCCGGTAAGACAAACTCGGGATTTACAGTATCACGAAATAATTTGGTATGAGCAGTCATGAAAAAATTCTACTTCCCCCTCTCAAACCGGCAGCATACCGGCAATTTATTATACGCTTCCTCCGGAGTTCTTGTAAATTCCGTGTCATGGCCGGCAATGGCGATAGCGGAACTAACCTTTTCTTTTAAGGATTCGTCCACAGCACTTATGTGAATGATTTTTGTTTCCTTGTTCCAGTCGGCTTCCAGAACACCGTTCACCGACTTTGCTGCTTTTTCAATTCGCGCTTCGCACATTTCACAGTTGCCCAATACCTTAAATGAAAAATGTTTTGCGTCCTGTTTCGCGGTATTTTCGTGCCGGTGCATTTCCTCCGCCTTCTCCTTCGCCTCATCCTCAACTACATTCATCATACTTCTCTTCCCCGCAAGTTGCGCTGCCGCATCAACCTTAAATACACCGTTTGTAACAATTTCCTCGCCTTCCGTTAATCCATTGTTCACAACATAGAAATTTCCAGCGTCCTCCCCAAGTATTATTTCCCGGTATTCAAAAACGGGTTTATTTTTTGTTTTGTCCTTCACATAGACAACGGCTTTTTTTCCTGTCCATAGAACGGATGATTTCGGTATAATCAGCGCATTTTCACCTGCAGGAAATTTTGTTTTGAAAATTCCCCGCGCAAACATTCCGGGTTTTAACCGGCCACCCGTGTTAAAGGTCTCGGTGCGTACATAGGCAACACGCGCCTCCTGATCAATGATAGGATCAATAAAAGTAACCGTACCGGTAAAAATTTTGCCGGGTACCGATTGAACTTCAAAATTTACCTCCTGTCCCGTTTTAATCCACGGAATATCCTGTTCATACGCATCAAAAAGAACCCATACCTGCGATAAATCAGCGATTTCAAAGAGTTTTGCGCCTTCTTCAATGTAATCGCCAAGCGCAATCTCTCTTTTCATTACCGTGCCGTTAAGCGTTGAGAGCACGTCAAAATAAAATTGCGGATCGCCCTTTTTTTCAATTTCATCAATCTGGCTGCTGCTGAGTGACCAGAGTTTCAGTTTGTTTCTCGCTGCATTGTAATAATCGGGATTAGTTTGTTTCATACTGATTGCTTCAAATAATTCTTTTTGCGCAGTTACCAGTTC
The DNA here is from genome assembly GCA_016193485.1 of Bacteroidota bacterium. GTDB lineage: Bacteria > Bacteroidota > Bacteroidia > JACPRZ01 > JACPRZ01 > JACPRZ01. Next base: position 48,036 of record JACPRZ010000007.1, on the reverse strand, counting down.
GGGGGAATAGATGGTTGCGAGTTTTTCGCCCTGTTGCACCTGCTGGCCGGTGTAATTGACAAAAAGTTTTTCAACGCGGCCGCCAAAACGCGCGGTAATAACTGCTATTTTCCGTTCATCCGTCATCACTTTTCCCGGAAGGCGAATCTCTTTGCCGGGAACAGCCCTTTGCACTGTTGAGGTCTGCACATCGGCAATCTTCATGGCGCTTTCGCTTATTTCAATTTTACCAGGGCCGTCAGCGCTTCCTGCGGAAGTATTCAGCGGCACCAGGTCCATTGCACAGATCGGGCATTTTCCCGGTTTGTCCTGCCGTATCTGCGGGTGCATGGCGCAGGTCCAAACCGTTGCAGCGGTTGTATCCTGCCGAGTCGTTACAGTCCTGTGAGATGAATGATTCCCCCCCCCTCTGAAGAAAAGCCAACCGATAAAGATACCGGCTATTATCAACCCCGCATTTATTGCAAGGGATTTTTTGTTTTTGATGAAGTTTAACATATTGAGTTCGTTTTTGCTATGAAACCAATTAATTAGTTCGTTTATTTTAACAACATCTCCGGGAGTTTAATTCTCTCCAATCTCTTTTGGATAAGTCCTTTATCAGGTAATTTAGTCAGATAGGTAGCTATCTTTATGGCTTTTTGATTCTTGCTTAGAGTCAATCTTACAACACTATCCTTCTTTGAACGGCACAGTATTAAACCGATGGATGGATTTTCATCAGCGAGTTTTATTTGTTCATCAAGAGCCGAAAGATAAAACTGCATTTTACCCACATATTCAGGTTTGAATTCACCGATTTTAAGTTCAACCGGAATAAGACATTTGAGTTCTCTATGAAAAAACAAAAGATCAATTTTGTATTCTTCACCATCAACACATAATGTATATTCTTCTCCAATAAATGACAGGTTTTTACCAAATTCCAAAAAGAAATCCCTGAGGTTATTAAGGATTGCCTTGCGCAGTTCTTTTTCCGAAAATGTTTCCGACAGGTCTAAAAATTCTAAAATATATTCGTCCTTCAGATGGCGATGAATATCGTCCAGCGGAATAGCAAGTTTATCCTGTTCTATTTTAATCAGTTTATCCGTATCCTGAGATAACAAAAATCTTTCAAAATAGGCCGAGTCAATTTGACGCTGGAGTTCACGGAAAGACCATCGCTCTTTTATGGACATTTTCAAATAGAATTCATTTTCTTCAATGCTTTTTATCTTATCTAAAATCAACACATTATTTGACCAACTTAATTCTCCAGACAGTGTCTGGAGAATTGCTTTATCTCTATAGGTTAAATAAAACTTCTTCATATTCCAAAGATTTTGAACTGAGAACCCCCTTTGTTCAGGGTATTTCATTTTTAAATCTTGGGATAATTTTTCAACCACTCCATCACCCCAACTGCCTTTTTCCTGAAGATTCACAATGGTCTCGCCAATAAACCAATAAAGTTCAATCAATAACTTATTTACGGTAGTGATGGCTTTGCGCTTACTCTCTTCAATCCTCCTTATGACGGAAGAAAGGGATTTTGAGTAGTCGTAGTTTTGACTTTTTATTATTTTCGTTTTTTTCATTTCGTTTTTGCTGTTATTTTCCTATTGGTCGTACAAATTCACCTTTCGCAGATTTCTATTCTTTTCCCGTCAAATAATTAATATTTGCCACAGTTGAATTCTGCATCGCCCTTGCATCCTCAAGCATAAGTGCGTATTTCAGTTCCTGTTCCTGCATGCGCAGCACTTCTTCAAATGAGGTGCCTGCAACCGAATATTCCGACATAATCAGTTCCCGGGCATTTTTTGCAAGGTTATGAAGGCGAGTGTATAACTTTATTTTCCTCCGTGCATCAAGATAATCACGGTACGTCATTTCCAGTTCTGCCGAAAGTTCATTTTTCATATTTGTTTTCTCATAAGATACCGCCTCGCTTTTATACCTTGCTTCATTGATCATTGAATTATATTTTTTACGGTTGATGGGGATCATGATGCCGATCTCCGGGAACATATACATATCCCGACCGTTTTCCTGAAGGGAGATGTCTGTTCTTCGCGCCATATTCATGTATGTCAATCCGAGGGAGAGTGAGGGATACCCCATTTTTTTTGCAACTTCCATCTGCTTTTCCCATGAGGAAAGTTCATAATCCAGGTTTTTCAACACCGGGTTGTTGGCAGCAATTGAATCCAGCAGGGCGCTTTTCGGAATTTCAGTTTCTTCCAGCCATAAGGTATCTGGCATAATTATTTCTCCCGGGATTTTCTGATTAAGCAGTTTTTCAAATTCCGCTTTCAGCGGCAATTCGCTGTCGCGGAAATAAGCGAGCGAGTTTTCCATTTCGGCAATCTCCATATCAGCCCGCAGCACATCAACAAAGGAATTTTTTCCGCTCTCAAAACGGATTTTTGCTATCTCGCGAAAGGAACGAAGCAGGTCCAGGTTGGCTTCAGTGATCTGAACTGATTTCCGTTGGACATATAATTTGTAATAAACATTTTTTATCTCATAGAACATTTTATTTCTCGCCTCAATGAATGATTCATATTTCGCCTTTGCCATCAGCGCTGCTGCCTGTTCCTGTGCATCTAATTTCCCGAACCAGGGAAAAAACTGCGATGCAGAAATATTAAACCTTTGTTCACCCATCTCAAGCAATACCGGTGTGGTAAAATACTGAAACATGATTTCAGGATCAGGCAATGCTCTTGCCTGCGGTATCATTTCCAGCGCTGCGCGGTATTCGCTGAAAGATGCCTTTAATGCAGCATTATTTTCGGAAGCGGTCTTCAAACAGGGTACAAGTTCCTGTTGGGCATATACTGCACCTGAAATAAGGAAAGTAAATATTATGAATTTTATTCGTTTCATAAAATCTGCGAAAAACGAAACGGTACGAAAAATACGAAAAAGTCCATATTTAATTCCATATTTGATTAATAATTCTTTTAAAAGTTACACCTTCTTTTCCGAAATTTATCAGAATTGCTAATTTAAGTTGACTGTATTTCAGATAATTTAAAATTTGGTCAATATGCGCTTTTGAGAAATGAAAATCTTTCTTTAGTTCAACAACAATTTTTTCCTCAACAATAAAATCAAGAAACTTTTTGGCAATTATCTTATCATGAAATTTTATAGGCAGATAAACTTGTTCCTTATTGTTGATTTTTCTTTCATGAAAAAGAACAGCCATTGCTTTTTGATAAACTTTTTCAGAATGACCGTACCCTATTGCTTTGAATACTTCATAAGCACATCCGATAATTTGATAACTCAATTCCGGATACAATAAATCCTTTCTTCTTACTTCAGGTTTACTCATTCTGTGTTTTTTTCGTATTGTTCGTACCAATTCGCTTTTCGCAGATTTAAAGTATTTTCCCGCCACACGCATTGCAATATCGGCACAATGAACATAGTCATCATTTGAATTACCATTCCGCCAAATGTCGGAATCGCAATCGGAATCATCACATCAGCGCCCTTGCCAGTTGATGTCAGAACAGGCAACAATGCAATGATTGCGCAGGCAGCAGTCATCACCGCAGGCCGCACGCGTTTCTTTCCTGCCACCACAACCGCTTCGCGCACCTCTTCTTTTGTTTTCGGGTGCAGGGTTTCAAATGTCTGGTGAATGTACGTACCCATTATTACCCCATCGTTTGTTGCGATTCCAAAGAGGGAAATAAATCCCACCCACACTGCAACGCTCAGATTTATGGTATGCATCTGGAACAGGTCGCGCATGTTCATACCTGCCACAGAAAAATTCATGAACCACTCCTGTCCATAAAGCCAGATCAGGATAAATCCACCGGCAAAGGCGACAAATACTCCCGAAAAATGAATAAAAGAAGCCGGAATGGTTTTGAATTGGAAAAAGAGGATCATAAATATTATCAACAGTGAAAGGGGAATGACGATCATGAGCCGTTTCATTGCGCGCACTTGGTTTTCGAAGTTCCCGGAGAATTTATACGAGACACCGGGAGGAATAACCAGTTCGCCCGATTTGATTTTTGCTTCAATGAACCGATGGGCTTCTTCAACCACATCAACTTCGGCAAATCCTGGTTTTTTATCAAAAATCACAAAACCGGTCAGAAAAGTATTTTCACCCCTTATCATCTGGGGTCCCCGTTTATAGGATATTTCGGCCAGTTCGCCTAATGGCACCTGCACCATTTTTGATGTAGGGATAAGAATCTTTTTCAGGTCTTCGGGATTATCACGATATTCCCGCGCATACCGGATTCGCACAGGAAAACGTTCACGTCCTTCAACCGTTGTGGAAATTTTCATCCCGCCAATGGCAGAACTGATTGTGTTTTGTATTTCTTCAATCGTCAATCCATAGCGTGCAATTGCCTCCCGGTCAATTTCAATTTCAAGATAGGGAGTGCCTACAATCCGGTCGGCAAAGACAGAAGGAGCGGAAACCGAAGGAACCTCTTTGAGAACTTTTTCTATTTCAATACCCACTTTTTCAATAGTAGCCAGATCGGGACCGAAAACTTTCATGCCCATAGGTGCCCGCATACCGGTCTGCAACATGATAAGCCGGGTTTCAATGGGCTGGATTTTAGGAGCGGACGTCATCCCGGGGATGGATGCCATTTTCACGATCTCCTTCCAGATGTCATCAGCCGTTTTTATTTCAGGCCGCCATTGGCGGAAATATTCTCCCGAAGCATCAGGAATAAGAAGCCCACCCCCTGCCCCTCCCAAAGGGAGGGGAGTTCCGGGAGGTATTGTTGAATTGTTAGTCAGAATAAAATTGCCCTCCTTATCCACTTTAAACCTTACGCGGTGCCCGTCTTCATTAAGAATATATTCAGGTTTGTAATTGATAAGGTTTTCATACATGGAAACCGGTGAAGGGTCCAATGCAGAATTTACCCGTCCCCACTTTCCCACTACATCATCTACTTCCGGGATAGCGCGCACGCGCTGGTCAAGCAGCGCAATGACTTCCTGGTTTTCTTCCACTCCGGAATGAGGCATCGTTGTGGGCATCAGGAGGAAAGAACCCTCGTTAAGCGATGGCATGAATTCTTTTCCTGTACCCGGAAATTTATGAATCATGGTCTCCCATAATCCGGTTTGCCTGAAATTCAATCCTATCTTTCCAAGTCCGTCCGCTGCCCAACCGAACATTTTTTCACTTCCAAGCCAGATTGTGATTCCCCATAACAATGTGAGAAAAGGAATCATCATGAATTTCCACCGGTTCTCCAGACACCACCGCAGCACTCTTTCGTAACTGTGAACCATAAGCGATATTGCTCCGAGCACAATGGCAATTACCACCGCCACAAATAGGAAATTTGTAAATGTGCTGTTATGCGCTCCAAGCGGAAGCCATTCAACGGAAAGATAATATACCGCAACGACAAGAATAACTCCGTTGCCAATCAGATTCGGAATCACCCTTAACCTCCCCCCCCATAAATGTTCCGTCAGATTATTTATGCCGAGAGCGACCAGCGCAAGCGCGGGATATGTTTTCCAGATCAACGTAAAAAATATTCCGGCAACGATCAGTATGCCGTTAAAAATGCTGCGCATTTTTTTTGTATCCGACCGGATTGAAAACAGATAATAAGCCATTGCCGGCAAAGCAATCATCCCGGAAATATAAGTAGCGACCATCGCAAATGTTTTTGTGTACGCCAGGGGGGTAAACAGTTTTCCCTCTGCCGCCTCCATTGTAAAAACGGGTAAAAACCCGACAATGGTTGTTGCAAGGGCAACGGTTACCGCAGTTCTTACTTCGGAAGCGCCCGTGTAAACCACCTCCAGTAATTTTCTTCCGCGCGCATTATGATTTTCGGGCATTTCAAGATGCCGGATGATGTTTTCAATATCCACAATTCCGAGGTCAACCATTACGCCAATGGCGATAGCAATTCCCGACAGCGCTACAATGTTTGCATCCACACCGAATAATTTCATTGCGCTGAATGCCATCAGGACACCCACCGGCAGGAAAAATGAGACGACAAATGATGCCCGGATGTTCATCAGAAGGACAATTATTACTATAATTGATATGATTACTTCGTGCGACAGCACCGATTCAAGCGTTCCAATGGTTTCTTTAATCAATCCGGTTCTGTCATAGAAAGGTACTACCGTAACTTTGGAAACTGTTCCATCGGCAAGTGTTTTTGAAGGCATGCCCGGTGCAAGTTCATAAATCTTTTTCTTTATGTTATCAATTACTGCAAGGGGATTGGATTTGTACCTTGCGACCACCACCGCACCGACCGATTCCGCGCCCTCCTTGTCTAATCCTCCTATGCGGATTGCCGGACCGAAATTTACTTTTGCGACATCGCGAATACGTAACGGAGTATTCCCGCGGACATCCACTACCGCATTTTCCAGGTCCTGAAGTTTTTTGATATATCCCAATCCCCGGATATAATATTGCACACGGTTGACTTCAATGGTTGCCGCGCCCACATCAATATTGCTATTCATCACAGCATTCATCACCTGCATCACATCAATATGATGCGCTTTCATAGCCACAGGGTCCATATCAACCTGGTATTCTTTTACAAAACCACCAATGGTCGCCACTTCCGAAACCCCCTCTACGGAGTTAAGCGCATACCTGATATAAAAATCCTGTATAGTACGTAATTCCTGCGGGTCCCACCCCCCCGCAGGTTTTCCGGTCTTTGTGTCGCGTCCTTCAAGCGTGTACCAGAAGACCTGGCCAAGCGCTGTGGCATCAGGTCCCATTGTTGGCTGAACTCCAACGGGTAATGTGCCTGGAGGAAGCGAATTTAATTTTTCAAGAATACGCGAACGGCTCCAGTAGAAATCAATTTTTTCTTCAAAGATGATATAGACGAAAGACATCCCGAACATAGAGGTGCTGCGTATATCTTTCACACCCGGTATTCCAAGCAAGGCGGTAGTTAGCGGATAAGTAATTTGATTTTCTATGTCTTCAGGATTGCGTCCCATCCATTCGGTGGCTATGATTTGCTGGTTTTCGCCAATGTCGGGGATGGCATCAACCGGTACCGGATCGCGCGGGAACCATCCCAAATCCCATCGGAATGGAGCATTGGAAATGCCCCATACGATAAACCCGGACAGGATGAGGAATGCTATGAGCCGGTTTTCAAGAAAGTATCGGATAATGTAATTGATCATAGAGACATTTTTTCAATGCTGATGTTCATAAACGTCATCCTGCTGTTGTTCTTTTTTCTCTTTCTTTTCCTTCATGGTACCGGGTCTTTCGTACTGACAGCACATAGGAAGATTATTGTACGCTTCATCTTTTGCTTTTACCAGATCGGTATCATAACCGGCAGATGCTATCAAAGAGTGAATTTTGTCCTGGGATATTTTTGCCGCATCATACCGAACCTCAATCATTTTCGTATCAGAGTTCCAGTTGGCGCTGCCTACACCGTCAACCGTCAGCGATTTTTCAATCCGGCTCTTGCACATCCCGCAATTACCGTACACCCTGAAAACCGATTTGGTCAGCGAATCTACCGTGCCGGCCGGAAGCGTTTCCGCAGTTGTTTCGTGCTTATGAGATGAGGACTGGGTACCGCTTGTACCCCCTCCATGGCATTGTGAAAAAAGATTTTGGTAAGAACAGAAAACTATTGCTGCTGTTACCGGAATTAATATCAGTGTTTTCATGGTAATGTTTTTGTATTAGATTTCCAGGTAGAGACACGGAGCACCGTGTCTCTATCTGGGATGTTTTGATTTTTATTGTACGTGATAAGGAATATGTTGCTGATGCAACCCGTCAATATCCGTCTGACAGCAGGGGCAGTCGGGTCCATTACTGCAATGACCTGATTCATTTTCCTGGTTATTGTTGCCCATCATGCCTCCGGAACCGCCACTCATCATACCTCCTGAAGAATGATGATCTTCCATTTCCGTTTCCGAATGACAATCGGCATGATGCTGTGTCATCAGGGAATCGTAATGATGATATTGAGCATCGTAATATTTCACTTTTGATTCCTGAACGGGTGAAATATCCTCTTCTGAATACAACTTCAGAGAATCGTTAAATGCCGAAGCGCTTGCGTAAGCCGAGCGCAGGGATTCAAGTGTTGTTTGTGCTGGCTCCGCTTTTTGTTTTTCTTCGTCTTTGCAGCATCCGAAAATTGATGCCAATACCGGAATCATCCAGAATCCGGGATTGAGTGTAAGGGATTTTGTTGACATTTTTAGTAAAATAAAATGGTTGATAAATATGAAAAAATATATCCGGGACAGGAAAAAGTCAAACCGCAGCCGCGATACCGCAGATGCATTTGAAGTAGTATAGTAAAATTAAATTCTGAAAACCTGGAGAAAAGCAAGAGAACCGGAAAGGATCCCGGGAGGTGATTTATCGGTATAATCAGTAAATATTAAATCAGTATGCAGAATGAATTCCCTGAATAAAGTAATACCCGGAGGAACAGGTATTTTGTTGATTTCATACGAATCGGATGGAGGCGTATAATTATCCTTAACAATGACTGATTGGAATACATCTTTGCAGCAATCTTTTGTGAATCCTTTTCCGTTATTGCATTTTTTTGTTCCATCTTCCATGCCGCATGTTGCTTTCCCATGGCCGACCACGATCTTAATTTGTGCGATGGTTCCGCTGCAGTAATGAGTTGCGATAATAAAATGAAGATTTGCCGCAAGAAAGAGGCAGGCAGTAATTAGTGAAGCGGCTTTTTTTACGCGGGGATGATGCATAAATTGTAAAATTCGGTAGTTAAACGGATATTCCGAAAAAATGTTGCATTAAAGTTTGAGATTGCAAAGATAATAAAATTCTGTACGTACCCTATCCTTACCTATCTTTACATTCATTTTATACTAAAAACGCTTGCCTACCGGTCCGATGACTCTGACGAGTATCGGACTCCGTCAGAGCAGGCAGGCATTCGCAATATAGTATTACAATGCAGGAATGGTTAATACCGGCATCAATCGTGGCAGGCGCTGTCCTGGCGGCAATAATTCTCGAATGGCTTGTTCCGCTGTTACTGAAAAAATTATCAAAGGGAACAACATGGAAGGACGATTTATTATTTTTTAAACCGTTAAGGGGATTTACCGCCATATTCATTATCTTAATAGGTGCCTGGTTTGCAGTTCTTGAAGCCCCCCTCTCCCCTATTCACCTTTTTTATACCCGGAAGGTCTTAAAAATTCTTGCGGTCTTTGCAGGAACAATCGCCCTTGCAAAAACAGGCGTGGGACTGGTCCGTTATTATACCCGGTCCATTCACCACTCGGTTCTGGCCACATCCATCCTGATTACCATAACCCGCATCGTTATTTTTTCAATCGGATTACTCATCATCCTGCAATTATTCGGAATATCCATTACCCCGATGCTTACCGCCCTCGGTGTCGGTGGGCTGGCCATTGCCCTCGCAATGCAGGATACTCTCTCAAACCTTTTTGCCGGTTTCCATGTAATTATTTCACGAAATATCCGTCCTGGCGACTATATAAAACTCGACAGTGGTCAGGAAGGTACCGTATCTGATATCAATTGGAGGAATACCATCATCCGTTCTCCTGCAAATAACATCATAATCGTACCAAATTCAAAAATATCCGGTGCTATTATCACCAACTTCACTCTGCCGGCAGATGAAGTGGTGTTTATGGTCGCGATGACCGTACCGTTTTCAGGTGACCCGGAAAAGGTGGAACAGGTAGCCGTTGAAGCCGCAACGATTACCATGAGGGAAGAAAAAGGGGGGGTAGGAAATTTCATCCCGGTCGTACGGTTTAATGCCTTCACCGATTCCGGGATCAGTTTTAATATTATTTTAAGGGCAGAGAACTACGATTCCCAGTTTTCAGTAAAACACGCTTTTATTAAACGTCTCCACAAATTATTCAGGCAGGCAGGATTAGAACCTGCCGTCCCGGTGAGAAAAGTAATTACCGGAAAAGAAACGGAATGATTGATATGGATTTTTTTATTACCTTTATCCCGCACGGATTAAAAATTTTCACTATTGAAAGGCAACTCTTAAAAAACCACAATATTATCACCCCTGTTCATGGAATCAAAACTGAGAATTCTCCATCTTGACCACTCCAGGCAGGATTCAGGAAAAGTCAGGAAGGAACTATTAAATGCCGGGTATTCAGGTAAATTTAATACCGTTGATACCAAAACAAAGTATATTCAGGCGTTAAAAAATTTCAGGCCCGATGTAATTTTATCTGATAAGTCCTTACCCCGCCTCGATCTTAAAGAAGCAATAAAAATTTATAATGATCAAACGGTAAAAGCCCCTTTTATTGTTGTATCGGACAGATTGCCTGCCAGGGAAAGCGCCACGCTTTTCAGAAACGGAGTGATTGATTATGTTCCTAAATCAAATTTATCGCTTTTACCCGAAACAATTGTAACCGCGTTGCGGAGAAAACAAAGCGTACACAATACTAAAAAACTGAACACTCCTCCTTGTGCCAAAAATCTGGGTTTTCAGTCATTCCTAGATGCCCTCCCGGTAAGTATTTATTGCATACAAATGATTGGTGATAAGAAATCCGTTTACGTCAGTCCCGGTATTATCGATCTGACCGGTTTCCCTGCAAATAATTTTATTGATGATCCTATGTTCTGGACCAAAAGAATCCACCCTGATGACAGTCCAGGGATTTTGAAGGAGATGAATCAACTTAATGAAAAGGGCATCCGGGAATTCGAATACCGCTGGCAGATGCCTGACGGTTCATACCGGTGGTTTTTTGAACGAATGACATTTAAAAAAGAAAAAAACGGCACCCGCTATTTATCAGGCGCTTTTATTGATATTACCGATAAAAAGATCGCTTCGGAGTCGCTTAAAAAAAGTGAGACAAGATACCGCCACCTGGTAGAAAAAATGCGGGAAGGACTTGTATATGTTGACGCAAACGGACATATAGAATTTGTAAATGACCGGTTTTGCGATATTTTCGGTGTTCCACGGGAAGATGTAACCGGTAAAAACATTTTTGAACTGATGACTGACAGACGGCAATCCGAATTTATTGAACGCAAAACGGAAGAAAGGCGCAGTGGAAAATCGGAACAATACGATTTACCCGTACTTAAAAAAGACGGTGAAAAAATTTGGATAAATGTTAATGCTTCTCCGATTACCGATGACCAGGGAAAATATTGCGGAACTCTTTCAACTATCTCAAATATTACCGACCGTAAGACAGCCGAAGAACAATTAGAATTCAAAATCCGCGAACTGAATACCTTCCTGTACCGGGCGACCCACGATATGAGGAGTCCTCTGCTTTCCCTTCTCGGTCTGATAAATATTGCAAAAATGGAAGTGCCCGACCCAAAATCGCAGAATTACTTTGACCTCGTACGGCAAAGCACCGAAAGAATGGACAATATCCTGACTGACCTTGTTGACATTATAAAAATATCCCAGTCGGCTCCCGTCAAACAAAAAATCAACTTCCCGGATATTATTGAAGAAATTAAAAAAGACCTGGAATTCACTCCCGGGTTTAAAGAAATCCGGTTTGATGTGGAAAATAAATTTTTGGGGAAATATTACAGCAACCGGACATTCATCCGTTCCATATTGCAGAATCTTATTGATAATGCGGTTAAATTCAAAAAAGAAAAGAGCGCTGACTCAATGGTTCGTGTTACCTTAATTGAAAGTAATAACTTCATCAGGGTTGAAGTTTACGATAACGGTTCCGGAATACCGTCCGCTATCCAGGATAAGGTTTTTGATATGTTTTTCAGGGGGAACGAAAAATCTACCGGGACAGGACTTGGTCTCTACATTGTAAAAACTGCCGTTGACCGCTTAGGCGGAAAAATTGAACTGACCAGCCGGGAAGGTCTGGAAACAAAATTTACGGTTTACCTGCCGCTATAGGGCGACTCTCCGAAGTTGTAAAAAGTAAACGCCAGCCAATCGGTATCTTCTTCAATCAATTTTGAAACGGGCTTACCGGCACCATGACCGGCACGGGTTTCTATGCGGATGAGAACCGGATTATCCCCGGAATGTTTTTCCTGTAATGTGGAAATAAATTTGAATGAATGGGCGGGTACCACGCGGTCGTCATGATCACCCGTGGTAACAAGCGTGGCAGGATAGCGCACGCCTTCTTTAAGATTGTGCAGGGGTGAATACGCCAATAAATTCCTGAACTGAACAGAATCATCGCTTGAGCCGTAATCGCCCACCCATGCCCAGCCGATGGTGAATTTATGAAAGCGGAGCATATCAAGCACTCCTACCCCGGGAAGGGCGACCTTAAACAAATCAGGGCGCTGGGTCATGCAGGCGCCAACGAGCAGTCCCCCGTTGGAACGGCCCTGTATGGCTATTTTATCAGGAGAAGTATATTTTTTACCGATAAGATATTCAGCCGCTGCAATAAAGTCATCAAAAACATTCTGTTTCTGAAGTTTGGTGCCGGCAAGATGCCATTCTTCGCCATACTCTCCCCCCCCCCTAATATTAGCCAGAGCGAAAACACCGCCACATTCCAGCCAAATGATCCTGTCAATTTTGAAAGAGGGTAAATTGGGTACATTGAAGCCACCGTATCCGTACAACAATAAGGGATTGGAGCCATCCGGATGAATATCCTTTTTATGAACAATAAACATAGGGATTTTTGTGCCGTCTTTGGAGTCATAAAATACCTGGTTGACCTCAAACTCTTTTCCATTGAAATCAACCTGTGGTTCGAAATGTAAATCGGATAATCCCGTCCGCATATTAAACCGGTAAACTGTTGAAGGAAATGTAAAAGAGGAGCAGGAATAATAGGCAATGCTGTCGTCTTTGTCCGCTTGAAAATCTCCCATGGCGCAGATACCCGGCATGGGTATTTCGCTGATAAAATTACCCGTTAAATCAAAAACAGAAATCCTGTTAGAGGCATCTTTCATGTAGGTGCATACAATTTTATTATCGCAGAGCGTAACATCTTCAAGCGCCTCAGGTTTTTCGGGAACCACGATCTTCCAATTGGCCGTATCAGGATTTTCCGAGTCGACAAGTATCAACCGGTACTTCGGAGCGCCATGGTTGGTTTTAATCAGGAGGTGATTGTCAATATTATCAACCACCTGGTATTCGTACCTGAAACCCGGTGCAATAAGTGTAAACAACGAGTCACCGCGATCGAGGTTAATGAAATAAATCCCCTCCCCGGAAGTTGTTTCCGATTCATAGAGGATGCCGAACCTTTTTCCGTCAGTGACATTAACACTGTAATTTCTTAACGGAAATTTCAGGTTCTGATAAATCAATTTATCGTTTTCCTGCTTATCGCCAAGATGGTGGTAATAAACCTTATGAAATTCATTTTTTCCCGACAGTTCCTCACCTGCTCCGGGCGCATCATACCGGCTGTAAAAAAAACCGTTTTTATACCATGAAATGCCGGTAAATTTTATCCAAAGCAGAGAATCGGCAAGGAGTTTACCTGAAGAAATATCCAGAATAAAAATTTTCTGCCAGTCGGAGCCGGCATCCGATACACCGTAGGCAGCGTACCGCGCATCATCAGATACGCTAACCTGGTTCAGGGATACAGTGCCGTCAGTTGACATGGCGTTGGGATCAATAAGCGCTTTTGCCGGACCGGGTATTTTTTCCTGCATGTAAAAAACGCTCTGGTTCTGCGTACCGTCATTGCGGTAAAAAAAGTACATGTTTTTCTTTTTATATGGCGCGGACTGCCTTTCAAAATTCCATAATGATTTTAAACGTTTTCTTATTTTTTCACGAAAAGGGATTTTTCCAAGGTAATCAAAAGTGATCTTGTTCTGGTTCTCAACCCAATGCTTAGTTTCTTCGGAGTTGTCATCCTCACGCCATCGGTATGGATCGGGGATTTTAGTTCCGAAATATTCATCCGTATGATCCGTTTTTTTTGTTTCCGGATATTTTATTTTCTCCGTTCCGCATGAAAAACAAAAAAAGAGAACCGGTATTATCAAAAATCTGCTTGCCCGTTTTTGCATATACTCAGGTAATTTGTGTTTGGTTGACACGCGCATCAAGGGCATCGCGTAATCCGTTACCGACAAGAATAAAGGAGAGAACAAGGAGCATTATCGCTACTCCCGGAAAAATAGCAAGATAGGCAGCATCCACAATAATATATCCGTAGTGATCTTTGATCATGCTTCCCCATGACGGCATGGGGGGCTGCGCCCCGATACCGAGGAAACTCAAGCCGGCTTCAAGCAGGATTGAGGTGGCAAAATTCTCTGCTGATATGACAATCACAGGCCCGAAAATATTAGGCAGTATGTGCATCGCAATGAGCCGGTAATCGCTGAATCCCAAAGCCCTTCCCGCTTCAACAAACTGAAATTCCCGAATGCTCATAATCTGCCCGCGCACCAGCCGCGCCACATCGGGCCACATGGACAATCCGACAGCGATAAAAATCTGCCAGAATCCTTTGCCTAACGCAAGAGTAATGGCGATAACCAGCAGAAGTGTGGGAACCGACCAAACCACCTGGATGAACCACATGATAATGGAATCGGACCTGCCCCGGAAAAAACCCGCTATGGATCCCAATGTCAACCCGATAAAAAGTGAAATAAATACGGCAATGAATCCAACCGATAGCGAAACTCTTGTCCCTGCCATCAGGCGGCTCAGCAGGTCGCGGCCAAAGCGGTCCGTTCCGAACCAGTAGGTGCGCTGAATAATATGATCGTCTTCAATTACCTGTTTTAATTCATCTATATGCTTGCGCACCCGGTTCCCGCTGAAATCGGAAAATTCAAGGGTTCCGTCACTGCGTGTAACAAAAAGATTATGGTAATTGATCGGGTAAACAATATCGGCAAGATTGTACTTTATTTCGATGCCGTTATTATCCGGCAAGCCCGTGTATGTTTCTACCACTATGTAATTACCTTCAAACCAATACTGGTAGATTGGAATTGCCCTGTACTTTGGTTCTTCCCCGAAAAGCATTTTCTTGAAAAAGTTTGATGACCTGTCTTCTTCATTTTTACGGTCGAGCAGCATGGTAACGGAAAATCCCGGTTTTTTTGTGGTCAGTTGTAATGCCATCTCATTTGCATTCGGTGAGGAATCGGGTGTGATAACAGGTCCAAGGATTGCAATGAGGATACACAGTACAATCATGGAAAGACCGATCATTGCCGGAGTATTTTTCCTGAACCTGATCCATGCCTGGTAGGATAATGACTGCGAATAGCGTGAATAGTCGGGCATGGGTAGATTCAATTATGGTTGTCAGGAGCCCTGAAGGGGGTTGCGCTCTTTCCAGGTATAACTTCCCGATAATCCCTTAAAAACCGCAAAGGTAACGTAAAAAACATGAAAAATCTGTGCGGGCAGAAATACCCATAAGAGGTTACGGATATTAAAATGTCCGGTGACAAGGGTGAGCAGAATAAAATCGGGTACCGATTTAAGGATAAAGAGTAAAGTAAACAGGATAATTACACTGTTGTTAAACAAGGATACGGGAAAAAACAAAAGCAGCGAAAGATTGCAAAGAAATACCAGCGCTGAAACTGTAATCAGGAAAGGATCGGTGTAATGAATTCCCTTTGATGCCCACCGCGACCTCTGGTTGAGGAATGTTTTTAATGTCCTTTCCGGCTGTGTGTAAACCGATGCCTGCGGGTCGGCAATGTAGTGTATCCGCCCGGGATATTTTATTTTCATTCTGAACATCAGGAACACATCGTCACCCGATTTGATCCGGTCTAAACCGTCAAGACCACCGGCTTCAAAAAATTCCTTTTTCCGGAAAGAGAGGTTTGCCCAACTGCAGAAGAGCGGTTTACCCATTCCGGAACTTCCTGCCGCTACACCGGTCAAAGCGGCATAATCAAGCGCCTGGATACGACTGAACAAAGTGGCGCCTTCACGGGATAATACAGATCCTGCTGTTAAAACAGATCCGGTTTTATCCTGAAATCCGGCAACTGTTTTCAGAAAAGTACTTTTCACAATGCAATCAGCATCGGTAGTAATGATAAGGTCGCCCCTGCTTTCAAGAATTCCCGTCATAAGGGCATTCCTCTTTGGATTAGTGCAGTTTTCACTGCGGGTATTTGTAATCAGCCGTACCGGGATTTTCTTTTTTTCTTCTGCAAATTCCCTGATTATCACTCCGGTATTATCAGTGGAATTGTCATCAACCACAATTATTTCAAAGCGGTCAGCCGGGTACTCCTGTGCGTAAAACGATTCCAGGCAGGGAATGATATTGGTTTCTTCATTACGTGCCGGAATAATTATGCTTACATTAGCGGAAAATTCAGGTGCCAATTTTTGATTGCGCATTTTCAGCCATCCAAGAATAATGAACAGGATAAAGACGGCATACCCGGAGACAAGGATTATCGTTATCACTGTCATTATCCGTAAAAAGATTTCAGGCATAGTAAAGATAGTACACGAAAATAGTATTTAGTTGGAAGCGCAATGAGCGTTGATAAAATAATTCTCGGCATAGATCCCGGAACAACAGTGATGGGATACGGAGCCATTCACATTCACAGTGAAAAAACCACTCTGATAGGATACGGAGCCATCAGTTTCAGGAATGCCGGCAACCAGGCGATGAAACTGAAAAGAATTTTTGAAAACTCGGTCTTATTAATGGAAAAATTTAATCCCGATGAGATGTCCATTGAGATGCCTTTTTATGGAAAAAATGTTCAATCCATGTTTAAACTGGGCAGGGCGCAGGGTGTTGTCCTGTCGGTAGCATTGTCTCGCTCTATGCCTGTATTTGAATATTCTCCAAAAAAAATAAAATTATCGGTAACCGGGAACGGCAATGCAACAAAATTCCAGGTTGCAGGAATGGTAAAAAGATTTTTCTGCCTGGAGGAAAACATCAAACAACAGGATGCAACGGACGCGATTGCAGCGGCATTGTGCCATTTTTTCCAGATGGTTCCCGCAGGCAATAACATAAGTGCGGAAAAAAGGTATAAGAACTGGAACGATTATCTTGAGAAAAATCCGGAGAAGGTATTTATGCGGTAAATTGATTAAAATTGTAATTTCGCTGAAAATTTATTCCCCATGACTACTCTACAGTTTGAAAAGGTCCTGCTTGACTATACAAAAGGACTTCCCAAGGATTTATTATTTGAAATTCTTGACTTTATCCAATTCGTACGGAAAAAAAATACATCAGGAAATAAACCCACAACTATGGACATTTCATTGCTTTCTTCTGCGCAAACCGGACATTTAGAAAAGGAATTCAAAAACTACAAAAAAATATATCCCCGTGAATAAGTATGTAGTTGACACTATATGATAATATTATTGAAAGTCCGATGACTTTGAAGACCATAACCATATCATTTGATATTGATGATATTTATGAATTACATGACCGATTAATCGCTGGAACAGGAAAGGAAATACAAGCAGAGATTGTGACAAATGACCCCGAAATAATTTCCTCAAAACATGTTAATACAATTTGGTGAAACACTAACCGGCACTTGGCCATCATAAGATATGTTAAATAATTTTCTCTTTTTCAACCTTGGAGGCGGTGAGATAATCCTTGTTGTTTTTATCGTCCTTCTTTTATTCGGTTCAAAAAAAATTCCGGAATTAGCCCGCGCTATGGGAAAAGGAATTAATGAATTCAAACGCGCTACATCGGAAATACAGAGAGAAATTCAAACTTCTGCCGGTGGAAATCCTGTGGATGAAGTAAAAAAAGAAATTCAGGATATTAAAAGAAAAACCATTGACCCTGTTACGGATGTGATCAAAAAGGATATTTCCGGAGAAATTGAGAAGGCGGCTCAGTCACCTGTAGTCCGCGACAAATTTTCGCCTCCCCCTTCATCCCCCTCATAGAAGGGGGAAAATGGCAAAATTACAAAAGCGAAAATTTACCGTACCTCCCTCGCGAATCCCTTATTCCTTATTCCTTAATCCCCTATTATTTTACATTTCCAGCAGTTTTCCGTTCTCATCAAAGTAATTTTTCGAATACTTCCAGAAGAGGTTCATGCCGGAAATTTTCCTCCGGTCAAGTTTAAAACTAATGGATTTTGTAAGGTAAGCCCGCACATCCATCCATCGGAAACCGGGTTGCTGCTCTTCAATGACTTTGTTAATTCCGGCTAACCCGTACTCCACCGCTTTGCGGAAATTTTCAAGATGTTTATTGGAAATATTCACGCGGGCGACCCAGCAGGCGAATACAAACGGTAACCCTGTAAATTTTTTCCATTCATTTGAGAGATCGTACACATACCTGAAACCCATGCGCAGTGATAAAGCCCGGTCGCCAATAAAAACAAAACCTTTACCGGTATCCTTTTTTTTAAGAAACAGTTTCTTCATGGGAATCCACCCTACATTCATCTTCCAGTATTTATCGGCAAGTATCCGGGTAAGGATGACGGATGTCAATGACTGATGATCAAGATAAACGGTTTTTATCATTTTTCTCGGTGTATTGCTGACCAGCAGAACCGACCTGACATTACCGCACGATCCGATGCAATAATCCGTTATGATCCTGTATTTTTTCAGATAGGGAATGACCACGGAAGGAACAAGGCCGATATCCGCTTCCCCATTGGATAATTTCGCAGCGCACCGCGATGGCGTATCAAAACTCAGAAGAGGATTTTTCAGGAACCCGGAATGTTTCAGCCCGTAAATAAAAGGCCGGGAATTTAAAAAAGGTATTACTGAAATTCGTAATGGCTTCATCGGAAATATACTGATGCTGTTTGAATTTGCATGAAAGTTATTATTCCACCGAAGTACGAACTTATTATTCACCCTGTTGGAAAAAATAATCCAACAGGGCGGGCCTATGAAGTACGAATGGTTCGTAGTTCGTAAATCCGTATCTTACTTCGTACTTCGGTAGGGTAATTATTTGTTTTTTTATATTTGTTGAGTATATTTCAGGCAGTAAAACGGTTTCCATCCTCCCTCCTGCGGCATACCGCTACCGTTGCCGCAATGGCGCTGTAAGCGGGTGCGATAATGATTCCTGCAACTGGTATCATCATCAATAAATAAAATCCCCCCCCAAGTGTGGCCGAGAGCGTAAAATGACTGTTGATAAATGATACGCTTTCACGAACCGTTAATTTATGCCTTTCATTGCTGTAATCCATGAGCGAAAAACCGTAAAAATAACATTCTGCCAGAAAAGCCGGCAGCGGAGCAATGAGTCCCAGAACAGGTACGAATCCAAGCAAAAAACAAAGGAGCAGAATTAAGGATTGAATGACCAGGTTCCGGACAGCAATGCAGACGCCCCGCAGCACATCCCTGCTGAACTGCACCGGATTAAAAGGGTACTTTCTGCCGGTAATGATTTCTTCCGTTCTTTCGGAAAGCCAGGCAAGGACAGGGGACATCAGGATCAGGATTACGTATTTGTATATGTAAAGATATAAAATGATAAAAAGCAGCCGGAGAACAAAAAGAATAACAAAAGCCAAAACCTTTTGAAGAATATGAACGAATGACCCGTCATTGTTCGTAATGTTTATGAATCCCATAATTTGTGATGTCAGAATATCGGAATAAATCCATCCGAAATAAAAAGTAACGGCAAATAGCAAAAGATTTATTACGCCCGGCAGGATTACAAAAAGCCAGAGGCGGTGTTCACGGATGATCCTGTGCGCCTCCCGGTAACAATCTATTCCGTAACGGATTTCGGAGATAATCTTTTTCAATGAGATTTTTTGTTACTATTCACCTCACCCCTGCCCCTCTCCTCCCGATAGCCATCGGGATAGGAGAGGGGTGAGTTCCCCCTTCTCTTGTTTTTAAGAGAAGGGGGTAGGGGGATGAGTTAAAAGGGTGAATAGATTTTTTTTACAATTGTTCGTGATCTTTTTATTACATTTTAACTTTCAAAGGGAAGTAGAGACGAGACCTGGTCTCGTCACTACATTCCAACCTGCCTGACGGTAGGCAGGTATGATTTTGAAATAAAATTTTTCACGAACTATTAAGTGAAGATATTACTTTAATAACTTCCGTACGTTTGCAGAATTTTAGTCCTATGGTATTTGTTACAGGAGGTACAGGTCTTGTTGGTTCCCATCTGTTAATTGATTTGGTCCGGATGGGTAAAGATGTTGTTGCCCTGAAAAGAACGGATTCCAATCTTGAACCCGTCAGGTTTATTTTTGAGTCGGGATTACCCGGAGGAACTGAACTTTTCTCAAAAATAAAATGGATTGACGGAGACATCCTCGACATTGCAGGATTATCCGGTTCCATGAAAAACTGCGATGAAGTTTATCATTGCGCTGCCATCGTATCCAATAACCCGCATAAAAAAAAGATGATGATTGACGCCAATGTCAGGGGTGCGGCAAACATGGTCAATGCAGCGATGGAAAACAGTGTCAGGAAATTTTGTTTTGTGAGTTCAATTGCCGTGCTCGGCAGCGAGTATGAAATCGGCAGCGGTGAAATGATTGATGAACGGAATGACCAGGGGACCATTTACGATTATTCGACCTACGCGGTTACCAAACTCGGAGGTGAAAGGGAGGTATGGAGAGGGATGGCTGAGGGCTTAAATGCCGTCATCGTAAATCCGGGTGTGATTATCGGTCCCGGAAACTGGGGAAAGAGCAGCACGAGTTTTTTTACAACTCTCAGGAAGGGATTAAAATTTTATTCCACCGGCATCATCGGTTTTGTGGATGCCCGTGATGTAGCGAAGGTCATGGTTGAATTGATGGGAAAAAATATCTTCGGGGAACGGTATATCGTTATTGCCGAAAATCTCTCTTACCGGGATGTCCTGTTCAATATTGCCGGTGAGATAAATGCACGCAAACCTTCTATACATGTGGGAAAGCGCTTTCTTAATATTGCCTGGCGGTTTGAACATCTCAGATCTTTTATCTTTAACTTAAAACCTGCCCTGCCGCGCGATATAGCCCAACCCGCTTACCAGAAACTTTATTATTCCAATAAAAAAATATCGGATACTCTGAATTATCGCTTTATCCCTATAAAAAAGGCGATAACCGATACTGCCCGTATTTTTCTTGAATGGGAAAAAAAGAACGCAGAAAAAATCACTGCTGAATACTGATTACTTGTTACTCATTACTGGATGCTGGATGCCTGATTTTTTATTTATTGTTTATTGGCTATTGTCTACTGTTTACTGTTTACTGTCTTTTGCCAACTGCCTACTGCTTACTGCCCACCGGTTCCTTACTTTGCATCTCAGCATGTCTCTTGCTTAATTCATTTAATACTTCTTCATATACTTTTTCAAGAATATCCGGATGTTCGGTGTAAAACGTAAAACTTTTTCTGAACTCATCTTGCGAAACACCGTATTGTGCAAGTATGGATTGATATAATAATGCTATCGTATCGGCAGGAAGACCCCTGATTTGTATATGCGCCTCGCCAATCTGAACATCGGTAAATATTTTTACCATCTTATCCCGGGGAATAATATCGGGAGGAATTTTTTCCGGTTGACGTTGACAGGAGAAAAACGATACATTGAAAGCGATAATAACCGAAAAACAAAATACAGGATCAATAATTCTCATTTTGGTCAAAAAATAAAACCTTTGCAGGGCAAAGATGGCAATAATCCGTTAAATCGTAACTTTGTTTTATGAATAAGCAAAAGAAAAAATCAGGAAATATTAAAAAGGTACAAACCACCTCTCCGCCTTCAATCCCGCCTGTACAGAATTCAGGATATAACAATAAGAAATTTATTGCCGGTTTCCTCTTTGTTTTTTCGTTTCTTCTTTATGCTAATACAATCAGTCATGATTATGCGCTTGATGATGTTGCCGTCATACAGCAGAACAAATTTACAAAGCAGGGTATTCAGGGAATATCTTCGATGCTTACCACCTTTTACTGGAAGGGTTACTGGGATACCAATGCCGGCCTTTACCGTCCCCTGTCGCTTATTTCGTTTGCTCTCGAATATGAATTTTTTCCTGATAATCCCCTTATCCCCCACCTGGTTAATGTAGTACTTTACGCCTCGGCTATTGCGCTGCTTTATCTGATCCTCAGCCGTCTTTTCATCTCACGGGTGCGGGTTGAAACTACAGCGGGTACGATCCGGCATTTACATAGCAGCGCTGTTTTCTGGTTGCCATTCCTGGTAACCCTGTTGTTTGCCGCGCACCCGGTTCATACCGAGGTAGTCGCCAATATTAAAAGTCGCGATGAATTACTCTGCTTCCTCTCTTTTCTCGGAGCATTTTTTCTCCTGCTGCGTTACAGCGGGCAAAAAAAATTGATATTCCTGATCATATCGCTGTTTCTTTTTTTTCTTTCCCTGCTTTCAAAAGAGGGAGCGCTGGTTTTCCTGGGTGTCATCCCGTTGTTTCTTTACTTTTTTACTCCCCTTAACACAAAAACAATCCTGCGGTTAGTAATACCGTTCGGTATGGTGGCTATTATATGGTACGCATTACATTCATGGGTAATTTCCAGTGACCCTTCGCCTAAAATCACATATTCCTATCTTGACAATACTCTTGTTTCGGCAAAAAGTTTTGCTGAACAAAAAGCAACTGCTGCAGGGATGATGGGTAAATATATTTTACTTCTCTTTTACCCGCATCCGCTCAGTTATGATTATTCTTTCAGTGAAATTGACATTATTTCCTTTTCTCACCCGAAAGCATTCATTTCCTTCCTCTTGTGCATTGGATTGTTGGGATTTGCCTTCCTGCGTTTTATGGAGCGCAACCTTTATTCATTTGCAATACTCCTCTTTTTTGTGACTATGTCAATGGTTTCAAATATTTTTATGCTGATTGGCGCTACCTTTGCCGACCGCCTGCTCTTTGTTCCGGCACTTGGTTTCTGCCTTATTATTTCAATGATTTTTGTCCGCATCTTTAAAATTTCCGACATACCTGCAACAATTAATCCTGGAAGTCGCTCACTGAAATTACTACCTTTTGCAGTTGTTCTCGCACTTTATTCATTCAAAACGGTAACCCGCAACAGGGATTGGAAAAATAATTTCACTCTTTTTTCAAAGGATGTACTTGCATCAACCGGCAGCGGGAGGACGCATTACAATTACGGAACCGAAGTGATGAATCGCCTCGCTTTTAAAGAAAAGGATGAGGTGAAAAAAAAGACATATCTTGAAGAAGCGGTAAAACATCTTGCGGCTTCATTGCAGATTGACCCGATGGCCGCAAATTCCTGCCTGAACCTTGCTACTGCTTATTATAACCTGAAGGATTACAAAAAAGCAAAAGAAAACGCTGCCCTTTCGGTAAAATATGATTCAAGGGATATAAAAGCGTACTCTGTACTTGGCAGGGCATCGTACCGGGTAAACGATTACCCGGCTGCGGTAAAAAATCTGCTTAAAGTGACTCAGTCCAACAATGCCGAAGGAAACCAGGATGAGATTTACAATTACCTCGGTGCGTCTTATTTCGGTCTGGGCAAAGCGGATTCAGCAATATTTTTCATGAACAGGGCAAAAGAGTTGAACCCGTCAAACAAGGAGGTTTACATCAACCTCGGCAGCGTTTACGGCACGGCAGGACAGTTTGATAAATCAATTGAAAATTTCAGAAAGGCCCTTGAATTTGACAGCGCCAATAAACAGGTAAATTATTTCCTGGCGCTTACGTACAGGAATATGGGAGATACTTTAACTGCTGCTAAATATTTCAGGAAAGCGCAACCATGAAAATCATAAATTAATAATTACACTACTATGCATTTCGCAATACTGCCAGCAATCACTATTACGCTTTTTACCACAGGTGTTTCATTTTCGCAACAAAGTAAAATTGATTCACTCACTGCCCGTCTGCAGGTTAACCTGCATGACACAGACCGGGTCAATACTCTGATCTCTCTTGCAATTGAATTCAAGTATAAAAAAACCGATACGGCAATCTCATTCATTAAGAAAGCGCTTGTAATATCCAGGAATTATGATAGTGGTGCCGGCTGGCAGAAAGGAATTATCAATTCATTCCACCAACTTGGCGTTCTGAACTATAATAAAGGTAATTATTCAATAACACTTGAATATTTTGATACAGCAATTACTTTATTGAAAAAATTATTATCAAAGCGAGACCCTCCTTTCTTTGCGCTCAGGACATATTCAAAAATAACAGGCAATGCCGGAGTACTGCATATGACATTGGGAAATTACCCGAAAGCGCTTGAAAATTTTTCCAAAGCAATGCAAATTGAACTGAAACTCGGCAATAAAAACGAAATTGCCAAACAATTTGCAAATACCGGCATCGTGTACAAAGACATGGGTAATTACCCAAAAGCTGCAGAACAATTGTTTAAAGCTATTGCTATTCATGTGGAATTGGATGATAAAGCCGAAATAGCCAATGATTATATCAGTATCGGACTGATTTATTATGACCATGGAAATCTTTTCCGTCAGAAATGCCATTGCCAGGATGACGGAGGCAACTACAATAAAGCATTGGATAATTATTTTAAGGGACTAAAAATAAATGAAGAGTTAAATGACAAAAGAAGGGAGGCATTGATACTTGGAAACATCGGAAATGTTTTTGGCGACATGGGAATAAATGAAAAAAACAATCGTGTAAGACGGGATTCCCTGTATGATAAAGCATTGGATTATTATTTCAAAGCGCTGAAGATTGATGAAGAATCGGGGAACAGGGATGGTATTGCAAGGCACCTGGGTAATATCGGCATCATTTATTCAAAAAAAGGCGATAACTTAATGGCAAGAAACTATTATTTCAAATATCTCCGTTTGGCAGAAACGCTTGAAAGGAAGAATTATCAGGCCATTGCACTTGCCAATATCGCTACTATATACATGGATGACCCGCATTTGCCTCCTCCTGACGGAGAACTCAAAAGCGGACTTGCTTTGGCGGAGGAATATTTGTTCCGCGCGCTTGCATTGGATACAGTGTTGGGTAATTTATATGGAACTATGTATCGTCATAAATCGATAAGCACCCTTGAGGATACCTTGGCTGTAATTGCGGGAATCAAGGGCCAATGGAAAGAATCGGCAAAACGTTTCAAACTTGCTCTCGAACATTATATAAAATATAGCACTGCAAAAGATACAATATTTAACGAAAATAATAGCAAGGAGATTGGCAGGTTGGAAGTAAGTCATGAATATGAAAAACAACTGCTGGCTCAGGATAAGGAACACGAAAAACAACAAGCCCTTGCAGCGGCCGACCTGCAGCGCCAGAAAATTATCGGGTATTCTTTGATTGCCGGTTTTGGACTGGTCCTGATTCTCGCCTTTGTCATTTACCGCAGTTACCGCCAGAAACAAAAAGCCAACCGGCTGCTTGAAGAAAAAAATAAAATCATTGAAGAAAAAAATAAAAACATTACCGATAGCATTGAATATGCCAGCCGAATACAAGAGGCGATACTTCCAAGCCATGATGAGATAGGAAAAGTACTGATAGGAGATAAAGTTACTGTCTCCCCCCTTATTAAGGGGGGAGATCAAGAGGGGGATTCACCGGGGGGTGAGGGGGGTGGGTTCTTCATTTTCCACCGTCAGCGCGACATAATAGGCGGTGATTTTTATTTTGTCACAGAAGTAAACGGTTGGAAAATCATTGCCCTTGCCGATTGCACAGGACATGGAGTACCGGGCGCTTTGATGAGCATGCTGGGTAAAGATATGCTCAATGAAATAGTAAACGACCGCAGGATCACGCTTACCGAGGAGGTGCTTGATTTGCTTACCATGCAGGTCACTGACGCTTTAAATCCCGATAAAACCGGTGAGGTTAAAATAAAGGAAGGAATGGATATCGGGTTTCTTGCGATGAGGGGTGAGGAACTGCAGTTTTCCGGTGCCAACAGGCCGCTTTTTATTGTGTCGCCTGCCGAGGAAGACCAGGGGATAATATTTCCCGGTGATGAGCGCAGCATCGGTGGAGAACGGAGAGCAGGTGAAAAATTTAAAACACATTTTATTAAAACTGAAAAAGGAATGATGCTTTATATGTTTACCGATGGTTTCAGCGATCAGTTCGGGGGTCCGAAACAAAAAAAGTTCAAAAGCAGTAATCTTAAAAAATTACTGGCCGAAATTTCCGGTAAGGCGATTGCTGATCAGAAAATTATTGTGGAAAAGACCTTTCTCGAATGGAAAAAAAACTATGAACAAACAGATGATGTGACGTAACTTTGCGCTAACAGGAATACTTTTTTATTGCTCACGGTATTTAAAGCCACGTCAACAACAATAACAGCGTGCCCCGGTGATCCTCCCTGTATAAATATGTCTCCTGTTTTTAAGTCGTCAATGTTGATGTCCTTTAATTCTTTTGAAAGTGAAAGTGTACCGGCATAGGTGAAAATAAATTCCAGATACTTCCAGAAGTCGTTAAAGGTATTGGAGGGTTTACCCGTTTGTTTCCAAAAGGTTGAATTTCCATTTAAAACAATGCGCTTTCCTTTCATCCATTCCGCATAATCCGCACGGAAACCGTTGGTAAGATTGAAGTGAATTTTGTCATATTGTTTTTGGTTCCACAAATATTCCGCCCTGAGCCGCATCACTGCGTCTGCGCATTGGTGAAGGTCTTTTCTTCCTATATCCAGGCCAACAACAGCGTCATAAACATCATAATTCGGTTTAATGTTACCATCGTATAGCGTCACACTTGAACCATGTGGTTTCAACGGCAATTGTCTTAAATAGTTTGCAAATGAATTTTCGTCAGATTTTATTCTTTGAAAACCAGGCGGAGGCAATACCCGTTCCCCCAACGTGTTTCCGGAAGGATTGATTATAGCATCTTTCTTTGCCGTATCCAAATTGCTTTGCGTCAAGGTAGCGATACTTTCTTTTCCTCTTTGATTAACTCCTTGTCCGCATGACTCTATGAAATGAATAAAAATAAGTCCAAAGATTACTGTATTCTTCATGCTAAAATAGCATTCAGGCCGTGATTTCTTTCAAATATTCCAATACCCCATCAAACAATTACCTCCGCATCCCAGGCAAACGTCCTCAACCCCTGCTCCGGCAACGAGTTATTTAATTCACGGAGAGCAGATGAAAAAGTGATGTATTTGCTCTCTTCAATCACCGTAAGGATAGCATCATTCAGCGATGGCCATGTATGGGTGCCCAAATGTGGTTCCCCCGATGAAGTTCCGGTCCCCTGTATATTGTTCCATTTTGTGAACCCTTTAATATCAAGAGTTTCAAGAATTTCAAGAATTTCTTCGGTGATGGCGTGATTATAAACAATAAAAACCGCTTTCATATATGGTTACAAATTGAAAAAATAGTTGCTACTCACCACTGAGATATCTGTGTAATAACATTGCACCACAGATAACACAGATATACACGGATTACAAGACAAATCTTTGTATTCCTTTTTTCAAATCTACTGTATTAAAATTAATCAATAATCCAAGTTTAACTTTTGATAATTTCATATAGGTAAGAATCTGTGCTTTATGAACGGGTGCAATGTCATCTACAGATTTTATTTCAACAATTATCTTTTTTTTCAACAAACAAATCAATTCTATAACCTGCATCCAATTGGATAGTATTGTAAATTAACGGCAATTCTTTTTGCCTCTCAACAAACAATCCCGATTCATTCATTTCATAATAATGACATACTTCATAAGTGGATTCCAATAAGCCAGGACCTAATGCTCTATGTACTTTATAGGCACATCCTATTATCTTGTAAGAGATTTTATTTAGTTCTTTAAAATCTGTGCTCATCTGTGTAATCTGTGGTGAATAGAAAGAAAAAAATTTATTCCAGTTTTTTCGTGATTTTCCTGCGCCTATTGAAAACCGCATAAATTACCGGAACAATGACGAGAGTTATTAAGGTAGAAGTAGTCAGTCCGCTGACAAGCGCAACCGCCATGGGCCTCCAGATTTCGGAACCCTCCCCGGTGTTGATGATTAAAGGAACCATGGAAAGGATCGTGGTAAGCGAGGTCATCAGCACTGGCCGGAGCCGGTGGCCGCCCGAGTAAACTATCGCCTCATTCAATTCCATACCGCGCTCTCGCATGAGGTTGGTGAAATCAACCAGGACGATAGCGTTTTTTACGACTATTCCCACAAGCATGATACCTCCAAGAAAGGAAATGACGCTGAGTGAAATCCCGCCAAAGAACAATCCGATCATCACCCCGGTAAAGGCAAAAGGAACGGACAGCATAATAATAAACGGATCAAGAAACGACTCAAACTGCGATGCCATCACTATATAAACAAGCATGATACTGATGAACAGAAGGAGGAGCAGATCACCAAATGCCTCCTTCTGCTGTTCCACCTGGCCTCCGAATTCAATATCAATTCCATCAGGAATATCCATTTTCCGTAATTCGTCCTGCATTTCTGCCGTTACTTCGCCAAGAGAAATTTCATGCAGCGATGCGGTAATCCTCACAATCCGCTCTTTATTTCTCCGCTCAATTTCAATGGGTGCATAACTTTCATCAATAACGGCAATATCACCTACACGAACCTTCTGACCGGTAAGAGACGGTACGGCAATACTTTCAATATCGGATATTGAGGCACGGTACTCGGGTTTGTTCCTGATAAAAATATCATATTCATCGCCCTCTTCGCGGTACCGGGTTGCGATTGTACCGGCAATCCGGTTACGGATGGCATTAGCGACCGTGTAGGTATTCAATCCGGTCATTGCCATTTTTTCCTTGTTGAGATGAACTCTGAGTTCAGGCCGTTGCGCACTGCGGCTTATT
This sequence comes from Bacteroidota bacterium, assembly GCA_016193485.1. GTDB lineage: Bacteria > Bacteroidota > Bacteroidia > JACPRZ01 > JACPRZ01 > JACPRZ01. Next base: position 19,225 of record JACPRZ010000007.1, on the reverse strand, counting down.
TCAACATCCCGTGCGCCTTTTATTGCCGACAACCTACCGGCAAGTTCTGCGGCAATTTTATCGGTTGCTTCAAAACTATTCCCGTAAATCACCATTTCGAAGGGCTTGCCTCCGGACCCGAATAACATCCCGCTTCCTACCATGCCCCCAGTGATGATATTGCTTTTAACGATACCCGGTATTTCCTTTATTTTTTTCCGCATTTCATCGGCAATTTCAAATACCGACCGTTCGCGCTGTGATTTCGGAGTCAAACGCGCCATCAGGTTTACCACATGGGTTCCCTGTCCCCTGCCTGCAAAATTGAATCCCACATCTTCGACACCGGCACTTATTGCGTTGACCTTAATCTCAGGGAAGTCATTTTTTATTATCTCTTCTAATTTTTTTCCCAGTTTTACCGACTCTTCAAGGCGGGTGCCTGTCTGAAGTTCGAATTTTGCCTGCAAACTTGCATTATCCGATTCAGGTAAAAATTCCGTACCTATGAATTTAATCAATCCTGCAGAAAGGATAAAAATCAATAATGCAGTAACAAGAACAATTTTCTTATGATGCAACGACCACCGGAGAATATTGCGGTACATATTATCCATACCATCAAGAACTATTTCAGGTATCCGGGAAACAAACCAGCGGCTTTTCAGGCTGGTTGTAGAGGTATTTTGCTGCTTGAACAATTTTGACGCAAGCATTGGGGTCAGTGTAAGCGATACCAGTACGGATGCGGTAATAGTAATTGTAACGATAACACCCAGTTGCCGGAACATGATTCCCGACAGGCCCGTAAGAAAGACCAACGGAAAGAATACTGCAATGATAGTAAGCGTTCCCGCCATTACCGCTAAACTCACTTCAGCCGAACCATACACAGCGGCTTCCCTTGGCCTGCTGCCGCGGTCAATATGCCGCATTACATTTTCAAGGATCACAATGGCATCATCCACTACCATTCCCATGGCTATTGACAGGGATGAAAGTGAAATGATATTGAGAGAATTCCCGCTGAAAAAGAGATAAATAAAAGCGATGATCAGCGAAAACGGAATCGCAAGGGAAATAATGAAAGCAGAACGCCATCTGCCAAGGAAAAAAAGTACTACGAGGATCACAAACAAACCGCCATAATATAACGCCTCTCCAAGATTCGACACTGAATTAAGAATGAATTCGGATGTATCAAATACACTGTGGAGTTGAACATCGCTGGGAAGTTTTGTTGCAAGTTCTTCGATTTTTTTATTGACTGTCCGTGCCACGTTTACCGTGTTGGCATCCGATTGTTTCTGCACCACCAGGCGCAGTCCATGCTGTCCATTGAGATATTCCTCAATGGTTCTCTCTTTGAGTCCGTCATAGACCGTTGCTACATCGCGCAGGTAAATTATTTGTCCTCCCTGTTGCCCGACAGAAACCTGTTCAACCTGTGAAGGATGGGTGAATTCACCCATGATGCGGAGTGTATAATCCAGTTTCCCGATTTTCAGGTTTCCGCCAGGCAGATTTATATTCTCTGCAGCAAGCGCCAGCCGGATTTGTTCCACCGTTATATTATGTGCTTCCAGTTTCTGGGGGTCAATATCAACTCGTATTTGCCGTACGGGTCCGCCAAAGAGAATTACCGCACCTACACCGGGAATCCGGTTCAGCGGATTAACAATGTGTTCTTCAAGAATTTTATGCAGTGACGGGTAACTTTCCTTTGCCGTGGCAGTCATCACGACAATTGGAAAAAAACCGGTGTTGAATTTCAGGATTATAGGAGCGTCAATTTCATCAGGCAGGAACCGTTTGATCCTGTCCACTGCATCGCGGATTGAGTTTGATGATTCATCGAGGTTGGTTTCATATTTCAGACCCTCAATGGTGCCCAGGGCATCTTCAAGCGGTTTAGTGATATTCTGCTCGACATCGGCAGCGCTTGAACCGGAATAATTGGTAAAGACGGTAATAACCGGTGGATCAATTTTAGGAAAGAGTTCAACAGGAAGGCGCCATAAAGCGGTAATTCCGAGGACTGTGATCCCCAGAAAAAACATTAACGTGGTAACAGGATTATTGACGGATAAACGCGGCAGAATCATAAATAAACGGTTTAAACGTTATCCGGTATGTATCGTCTTATATTCATATACAACCATCAACAAATTCCGAGTGGCAAAACTACACAAACCATGAATAGTAAAATGAACAGCCGGTTAAAATCCGCTTTATCAATCTCTATCTTGATTATTTTGGGAATTATTCTTCCGGGAGCAGACGGTTATTCGCAAAAAAAAGCAAAAGGATTACAATATGTTGAAGAACCCCGGTTCAAAAACCACTTCTACATCAGCCCGGTGCAGGTTTTTTTTAAACGGTTCCAGGCAGGTTATGAACATGATTTTGGCGATAAAAGTTTATTACTGATCGGAAAAATTATTTTGCATGATAACGGGACTGACAGGCAATACGGGGGGGGGGGTGAAATTCAATATCGCATTTTTCTGTCTGAAGATAAAGAAAAACCGTTTAAGGAAGTCGTTGATGATTTACCCGTTTCACTTTTTGGCGATGGGTTATATTTTTCACCTTTTATCAGTTATACGTACCAGACATTCGAATATTTGGATAATATAAGAATTCCCTATACGGCAACTTCAAATAACGGGCAAACCTATACTTCCTATGAGTACTCAGTTAGCAAACATTTTGATTACGTTTCTACAGGCAGCGGTGGTTTATTGCTCGGCTTCAGGAATTCCTTTTACCACGGATTGTTAGTCACTGACTTCTATTTCGGTGGCGAAATTAAAGTTGGAAATGAGTGGGGAAACGGAAGTATAAACAGGAAAAGGTTATGGGGCCCCGCTTATACAGGAGTTCTTCCCCGGATCAACCTGCAAATAGGAATAAACTTCTGAGTAATTCACTTTGCAGGAACCGCTACAATAATTTTTTCCACTAACCGCATAAACGCATTTTCCTGGACCGAATTTTCATAAAGAACCGCTGGTTTACCTTTATCTCCGCCTTCCCTTATTTCTTCCGTAAGGGGGATTTCACCCAACAGCGGGAGTTCCAACTCTTCTGCAAGTTTCCTGGCGCCCTCTTTCCCGAAGAGGTAATATTTTTTCCCGGGCAGTTCCGGTGGTGAAAACCACGACATATTCTCAACCATCCCCAGTACCGTTACATTTATGGCAGCAAGGCGGAACATGTTTACGGCTTTACGTGCATCGGCAAGAGCCACCAACTGTGGCGTGCTCACAATAATCGCTCCGGCAAGCGGTACTGACTGCACCAGGGAAAGATGTATATCGCCCGTTCCGGGAGGCAGGTCGATGATGAGGTAGTCGAGTTCACCCCAGGCGACATCCGTAAACATCTGTTTCAATGCCTTTACAGCCATAGGTCCGCGCCACGGAATCGCCTGGTTCGCTTCGGCAAAAAAACCGATGGACATTATCTTTACACCGTATTTTTCCACCGGTCCCATTAAGGGCATGCCGGATACTTCCATCACCTCCGGTCTTGCATTGAATACGTCCATCATGAGCGGAACCGAAGGTCCGTAGATATCCGCATCAACAATGCCGGTCCGGAATCCCTTTTTCGCCAGGCCTGCAGCGATATTAACCGCAACGGTTGATTTTCCTACCCCCCCCTTTCCGGAGGCAACGGCAATAATGCGGTCAATACCCGGAAGCGGTTCGGCTTCATTCTGCCTTGGCGCTGATTTCCGGAGGGGAATAATAGTAACCTTTACATCTGCATCATTACCCATAAATCTCTTAATATTAAAAATACATGCCTCTTCCATCGCCTTTTTGCTGTGCATGGCAGGGCTATGAACTTTTACTTCAATCCTCACTTCATTACCCTCAATGCCTGTAACATTGACCAGGCCGGCAGTTACAATATCCTGTTTCAGTTCAGGTTCAATGACATGGCTGAGGGCGTTTAAAATTTGTTCTTCAGATAGGTTCATTGTTGTTATTTTTTTTCAGTTGAAATGACATTGGGGATATATGGGCATAAGGAGATAGGGGAGATAGGGGAAATACAGGAAATTCCTTATCCCCTTATCTCCCTTATCCCTTTATCTCCCTACTCCCTTCCCTGTAATTCCTTTACCGGATCCCAGAATTTTTTATGAAAATTAACTATAACATCATCCATAACTTCGATACCCTCATTTTCCAGCAATTGCTGCATCAGCCGGGGGCTTCCGAAATAATGTTTTCCGGTTAACATTCCGTTGCGGTTCACTACCCGGTGTGCCGGGACCGGTTTACGAGAAGAACCGGCTTTATTCATAGCCCACCCTACCATGCGTGCCGAAAGTTTACCTCCCAGGTATTCCGCAATTGCTCCGTAACTGGTAACTCTTCCGCGGGGAATTTTTGATGCAACTTCCCATACGCGCTGGAAAAAATCGGCCTTATTTTCGCTCATTAGTAAAATTTCCGAAATTTTATTTTATTCCGCCATCAGGTCCGTTCAAAACAAACTTCATATAACAAATTTTCAGTCCTTCTTCCAGAAACATCCCTTCATAATATGTTTTCACGGATAAAATATCATCATCCATTCGTTCATTATATAAATCAAAAGTATGGAATAATATTGTACCTCCTGATTTCCGCACCGATTCAAGCGAGTATTCGAACAGTGATTTATTATCGGTTTTAAGATGAATTCTTCCCATGGGTGTTAAAAGCGATCTGAACATATCCAGAAAACGGGGTGATGTCAGCCGTTTCTTCTCCCTGCTTTTCTGCGGCTGCGGATCAGGGAAGGTGAGCCAAATTTCACTGATCTCACCTATGGAAAAAACATTTACCAGGTTTTCAATATTTGTCCTGATAAATGCCACATTGTTTATTTTTTTTTCAAGAGCAGTTTTGCTTCCGCGCCAAAGCCGGGCGCCCTTTATGTCAACACCGATAAAATTCTCCTGCGGAAATTTTTCAGCCAATGCAAGGGTATATTCTCCTTTGCCGCATCCGAGTTCAAGGGTAATGGGTTTTTCGTTTTTAAAAAAATCCGGAGCCCAACGGCTTTTCAGGGAAAAGGGCGCTTGTTCAATTTGATGAAGCGGTATCTGGAACACATTCCCGAATGTTGCCAGTTCGGCATATTTCAGGAGTTTTCCTTTTCGCATGGGAACCGGCTATTTCAGCGGAATGACTTTAAAGGAGTAACTCTCCATAATTTCATTGCAAAGAAGCCGTTTACAACATTCATCCACTCTTGATGCGGCCGTTTTTTCATCATCCGCTTCGACTTCCAGATGGATATGTTTACCTATCCGGACATCATGAATACCCGGTAACCCGATATTATGAAGGGTTTGCGTTACGGCTTTGCCCTGCGGATCAAGGAGGGCTTTCAGGGGCATGATATCAATTTCGGCTTTAAACCTCATAAATCTACGAATAACGAATCCCCCCGATAGCTATCGGGGCTATCGGGACGAATAGACGAATCAAGAATAGTATCCCGGAATAATTATTTTAATCCTGAAAGGAAATAATATTCATTTTTGCAATTACAAAATTCAAATCTTTATCCTAAACTGAGTCCGCTATAAAAAGTACAATTTAGTAAAATGCCACTAAATCTCAAAAACACGAAATCCCACAAAATCTTTATTATGATATATTTATTTTTAGTGCAATTTTTGTGTTTTCGTGTTTTTGTGGCAAAAATGACTTATTAGAGTGGACTCATAACTTCAATCTTCATAAAAAGATGGGCGAATATAAACAAAACCTGACTATCAAAACCTGGGCTGAGGATGACCGGCCAAGGGAAAAACTGGTCAAACTCGGCAGGCATGCACTGAGCGATGCGGAACTGATCGCTATCCTGATCCGGGCAGGTACACGGAAAAGTTCTGCGGTGGAACTGTCCAAACAGTTGCTGAGTATGTCAGGAAATAACCTGAATACCCTTGCTAAATTAACCTATAACGATATAAAAAAAGTAAAAGGAATCGGTCTTGCAAAGGCGCTGAGTATTATTGCCGCCCTGGAACTTGGACGCAGGCGCAAAGAATCGGAATTACAGCGCTTTGAGAAAATCACAAGCAGCCGTGACATTTATGAAACTGCAAGGCCTTTGTTCCTTGATCTACCCCTTGAGGAATTCTGGATTTTTATTTTAAATAAAGGAAACAGGATTATTGACAAATTCAATATCAGCAAAGGGGGGGTAAGCGGTACTGTAGTGGATGCGCGAGTTATTTTTAAAAGGGCGGTGGAATTACTGGCATCCGGTATCGTGCTTTGCCATAATCATCCCTCAGGTAATCTTTACCCCAGTCAGAATGATATTGATCTTACCAGGCGCCTTGAAGATGCAGGGAAATTGCTTGAAATAAATGTCGTTGACCATCTGATCATCTGTGAGACCGGTTATTACAGTTTTGCCGATGAAAGAAAACTATAATGAGGAATGAGGGATAAGGGATGAAGTGGTAATATTATCAAATCAGTTTCTTCTGTACAATATCATGTTCCTCTCTTTTGCCGGTACGGACATCGTTCCAGAGGAATGAATTAAAAAAATATCTCAGGGCAGAGAGTCCGAAACTCAGCGGCATAATAAGTAAAATCAGCCACATCGGAATTCCAAGCACAATATCTTCATCGCCCAACTGTTTAACTTCAAGGAGATATCGCAGCGATAAACAGAAAAGTATAACCATAAAAACAAAAGCGATAAGGGATGTCCCGATATTCATCAAATAACGGATGGCTGGTTTCATTCTTGCCTTGACGAATTCCACCTCAATATGGCGAAGTCGTGAAACAGCAATCTGGAATCCGAAAAACCCGAGCCATATCATCAGGTAGGTGGCAAGACGGTCGGCACCGTATATAGGATTATCCAGAAGATACCGCGATAGGGTTCCGGCAAAAACAATGATGACGATAGCGAGAATGAAAAGAACGGCAAGCCATTTTTCAATTATCTCTATGAATTTATTGGCGGTAATATATCCTGCGGTGATCTTCATTTTCTCAAGCATTCCACCTTTGATCCCGATATCTATCGGGAGGTGGTTAGTGGGATTTATTATTTCTTCCTGTACTTTTCAATCTCCTGTCTTACCATCTGCATCGTTTTCACTCCTATAATCTTTTCCATAACAGCATAAACCGGCTGTACCGCCTTAATAAATTCAGCGCGCTGTGCATCGGTAAGATGAATGACCTTTGTGCCGAAATTTGTTTCAATTGTGCTGAGTACCTCACTATCCTCTGTTCTCACCACACTTCTTGATTTTTTTGTGAATTCCGGCCGTTTATCCGGTGAGAGAACAAGCGACTTCATATCTGCCGGTAACTTGTCCATAAATTTTTTTGAGACGATTACTGCACCAGGTTGGTAAATATGCCTGGTGACGGAATAACTTTTTACAGTGGTTACCCATCCGGTTGATACCGAAAAAATGGGTGTCTGGTCAAAACCGTCCACCATACCGGTTTTAAGGGCAACCAGCACTTCGGGTGTTTGAATGGGTACAGGTGTTGCACCGAGGGCTTTGTAAAGGTTGACGTAAACATCCGCTTCCTGCGAGCGCATCTTTAATCCTTTCATGTCGGCAGGTTTGGTTATAGTTGTCTTTTTACACCCGAAATTCCGCCAGCCGTTGGTTCCCCATTGTATAAGGATAACTCCTTTTTTTGCTAGGATTTCGGAATAATAATTAAACAAAGCATCCATAACCGCATCTGCTTCCTCATCGCTGTTAAAAAGGAAAGGCAGTTCAAAGGCCTGCAATTCCGGAATATTAAGGGCTTCCGCAATGGCAGCGTTGGAAAAGGCGCCTGCCTCAAGAGTTCCGAGCGCAACGCTCTTTACCATCTCTACTTCCCCACCCAATTGTCCGCCAAGGTACATCCTCGTTTTGATTTTACCACCCGATTTCTGATCAACAAAACTGGTATATTCCTTCAACGATTTTTCCCACGGGCTGTCCTGCGGTACTACACTGCCGAGGCGGAGTTTGTATTCCTGGGCTGAACAGTAGGCAATGAGCAATTGGCAATGAGCAAAAATTACTATAAACCGCAATAAGCAGAGGTGTAAATTTTTCATCTGAATAAATTTATTTGGAGAAATAATAAATGACTACTCAAACAACTCTCCTTCCTTTTCAAGCAATTTTTTCGCTTTCTCCTGTGCCAACCGGTTCTCTGCTTCAATTTCCGGATATTGTTTCAGATCTGTGGCCAGCACTTCACTTATCAGTTTTTTGAATAAATCCCTGTCTTTTATTTTTGCGTGGCAGCAGTACGCTTCAGCGCAGAGAACTTTCGTTTCAAGGTATTGCGGAGCAGTTTTCATTGCAATATCAAAGAAGTTTTTTGCTTTTACGGGATCATTATCACCGGTGATGGACGGTGCAAGTGCATGGTATCCCCCGAAAAACCGGAATGCGCCAGCGTAAAAATAGGTTGAGTCAAGTTCCTTTACACGGTTCCAGAGGGCAAGTACTTTGGGTTTAGTGGAGACCTTTTTCCCAAATGAATTGAACTTCATCCACCTTGCCAGGTTGGCGGCAACCCAGTACAATGCTTCAATCTGATCTTTGTTTACTTTTTTTATCGCTTCTTCGTAATTTTTCTTTTCTGCTGAAAGGGCGGCAAAGTCACCATTCACCAGTTTCAGCGCTCTTTCACCGGCATTAACGCCCCTGTCGTGAATAGCAAGTTTTGCATCGGTATCCTCGGTTTTTTCACCTAAAAAATAATATGCGTGCGAAAGAAGCGCAAGCGACTGATAGTCGGCTTTCTTCTGATTCGCTTCTTCCAGGATATTGGCTGCCTGCCGTAATTTATTTGTATCGGAACGTTCATTGTATAATTCCTTCGCTTTCGCAATCAGGGTCTCCGCGTCACCCTGCTGGCTATAACCGGTCACAGGAAAAAACAGTGAACAGAGAATTGCTAAGCGGCAAGAAAAAGATAATCGTGTCATGGAAATATAAATTTAATGATTTGAGCGCCAAAGGTATAAAAGATTTCTGCTCCGGTAAGATTTACCGCACCCGTGATTTTACCATCACGCAGGCATCCATGAGGTAATCAAAATTATTCTTTTCAAGGAATTCCCTCACTGCCTGGTCACCAGCGCCCGGCTGAACCCAAACCTTTTTTAAACCGAGGGATAACGCTTCTCCGAGCATTTTAAGCGTAACAGGAGGAGGGACGACAAAAACGACAAGCCCAATGGATTTTTCTTTTACGAGTGAGGAGAGATTGTTCCACACATTTATTTCACCGATATTTTTTTCTTTCGGATTGACGGGATAAACCGTGAAATTCTTTTCCAAAAGATCCTGCAGGATCACGCTGCCGTATTTTGCCGGGTTGGCTGATGCACCCACCAGCGCAATGGCGGGCTTTTCAAGCAGGTATTGACTTAAATCGAAATCAGGCATGAGAAAAATTAATTTTTCCCGGTAATAACGATTGTTCTCCTTGCCAGGACTGCCCTATCCGATTTGAGGATGCAGGTGTACATTCCACCCGAAAGATCCCTTGTTGAAATTACCGGTGGTATTTCTCCGGGCAAAATGTAGCGGGTTACTACCTCCTTACCGGCAATATTTATTATGTGTAATTCTAATCGGGGATAATTGCCGGGTGTGACGGGTAAAACAAATATCAGTCCATTTGAAGGATTTGGATAAATCTTTAATTTTATTCCTGTACCGGAAAATTCATCGCTGCCGCCAGCCGTACTGATGTAAACTGCTCCGGTTACCGTGCAACCATTAGCATCGTAAACGGTTACAAAAAACGTATCTGATGCAAGACCGTTATTCGTTGGGTTCGTTTCATTATCACTCCATTGATAGGTATAGGGTGGCGTTCCTCCGCTGGAATAAACAGTTGCGCTTCCGTCATTACAGGATTGGCACGTTGCAGGTACCGAAGGAACTGAATCAATTACAAACAAGGGGGGGGCGTTGACAGCGACTGAATCGCTTTTCAAACATCCGGAAGGTTCAAATACAGTTACACCGTATGTTCCGATGCATAAATTCAGGATATTCTGGTTATTGTTCCCGTTCGACCAATTAAATGAATAGGACAAAGTATCACCGGTAGTTGATACGGTGGCGGTTCCGTTGCACACATCATAACATGTGGCATCAGTCGCATAAACCTGGATTTCAAATCCACCACAGGGATCGTATTCCCAAAAGTCCGTATAGAAAACCGAACCGTTTTTTCCGGTTCCCAAATACGCTTTATTACCGATTGTAAAAACCGCTGGCGCATAGCGGCCTGCGTCCGGAAAATCCTTTTTCTGTGTCCAGGCGTCAATATTGGGATCGTATGCCCAGAAATCGGTATAATAAGTTCCGTTAGTTGAACCGGTCCCAAAATAACCTTTATTACCAATCGAGAAACCGGGTCCATGGCTTCTTGCAGCACCGGGGAAATCGGCTTTTTGTATCCATGCATCTGTTCCAGGATTATATTCCCACAGGTCATTGTAAAACGGACCGCTGGTTCCGTTACCCACGTATGCTTTTCCCGCAATCGAAAATGCTGCACACGCAAACCGGGCGCTGCCTCCGAAATCGGAGATCTGGGTCCATTGATCCATGATCGGATCATATTCCCAGAAATCCTTTTTGTACGATCCGTCCCATCCAAGACCGATATATCCTTTTGGACCGATAGTGAACCCCGTGCAACCCCTGCGGGCGGAGCCGCCAAAGTCGGCTTTTTGCAACCATGAATTTGTGGCAGGGTTATATTCATAGAAATTCCGGTAACTGGTTGTGCCGTTTATATTCAGTCCTGTTCCGATATAACCTTTTTCGTTGACGGAAAAGCCGGTTGCGGCATACCTTGCAGTTCCTATGAAATTTGCCATTTGAGACCATGAATCATTTACCGGGTCGTATTGCCAGAAATCGCTTTTGGTGGAACCGTCATATCCGGTTCCTATATATCCTGTGTCCCCAATTGAAAAAGATACTGTATTGTATCGGTTCGTACCACCGAAGTCGGATTTCTGAATCCAACTATCCTGCGCGTAAATGAGGATTGGGACTATTAAAAAAAGCGGAAGAATCATTGTTTTTTTCATAAACTACCAAGTGAAATGGAATGTCTGGTTGGATGACAAAGATAAATAATTTTTTTTAACTCATAAGCCCATAATAAATTCAAGATAACGATTACTGGTGTTGCCGTCAATCCGGTAGACATTTTCTTCAATGAATTTGTTCTGATCTTCCGTGTTCAGTTTAACAGTTCCGTTGAGGATCCCCCGAACGGTTTCAGAAAGTTCATCGTAACCCGATGCCCTTAATGCAACTTTCTGATCCGCATAGTGCATAAAATCATTATTGAAGTAATCCAGTACCACTAGAGGTTTTCTGAAATAGACGGTTTCGGTGCCAACCGTACTGCTGTAAACAAGAACCGCATCTGACACAGCAATAAGTTTATATACATCTTCATTTACAATGTGAAAATTTGCCAATCCGAGATCTTTAGCCCATGAATCATATATTTTCAGATCAGATTCGAACGGATGTGGCTTGATTACAAATTCAACATCAGGCATCCGGCTTACAAGACGGAAGAAATCACCTGTTATTTTTTCCTGTAACGGCTCTTCCCCGGCAAGGAAATGTTGTGTGGCATAAAGAACGAGGTGCCGTTTACCGGAAAACCATGGCAGTATATCTCTTTTGGACAAACCCGTTAACAACGGGATGCAATCGGTTCGGATCTGACCAAGGACTTTACAACTTTCCCCATTAAAAATGGAATGGTTTACCAGAATATTTTTCCACCGGTTCCCCCATAACAGCATATAGCCGGGTACCGGATTATATCTTTTATCTTCTTCTCCGAAAGTATAATGGTAATGAAACTCATTGAAAATGCCATGCTGGATGCCAAATGTGATAACACCCTTCTGGCGGGCAATGGTGAGAAGCGGTTTATTTTTCAATTCATTTTCATGATCGCCTCCGATGGCGCGGGGATTAAAAATCCTGAAGAAAAGTCGCGCGGAAAGTTCCCGCAGGTAACAAATCAATGATAACCGGTGCACATCTCGGATAATGGCTGAGAGCAATTTTTCTGCCGGCTGAGCTGTCTGTTCGTTAAGAACGGCATATACTTTACGCAGATGGGATGAAAACCGCATTAATTTTATCCATGTAACCGGATTTATGATGGTAAAAAGAATAAAAAATTCATAATTAAGGGTTTTGGGGTATCGCGCAAAAAGATAATCCATGCGGAACTGCAGCGCTTCGCGTTTAAGGTTTGGAATGAACAGTTCCGACAATATGAGAAATTCTTTTTTACCTGCCGCTTTTTCTTTAAGGTAACCGGTAAATCCGTCTCCTGCAACCGACTTCAATTGTTTCAGATCAATGATTTGCTGGCTGTGTTTGGGATCGTCAAACAGGATATGCGATGTTTTCCGGAAAAGAAACCCCGAAATCTGAAAAATACTGATGAAAAAACGCAGTTTAAAGAGGATGATATACCGGATAATTTTGCCTGCTGCGGTCCATGTATTGTGATGTACTGCCGGAAATGTCTTAACGTCCACATGGGGGGGAAGAAAATGTTTTATTCCTGCTGCATCACCAAAGACAACCACATCGGATATTTCTTCCCCGCGGAACATGCGGTATCCCGCTAAAATCTTTGCGTTGTTGTTCAGGGCGGAACGGTAGGAGAGCAGTACAATTGGCCGCAGGTAATACCACATGGTATTGCCATCAGCCGACAGGTGGTCAATTAAAGTTTTCCCGGAGGTATGGCGATAAGCGAACGCATTGACATCACTGAAACACTGCTTCATCAGTTCCAGGAAATTCTTACCGGAATCCGGAGAAAGAGGTTCTTTGCGGTAGGCGGATAATTCATGCGGTACATTAACCGATTGCTCATGCAGGATAGCAGAAACCGCAGGAGAAAACTTTTTGAGAATACCTTTGATTTCCTCCCCGGAAAGTTCACGCAGTATAAAAAGCAGGGATTTAATACTGATGCTGTTTGAGTTTACAAAGGATTGGAATAATAATGCGAATATACGAATGAATACTAATGATACTAATAAACCCAAATTCCATTCGTATCATTAGTACCATTCGTATATTAGTATTTTAGTTTTTAGAACTTGGGTCTTGGAACATTTTATATGCTGCTTGCAAATTCATATTCGTTACCGTACCAGGTTCACATTCCCTTCAAGTAGTTTTTCTTCATCAGGATCATTTACGGTAGTATATTTCAGGAACCAGACAAAAACGGCAGCATCCATAGGATTATCGCGATAGGCGCCATCCCACCAGTCACCGCTTTTAACGGCCTGTAAATCTGCGCCCTGAAGTTCAAAAACCTTTTCGCCCCACCGGTCAAACACTAAAAACTCAAACTCTATAATGCAGTCGCTGAATACCCTGAAATACTTGTCAGGGCACCTGCATGCCGGAGCGAAAACATTCGGCACAAAAACTTCGGCATCGCAAAGCAGAACATCTATAAAAACCGTGTCATAATCAATGCACCCGTTGGCATCGGTGACCGTTACGGAATAATATGTTGAAACGGATGGAGTCACTTCAACAGACGGAGAATTCCCGCTTTCGGGCAACCACAAATAAGAATAAGATGGTGTTCCTCCCGAAAGGGACGACTGCAGACTGATCGTCTGCCCGATAATAATTGAGGTATCGTTTCCCAAAATAACGTTCACTGCCGGAAATACGGTAACAAGGTAGTCGGCCGTATCAGAACAAATCCCAACGGCAGCAATGACGGAATAAAATGTTGTTACGGCAGGTGAATCCACAATAAAAGAGGTGGTATCACCCGTATTCCACAGGTAATCGGCAGGCGGGGACGCGGAAGCCAATAACTGAACGGTTTGTTCACCGCAAATCTCCGGTGTGCCGTTGATGGATACAATAACAGAATCCATCATTGCAATAACAACGGATGATGTCTCTATGCACTTATTTGCATCAGTTACAGTAATTGAATAGATGCTGGATGCTTGATTCTGGATACCGGATGATGTGTCGCCATTGCTCCATAAATAAGAATAAGGTTGTGTTCCCCCGGTTGCCGTTGCTGTGGCCGTACCGTACACAAGGCAGGTTTGGCCGGTTGATGAGGTTGTTACATTCAAAACCGATGGCTGGGTTATGGTTATCAGTAATACCGCAGTGCAACCGTTACTATCCGAGACGGACAAATTGTAAACCCCCGCCTGTAAACTGTCCATCGTTGCCTGGGTTATGCCGGATACCGACTGGCCTGTGCTCCACTGAAACGTATAAGGGGGGGGAGTTCCCGAAGCGCTGACGGTAACCGAGCCGTCATTGATACTACTGCAAGTAACGTTTTGCAGCGAATCAATATAAAGGCCGGCCGATTGAGTTTCATTAATAACTGTAGTTACTGAATCTACACAACCATTAGTATCAGTTACGGTGACAGAATAAACTCCGGCTCCTAAGTTTACAATTGAACCGCTGGTGGATCCGTTACTCCAAAGAACGGTAAGGGGTGAAGTTCCTCCCGTAACCGTTACCACGGCCACACCGTCAGCAGTATCGCAGTCAGCATCCTGCTTAAAAATGGAAGCAGTAAGTAATGCAGGTGTGTAAACAGTAATTGTATCTGTGTCACTGCAGGAGTTATTATCGGTAACTGTTACGTAATATATACCGGCATCTAACCCGGTAACCGTTGATCCGCTTTGCCCGTTTGACCAGTCAAAAGTATAGGGAGGGGCGCCTCCTGATGCGGTAATACTTGCAGAGGCATCACTTAATCCGTAGCAGGATGGGTATTGAAGGTTTATAATGGAAAGTGCCGGGGAACCGGTCTCATAAATTCCTATAGTATCGGTCGCAGTGCAACCCTTACTATCGGTAACGGTAATGGTAAAAGTTCCCGAACTTAATCCTGTTACTGAAGTTGTTGTGGAACCGGTACTCCATAAATACATAAAAGGAGCGGTACCACCGGAAGCGGACGACCAGATTGACAGGTCACCGGCATCGCAACTTAGATCCTGTTTATTGAGAGAAACAATCATCGGGGGGGGGGCTGTAATATATGCAGTATCCATGGCGATGCAGGAAGAGTTGTCGGTAATAGTCAGGTAATAAACTCCTGCGCTCAGCCCGGTAGCCACCGAATCGGTCTGCCCGTTTGACCAGGAGAAGGTGTAGGGAGGGGTACCGCCTGTGGGAGAGGATAACGCCACGCCATTATTCATTCCGTAACAGGAAGGATCGCTTTGTGAGATGGTTGATGTAACGGAAAAGAGGCAGCACTGGTTGGTAAGAATGCCACCAGAGCCGCTTATCCCTCCGGAACTTACAAAACCACCGGAACTAATCTGGCCCCCGGAACCTGCCACTCCTCCGGAGAATGTGGTTCCCATGTCATTACTTGTTATACAGCAGTTGACATTCCCCGGAGCAAGTTTTATGATATATACATCCATTCCTCCTGATCCAAAAGAGGTCGTGCTACCCGTGATTGCCAAGCCGCCATCACTGGTTTCAATAAGCGACATTCCTACATCATCTCCAACTCCACCAAATGTCCGGGACCATTCAAAATTTCCATTTGCAGTCAATTTAACCAGGTAAACGTCCTGGCCACCGGCACCAAACGAAGAAGTGAAACCGGTAATAGCAAAACCACCATCCGATGTTTGAATAATTGAACGGCTCCATTCTGTTCCTGTGCCACCAATCGTGCGAGTCCAAAGCAGTGATCCCTGACTGTCAATCTTCAACACATAAAAATCATCGCTTCCCGCGCCATAGGAGGCGGTTGTTGCGCCAATGATATAACCGAAATCGGTAGTTTGAACGATTGAAAAACTCCATTCAGCTGCTGACCCTCCGATGGTTTTTGTCCATTGCAGTGAACCAGTAGTATCAAATTTGGCAAGATATACATCATTACTTCCGGCACCGAATGATCCGGTAGCCCCGGCTGCTATAAAACCATAATCAGGCGTTTGAATAATGGAATATATCAAATCAGCACCGCTTCCTCCTAACGACCGGGTCCAAAGTAAATTTCCGCTATTATCAATTCTCAGCAAATACCCTTCACTGGCGCCCAAACCTAATGAAGTCGTCCATCCGCCCAGTGTATAAAATCCATTATAATTTTCAATAATAGTACCGCTTACCTCATAGCCAAAATCACCAAATGATTTTGTCCAAAGCACCGTTCCGTCCAATGCTAATTTTACGACATATATATCTTTATCGCCCTGCCCATAAGTTGTCGTACCACCTGATGCAATAAAACCCCCGTCCATAGTTTGAAGCGCTGAAGTGAGATCATCATCAGAACTCCCGCCAACGGTCCTGGTCCATTCAATAATGCCAATACTGTTTAACTTTACTATATACACATCACGACCACCCTGCCCGAACGAAGTTGTCCATCCTGCAATGCAATAACCACCATCTGATAATTGTAAAATTTCATAGGCAATTTCTGCTCCGCTGCCACCAATGGCAATACAGAATTGTGCTTGTGAAAAGCTTTTTACCGGATGAAGGGAAAAAAATAGGAATAAGAGAAACCACCAGAATAAATGGGCAAAACCTGAATTCATTGAAATAAAAACCACCAACATGCTGATTGATTTGCAAAAGTAAGCAAAAATAACCGGGTTTTCACCCGTGGGGTTTATTTCATTGTACAACCAGTCCATTTTAAAATGTAAAGTAACTACTCATCAGTGTAATCCTGATTACCAATAGGAACAAAACCACAGAGACACGGAGAACACTCAGCCAAAGGACTGATCCGCCTTGGCGGAAAAGAAACACAGAGAAAATCTCCGTGAAACCCTGCCTACCGGCAGGCAGGCGGCAGGCAGGTCCGTGCTCTTTGTGCCTCTGTGGTGAGTAGTTACAATATAAATTAGTATAGGAACCTAATTACAAAACAGACAGATTGATGTAAAAGTGTAATACGGATTTACAGTACGATTGAACGGTATCAGCGATTATAAATTTTCGTATTTTCGCATTTGTTAATCCTTTCTAATGCTATTAGAAAGGATTTGATAAAACCTTTCTAATAGAAACTATATGGATTTCAGAATAATCGTTGCCGAACAAAGGGAAGAACTTGAAGATATTGAAAGAAGGGAAAACATCATTGAAAGGAGTTCTATCGGCAAAGCGAAAAATTTCCTGAAGTATCCCAATATACTTGCAGTGACCGGCATAAGAAGGTGCGGAAAATCCGTTTTTTCTTACCTCACCGCAAGAAATGAGAGGTTCGGGTATATCAACTTTGACGATGAACGGTTGTCAAACGTCAATGCCGCTGACTTAGATAAAATTCTCGGGGCTTTTTACGAATTATACGGGGATGTTGAATATGTTATTCTGGACGAAATTCAGAATGTTGAAAAATCAATTCCCGCCTGCTGAGCGGTGAATTCACATCCCATCTGACCGGAAGGCATATTGCCCTTACTATCTATCCGTTCTCATTTTCCGAATTCCTGAACTTCAAAAAATTTGATAAAAAAAATTACTACACGGCTAAAAATAAAGCAGCGCTGCTGAAGTTGTTGAGGGAATATTTATCCGTTGGCGGATTCCCTGAAGTATATAAATTCGGGAAATCCATTCTGCACAGATTATTCAACGACATCATCACAAAAGATATTCTCCTCCGGCATAAAATCAAAAAAAGCAATGAAATAAAGATGTTGGCAAATTACCTAATTACCAATTTCACCGGGGAAATAAGTTACTCGCGGATGGTAAAATTATTCAATATTAAACACGTTTCCACCCTTTCCAAATGGCTTTCCTACCTGGAAGAAAGTTTTTTGATTTTTAAATTACAGCGGTTTTCATTTAAACTCAAAGAACAATATCTGGCCACCAAAAAGGTCTTTGCAATAGACAACGGGATTATATTATCAACAGGATTTTTATTCGGTGAAAATTCCGGTAAACTGATGGAAAACTGCGTTGCAGTTGAATTGCAGAGGAAAGTAGCGGAACAACCCGGTATGGAAATTTATTACTGGAAGGACTACCGCCAGCACGAAGTTGATTTCATTATCAAAAACGCTAAACATGTAGAGCAACTGATCCAGGTAACCTGGGCAACAACCAAAGAAGAAATAAAAGAACGGGAAGTGAAATCGCTGGTAATTGCTTGCGATGAACTATACTGCAGGAATCTCTTGATTATTACATGGGATTACGAAAGCGAAGCGAAAATTTCCGGTAAAAAAATAACTTTTATTCCGTTGTGGAAGTGGCTGACCGGGTAAGAGGGAAATTAAATGGCAATATGCTTACTTTTGCCGCTCATCATAAATTAAAATGAAAACAGTATTGATAACAGGAGCCGGTGGCTTCATCGGCTCACACCTGGCTGAGCATTGTGCCGAAAAGGGATACAAAGTAAAAGCATTTGTCAGGTACAACTCAATGAACTTCTGGGGTTGGCTGGAACATTCGCCCCGTAAAAACGATATGGAAATAATCAGCGGGGATATCCGCGATTTTAATTCGGTCATGGATGCCATGAATGGATGTGATTCGGTTTTTCACCTGGCCGCTCTTATCGGGATTCCTTATTCTTATGTGGCGCCTCTGGAATATATTAAGACGAATGTTGAAGGGACATACAATGTTCTTGAGGCAGCGCGTAAATTAAATATCCGGAATATTATTGTCACATCAACGAGCGAGACATACGGTACGGCACAATATGTTCCGATAGATGAAAAACATCCGCTTGTGGGTCAATCACCCTATTCTGCGTCTAAAATTGCTGCCGATCACCTTGCCGTAAGTTACTATCGTTCTTTCGGACTTCCGGTAAAAATAATAAGACCTTTCAATTGTTATGGTCCCAGGCAGTCGGCACGCGCAATCATTCCAACCGTAATTACTCAGATACTGGAAGGTAGAAAAAAAATTAATACCGGGAACACTCATCCCACCCGCGATCTGACCTTCGTAAAAGACCTGGCAAAAGGATACCTTGCACTTTCAGGGGCAAAAGGCCTGGCAGGAGAAGCCACCAATTTCGGCAATAAAAAGGAAATCTCAATCCGCGATCTGATTTCCCTGATTTCGGATCTCATGGGTAAAAAGGTCTCTGTTGTTTCAGAAAAGAAAAGAATCCGGCCCGGGAAAAGCGAAGTGGAACGGTTG
>JACPRZ010000026.1 GCA_016193485.1 Bacteroidota bacterium | reverse complement strand
ATATCAAGAATAAAAATCTTTTCCCGGAATTCGCAGGATGGCAGGATGGCTATGGCGCTTTCACCTATTCCGTGGAAGCCAAAGAAAGGTTAATTGAATATGTAAAAAATCAGGAAGAGCATCATAAAACAAAAACTTTCAAAGAGGAATACATTGAACTACTGAAAGAACACGGGATTGAATTTGATGAAAAATACTTGCTGTAAAAATATTCAACCGCTTTGCGGTTGCGTGCGTGTGTGGCATTGTTATTCACCGCATTGTATGCGGTGTTATTCACATTCAATCCCTTCGGGATTACAAAATAGAACTCGAAAAATAAAATGAGCATATCCGTTCGCATAAAAGATTGTATTGACAACCACGATAAATACGTGGAGATATTGGCAACTAAATCTGACAAAGAACTGGCAAAGCGGCTTAATTTGGTTCATATACAAATGGAACTTGCCGATAAAGCCCTGCCTGCCGGCAAGGCAGGAAAAAATACCGGCTCATTGGAACTGCTCGAAATATGGCGCACACAAATAATAGAAGCCCGTATTTACAAAGCCGAAAATAATATTGCAGATGTTCCAAGTGAAATTGAACTCGCCATTGCCGATATGGAAACGCAAATCGCCAAAGCAGAAGAACGGCAGGAAATATTAAAGGAAGAAACAAAACCCGTTGCGCCTACCACACCTAAAGTACAGCAACAGGCGGATGATAGCCAACTTACGCTATTCTGATTTTTACAGGGGGCTTAATCTCGTTTTAGATTTGTCATACCTTCACAAACTCCACCAGAACGGTCGCTTCGCCATCAATAACCGTTTCGCCATTCTGGTTGATGCAGGTTGTGGATAAGGTTACAATGGGTTTATCATCCTTTATGGTCAGGACTTCCGCTATTGCGGTGATCGTGTCACCGATAAAAACCGGTTTCCTGAAATTCAAAACCTGTTTCAGGTAAATGGTACCTGCACCGGGGAGAATGGTTCCAAGAACCGTTGATAAATATCCGGTAACAAGCATGCCATGGGCGATCCGTTTTTTAAAGCGGCCGCTGGCGGCATACACCTCGTCAAAATGGTATGGGTTTGTGTCACCGGTAGCGCCTGAAAACAATGCCACATCCGCATCGGTTACCGTTCTCCTGTAACTTGCCTTGTCGCCCACCTCAATCAGGTTCCAGGATTGCGGGTTATCCAGATCCGACCTGTGTTTGTCGGGTATCCGGATTACGGCTTTGCCGTCAATTTTTTCGGTTTTAGTCATGATAAAAAATTGTTATCAGCAAAAATAGTCAATTCGGGATTTTACGAACTTTGAACCTGAATCTGGGTGCACGACAAAAATCCACTTTCCCGCAGATAACGCGGATTTTCGCTGATATATTTCTTTTTTTCTGCGCATATCAGCGTAATCTGCGGGAAAAATGTCGTACACCCCTGAATCTGGATGTACACTCTTAAATCGTTACCGGATGAAAACAGAGATTCCCGATACCCGTGACTCCCTGCTGCCCCTTTTTTGCCCCCGTTCCGTTGCAGTAATTGGCGCATCGCGCAATCCTGCAAGCATAGGGTACAGGATTCTTGATGCAATAATATCCAACCGGTTTAACGGACCGGTATATCCCGTCAATCCTTCGGCTGAATTTGTCAGTTCGGTTAAAGCATATCCGTCCGTAACATCATGTCCGGGGCAGGTTGACCTTGCAGTAATTGCGGTACCGGCCAAATTGGTTCCCGGGGTGATTGATGATTGCGTACAGGCGGGAGTCAAAGCAATTGTTGTGATTTCTGCCGGATTTGCTGAAACTGGCAGGGATGGAAAAGCCCTGCAGGAAGTGATCCTCCGGAAAGTGCGGGAAAACAATATCCGCATGGTCGGACCCAATTGCATGGGAATCCTGAACGCTGCGCCAGATATTTCGCTGAACGCTTCTTTTGCAAATGTGTCCCCCCCCTACGGCAATGTAGCGATGAGTTCGCAGAGCGGTGCTCTCGGTCTTGCCGTGATCTCGCACGCAAAACAGTTGAACATCGGACTTTCTTCTTTTATCAGCGTAGGCAACAAGGCCGATATATCGGCTAATGATCTGCTGCAATACTGGGAGTATGATCATAATACGAAAGTTATTTTGCTTTATATTGAATCGTTCGGAAATCCGAGGAAGTTTGTAAAATTAACAAGAAGGATAGGAAGGCAGAAGCCCATTCTTGCCGTTAAGGGGGGGAGGACGGCATCCGGGAAAAGGGCTGCCGGATCGCATACCGCCTCGCTTGCCTCCAACGAAATAGCGGTGGATGCCCTTTTTAACCAGACGGGTGTCATAAGAGCCGATACCCTGGAGGATATGTTTGACATTGCCAAAATTCTGAGCAACCAGCCATTGCCGGCAGGCAACAGGATAGGCATGGTTACCAATGCAGGCGGCTTCGCCATTTTATGTGCCGATGCCTGCGAGGGGGGGAACCTGGTTCTGCCGCTCTTTTCCGGGAAACTTCAGGATAAATTGCACGGTTTCCTTCCACCGGAAGCATCTGTATCAAACCCGGTGGATATGGTGGCATCGGCAAATCCTGAAACCTATTATAAGGCGATAAAAGAAATTATTTCATCAGATGAGATTGATTCACTGGTCATCCTCCACATACCGGTTGACCCGAAAGATACAGGAAAATATTTTCAATCCATAACCAGGTCAGTTAATGAAGGAAGGGAAACAGAGCACGGGAAAAATAAAACCGTAGTAGCGGTCCTGATGTATGATGAGAAATTACTGCAGGAACTGGCGACTCAAACCGATATACCGGTCTTTATTTTTCCTGAGGCAGCGGGAAAAGCATTATCAAAGGTTGCACAATATTCCGCATGGCGCATAAAACCCCCCGGTGCAACGATGGATTTTACGGATATTGACACAGAGAAAGCGTTCAATATTATCCATGGTGCGCTTAAAGCGCGCGGTAATGGTTGGCTTACCGTGACGGAAGTTCAGGATGTTTTACAGGCATTTCGCCTGCCGGTACCTTCCGGAGGCCTTGCTTTGAACGAAGATGAAGCGATGGCAATTGCCGGTAAAATCGGGTACCCGGTAGTGTTAAAGGTCGCCTCACATACCCTTACGCATAAAACCGAGGTCGGTGGTGTTTACCTGAACCTGAAAAATGATAAAGATGTACGCGATGCGTTTATTAATCTGAAAGAAAAGATGATTGAACTGAATAAGGAATCAGAAATGGATGGAGCATTTATTCAGCCGATGATAAAAAAAGGCGTTGAGGTGATGGTCGGCATGGTAGATGATCCCACCTTTGGTCCGTTGGTGGCTTTCGGGCTGGGCGGAATTCATGTTGAAATCCTCTCTGATGTGCGTTTCAGGATTACTCCGTTGACCGATATTGACGCTAAGGAAATGATAAAATCCATCAAGGGCTACAAATTGCTTGAGGGATACCGTGGGCACCGCGCGGCCGATATTACGGCTCTTGAAGAAACGTTGCTGCGGGTTTCGCAACTTGTTGAAGCAATTCCGGAAATTTCGGAACTTGACCTGAATCCGATTTTCGCCTTACCTCCGGGTAAAGGATGTGTAATAGGAGATGCGAGGATTATGGTAAAGGGAATTTGAAGTGGGAATTTGATTTTAGCCCCCCTCTAATAAGAGGGGGGTTGGGGGGTGTGTCTGTTGACTCTCAAACGCGTTTTCACTCTGCAATAACAATCCTCCTGTGTAGCGGCTCCTTGCCGATCATTATTTCGAGGAGATAGATGCCTGATGGCAAATTAAGGTCGCTTAAATCAAATGATAATCTATTCTGTCCTTCGCCAAAGGATGAATTTACCCCCATTGAAATTTTTTGACCGGTAACCGTAATAGATGAAACCGAAACGGTATTGGGAGCCGGCAAAGCAAACTCAATATTAATTTCTCCGGCTGACGGGTTCGGATATATCATCAAGTCATTTATTTCGCCATTATTCGTCTCAATTCCCACAACGCAATTTTCAATCACAACTTCAAGAGTATCGCTGCCATAGTTTCCGCAACCGTTCATTCCCGCCATAATTACCGTGTAAATTCCCGGGTTAGTGTAGGTATGCTCTACTCCGGGCAATATAGTATAAGCGGTATCGCCATCGCCAAAATCCCAATTGAAACTGTTACCCGCACCAAAAACTACAATTTCCAGCGGCTTTCCTGCGCATGATGAATCGCTGACCACTTCCAGATCAAATTCTGCAGGTGTGCTGTTGCCGATTACAATTTCAACTGTTGAATCTGAAGCCGAGTTACCGCATCCGTTGGTGATTGTCAGAACCGGGTAATAAGTTCCTAATGCCGAATATGCATGAAGAGTGATAGCAGCATCTTCAATTGTTCCTGTAGGCGATCCGGTATTCCCGTCTCCGAAATCCCATAAGTAGGTATTATTCCCCGGATATACCCAAAAAATCATTGAATCACCGGGACAAGCGCTTTCAGCCGTAGAGCCATAATCATAATCACTGAGATCCACCGGAAGATTGTTGGTTACCTGAATTGTCAGCGATATTACCGAATCCATTCCGCAACTGTTGGTTGAGGTGAGCGCAACCGTGTAAGAACCAACGGTTGAAAATGCATGCTGCACCCATTGGCCTGTCCCTGAGTTCCCATCACCGAAATTCCATGAATAAGTATATTCAAATTCAGTGCTTGCGTAGAAAACGATCAGGTCACCGGGGCAGCCGGGTGCGTTCGTATAGATATTCATATCACCTGTTACCGGAATGTTATTATCTATTATCACTGAATCATAAACAGTAGTATCACTTCCGCATCCGTTGACGATAGTTACTGAAATTTGATAATCGCCTGTTGCCTGGTACTCATGGTCATTAAACCCTACTGTTGAAGTATCTGAACTTCCGTCTCCGAAATTCCAGAAATATTCCTGCATTCCGTTGATGGAATAAAAATTTATTAAGTCACCGGGGCAGGCAGATTCAGGTTCACCATTTACATAAGTATTACCGGTGAAGGGCAGTCCATTCTCAACCCATACAGTATCGCTTGCGGAATTTGAATTACCGCATCCGTTGGTGGCCGTAAGGGTTACCAGGTAGTCACCGGTTGCTGTATAACTATGCCTGTTGCCCTCCCAGAAATTATCCGAAGAAAAAGTATTACCATCGCCATAATCCCACCCATAGAAAACAAAGTTTTCAGCCCACCATTGAACATTAAAACTAACTTCATCGCCAGGGCAAACAGGGTTAGGGTAAATATCCAGTTCAAAATCAGGGATTGGCACATTACTGAGAATGTAAATTTCCTGCTGAACAGTATCGGTTGTTCCGCATTGTGCCGAGGTGGCTACAAGGGTAATTGTATACACACCTGTATCAATCCATGTATGCGATGCGTATGGTCCTGTCCAGTAAGAACCGTCACCGAAATCCCAGGCAGCATAAGAATATGCTCCGAAAATACCCATATTGACTTCATCACCGGGGCAGGCCGAATCGGTACTCCATTCAAATTGCTGGAGCGCCCCATAAACTTCAACGGTTGTAAAATAATCGCCAAGGTAATAACCCATTGAATCAAATACGCTCAGGTAAGCCCAGAAATTCCCTCCAACGGTATAGGTGTGATTTAGAGTAGTGGACAAGGTATCATAAACGGTTGGTGTACCGTCACCGAAGTTCCAGTTGTAATAATAGGCGCCCGGTGATACGGTTGTATTTGTCAATTCAACGGCAAGCGGGGCGCAACCTGACTGGGGGTTTACGCTGAAACCGACCTGGGCGTTTGAAAAATTCAACAGGAATGAGTGGATAACCGAAGTGAAAAATAAAATTTTTGTATTCATAAAACAAATTTTTAGATTATCAAAAGACGAAGATATAAATTATTTTAAGACAGAGGGAAACAAGTTGAAACATCAGAAATTTATGCCTGCCTGCTCTGACGGAGTCCGATACTCGTCAGAGTCATCGGACCGGCAGGCAGGGAAATTCGTAGAAATTAATTGAAATTCATTGAAATTTTATCTTTGCGACCTTTGCATCCTAGCGAGATAAAAAAAGAACTCTTTAGAGATGTCTGAATTATTGATGTAGTGGTAAATAAACCGGATGATGGTTGACCATCAAAAATACATGCATCGTTCTCTGTTCCTGGCGCAGCATGGACTGGGACAGGTTCAACCGAACCCTCTGGTAGGTGCTGTTGTTGTTCATGACGGAAAAATCATCGGTGAAGGATGGCATCGCGAATTCGGAGGACCCCATGCCGAGGTGAATGCCATCAATGCGGTGAAGGATAAATCGTTGTTATCCTCTTCAACGCTTTACGTTAATCTTGAACCATGCTGTCACTATGGTAAAACCCCCCCCTGTACGGAATTGATCATCAAAAACAGGATTCCTGAAGTTATCATTGGAACCGAAGATCCCTACCCTGAAGTGGCCGGAAAGGGAATTGCAAAATTGAAGGAAGCGGGAATCAGGGTTGTTGCAGGGGTATTGGAAAAAGAATGTCGCCATCTGAACAGGAGATTTTTTACATATCATGAAAAAAAACGACCGTATGTAATATTAAAATGGGCGCAGAGCAGGGATGGTTTTATTGGAAAGGGAGGCAAGAATGAAGGAAGGCAGGAAGGCAAGAGGGCAGGAATGCATGAAACCGGTGAACAGCAGAGGGCATGGATAAGCAGTGAAATTTCACTTAAACAGGTTCACAAATGGCGCAGCGAAGAGCAGGCGATCCTGGTTGGTACAAAAACTGCCATTACCGATAATCCGCAATTGACGGTAAGGAAATGGGCGGGAAAAAATCCGGTACGCATTCTGATTGACAGGAACCTTGTGGTACCGCCTTCCAGCCGCATGTTTGATTCAGCCGCGCATACGCTTATCTTTAACGGATTTAAAAATGAACCGGTGGGAAATATTGAATGGATAAAAATTGATTTTACTGCGGAGATCATTCCGCAAATATTCAATATTTTGTTTGAGAAAAAAATCCAATCCATCATCATTGAGGGGGGGACATTTACGCTGAATTCGTTTCTTGAGACGGGTTTATGGGATGAGGCGAGAATTTTTGTTTCGGGAAAATATTTTAAAACCGGGGTAAGTGCGCCTGCCTTCCCCGGAACCTCATGGCAAACCACTAAGTCCGGAGAGGATGATTTAATGTATTTTTACCGGACAGCCGGTCATTGATAGTATTCATTGAATTTTTCCGCATTATTTATTCTGTCCGGTGTATCTGATGGCAACGATAAGACATTTTTCACTTTTAACGATTTTAATCTCCCTTGCTTTTAATTTTGTAAACCCGGTTTTTGGTGTTTCCAAAATAGATAGCATAAAGCAGAGGTTAAGCATGACTGCGGGTAAAGAAAAGGCGAACGTGATATTGCAGATTACCCAGTATTATGTAAAAAACAACCCGGATTCGGCCGCCCGGTACACTAAACAACTGCTTCGACTTGCCACGGAAATAAAGGATACTTCACTCATGGGTAAGGGATACTACAATTTTGCAACCCTTTCATTATACAGGGCATCATATAAGGAAGCCGACAGTTTATTCGGTATAGCAATGGCATTTTACCGTATCAGCGGTAACGGGGAAGGTATTGCGGATGTTAATAACAGTTACGGATTTCTTCATGAAGAAATGGGTAATTTAGCCAAAGCGCTTGAAAACTACCTCCTCTCTTATAAAATCAGCGATTCTTTAAATTACATCCAGGGGGTGGCAAATTCGACAAATAACATCGGGGTTATTTATGCTCAACAAGAGCGTTACAATGAAGCCCTGGAATATTTTCTCCTTTCGCTTGACAAGCAGAAAAAACTCGGTAATAAACGCGGCATTGGTAATAACCTGAACAATATTGCCATGTGTTATTCACATATTAGGAATGTTGAAAAAACGATTGAATACCTTAAAAGTGCCGTAGATGTCTGGACAGAGATAAACGAGATGCGCGGGCTGGCGATGTCTTACAATAACATGGGCAGTACTTATATGGAAATGGATAAGTTTGATCAGGCAATAAAATTCCTTAATGAATCGTACAGGTTGTGCCTTAAAATGAACGACAATTTCGGAATATGCCATAACCTGACGCTTTTAGGCACCATCCAGGCAAAAAAAATGAATTACAAAGGGGCTATAAAAAATTTTAACGAATGCCTTGAATATGGAAAAACCACCGGGAGTAAGATTCACATAAAAAATTCATATCTGAACCTTGCGAAGGTCTACAGCGAAACAGGCGATTTTAAAAAGGCGTATGAATACCATGAACTGTACAGCCAGGTGAAAGATTCGATCCTCGATGAGGAAACAAGCAAACAGATAACTGAAATGCAGACAAGGTATGAAACCGATAAAAAAGTTAAGGAAATTGAGATTCTTAAAAAAGACCAGGAAATTAAAGATGCCCGTATAAAAAGACAAACCCTGATAAGAAATTCAATTATCGGTGTTGCATTTTTTATTTTCGTTATCGCTGTGCTCGCTATGGTACTTGCTTATGTAATCCATAACCGGTACATCCTTAAAAAAAGGGCGAACAAAGAACTTGCCGGACAAAATGAAAAAATTCAGTTGCAAAACCGGATTATCACCGAACAGAAACAGAATATTACCGACAGCATCGAATATGCCGGGACAATTCAACGGGCGGTGTTACCTGCTGAAACCGACTTCAGGGAACTGTTCCCCGATTCCTTTATTATTTTCCGTCCGAGGGATATCGTGAGCGGGGATTTTTATTGGATGGCCCCCCTAAGTCCCCCCGAAGGGGGGATTTATTATTCTCAAACCCCTTCATTCAAAGATCATTTGGGCTTTGCTTTTCAGAACCCCCCTTCGGGGGGCAGGGGGGCAGTGCTTCTTGCCGTCTGCGACTGCACCGGCCACGGAGTTCCCGGGGCATTCATGTCAATGCTCTGCAATGCGCTGCTGAATGAAGCGGTAACGGATAAGGGAATTGCCGAACCGGATAAAATTTTCAGTGATGTAAGGTCAGGAATTATTAATGCATTAAAGCAAAAAGGAGAACAAAGCGGTGCAAAAGACGGAATGGACGCAATTTTGATAAAATTTTCTGTTGAAGATAACGGGTTGAAGATTCTTGAAACATCGGCCGCTAATAATTCTCTTTACATTGTATGTAATGGTGAGTTAAGGGAGATTAAACCTGACCGGTTTCCGGTGGGTGTTTTTGGCAGCGGAACAGGCGCGGATGGGGAAAAGCCATTTACTTTACACAGGGATGAATTGAGAACAGGAGATATGGTTTACCTTGCCACCGATGGCTATGAGGATCAGTTAGGCGGACCAAAAGGAAAAAAGTTCAAAGCAGCCATCCTCAGGGAAAAACTCGCTTCAATCCACCATTTATCATTAACGGAACAAAAGGAGATGCTTGAAAAAACATTTGATGAATGGAAAGGCAATGGTGAACAGACAGACGATGTGACTGTTATCGGGATACGGATTTAATTAAAATTTTTTGTTACTATTCACCAAAATTGTAAATTATTACTGGTCATTGCAATTTAACTCTGTGTAACTCAGTGGACTCTGTGCTCTCTGTGTTGAAGAATTTTTAACACAGAGTTCACTGAGATAACAGAGTTTCACAGAGGGGGTGAACAGTAACAATTTTATTTTAATTACTTTATGTTAATCTGCGCAGTCAATTACAACCGTCCTTCATAATTAAATATACTCCTGAATATCATTATTCGTAATTTCGCACCTAAATTTTTTCCGGTTATGAGTAATATCAAATTTGGCACTGACGGCTGGAGGGCTATAATAGGAAAAGATTTCACTACTCAAAATGTCGCCCGCGCTGCACAGGGAACAGCCGCATGGCTGGTAAAACAGGGGAGCCGCAGTGCAGTTATCGGATATGATTGCCGCTTTGGAGGAAAACTTTTTGCCGAAACGGTGGCAAAAGTTATGGCCGCGAACGGAATAAAATCATACATCAGTCCCGGTTTCGTTTCTACCCCAATGGTTTCTCTGGCAACAAAAGAACTGAACGCTGGCGTTGGTGTGATAATCACTGCCAGCCATAATCCTCCGGATTACAACGGCTTTAAACTTAAAGGCGCCTATGGCGGTCCCCTGTTACCGGAAATGATAAAAGAAGTGGAAGGTCTGATACCCGGAGTTTCATCCGAAGATGCGGACAAGGCATCTCTTGCCGATTTAATAAAAGAAGGACTTGCCGAATATTCCGATTTTGAAGACCTATATTACCGTAAGGTTGTTAATAAATTCGACCTTCAAGCGATAAAAAATTCCGGCTTGCATTTTGCTTACGATGCTATGTACGGTGCAGGACAGAAAATAATGCGGAGAATTCTTCCTGATATCACGCTGCTTCATTGCACCTGGAATCCTCTTTTCAATAATACTCCCCCTGAACCGCTCCTGAAAAACCTCGGTGAATTTTCATTTTTAATCAGGAAACAAAAAAATATCGCATGCGGGCTTGCTACGGATGGAGATGCCGACCGTCTCGGACTGATGGACAGCCGTGGTAATTTTATCGACTCACATCATATTATCCTCCTCCTTGTGCACTACTTGTGTAAATATAAATTATCGCCTCCGGAACTGAATTCCGGGTTAAAAGTTGTCACAGCATTTTCCACTACAACCAAACTAAAAAGATTATGCGATCATTATGGACTGCAACTTAATGTTGTACCTATTGGTTTCAAATATATCTGCGATATTATCCTTAGGGAGAAAGATAAGGTATTGCTTGGCGGTGAAGAATCGGGCGGGATTGCGCTCAGGGGTCATATCCCCGAACGTGACGGAATTTGGGTAGGACTTACCCTGTGGGAATTTATGGCAAAGTCCGGCAAGACATTGAAAGAACTTATTAAAGAGGTTTACAGTATCACGGGTCCTTTTGTTTTTGCAAGAAATGATATGCATATTGACGGTGAACGGAAAGAGAAAGTAATTGATAATTGCAAAAGCGGGAAATTTGATTCATTCGGAAAATTCAAGGTTAAACGGACTGAGGACATGGATGGTTGGAAGTATTTTATCAATGATGATGAATGGATAATGGTTCGTCCTTCAGGCACCGAGCCGCTGCTGAGAATTTATGCGGAAGCGGAAAACAGCAAAAAAGTGCAGGAACTGATCAAAGCAGGTGTTGAATCTGTGATGAAGTCATAATTTGTGCGTCCAGCATCCAGTATCCAGCAACTTCAATAATCTGCAAAAATTCTACATTGAAATACCTCATCATTTTTATTTTTATCTTCTTCTGTAAATTTTCATTTGGAGGCAATGATTCAACTGCGACCAGGCACCCCGGACGAATTTGGTCCACTTCTTTGACAGGAACAGTTGCATATACAGGTTCAGTTATTTTATTGAATAACCAGTGGTACAAAGATTATCCCCGTACACGATTTCATTTGTTTGATGACAGCGGTGAATGGCTGCAGATGGATAAAGCGGCACATGTTTTTGACGGATACCAGTTGAGCAGGGCAGGGGAGGGGATTTTCCGGTATTGCGGAATGGATAAGAATAAGGCGGCATGGTTTGGAACCCTGCCCGGTTTTATTGCTCTTTCCACCATTGAAATTTTTGACGGGTTTTCGGGCGGGTGGGGATTTTCGGTTTATGACATGGCAGCAAATCTGGCTGGCGGTCTAATGTATGCAGGGCAGCAGGAAGCATGGGATGAACAGCGTGTTTTTATCAAATATTCATTTCACAAAACCACCTATGCTCAATACCGTCCCGGTTTACTCGGAAGTAATATGGCTGAAAATATACTGAAGGATTATAACGGCCAGACCTATTGGTTATCGTGTAATATCCCCTCCTTTCTCGGAAAAGAAAACCGTTTTCCCCGCTGGCTCAATATCGCGTTCGGATATGCTGCCGAAGGAATGACAGGCGGTCATGCAAATCCCGATTCGGTCAGCAATGTTGCAATACCTTTTTTTCCGCGTTCCCGGCAATATTTCTTCTCGCTGGATGTTGATTTTGGCAGGATTAAAACAAATTCAAAAATTTTATCAACCGTTTTTTCAGTCATTAATACGGTCAAGATTCCATTCCCCGCAGTGGAATACAACAGCAGGTATGGAGTTAAGTTTTATCCTTTCTATTTTTAATACCGGAATTTCTATTTAACAAAGATTACAGAGATTGTATACTGACGGAATTTGATTTTGCATACTTGCAAAATCAAATTCCGTCAGTATAAATCAGATTACGGAGATAAAATATAACTCTGTAATCCTTCATAAGTCACTGAAATCTTATGCCAGGTTATTCAGCAGCAGTATCTCTTTTTTTGTACAAGTGAAATAAACGGAACGAATTATCGGTACCCTCGTATCCTTCCGGGGGGATGGTATCTGCTTCCTTTGGAATCAGGTAATATTTTTTTTCAGTTGAAAAATCCCATCCGATCTGACAATACCGTACAAGGTAACTCTGCATCGTCCATGATGAACCCAGAGAGGGATGCAGATGTATTGTTGTTGATGCAGGAATTATTTTACCTGTTGTGTGGATATCATGCAGCAAATCATCTTCCCTTCCTTTATTGCTGATGTTTAAAAAAGTTATCACGAAAGATGCACTTAACAGGAGTAATGATATGGATAACGTCATATAGAATCGTTTGGTAAAAAAAGAACGAAATCTGTCCGATAAACTCATCAGGCGTGCCGGGAAAATTGAAAAACCTATTGCAAAAAGCGGAAGTGACGGTACAAGGTAAAATCCTTTCTGAACCCCGGTAAGCGCAAGCGGTGCGGAACCTGCCAATCCCGCCAGGATAAAAAAAAGGGTATTTTTTAAATCCTCTTTACCCTGGTAAACTCCGGTAACCTGATTTTTGAATAGAATTAATGATAATGCCGAAACGAGTATCGGAGGCAACAATTCGCCAAAAAGGCGGTAAAAAATCCATAATTGATTATCCACTGTTGGCGCTTCTGTTATCCTGGAAATTGTACGATTAAAAAAATGGGCGTATAAACTTTCCCTGCTGTCAGGAATGAAAAACAGCAGGGAAGTATAAATAAAGAAAACAGTAAACACCTGGATTACCGTAAAAAGCAGTGCTTTCCGGAAAGAAGTATTCCTGAAGGCAATCCAGTAAATACACGTTATTGCAAGCGGAAACAAACCAGGCAGGCCTTTTGTGAATGTAGCGAGGAAGATAAAAATTCCCGATAAGATAAAATAAAATATCCGGTTTATGCCGGTTCTGCGGTGGGCTTTAATAGTAAAAAGGATTGCAGACAGGATAAAAATCCCCATCGTGTTTTCAATCATGTTATTACGGAATGACCACCAGCAAACCGGGATCAGGATCCACAAAATCAGGGGAAACCATCCGAATGCTGATATTTTGTCATCACCACTAAAAAATAATTTCCAGATTTTAACCGTCAGCCAGGAAGTAATTAACAAAGTAAGGAGTACATAAAAGCGCTCCACATATAAAGAACTGCCGAGTATAGTGAAGAAAAATGCCTGGATCCAGTAAAAAAGAGGCGGTTTTTCCTGATAGGCGCCATGGTCAGCCGGATTGAATTTAAGGAACCACAATGTTCCCGTACCTTTTGATAAGTTATGGGCGACACTGGTATCCAGTGCGGCATCCATGAACATGCTATCGCGTATCAGCCATGGAAGAACAAGAAAGAAAATAACGGAATAGGAAAAAATCCAGAGGGGAAGATGTCTCACCGGGGAGAATTATTTACTGATGATCTTGAATTCTGTTCTGCGGTTCATCTGGCGGCCTTCTTCGTTATCGTTTGCAGCGATAGGTGCAACTTCTCCGTAACCTTTGAACGTCAGCCGGTCGGTGCTGATTCCTTTTCCGATGAGATAATCAACAACCGATTTCGCCCTTGATTCAGATAATTTCTGGTTGTAATCATCCGAGCCCTTGTTATCGGTATGCCCGGAAATTTCAATTTTCATGGAAGCGACTTCAGTAAGCAAGGCAAGCAAACGTTCCAGTTCAACCGTTGATTCCGGACGGAGTGTGGCTTTATCAAAATCGAAAAAGATATTTTTAAGAATTATCTTACTGCCCACTTCAACTTTTTTCAGTTCGATATCTTTAGTCACTTCGCTGTATCCCTGGGATAAAGGAATGTCGAAATTTTCAGAGTGAAAAAGATAACCTTCAGCATTGACAGCAATTCCGTAATTTTTTCCCGCGGGAAGCGAAACGAGATATTTACCGGTTGAACTGTTTGATTTGAAACTCGCAATAACTTCTTTTTTAATGTTGTCGGCAAGTTCAATATCGGCTTCCACCGCAATACGGGTTATAGCATCCCGGATAATCCCTTTAAGGAGTGTCAGCGAGACCCTCTGGATTTCAACTGCCGGCTCTATGGCTCGTTCAGTAACCGGCTCGGCAACGCTCGCTATAAGATTATCCTCACTGCTAAGCATAGGTTGCTTTTCGGGTCCAAGGAAAGTGATCATGTAAATATCCTTGTCACCGAGGCCATCCGGCTTAAATGAGGCATAATAACCGTGCTTGCCGCTTGCCGAAATACTGAAAAATACATCATCATCGGGAGTGTTAACCGGGAAACCTAAATTTTCGGGTTTTGACCATGATCCGTTTTCAAAAACGGTTTTGAAAATGTCATATCCTCCCATTGTGTTATGGCCCCTTGAACTGAAATAAAGGGTTTTTCCGTCAGGATGGATGAAAATGCCCTCTTCATCGTAGGGAGTATTTACTGCCGGACCCAGATTGCGCGCATCATCCCATTTGCCTTTATGGTTTTGCCGGGTCACATAAATATCCCGCCCTCCTAACCCGCCTTCACGTGCCGAGACAAAATAGAGCGTCTTATCGTCATAGGAAAAAGTCGCTGATGATTCATGCGCAGGGGAATTGACCGGCTTGTCCATTTTTTTTGGTTTTGACCAGACATTGCCTTTCAGCCGGCAGATGTAAATGTTACCGTCACCGGCATCATCTTTATAAATGAGTAAGGTCTGGCCGTCATTAGAAATGCAAACGGTGGCATCATGGCCTTCAGAATTCATGGGGGGGGGAAGTCGTTTTGGCGTGGTCCATTTTCCGTTAACCATCGTGGAAATATAAATATCTTCATAATATTCACCGGAAACCGGATCGAGCATCGCCTCTTCGCCATATTGTCTCCGCGATGTAAAATACATTACCGACTCATCGGCATTGATCCAGGGACCATATTCAGGATAAGGAGAGTTCAGTTCGGTGTTGTTGTCAACGAATACCCTGACTCTTTTTTTGGAAAGTTCCTTGCCGGTATTACATTCCTTTATCTTCTTGTCAATAATTATCGCTGATTTCTGGTATTCGGAAGGGGTAAGGTTTTCTTTGTAGGAAATGTACATTTCAATAGCTTTATCCCAGTTAAGATTCAGATGGTACGATTGTGCAAGCAGGTAAGTAATATCCCTGTCAACGGCAGGATCAAGGCGGTATGCCTTTTCGAGGTAAGGTAGAGATTTTGAACGCTGAACGGTATAGAGATAACATTTGCCGAGTTTGAAATTCAGGTGTGCGTTATCCTGGTTGAAATTATTGGCTTTCTGATAGTGTTCAAGAGCGAATAGATATCTTTCCTCTTCAAAATAACCGTCACCGGTTTTCAATTCGGTCAGCGCCTCTTTCAATAACTTTTTCTGATCCTTGAAATTATCTTTTGAAAATTCCACATTTTGTCCGAATGAAGAATAATAGAAAATGAAAACCGGCAACCAGGAACAACTTCTCCGCATCCGACCCATCAGATAATTAAACCAAACGCTATTTTTTATTCTGCTCATTGTCTACTGTATATTGCCTGCTGTATATTGCCTATTGGTTACTGCCTCCTGCCACTGCCACTCCTCACTTTCCCCCGCAATCATTCGTCAGATAACTCTTTGCCGAAACTACCCCGAGGTCGCTTGCCTTTTTCCAGTCGGAGCATGCTTCTTCTGCATACCGCAGCATTTCACGGGCTATTCCCCGGTTCAGATAAGCGAAACCATACTGCGGGTTGATTTTTATCGCCATGTTGCAATCGTTGATAGCGCTTTTGTAATCCTCCAGTT
>JACPRZ010000070.1 GCA_016193485.1 Bacteroidota bacterium | reverse complement strand
CCGCTGCCGAACTGGAACGGCTCATCGGTGTGCTGAATAAAATACCTGCATTGAAAATTGAACTTTCCAGCCATACCGACAGCAAAGGCGCTGATGACTACAACCAGCGCTTGTCAGAGGCAAGAGCAAAATCGGTTGTAGAGTATCTCATCAGCCATGGTGTAAATGCCAATCGCCTCCAGTTCAAAGGGTATGGCGAGACGCAGCCGGTTGCACCAAATACGCTACCTGATGGTTCCGATAATCCGGATGGAAGACAATTGAACAGGAGGACGGAGTTTACGATTATGGAGATGTAAAAGCACAATTATCGTGTTACTATTACGTCTGTTTTTTATACTGACGGAATTTGATTTTGCATACTTGCAAAATCAAATTCATCAGTATATGATGACCTGAATGATTTGTTCTGACGATAAATGTCAGAATGCTGTACGAGACGTCCTGATAGACGGAGTCTCGTCAGGACCGAAGCGTCAGCACAAAATCATTCAGCGTCAGTATAAAAGCATCATCTGTTCCTGCGAGGTGGGGTATAGGTTTACATTGATAGGTAGAGAATTTTTTAAAACCCATAGGGTACATTCAATTTTATCAAGTGTCGCACTTACTACTTGAATCTACCGTCATATCCCGTTTTTCGACCCCGAATGTTGGAAATCCAAATTTTATATCTTTGCCACTAAGTGGTTATCAACAATTTCTGCTTAAAATTTATTTTTTAGTTTTGCCGGTCACTAACCTTTACTAACCCCTTTTCCTGATTATGAATACAAAATTTTACCGTCCATCGCTCCTCATTGCTGCTTTTTTCGCGGCAATTTTCGTTTCCTTGCCCGCACATTCCCAACAGGCCGGAGGTGCAGTTGACAAACCCAATGACCGGTTGGAATGGGAAAAATTGATAACCAAGGACCCTGCACTTGGTTATGTGCCGGAAGACCGGCTGCAGATTGCAAAGGATTATGCATACGCATTACTGCAGCAAAAGATTGCTATTCCCAATGTGAACTGGCAGGAGAGAGGTCCGAATAATATAGGCGGCCGCACCCGGTCTCTTATGTTTGACCCGAATGACGCAGCCAACGGATATAAAAAAGTATGGGCTGCAAGTGCCGGTGGCGGTGTGTGGTACAACAATGATATCACAAATGCAAATTCATCATGGTTGCGCGTGAATGATTTTTGGGATAATATCGTTATTTCATCAGTTGTATATGACCCGTCAAATACACAGATTTTTTATGTTGGCACCGGTGATGATTATGGCGATAAACCCGGTATAGGAATTCTCAGGTCAAATGACGGAGGAAACAGTTGGGCATATTTAAACGCAACAAAAAACAACAATAATTTCAGAACCGTTCAGAAAGTAGTTGTAAAATCAAACGGCTATGTTTTTGCAGCCACCAATACGGGCGTCTGGAAGTCAACTGACCAGGGGTTGAACTGGACGCAGGTCCTCAGCGGAATCAAAGGCAATGATGTTGCGGTGGCTTCTAATGGCGATTTATTTGCAACCACCCAGGGAACGGTTAATAGTATCCATAAATCGCCTAACGCCAGCAATGGCAGTGCAGGCACCTGGACTAATCTCGTTAACCTGGGCACAGTTCAGAGAATTAAAATTGCCGTTGCTCCATCCAATTCATCAGTTATTTATGCGTTGGCCCAGGGCTCCGGTTTAGGAGTTAACAACGGTGGAGGCGTTTGGAGGTCAACCGATGGAGGGAGTACCTGGTACTCAAGAAACGCCCCGTCTGACACAGATGATCCTTCAATACAACCCAATGATTTTACCCGCGATCAGGCATGGTACGATCTCGTTATAGCCGTTGATCCCAATAATCCGGACGTTGTTATTGCAGGAGGCGTTAACGTTTTTATGACTACCGATGGTGCGCAGGGGTGGGCAAAAATAGGTCAGGAAAATCCCGTTGCCGGCAAGAATTATTCCATTGTCCATGCTGACCAGCATGCCGTTACTTTCGCTCCCGGCAGCAGTTCCAGGGTTGTTTTCGGATGCGATGGAGGGGTTTATTATACCGATAACCTCGCGGCTGCTGCGGTTCCGCAACCGGTTATCCAACCCCGGATTAAAAACTACAACATCACACAATACTACTCTTGCGCCATGCATCCCGGATTTAATTCAAATTATTTTCTTGCCGGTGCGCAGGATAACGGCACTCATCAGTTTACCATGCCCGGCATCAATACAGTCACAGAGAAACAAGGGGGTGACGGTGCAATGGCTTATATTGACCAACTTAACTCCAATTACCAGTTTGTCTCCTCACAGTTTAACACTATCGGTTTCTCGCAAGATGGGGGAGCCACATTTACATCCGTAACAAACAACGCTACGAGTGAGGGTGAATTTATTAACCCCGGATCCTACGACTCAAAGCAAAAGATATTATTTACAGGATACGATAACTACAACCTTCAACGAATTAATGTCTCAACCGGAACACCTTCCATTTCTTATCTGTCAGTTTCTCTCGGGTCCAATATAACACACCTGAAAGTATCTCCTTATGCACCAACGGGCACATCCACGGTGTATGCCGGAACCGTTCAGGGAAAAGTATATAAAATAACCAATGCACATGCCGGTACGCCAACGGTCACGAACATTACAAGTAATCTCCCGGCAGGCGCTGTTTCCTGTGTTGAGATCGGAGCAAGTGAAAATACCTTATTGGTAACATTTTCCAATTACGGAGTGGTTTCCGTTTGGCTATCAACCAATGGTGGCACAACCTGGACCAATAAGGAGGGAAACCTTCCCGATATGCCTATCCGCTGGGCTTTATTCAACCCCAATAACTTGCAACAGGTATTACTTGCCACTTCTGTTGGCGTATGGACAACCACTGATGTTAATGCCGCCCCCCCTGACTGGACACCGACCAACCTCGGATTAGCCAGTGTAAGAGTAGATATGTTGCAATACCGCACATCCGACAAGGTGGTGGCTGCTGCAACCTTTGGCAGGGGATTATACACTACCGATGTTTTTTCATCGCCCTTTGCCGATCTTGATGCGGATAAAAAAGTGGTTTATACAGGCAATACTATTCAGTTTCTGAATGCTTCACTGGCTTCTACTTCTTGGTCATGGAACTTTGGGGATGCAAGCACATCCACACTGCAAAATCCCACACATTCTTACTCTGCAGCAGGGAAATACAATGTAACGCTTACTATTAACAGTGGCGCCTCAACAATAACAAAAAACAATTTTATTCATGTTCTTCCTACCCTTACCCCCCCTTATCTCGCAGCCGATGGGGGTAATTTTGAAACCAACCCCGATCATTTCGGCTCGTTAGCCGTTACCGGTTCGGCTAATATATGGGAAAGAGGAGTTCCCGGAAATACGCTGACCACCGTTAGTTCTCCTGTCAATGCCTGGAAAACAGGATTGATAACCAATATCCCGGCTGCCGCCTTTGTAAGCGCTTTGCTCTCGCCAAATTTTAATTTAAGCGCGGCAGGGCAATATAAGTTAAAATTTAAAAAAAGCGTGGAAACGTATTATTGCAACGGGCCTTATGCCGTGCAAGTGCATTACAGTACAGACAAAGGAATTGCCTGGCAGAGATTAGGAGCATATAATGATGGTCTTGGAATTAACTGGTATAATAAAGATCCCAATGCCGCCAGTTGTTTTATATGGGATTATATTGCCTCCGACAAACAAGGATGGGCCGGCATCAGCGTTTCCAATCAGAATACCGAATACAATATTTCTTCATTATCGGGTAATGCTAATGTATCATTCAGGATTGTGATGTACAATACCGGAGGATATCCGGCTGATGGCTACAAAGACGGCTTTATGGTTGATGATTTTGAGGTTACCTACCAGGGCGTTACAGCCGGTTTTACCGCCCCCGTTACCGTCTCATTTATCAACAAGCAA
The DNA here is from genome assembly GCA_016193485.1 of Bacteroidota bacterium. GTDB lineage: Bacteria > Bacteroidota > Bacteroidia > JACPRZ01 > JACPRZ01 > JACPRZ01. Next base: position 20,668 of record JACPRZ010000070.1, on the reverse strand, counting down.
GTTCAGTTTACCGATGCATCCATTTCGCCAACGAGTTGGCTATGGAATTTTGGAGACGGAAATACATCCACATTGCAAAACCCGACCAACATCTATACGGCACCGGGAAAATACAATGTAACATTAACCATTAACAGTGGCGCATCCACAATAACCAAAAATAATTTTATACACATTCTGCCTAACCGGAACATTCCTTATGCAGCAGCCGATGGGGGGAATTTTGAGTCCAATGCAGATGATTTTGGTTCAATGGCAATAACCGGAAACCTGAATATCTGGGAACGCGGAGTTCCGGGTAACGTACTAAACGTAGCCCCATCACCGGTAAATGTTTGGAAAACCGGATTAAATGTTAATGTTACCGATGCTACCTATTCATGCGCTTTAGTGTCCCCGAATTTTAATTTAAGTGTTGCCGGAACCTACACGTTGAAGTTCAAAAAAAGCATGAGGCGTTATTGGAATAATGGACCTTATGCAGTTCAGGTTCAATATTCAACAGATAAAGGAACAACATGGCAACGGCTTGGCGCCTATAACGATGGAAATGGAACGAATTGGTACAATAAAGATCCAAATGATGCCAATGCTTTGTATGTAGGCCTTTTTGCGGGTGAAAAACAAGGATGGCTGGATTGGGTTGACAATCAAAACACAGAATATAATATCTCCTCTTTAGCAGGGCAAACGGATGTTGCTTTCCGGGTTGTTATTGATGTCCTTAAGGACTGGGGTGTTGACGCATATAAAGATGGCATTCTGATAGACGATTTTGAAGTGCTTGGGCCGCCTTCCGTTGCTGATATTACTGCACCGGTTGTGGCAACTCTTGCACCTGCCAATGGCGCAACCGGTGTCAGCAATAACACGAATTTGATTATTACGTTCGATGAAAACGTCCAGAAAGGAACCGGTAATATAATTATCAAAGAAAACGGTTCAACCACTCAAACGATTGCCGTTGGTAGCGGCAATGTTACTGTCAGCGGAAAAATCCTGACTATTGACCCCACTGATTTCAGCAACAATATTCAGGTAAATATTGAAATGGCTTCGGGAGTAATCAAAGATATTGCGGGTAATAATTTTGCCGGATTAACCCCAACCGATTGGGTTTTCACTACTACCGCAGCGCCTGTAGTATATTGTACATCAGGACCCACATCAAATGCGGATGGTAAAATAGACAAGGTAGTGTTTGGCACAATTGACAACAACACAACAGCATCCGGATGCGTCACCTATTCTGATTTTACAAATTTGTCAACAGATGTAAGTCCTTTGCAGGTTGTTCCGCTTACTGTTATACTGGGAAGCTGCGGAGGCGCTTATTATAAGGATGTTAAGGTCTTCATTGACTGGAATGGAGATGGCGATTTTGTTGATGCCGGTGAAAATGCGGCTACTTCCAACATACATGGCTCCGGAACATATACTACAACCGTGACCATTCCGGCAACCGCCACACCCGGTATTTATACAAGGATGCGATTGGTTTGCAGAGAAAAATTAAATTCCGAAACAGCCCAGCAATTTATTGATGCAATACTGCCATGCGGAAGTTATGGCTGGGGCGAAACTGAGGATTATACGGTTCATATTTTACAGGATACCCAGGCGCCAACAGTTACCACTTACACTCCTGCCAATGGCGCAGCGGATATATCGGTAAGCGCGAATTTATCAATTCTGTTTTCAGAAAACATCCAGAAAGGAACCGGGAATATCATCATTAAAGAGAACAGTGTGATAACACAAACCATTCCTGTCGGAGGCGCCAACGTAACTGTCTCTAATAATACGGTGACGATTGATCCTGCCGATTTTTCAAATGGAGTACAAGTGAGTGTTGAAATTGCCGCAGGAGTATTCAAAGATATGGCTAACAATAATTTTACCGGTGTAGCAGCCGGTCAATGGGCTTTTAATACGGTTGCACCTCTTACCATTCTGGCTGATTTTAATTCAGACAAAACACAAAGTTGCCTTGGCCAGCAGGTAATTTTTTCACCTCAAACAAGCGGAACCGTTACTACCTACAGTTGGGATTTTGGCAATGGAGCAACCCCTGCAACTGCAAATACGGCTGGTCCGCATACAGTAACTTATAACACAGCCGGACTTAAAACGGTTTCGTTAACCGTTACCGGTCCTGCCGGTTCAAATACGGCTATAAAATCGGCATATATTAATGTTTTCCAGGTTACACTTGCTTCAACTATTGCGAATGTTACCTGTAACGGAGGCAACAACGGTTCGGTTGCGCTTACCGCAGCAGGCGGAACAACTCCCTACGCTTTCAGTTGGAATACGACTCCTGTGCAAACCACATCTTCCATCAGTAATGTTGTTGCCGGAACCTTTTTGGTTACTGTCACCGATGGTTTACAATGCACTGCTACGGGTTCCTATACGGTTACTCAGCCAAATGCAATCACCATTACCGTCTCTAAATTAACTAACATCAGTTGTTCGGGCGGAAATAACGGAGCGGTGGAAATTTCTGTAACGGGCGGGATTACGCCATATTCGTATTCATGGTCAAATACCGCCACTACGCAAAATATCAGCAACCTCACGCAAGGCACATATACCGTTACGGTAAAAGATGCGAATAACTGCACTAAAACAAACTCATCCGTTATTACGCAACCGGCTCAGCTTACTTTGTCTGTTGCAAGCACCGTCAATCCCACCTGTGGTCAGAGCGATGGTAAAGTGAATACAACCACGGGGGGGGGTACCACTCCTTATACTTACCTGTGGTCTAACGGAGCCACTACCGCCAACCTTGCCGGCTTAAGCGCAGGAACCTACAGCGCAACGGTTACTGATGCTAAAGGATGTACGGCAACTACAAATTCAACGCTAACCCCCCCTGGGTCTCCAACAGTTACCATTAGCGGAAAAACAAATGTGAGTTGCAGTGGCGGTAATAATGGTTCGATTTCTATTACTGTTACGGGCGGCACCGCACCTTATGCGTATAGCTGGAGCAATGGAGCTACTACACAGAATATTTCAGGAATTGTGGCCAATAATTATTCTGTAACTGTGACTGATGCCGGCAATTGCAGTTTTTCCATTACAAGTACAATTACAGAGCCGTCAATGATAAATGTTTCGGCAACTTCTGTTTCAAATGTAAGTTGTAACGGAGGAAGCAACGGTTCAATATTAATTTCTGTTACGGGTGGAACTTCTCCTTATGCGTACAGTTGGTCTGATGGGAAAACCACTCAAAATAATTCCAATCTTACTTTAGGAAATTACTCGGTAACAGTTACCGATATCAATGGCTGCACCAAGTCCTCCGCGTTTGCTATTACTGAACCCTCCCCTATCTCCATCACCGTTAAGACCATTCAACATGTAAGTTGCAAAGGCGGAGCCAATGGAAGCGTATCATTCAATATTTCAGGCGGTATCCAACCCTACTCATTCAACTGGTCAAAAACAGTTCCCCCCCCTCCTCAAAATACACCGGTTAATGCAGTTGTCGTTCAGGGTTATACGAATTTAACCGCAGATGCTTACCAGATAATTGTTACGGATTCAAACGGCTGCAACTCTTCGTTTTCTGTTGTAATTACGGAGCCATCACAATTAACTGTAAATGCCGGATCAAAAACAGATGTTTCCTGTAACGGAGGAAATAACGGTTCGGCTTCGCTCACGGTAAATGGCGGCACTTCGCCCTACCTTTATTCATGGTCAAACGGGGCAACTACCCAGAATGTTTCCAATCTTACGGCCGCTACGTACACTGTTACCGTGACAGATACTAAAGGATGTACCGGCAATTTATCTGCCGTGATTACTGAGCCATCCCTGTTAACAGTTGGAGTATCCAGCCAGGTAAATGCCAGTTGTTCCGGAGCAAGTAACGGTTCTATTGCCTTAAATGTAAGCGGAGGAACAACGCCTTATTCATTCCTCTGGTCAAACGGCAGTCCGGTTAAAGATCCTGCAGGTCTTGCAGCAGGAACCTATACCGTAACTGCCACCGATGCTAAGGGCTGTACCAATACCGCTTCTGCAACGATAACGGAAGCCGCTGCTATTGTAATTACCCCAAGCCAGACAAATGTTACCTGCAACGGGGGCAATAACGGAACAATTAACATCACTGTTACCGGTGGAACTGCTCCATACTCCTACTCATGGTCTAATAACAGTACAACTCAGAATATCTCAGGTATTACATCAGGGCAGTATGTTGTAACCGTTACTGCACAGGGCGGTTGTATTGCTACGAAAACCATCACCATTACACAACCATCACCAATTGGTATTTCGTCATCCAAAGTAGATAATTCGGGTTGTGTAAGCAATGATGGATCAATAACTATTTCGGTTAGCGGTGGAATTGCACCTTACATCTATAATTGGTCAAATGGCAGTACTACACAAAATATCAACGGTCTCTCCGCAGGATCCTACACGGTTACCGTTACTGATAATAATAGTTGCATAAAATTAGCAACATCTACAATAACACAACCCGGTTCACTGCTTGTTATTTTAAATGCTAAAACAAATATCACTTGTAATGGTGCCGGCAATGGTATGATTGATATTAATGTCAGTGGCGGTACTTTACCTTATACTTATATATGGTCAAATGCTGCGACTTCCGATAGTATTACCGGACTGGGTGCAGGCGCCTATACGGTTACTGTTACCGATGCAGGGAGTTGTGTGTTTACTTACAGCAACTCAGTTACCGAGCCCGGAGTATTATCGGCAAGTGTTTCCGGCCAGCAGAATGTATCCTGTTTTAATGGTGCGGATGGTTCAATTAATATCAGTGTTACGGGAGGAACCTCAGCATATTCTTACAATTGGACAAATGCGGCTACCACTGAAGATATTTCCGGGTTAATACAGGGAAGTTACACAGTAACGGTGACGGATGCTAAAGGTTGCCAGGCAACAACTTCAGCCACTGTTACACAACCCGCACAGATGACCGCTTCTGCCACAGTAACAAATGTTGCTTGTAACGGAGGGAATAACGGTGCGATTACTCTATCCGTCACTGACGGAATAATTCCTTATACATACAACTGGAGCACTGGGGCATCTACTCAAAACATCAGTTCATTATTATCCGGAAATTATAGTGTAACTATTACCGACAGTAAAGGATGCCAGGTGAATCTGAATAAATCGGTTACACAGCCCCAGCCATTGACAGTTGCTGCAAGCGTAACAAATATGAGTTGTGCCGCGGGGGGCATTCAAAATGGATCAATCAATTTGAACGTTACCGGTGGAACAACCGCATATTCCTATCTGTGGACAACAAGCGCTACTACCCAAAACGTATCTAACCTTACTTCCGGCACCTACGCTGTAACGGTAACCGATGCCAACTCATGTACAAAAGTTAATTCGTCAACCGTTTCACAGCCACCGTCAGTAAATATTATCATCAATAATAAAAAAGATCCAACCTGTTTTGGCGGAAGCAACGGCATGATTGATATTGGTGTATCGGGCGGAAGCGCACCTTATAATTATACCTGGAGCAATGGCGCGTCAACACAGGATTTGTTGAATTTACCTTCAGGCAGTTATACGGTAGTTGTTACCGATAATAATAATTGCAATAATTCTCTCAATGTAACTCTTGTCAATCCTTCAGATTTAATTATTAATCTGGTTTCTCAAACTAATGTGAACTGTTTCGGAAATAATAATGGCGCTGCTTCAATAAGTGTTACCGGTGGAACATCTCCTTATTCTTATAGTTGGTCGCCATCCGGTGGAACTGCAGCAACTGCTGTTAATCTTGGAGCAAATGATTATTTTGTAACAGTTACCGATGCGGTTCAATGTACAAAATCAACAAAAATTACCATCACCCAGCCGCAGGATCTTACGGCAATCGTTGACACTGTTGTTAATGTGGTTACCTGCGGAGCAAGTGACGGAGCAATAAATATTTCATCCTCCGGTGGAATTTCGCCTTATTCCTACCAGTGGTCAAACGGAGCAACTTCTCAGAATATCAGCAACCTTTCAGCCGGCTTTTTCAGCGTGACTATCACGGATGCCAATAGTTGCAGCGAAATATTATCAACATCCGTTACCCAGCCCGGAACATTGAGCGCATCACTCACGCAAACTAATGTTTCCTGCAACGGTGGCAATAATGGTTCGGTTTCACTCACCGTAACCGGAGGCGCTTCCCCTTACACATTCATCTGGTCGGACGGAAAAACCACGCAGAACATTTCATCACTTGTTGCCGGGAATTACAATGTGACCATTACGGATAATGCCGGGTGTAAATTTAATACAGGTACAATAATAGCGCAACCGGCTACTCTTGTTGCCAATGTGGCAAAAACGAATATTTCATGCTTTGGTGGAAATAACGGTGCTGTGCAATTAACTGTATCGGGCGGTACTGCCGCTTATTCTTACCTCTGGAATACCGGAGCAACTAATCAAAACCTGTCAAATTTAGTTGCCGGAAATTATTCTGTTTCAGTTACAGATCAAAACAATTGCTCAACACAGGCAACTGCTCAGATCAGCGAACCTGCACAGTTAAATACCACTATTATAAGCAAAATAAATAATTTATGCTTCGGTGGTAACAATGGTTCCATTTCATTAACGGTCACCGGTGGCTCAACGCCCTATTCCTTTATGTGGACCAATAACTCAACAGTTCAAAGCCCGTCAAACTTAGTTGCAGGGCCATACTCAGTTACTGTTACTGATGCAAACAGTTGTACATCTGTTGTGAGTACAACTATTACACAACCCCAGCAACTTGTAGCCAGTGTAAAGAAAATTACAAATGTCAGTTGCAATGGCGGCAATGATGGCGCTGTTGAATTAAATGTTTCCGGAGGAGTTGTACCCTATATTTATAACTGGTCAAATGGCGCTGGTTCATTAGATATAAATACTCTTACCGCAGGAATTTATTCCGTAACGGTTAAAGACGTAAACGGATGTGTTGCAAATGCTAATGCCACTGTAACCGAGCCGGCACAATCACTTGATGCTGTGACTGCTTCAACCGCTGTAAGTTGTGCAGGATCTGATAATGGAACTGTTACGCTTACCGTATCGGGTGGCACATCTCCATACGCCTATACGTGGAGCAATGGCGCAACTACCCAAAACTTATCTGCTCTTGCAGCCGGCAATTACGGTGTGACGGTTACCGATTCTAAAGGGTGCACCGGCATTGCATCCGCTGCGGTTAACCAGTCATCGACCCTGGTATTAAATGTAAATAAAATTGACGTTGCCTGCAATAGCGGAAATAACGGGACAATAAACCTGATTATTTCCGGAGGCGCTACCCCCTATACCTTTTTATGGTCAAACAGCAGTTCAACAAAGGATATTTCCGGTTTAATTGCCGGTACTTATTCCGTTACTGTAACCGATGCCAATGGATGCACGGCTAACAACTCCGGCACAATAACGGAACCATCTGTAATATCTTCTTCAGCAATTGTTTCAGATAACACTGCCTGTGGAACTAATGATGGCGCCATTGATTTAACAGTGAGCGGTGGCATTTCTCCCTATAATTATTTGTGGTCAAATGACAGCGTTACCCAGGATTTAGTGAATCTGGCAGCAGGAATTTTTTATGTGACCATAACGGATGCAAATGGTTGTTCTGCTGTAAAGAACGATACAGTTACTCAACCCGGTTCTTTGGCATCTTCAACTGCTGTTACTAACGTAAGTTGCACCGGAGGAAATAACGGTGCAGTGAATTTAACAGTATCGTTTGGCACCGCCCCATATACCTATTTATGGTCATCAGGAAATACTACCGAGGACATTTCAGGTATTACTGCCGGAAGTTATGCGGTTACAATCAGTGATGCTGCAAGTTGCCAGTTAGTTGCAAGTGTGAATATAACTGAACCCAATTCATTAAGTTTATGGCTTAATAAATCGGATGTTGACTGCTATGGTAACAGTAATGGTTCAGTCAATTTAACGGTTAGCGGAGGAACAGCCGCCTACACCTATTTATGGTCCAATGGCTCCAGCACTCAGAATATTTCGGGATTGACTCCGGATAGTTATACGGTTACTGTTACGGATGCAAACGGATGCGATGCGGCAAATTCAACCCTGATTTCTCAGCCATCACAATTTACCGTGAATATCATCAGCAAAACCAATGTAAATTGTTTTGGCGGCAGCAATGGAGCCATAAATACCAGTTCAGGGGGGGGTGTATCGCCCTTCAGTTATCTTTGGTCAGGAGGTGCAACGGTTCAAAATCCTTCCGGGCTTTCAGCCGGAAACCATTCGGTAACTATTACCGACATAAACGGATGTACTGCTTCTAATTCTGCCGTTTTAACTGAACCCGGTGATCTGATTCTGACGAATAGTGCGGTAAATGTTACTTCCAATGGAGGCAGTGACGGTTCAATTGACCTCACCGTATCCGGTGGAATACCATCCTACATGTACCTATGGAATAACGGTGCATCTGTTGAGGACATCAGCGGACTTGCGGCAAACGCATACACGGTAACGGTAACGGATGCTAACGGATGTTCTAAGGCACATTCCGATACAATTACACAACCATCGTCAGCAGTTTATTGTTCAGGTACTACCATGCTGACGGCTCCTATAGATTCATTCAGCGATGGAAGCAATGCCAGCGACTATAGCAATAACACGGACTGCAAGTGGTTAATTGAGGTTTCAGGCGCTTCTTCTGTCACCTTATCCTTTACATCGTTTGCAACACAGATTAATAATGATGTTGTAAAAGTATTTGACGGCAACACTACTTCATCGCCATTATTAGGGACATATAGCGGAACAAATCTTCCCGGTTCAATTGCTTCTTCCGGAGGAGCCATGTTAGTGCAGTTTCTTTCAGATGCAACAACTACTGCAGCAGGTTGGGATGCACAATACACCTCCACCATTCCTACACTTTACTGTTCCGGAACAGATACATTAACCGCCTCATCGGGAACAATAGTTGATGGCAGCGGTATCAATGATTACTTAGAAAACAGCGATTGCAAATGGCTGATACAACCTGCGGGCGCGACATCAATAACTTTAACAATCACCCAACTTAACACCGAAAATGGTTACGATCTGATAAGCGTTTATGATGGCAATACTGTGAATGCGCCATTACTTGCTTATTTTTCGGGATCTGTAATTCCAGCGCCTGTTACATCATCAACCGGTCAAATGCTTGTTCATTTTACCAGCGATTATTCCGTTAATATGAGCGGATGGTCTGCTGATTACACTTCATCAACGGTTGTTGTTACACTGTGCAGCGGCACAACAAACCTTACCTCACCCTCCGGGACATTTGAAGACGGCAGCGGTACTGCAAATTATAAGAGTAATTCCGATTGCAGTTGGCTGATACAACCATCTGGCGCTACTTCAATTACCCTTGGCTTTACAACCTTTAATACCGAAAACGGGTATGATTTTGTCAATGTGTACCAGGGTATTGATGAAACCGGCACTTTGATCGTCTCTTCCAGCGGAAGTACTATTCCCAATGAAGTAACATCCATCGGAAGTTCTATGTTTGTTCAATTTACTTCCGATTCGACCGTCAATGCGGATGGTTGGTTTGCTTATTATAACAGCGACACAACGCCTGTCAGTAACTTTTGTTCAGGCGCATCGTCCTTAACTAATGTATCGGGATTATTCAGTGACGGCAGCGGATCAATGAATTACCTCTCTTATACGAATTGCAGTTGGTTGATGCAACCTGCAGGGGCAACCTATATTACATTGGATTTTACCTCTTTTGATATTGAAGATGGCTATGATTATGTTTATGTTTACGAGGGTGGCGATTCAACCGGTTTACTTTTAGCAGCATTCACGGGTAGTACGCTACCTTCAACCGTTACTGCAATTGGCGATTCAATGTTTGTTCAGTTTATTTCGGATAATATTATTAATAATGCAGGTTGGGATGCTTCCTATAATTCGTTTACGGGTACGCCATCCTATTGCCAGGCACTCTCAACCCTGACGGATCCATCCGGTACCTTTAGCGATGGCAGCGGCACAAATGACTATTATCAAAATTCCGACTGCCAATGGCTCATTCAACCGGCTAACGCATCCTCAATTACATTATCATTTACATCATTTAATACCGAAGCCGGCTATGACTCGGTTGTTGTTTATGACGGAGTTGATGTCAATGCTCCCATATTAATGATCTGGTGGGGCGACACATTACCCCCGGCTCTGTTCTCCTCTGGCGGGTCATTGTTAGTTCATTTCCAATCCGATGCAACAGTAAATGCTCCGGGGTGGGAAGCCAATTACACATCCGTTATTTCAATCCCGACCTATTGCTCGGGAACAGTTCCGTTAACGGCTTCTTCCGACTCATTCAGTGATGGAAGCGCAACAAATGACTATGCCGAAAATTCAAATTGCAGTTGGCTGATTCAACCCGCAGGCGCTGCTTATATAACTCTCAACTTCACTTCCTTTAGCACGGAAACCGACTACGATTTTGTTTATGTTTATCAGGGCGTTGATTCAACAGCGCCTTTGCTTGCATTTCTTTCCGGTTCTTCAATACCGCAGACAATAACTGCAACAGGCGGCTCAATGTTCGTACAGTTTGTTTCCGATTATATTGTAAATGCAGCAGGATGGGATGCCTACTATAACTCATCCACCTCGCAACTATCGTTCTGCAGCGGACAAACCACGTTGACTTCTCCATCGGGTTCATTCAGCGATGGCAGCGGGCTGAGCGATTATTTGCCCAACAGCGATTGCAGTTGGTTAATACAACCCGCCAACGCAACATCGGTTACCCTGACCTTCACATCCTTTGGGACTGAAAGCGGTTACGATTTTGTCTATGTTTACGATGGAAGCGATTCAACAACAACTCAGTTAGGCGCTTTTTCCGGTACCACGTTGCCCTCATCAATTTCTTCAACCGGTGGAAGCATGTTTGTTCTCTTTGTATCTGACAGCACCATCAACAATTCCGGATGGTCAGCTGATTATACATCCATTATCGGTGCCCAGGTATTCTGCTCAGGCACTACCAATCTTACTGCCGTTACAGACACTTTTAGCGATGGCAGCGGAGCATCAGATTATCTGGAAAATTCCAATTGCAGTTGGCTGATACAGCCGGTTGGGGCAAACAATGTCACCCTTCATTTTACGAATTTTGATGTTGAAAACGGATACGACTTTGTGAATGTTTATGACGGGGCTGATGGCACGGCTCCCCTTTTAGCGGCATTTACAGGTTCATCACTCCCCCCCCCGGTATCATCAACAGGCAATACAATGTTTGTTCAGTTTACTTCGGACTATACTGTAAACAGTACCGGATGGGATGCTTATTACGATACTACGGTAGTTGCTCCTTTTGGCTGCAGCGGGTTAACCACCTTAACAACCCCAACGGGTTCATTTGATGACGGATCAGGAGCCAGCGAATACTTAGTCAACACAAATTGTGAGTGGCTGATACAGCCCGTAGCAGTAAGCAATATCGCACTTCATTTCACTGCTTTCAACACTGAAAGCGGTTACGATTTTGTAAAGGTGTATGATGGCACTTCGTCAGGAGGATCGTTGCTCGGTTCATTCAGCGGCAATACCCTTCCTCCGGTAGTAACAGCCACAAGCGGTGCTATGTTTGTGCAGTTTACCAGCGATGGCAGTGTAAACGCTGACGGATGGGCGGCATATTATGATACAACTTATGTAGCTCCTTTTGGATGCAGCGGAACGACAACGCTTACAAATTCATCGGATTGCTTCAGTGATGGAAGCGATACATCCAATTATCTTGATAATGCCGATTGCAAGTGGCTGATACAACCTACTGGCGCTACAACCATTACCCTCACATTTTCATCATTCATTACCGAAGCGGGATATGATTCCGTGATGATTTATGACGGTGCTACCACATCCGATCCGCTGCTGCTCACATGGTGGGGCAATACACTACCCCCCCCTGTTGTTTCATCGGGCGGTTCAATGCTTGTATGGTTCCTGTCCGATTTCATGATTGACACGGCAGGATGGGATGCATGTTATACATCAACGGTTCCTTGTTCAATGACAGCATCCGCCACCGGCACCGATGCCACCTGCAACGGATGCACGGATGGTTCTGCTGATTTGACGGTTAGCGGAGGAACACTACCGCTTACTTTCAGTTGGTCTAACAGTGCAACTACTGAAGACCTCAGCGGAATTGGCGCTGGAACATATACCGTTACTGTTACTGACAATGCCTCTTGTACTGCGACTGCATCAGCAACTATTACCGAACCGTTGCAATACTGCAGCGGCACGGCAACACTCGTTGCCACATCCGGAACCTTCAGCGATGGCAGCGGGTTAAACAACTACGCTGACTATTCCGATTGCAAATGGCTCATTCAGCCGTCAGGGGCAACAAGCATAACCCTGACCTTTACCGCTTTTGATACGGAATCCGGTTATGATTCGGTAATGATTTATGATGGAGCAACAACGTTGGATCCGGTTCTGTTAACCTGGTGGGGAAACACGCTTCCCCCCCCTGTTGTTTCAACCGGTGGATCCATGCTGGTTTGGTTCCTTTCTGATAACACGGTCAATGCAGCCGGATGGGATGCTTCCTATACCTCAACCATTCCCTGTACTATGACCGCCTCCGTCACCGGCAGTGATGCCACCTGCAACGGTTGCACAGATGGTTCGGCTGATCTAACCGTGAGCGGTGGTACAGCGCCTTACACCTACAACTGGTTATCAGGTGAAATTACTGAGGACTTGTCCAACATCGGTGCGGGAACTTACAATGTTACAGTGACAGATGCATTAAGTTGCACGGCAACAGCATCGGTTACCATCACCGAACCGTTGCAGTATTGCAGTGGCACAGTTACACTCACTTTGGCTACCGATACATTTGATGACGGCAGCGGACCTGTTCTTGACTATGCAATTAATTCCGATTGTTATTGGCTCATCCAGCCGCCAGGTGCCTCAAACATTGTACTTAACTTCATCTCGTTTGATACGGAACAAGATTACGATTCAGTGACGATTTATGACGGTGCAACAACATTGTATCCGATCCTCGGCTCCTATTCCGGAAGTACATTGCCTCCCATGACAATTTCAAGCGGTGGCTCTTTGCTGGTGGCTTTCTGGTCGGACTTTACGGTAACCGCTCCGGGATGGGAAGCATCCTACACGATCATCGTGCAGCAGGGAATGAACAACAATATGATGGCAGAAGTAAAAACAGAACCTAATCCGAACAACGGATTATTCCGGCTGCTGATCACATCACCGCAAAGCAGCAGAGTGGAAATTGAAATGTACAACCTTGTCGGTCAAAGAATATGGAGTGATAATTTCATGAGCGGTTCAGGGAAATATGACCGGAAAATTGACATCACTGCCATGCCCGAAGGAATTTACACGCTGAGTGTAAACATTAATGGAAGCAGGTTGTACAGGAAGGTGGTGAGGGAATAGTGGAAAGTGAGAAGACGAGACAGGGAGAAAACGGGAGAACCGGATAGTTACCCCAGCGTTACTCTCCTCACATTCAGCAGCCGTTCCTTAAAGCGGTTGGATTTTACTTCGGGGTAAAGAAGATTTACACCGGTGCAGTATTTACTCAGCCGTGCAGTCCGTATGCGGTTATTTTTCATTACCGCAAAAAAATGCGTTGAATAGGAAAATTTCTCCTGTTTTACCTCGGCAATGGCAAGGTTGTCAACAGTGATGAACCGGTCATCGCTCCATCGGGGATGACCCGGTTGCGAGTTCCTGTAACTCAAACCAAGATCAATCGTAAGCCGTTCGCTGCGAAATTTGCTTACAAGAGTAATGCGGGAATAATTGATGCGCACCCCGGGGAACAGGGAGGTCGCTTCCATCTTTGAGCAATCATTCAGAAAATTTGCCGCTTCACCGTCAATGCATAACGCAATTTTTTTTGTTTTTATCCGCACCTTTTTGGTTTTGTCCTTGTTGGACTTGAATTTGACTTCAAAATAGCATTTCCCGCTGTCGGTGTATTCCCTGAAGCGCACCTTATGCCGGTTCAGTTTGCCGTTATGGTGTTTTTTATAGAGTAAAAAATCAGGGTAGTCGTAATAGAGCGTTTCGTACCTGTTCAGCCGGTTGCCGGCAATATCAAGAACCCGGTAAAACGGTTTAACCTGGCTAAGTAACAGCGGCAGACGGGTGGAATGAAAAATAAATTTTGTATCGGACCGATCCATCAGTTTCACGCTGTCCATCTCATCGAGTGTGATCGGATTCAGCGAAGCGAGGATAGAATTCAGATCTGACATTTAAGGTGATCCGGTGAAAGCAGGGATTAAAATATTCAGGATACTTCCATCGCCTGTTTGCCGCGGTAAAATCCGCAGTTGGGACAAACCCTGTGCATCAGAATGGGTTCACCGCAGTTGGAACAGGTTGCCAGTGACGGTGCTGAGGCCTTGTAATGCGTCCTGCGTTTACGCTGGCGGGTTTTTGAATGTCTGCGTTTTGGGTTAGGCATAAAAAATTTTAGGATTTAGGATTTAGGATTTTTAGATTTAATAGTTCTTATTGATGCTGAAAAAATTGATACTAATTCATTCGCTTCTTTTATTAATAACATCAATTCCGTCCGATTACATTTTAATCCAAGTTCATTTATAAATTCAAGCCAGAACAAGGTTTCATCGGCTTCTTCATCTGTAATTTTTAATTTATTTAAAAAATCATCATCTGATTTTCCTCTGCAAACGGATCTGTAATTTGCCGCTACCGAAGAAGCGGATTTTAAGATTTGATAAGAAATTACATTAGTCGCTTTATTTTGTTCAAGTGTCAGAACAAATTTAAAAACTCTTAATGCAAATGCCTTTGTTCTTTGTTTTAGTTCTTCTTCAGTCATAAAGTTGTTCTTGCAATCCTAAATCCCATATCCCCTGCCTACCGGCAGGCAGGCAAATCCTAAATCCTTTTCAAATGTCGTTAATTTTTCTTTATAGCGAGATTCAAAAGGTCTTTCCAACGCGGGTCAATCTTTCCGGAAGCATCGCTGCCTTTTTTCGTACCGGATAATTCCTTTAATTTTTTTACCACATCGCGGTTACATTTGCCTTCAGGATGAACTCTCGATACCGGTAATGCAAGATTCATATAGTCAAAAATGTATTTGCTGATGTCGAAATCGTTATGAAGTACCGGCAGAAAAATAACCTCGTCAGACCCGGTGGTTTCTGAGGCAGCGCCATATTTAATAATAATTTTTTCTTTTCCTTTAAGAGATACATCCAGCATATCATTGCATCGGTCGCAGTTTTTCCGGGCGGTTCCTTCAAATATGAACCCGATGAGGATCATATCTTCAAATTTCTGGAGATTCACATCAAGGTTTATCCGGCATTCGTCTATGTCAGATGATTCAAACAAATTGAAAAAAGATCGGTCAATCAGGTATTTGAAGGAATGATTACCCGGTGGCATTTCGGCCAGGCGCAGAATATATTGACCGGCAGGGTTCATTGCTGCATTTCTTTCTCAAGAGTTGCAGTTTTTAACGGATTAGCCGTGATGTCACCGTGAAACTTTCGGTTTTTAACTATTGCAGCGCCCGTCAGCAACGCCTGCCTGAATGACGATTCCGAAGCAACGCCCGCACCGGCAATATCAAATGCGGTCCCGTGATCGGGCGAGGTGCGGATCACCGGTAAACCCGCAGTATAGTTCACCCCGTTTTCAAAAGCAAGCAACTTAAAAGGAATCAGTCCCTGGTCGTGGTACATGGCAAGAATGCCGTCAAACTTCAGATGCAGGGATGCACCGAAAAAGCCATCACCCGAATAGGGCCCGAAGATGTGGCGCCCGTCATCTTTTGCCCGGTTAATTGCAGGAATTATTTTTTCGGATTCTTCAGTGCCGATAGTGCCGTTCTCACCTGCATGAGGATTCAGTCCGAGAACCGCTATTTTCGGCTTCCGGATGCCAAAATCCTTTACCAGCGAATTATTGAAAACCTTTATTTTTTTTACAATGAGTTCTACTGTCAGAGTTGCAGGTACCTGGGATAATGGAACATGTTCGGTAACCAGACCAATGCGCAGGTTTTCACTTGTCATCATCATCAGCCAGGAATCAGTTCCAAAGGCGGTGGCAAGATATTCCGTATGACCCCTGAAATTTTCAACAGGCACCTTGTGTTTGTTAACAGGCGCTGTTACGAGGTAATCAATTTTTCCGGCCTTCAGATCTACAAGAGCGGCATCAATTGATTTCAGTGAATAGAGCCCGGATGTCTCAGTGGCTTTTCCCAGGTCAATAATAACATCTTCCTGCCAGCAATTGATCACATTGAATTTTTGGGCAGAAGCACCGTTAATATCCCGGATGGTATTGAAGTTAAATTCATTCAGTTTTAACGCCTTCCGGTGATAGGAAATCACCTTGGATGAACCATATACAACCGGTGTACAAAAGTCAAATATCCGCCTGTCCGAAAAGGTCTTCAGAATTACTTCGATGCCGATACCGTTGATGTCGCCTATGGTAATGCCGGCTTTCATGAATTGTAGCGTTTCAGGTATTCATCTTCTTTGTTCCGCATCACACTCATATTCTTCCTGCCATGGTCTTTGTAACCGCAAAGATGCAAAATGCCATGAATCATCACCCTTCTCAACTCATCTGAAAATGGGATGCCATAGCGCAAAGCATTATCCTTCACCCGGTCGATACTGATAAAAATATCGCCTGATAAAATAGTGTCCGGCTTTCTTTTTGCGGGTTTTAATCTCCCTGCAGGATATCCGGTTCTTGTCCCGTCAAAGGTAAGAATATCGGTATAAAAATTATGCCTGAGGAATTTTCTGTTCAACGCGAGCAAAGAACCGTCATCGGTAAAGATGAAACTGATCTCACCGGCCGCCTTTTTCTCATTTCTGATTGAGGATAGCAGCCACTTGCGGACAGCCGACAAACGTTTTAACCGGAACGCGATATCCCGGTAATGGAAAGTAATTCCCATTTCTGAGGATAACGGTAATCAGGAAAAGAAAAACCTGTCAGTATGCCGGCAGAATCAACGCTGGAAAAGACAGTCGGCTTCAGCCCTCCCTTCTTTTGGGCGGCCTGGCCTTATTTACGATGATTTTTCTTCCCCCAACATCAGTGTTATTAAGGGAGTTGATGGCCTGCTGGGCCGCGTTTTCATCGGGCATTTCAACAAAACCAAACCCTTTGCTGCGGTTGGTTTCGCGATCTTTCACGATTTTAACTGAACTTACTTCACCGTATGAGGCAAAGAGTTGCGAGAGTTCCTCCTCTGAGAGGCGGTAGTTGAGATTTGATACGTAAATGTTCATAAAATAACTAAATTAAAATTGCGTTCTGAAAAACGGTTACCCGCATTCAGACGAAAAAATTGAAGTGCAAAGGTATGACTTTTTTCATTCAATTTCCAAATTGACTAAAAAAAAGTATTTTTGCCCTCTGAAACATATTTTTATGGAGCCGGTAAAAAATCAGGAAAACACGGAAACCGAAAGAATTAAGGAGAAGTTCACCAACCGCATGTTCGCCCTTGCCGCGGGCATGCTTTTTCTGGTTTCGGTGGTGCTGGGATGGCTGTTCCTCAAGGAAAGGGCTCAATCCGAAAAAGCGCTCCGGCAGGCCCAGGAAGAAAAGATCGCTGTCAAGTCCGAACTGCGCGAACTGTTGACTGAATATGAAGGGTTAAAAACCCAGAATTCCGACCTGAATGCCAAACTTACTACGGAACGGGAAAAAATAAGCGAAATGATTGCACAAATAGATAAACTGAAAGTAGATTCCGATATGCTCTATAAATATAAAAAGGAAGCGTCTGCATTACGCAAACTCATTAAAGTGTACCTGCGGCAGGTTGACTCGCTCAACACTTCAATAAAAGTAATCAAAGAGGAGAAAGAAGCGGTCGAGGTAAAACTAACAAAAGAAAAGAAGAAGACCGAACAACTGACCACCGAAAAAGAGCAGTTGGCCGGTATCGTTGAGACGGGGTCGAAACTGAACACCTATGATGTTACAGCCATCGGGGTGCGTTATGGCAGCGGAGGAGAGAGGGAAAAACCCATCAAAAAAGCCCGCAAGACGGAACGGATAAAGACCTGTTTTAAGATAGGTGAAAACGCTATTGCAAAGGCGGGGCAGAAAACCGCCTACTTGCGCATAGCCGGTGAAGACGGGAAGGTATTCCCGTACAAGGGAGACAGTGCAAATGTTTTTGAACACGAAGGAAAAATGCTCGCTTTCAGCGCAAAAAAGGATTTTGAATACACCAATGTCTCCCTGGAACTATGCGTTTACTTTGACAAACCGGATGACCTGAAACCCGGTAAATATTCAGTTGATATCTTCTGCGAAGGAGCGCAGGTAGGGGAAGCGGTGCTGGAGTTGGAGTGACAAGGTCAAAGTCCCAAGTCCCAAGCCCCAAGGAATACCAAATATAAATTGATCACAATACTGAAATTGTGTAGGGTGTGTTATTTATCCTTCAGCGGAGAGCCCGGTTCTTTAAGGATTGCGTAGTAGACGATCCGGTCAACAAGAGAAGGGGAAAACTTATTCAGTTGTACCAGCGCTTTTGTTTCGGTTGAAATATTGACCGCTCTCCTGCGACATTTTATGGCCTTTACAATTTTTTTTGCTACTGCCTGTGGCGACATCATGCCTTCTTCTTTGAGCGGACTTTTTCCCTGAGGCGTTCCCTTTGCATCGAGTGCATTGGCGCGCACTTCGGTTGCAGTGAATCCGGGCCTGACGGTAAGAACCCTCACTTCTTTTTTGAGCAGTTCAAGCCGCAGTGCATCAAAAAACCCCTCCATTGCATACTTGGAAGCGCAATAGCCGGTTCTGCCGGGAGAAGGAATTTTACCGAGGATTGAGGAGACCGCCACAATGGTTCCTTTACTCTGAAGTAAAAAAGGCAGCGCATATTTTGTGCAATAAACCGAGCCCCAGAAGTTCACATCCATCAGTTCTTTCAGCACTTTCAGTTCAAGATTAGCGAAGAGCGCCCGCATTGAAATACCTGCATTGTTTATCAGAACATCAATGCGGCCGAATTTTTCAACGGTTTTTTCAATCAGGTTTTTACAGTCCTGCTCATCTTTTACATCCGTTTTCACGATCATTACCTCTTTCCCTGTTTTCCTGATATTTTCTGCAACATCAGTTAGTTTATTTTCCTGCCGGGCGGCAAGAACCGTAATGGAATTTTCCTTTGCAAACGCAAAAGCACATTCTTTACCGATACCTGAAGAAGCGCCTGTGATGACAACTATTTTACCTGATAAGGAATTCATGGCGGGGATGAAATTGCGGCTTTTCAATCTTGTGAAGTGTGGTGACAGGTAGAATCGAACTACCGACACACGGATTTTCAGTCCGTTGCTCTACCGACTGAGCTATGTCACCGGAATTGGAACGCAAAAGTACAAAATACGGTACAGTCCGGGTTTGAGGGAAAAGGGATAAGGGAGATAAGGGAAATAAGGAAAATATGGAAAATAAGGAAATTCCCCTATATCCCTTATTCCTCTATTCCCCAGTATCCTCTATATTTTTCTTCTTCTTCTTTACAATAACCCAAACTCATTTATTCCGCGCTGATCAAAAAGAAATTCTTTTTCCCCTTCTGCACAAGAATATATCTGCCGGCAATAAGGTGGTTTGTAGAAATGCGCAGGGTTTCATCAACCACTTTTGTTTTATTAATGCTCAGTCCTCCATTACCTATCATCCTCCTGGCTTCGCTTTTGGATGGAAAAACGGAAGTATGAACACAGGTGAAATCAATGATACCCATTCCGCTTTCAATTGCCGTTTTACTTAGGGAAAAACGGGGCACACCCTCGAAAATTTCATCAATTTCAACGGAAGAATAATTTTTTAGCGCTTCTACATGCCCTGATCCGAAAAGGATTTCACCTGCACCGGTTGCTTTGCGGCATGCCTCCTCCGAATGAACCTGGGCAGTCAGGATTTTTGCAATTGTCTTTTGTAATATCCTCCCTTCCGGTGCTATGGAGTGTTCTTTCTCAAGGGATGCAATCTGATCCTTGGGGAGGAACGTAAAGATGCGGATGCACCGGCCAGCTTCCTCATCTGAGATGTTCAGCCAGAACTGAAAAAATTTGTAGGGAGATGTTTTTGCCGGATCCAGCCATATATTACCCGACTCGGTTTTGCCGAATTTGGTACCGTCAGGTTTCAGGAGCAGGGGGGATGTAATTCCGAAAGCATCACCACCGCATTTTTTTCTTATCAGTTCAATACCGGTAGTGATGTTTCCCCACTGGTCAGAACCGCCCATCTGCAATTTACAGTTTTTATTCTGCCAGAGATATAAAAAGTCATACGCCTGCATCAGTATATAGTTAAATTCGGTAAAGGATAGTTCTTTTTCGAGGCGCTCTTTGATGAAACCTTTGGCAAGCAGGTAATTGATGGTAATGTGCTTTCCCACATCCCGGAGAAAAGCAAGGGTGGAAATATTGATGAACCAGTCGAAATTATTGACCATCTCAGCCGATTTCCGTCCGCAGTCAAAATCAAGCAGTTTACGGAGTTGAATACCTATGCACTTTTCATT
>JACPRZ010000018.1 GCA_016193485.1 Bacteroidota bacterium | reverse complement strand
GGATAGAGCATCAGCCTTCTAAGCTGAGGGTTGTGGGTTCGATTCCCGCCACGGTCACACTATGGGATTGAAGAAAAAACCACACTCAATCCCTTTTCTTCTTATCTGAAAAAGAATCCTATGGTTTGTTATGAAAGATAATACTGCCATCGCACCTGCTTCTGGCCCAACCAATCCCTCATCAAATTCTTCACTATGGCAGGAACTCAAAAACGCCATCCGGGGAACGGAAGCCGACTACACGAAGATAGATATTAAAAAAGCGATCTTCCTTCTTGCGGTTCCCATGATCCTTGAATTGGTAATGGAATCCACTTTTGCAGTAGTTGACATATACTTTGTGGGCAAACTCGGAGCATCCGCTGTTGCTACGGTAGGGCTTACAGAAACCTATCTCTTCCTTTTGTATTCCGTTGCAATCGGGTTAGCAACGGCAGTTACCGCCATAATTGCAAGAAGGATCGGGGAAAAAAACAATGAAGAGGCGGGACTATCAGCCGTTCAATCGCTTTTTCTTGCCCTGATCGCATCTATCCCTTTTACCGTTGCCGGTATTTTTTTCGCAAAAGATTTAATGGGTTTAATGGGCGCAGACCAATGGGTCATGGATCATGGTTACAGGTACACCCAGTGGATACTTGGAGGCAATGCGGTCATAACTCTGCTTTTTGTGATGAATGCCGTTTTCCGTGGAGCAGGTGATGCTGCCATTGCCATGCATGTACTCTGGATTGCAAATGGTATCAATATCGTTTTGGATCCGATTCTGATTTTCGGGTGGGGACCTTTTCCCGAACTGGGAATTGAAGGCGCTGCCATCGCTACGAATACCGGGAGGGGTTTTGGCGTGTGCATGCAACTCTGGATTCTTTTCAAAGGCGGAAAACACATCAGGGCAAAACTTTCTCAGGTATATTGGGATGTAAAAACCATGACTAACATAGTGCGTACATCCCTTGGAGGGATAGGCCAGATGATTGTAGCGATGACTTCATGGATTATCCTGATGCGGATACTTGCCGGTGTGGGAAGCGAGGCGGTAGCCGGATCCACCATTGCCCTCCGCATTGCCATGTTCACACTGATGCCGGCATGGGGATTATCAAATGCAGCAGGAACCCTTGTCGGACAGAATCTCGGTGCCGGGAATCCCGGCAGGGCCGAAGCGGCTGTATGGAAAACCGGTTTTTACAATATGATATTTCTTATTAGCGTATCCGTAATTTATTTCTTCTTTAACGGGACGCTGATGGAATTTTTTTCAGATAATAAGAGAGTAACCGCAATTGGCGGAGAATGGCTGAGAATTCTTTCCTATTCCTATTTTATGTACGGATGGTGGATGGTATCGGTGCAGGCGTTCAATGGTGCCGGAGATACAAAAACACCTACGAAGATCAACCTCGTTTTTTTCTGGCTCATCCAGATACCCTTATCCTATTTCCTGGCAATTACTCTTGGATGGGAACATTCGGGAGTATTCTGGGGGGTCTTTTTTTCTGAAACATCGGTGGGCGTGTTTACGCTGTGGCTCTTTACAAGGGGCGGGTGGAAGACGGTGAAGGTTTGATTCAGGTATTTTTATTCGGTGAAGCGGGGCCTCATTTCTTCGTAAATTTGCCTTTCGAATATTACCTGATTTTCTGAACTTAATACTCTGTGACAATTCATGAATAAAGAGACGTTTTCTTCCGGTTTAATGAATACAATGTTTATTATTTCAATCTGCGGGATTGTTTGTGCAATCACATTTTCTTCCTTCTCTCAAAAACTTAGCGGTAACCGGACAAGCGATCTCAAGCCGCTCCTCAGTGGTAAATTATCTGAATCGGAGTTCGCAGTTATCTATAAAACATCCTCAAACCTGGAATTTGTCCTCGAAAAGTACAATACCGGAATTTCCGAATTATGGAAGACCAAATTTACTGTTGATGATAAGGTCAAAGAGTCGCGGATAGACCTGTACAGAATTATCAGCTACGGTAACCGTTTGGCGCTATTTCTCGGTTATGTTGTAAAAGATCAAAAACCTGCTTATTTGTTTTATGCTTACATGTTTGACCTCAATAAGGGGGATTTAATTGAAAAACCCAAATTATTTTCAGCTGAATTTGATATTGATAAAACACCGGCTGATATTTTCAAACGGGCAAATTTTACAACATCTCCAAACGGGAAAAAGATTCTTCTATCGGTAAAAAAAGATTACCCTGACTGGTTCCCGGGTATTGAAAAGAAAAATATTAAGGTGGAAACTTATGCTATGGTTTGGGATGAGAACCTCGATGAGATATTCAATCAAACGCTTGTCATCGATGATAATCCCTATAAAGGAAAAGAAATTTCATGTGACGTTGAAGTAAGTAATAATGGAACGGTTTACGCAATACGGAAAGAACCGCCACATAAGATTACTGTGGATTGTTATACAGCAGGTAATCCCGGCTTTTTTTCATTGACGGATAGTTTACCGGATGTATCCCAAAACCTCCTGAAAAGCAATGATTTTCTTTTCAGAGAATATGGCGTAGCCGTCACAAATGACAATTCGGTTATTATCTCTTTAGGCACAAAAAAGACAGGAAACTATAATCTGAATTCCTATTTTATTTATAAGTTCAATTTTATTAAAAAAGAAGCTGAGCATTTTACCCGCTTTGATTTAACTGCTGAATTTTTAAATAATGTAATCAATCCCGCTCTTGTTTCTCAAAGTAAAAAACCGGTTAAAGAACTTGAAACTACGGAGGTAAAAGATGTTCTGTTAACGGATGATTCCATTCTTATTGTCATTGCCGAGCAATCTGACAGGCAAAGAGGTCATTATTATTCTGCACCTGTCATGGGAATGTCATCGGGCGGAGGGATGACTATGTATGGCGGTGGCGGTATGACACAGGATAAATATAAATCAGGTAATATTCTGCTGATGGCGTTTGATTTGGACGGCAAACCTCGCTGGCAAAATATTATTGCAAAAAAACAATATATCTCTTTCCGGCAGGCAATTTCTCATTTCAGCAAAATCATTGGTAATGAGTTGCTCTTAATATCATATTGTAATGCCCCTGAAAAAGACGGCTATCAAACCTATATCTTCAGGATTAACATGGATACCGGAAAACTTACAGCAACAAAGAAACTTTATATGAAAGATAAACGCGAAGAAGGAATATATAATGACTTAATTGAGTGGTTCAAAGACCGTGATTTACTGTTGATCCGGAAAATGGAGAACTCGTTGTTCAATGAACCCCCGACAATTCTTTCCTTATTTGAGTTTTAACGCATAGTTTTATAAGGAGATAATATTATGCCAGATAGGGATAGCAATAAGGCACCTAAAATCAAATCCTGCCCCCGCTGCCGGAAAAATTTTCAATGTTATGAATCCAAAATAGAATCTTGCCCATGTTTTAATATTATTCTGTCAAAAGAAGCGTCAGGCCGCATTAAATCAAAATACGGTGATTGCCTGTGCTTTGAATGTCTTAAAGCGGAAAAACATGAACTAAAATAATTTCAACCCCTGACTGCCGTCAGGCAGGAGTTTCCACTAATTTCTATCAATTTTCACCAATATCCCAATATCTTATTATCTTCCCCTTGAAACCCCAACGCTTTCTCATTCCGTTTGCTCTTCTATCCCTCATTGCCGGTATCTGGACAGGACTTGTGCGCATGGGCTGGCAGTTTCCTTTTCAGGGTGCGCTTCAGCACCATGGTCCCCTGATGGCAGGCAGTTTCCTGGGCACTTTGATAATACTGGAGCGTATAGTTGCCTTATCAAACAGGGCGCTTCTGATAATTCCACTGATCAATGTTTGCAGTTTACCCCTGTTTCTGCTCGGTTTTCCGCTTGCAGCGGTTTTATGCCTCATCACCGGGGCGACCGGACTCGTTTTTATTTTTATCCGTCATTCCTTTCAGCACCGGTTTATCTGGAATTATATTATGACCGCTGGCGCTCTTTGTTACCTGGCCGGGAATATTCTTATATTTTTTGATCCGCCACCCTGGTGCCGGTACGGAATGGAAGTGATGAAAACCCCATACTATGTAGGTTTTCCGTGGTGGATGGGTTTCTTCCTGCTGACCATTACCGGTGAACGGCTCGAACTCTCTCAATTCTTACCCGTTTCAAAACTTGCCCATTATTTCCTCACAATTTTTTTAATGGTCTTTATTGCAGCGACTTTCTTCCCGGTAATAAGTTCTCAGAACTATTTGATGGCTGCTTCTCTTACGTTAATTTCGCTTTGGCTCCTGAAATATGATATGGCATTTCATTCCATAAAAAAAGAAGGTCAGTTCAGGTATACAGGCATCCTGCTCATCACCGGTTATCTGTGGCTCCTCATATCTTCAGCAATTCTCCTGCTCCCTTCTTCAAATCCCCTCCTTTTTGACGCTCTGTTGCATTCTTTTTTTATCGGCTTTGTATTCTCAATGATATTTGCTCATGCCCCGATAATATTGCCTGCAGTAGCGGGAATTAATGCAAAACCCTACCACCCTGTTCTTTATATCTGGTCGGTTTTATTGAATGTTTCACTTATTGTCAGGATTACAGGTGATCTTTTACCGGATAATGGTCTGCGCCAGTGGGGCGGTTTGCTCAACGGAATTGTGATTATCGCCTTTTTTATCAATATGCTCATCCTCGTACTGCTTTCACGTACAAAGAGTTAAACCTGTTCACAAAACCGGTAGTACTACGCACATTTCATTTGAATAATTATCGAGCCGTTCGAATTTATTAATATTGTAACTATTCGGGTAAAGAGTAATTAGGAAATATGGTTATTCCCCTATCCCTTATACCTTATACCCGACCGGTGACTGAATTTTAATCCTCAATTTTGTCAATCCGAAACCTGCCTGCCGGTCCGATGACTCTGACGAGTATCGGACTCCGTCAGAGCAGGCAAGGTTCGCACTTCCTTATATTCCCTATATTTGCCCGGCTGCTTTAATTTGTTGGGATAGATTTTAATCTTCACGGTGATGAGATATTTTCAGTTTTTCGGACTTATGATCGGAATGATAACATATTCCTGTAATCCGCAGGGAAAGGAAAAGACGGAATCCGGCAGCGTTGACACCGCAGCAACCGCAACTGCAACGGATAATGAATCCGTGACTCCTGTGTTAACCGGTACCGGCAGCGAAAGTGATTTCAGGTATTTCACCGAGCAGTTTGCCGATATTAAAATATTGCGGTATAGGATATCAGGATGGGAACAACTGCCTCTTAACCAAAAATTACTGCTTTATTACCTCTATGAGGCGGGCATGTGCGGCAGGGATATCATCTGGGATCAGAATTACAGGCATAATCTCTACATCCGCAGGACTCTTGAAGCGATTGTAAATACCTACCAGGGCGACCGTAATACTGCAGAATGGAACAAATTCATGGAATATGCAAAGAGAGTATGGTTTTCAAACGGCATTCATCACCACTATTCCACAAAAAAGATCCTCCCTGAATTTTCACGCGAATATTTTGCACACCTTGTCCGTAATTCGGATGAAAAAACATTCCCCCTCCAGGATGCCCAGACCATCACCGCCCTCATCATCAAATTATCCGGGATCCTCTTTGATCCCGAAACCGATACCAAACGCGTTAATACCGATGCCGGGGTTGATATTATCTACCAGTCGGCAAATAATTATTATGAGCGGATAAAACAACTGGAAATGGAAGAATATTACCGGGAAAAAGTGGATAAAACCGACCCGAGACCGGTATCCTATGGATTAAATTCAAAACTCATCAAAGACCGCAGAAGGTTAAAAGAACGCACCTGGAAAGTTGGCGGGCTTTATTCGGCCGCCATAGAGAAAATATGCTACTGGCTCTATAAAGCGAAAGACGCTGCCGATAACGAACAGCAGAAAAAAGTTATTTCACTCCTTATAGAATATTATGAAACCGGTGACCTGCAAAAATTTGATGAACATTCCATTGAATGGGTGAAAGACACCGCTTCACCGGTTGACTTTATCAACGGTTTTATCGAGGTGTACGGTGATGCTGCCGGCTACCGTGGCGCCTTTGAATCGGTTGTATTTTTTAAGGACCCCGAAGCATCCAAAAGAATTGATGCAATTGCAAAATATGCGCAATGGTTTGAAGATAATTCCCCGCTCATGGATGAACACAAAAAGAAAAATGTGGTGGGGATCTCGGCAAAAGTTATCAATGTGGTCGGTGAGAGTGGGGATGCCAGCCCGTCAACCCCCATAGGGATTAATTTACCGAACGCAAACTGGATACGTGAACAATACGGTTCAAAATCGGTTAACCTCGGTAATATTGTTGACGCGTATGATGAGGTGGGCAGGCAAAGTGGCGTCCTCCAGGAATTTGCACTTTCGGAGGAAGAAATTGAGAGGGCGAAAAAATGGGGAGCCCTTGCCGGAAAACTCACAACCGATATGCACGAAGTGATAGGGCATGCATCCGGGCAAATCAATCCGGGAGTAGGTTCACAGAAAGAAACATTGAAAAATTACGCTTCCGCTCTTGAAGAAGGCCGTGCCGACCTTGTGGCGCTATATTATGTCCTTGATCCGAAACTTATTGAGATTGGCGTGATGCCTTCTCTTGAAGTCGGCAAAGCCGAATTTGACAATTACATTCGCAGCGGAATGATGGTGCAGTTAACGCGTATCAAGCCGGGTGAAAATATTGAAGAAGCGCACATGCGCAACCGGGCCATGGTGGCAAGATGGGTTTATGAAAAGGGAGCAGGGGAGAAGGTGATTGAGAAAATCACCAGGGATGGCAAAACCTATTTCCGGATCAACGATTACGAAAAATTGCGGAGACACTTCGGTGACTTACTACGGGAAGTTCAGCGGATAAAATCGGAAGGCGATCTTGAAGCAGGCAAAAACCTGATTGAGAATTATGGCGTAAAGGTTGACACTGAACTTCATTCCGAAGTCCTTGAACGGTACCGGAAACTTAATCTTGCCCCTTATGCGGGCTTTATTAATCCCGTACTCGTTCCTGTTAAAGAAGGCGATAAAATAACGGATATTAAAGTCGAATACCCGGATGATTTCACTAAGCAGATGTTATTTTACGCCAAGAATTATTCGTTCCTGCCGACATATAATTATTAGCGTCAACACCCTCAAAATCTTTATTTAATGAAAGAGGTTTACATCGTTTCAGGAGCACGAACCCCTATCGGAAGTTATAACGGTGCGCTTGCAGAGTTAACGGCTCCCCGCCTTGGCGCTATCGCCATAAAAGGCGCGCTCGAAAAGGCAGGCATCAAAGCGGACGATGTCAATGATGTTTACATGGGTAATGTTCTCTCGGCAAACATGGGGCAGGCGCCTGCTAAACAGGCCGCTCATTTTGCCGGAATACCCGACACGGCAAATTGTACAACAATCAATAAAGTTTGTTCTTCCGGAATGAAGGCAGTGATGATTGGCGCCCAATCCATAATTCTTGGCGATAATGATGTGGTAGTTGCAGGTGGCATGGAAAGCATGTCAAATGTTCCTTACTATCTTGATAAAGCCCGGTGGGGTTACCGGCTCGGTCATGGTCAAATCATTGACGGTATTGTTAAAGACGGCTTATGGGATGTTTATAAGGACTTTCACATGGGCAACGCTGCCGAAATTTGCGCAAAAGAATATAATATTACCAGGGAAGAACAGGATAAATATGCCATTGAATCATATAAAAGATCAGCCGCTGGATGGGAAAACGGATTTTTCAAAAAGGAGATCGTGCCGGTTGAAATTCCCGTGAACGGTATGCCGCCAAAAGTTATCAGCGAAGATGAAGAATACCGTAAAGTGAATTTTGAAAAGGTCCCCAAGTTAAGGCCGGTATTTCAGAAAGACGGTACCGTTACCGCTGCCAACGCCTCAACCATAAATGACGGGGCTGCGGCAATCGTGTTGATGAGTAAAGAAAAGGCGGTGGAACTTGGTGTGAAACCGCTGGCTAAAATAATCGCTTTTGCCGATGCCGAACAGGCGCCTGAATGGTTCACAACCTCACCCTCAAAAGCCCTTCCGAAAGCCCTTGCAAAAGCAGGCATGAAAACACAGGATGTGAATTTTTATGAGATCAACGAAGCATTTTCTGTAGTATCCATAATCAACAACCGGCTTTTGAAAATTGACCCTGAACGGGTTAACATCCATGGAGGTGCCGTGGCGCTGGGACATCCGATAGGTTCATCGGGAACAAGAATCATCGTTACCCTGTTGAACGTTCTTCGCGAAAAAAACAATTCAGTCGGTGCAGCCGCTATCTGCAACGGGGGGGGAGGATCGAGTGCAATCGTCATTGAAAGAATCAGTTGATTGTTTCTGCAATTTAATCCCTGCCTGCCGGCAGGCAGGCGCAATTTTAATTTTGACATTTATGAATTTTAATCCGCAATTTTGACATCCCGATAGCCATCGGGACGAAATCCGCAATCCCTATGCCTCACCGAAAACACGGCATCTGCTCCCTCACGGTAATTCCCTGCCGTAAAGAACCCGGCCATTCCAGCGAAATGGTGACGGAACTTCTTTTTGGTGAATATTTTGAAATACTTGACCGGAAAAATGACTGGTTTCACATAAAGAACAATTTTGACGGATATGAATCGTGGGTGGATTCCCAAACAGTACTTCCCTTGTCAGATAATGACTTTGATGCTGTCAGTAGTTCCCAGCAATGGTATGCTGCATCCATGATAAGCAAAGCCGTAAACCTGAAATATAAAGTGAATTTCAACCTTCTTATCGGAAGCAACCTGCCTTTCTATGATGGCGAAAAATTCCGCATTGGTAATGAGGATTATGAACTGCTGGGTAATGCGGCAGTCATTCAATATCCTAAAAAAGATGAACCGCAGCCCTATGACCGTATCCTCTTGCTGATGAAAGAACTGATTGAAATTTATAAAGGATCGCCTTACCTGTGGGGGGGGCGTACTCCGTTTGGCGTGGACTGCTCGGGGTTTACGCAGATGGTTTTTAAATTATGCGGAATTGCTCTTCCGCGTGATTCCCATTTACAATCACTGGACGGTGAAACGGTTCCTGAACTTGACAAAAGCAAATCGGGTGACATCGCCTTTTTTACTGACGGAGACGGAAAAATAGTGCATACCGGGATTATAATGGTGGACGATAAAAAAACTTCCCGTGCAAGACCTGAAAAAATACGCAATACAAAAATAATTCATTCGTCAGGATATGTCCGCACCGATAAACTTGACAATCAGGGAATTTATAATACGCAGACACGTAAATATACCCATAAACTTTCGCTGATAAAGAGGCACTTTACGGCATAGAAAGCTCCAAGTCCCAAAAACGAAAATACTAATATACGAATGGCACTAATGATACGAATGGAATTCGGGTTTATTAGTATCATTAGTATTCATTCGTATATTCGCATTATTATTCCAATCCTTTGCAAACTCAAACAGCATTAGTATATGTCATCTCGCGTAACATAAGATTTTAAGATATGGACGTTGCCAACTTCACCATAAAATCACAGGAAGCCCTCCAACGGGCACAGGAGATTGCCGCCCAATACAGCCACCAGGCCGTTGAGAACGCCCATTTATTAAGAGGAATCCAGGAAGTTGATAATTCTGTTTTTCATTTTCTCCTGAAGAAATTTGAAATTAAACCGGACGCCTTCAACATGCAGTTGGAGCAGGTTCTCAAATCATACCCTAAAGTTGACGGGGGTAACCTCTATCTTTCGGCAGCGGCTAATACTGCCCTTCAGAAGGCGGTTGTTTTCGCACAGGAGGTGAAGGACGAATTTATATCGGTAGAACATCTTATAGCCGGTATTCTTTCCGCTAACGATGACTGTTCCAAACTTTTGCGCGACCTTGGAATGACCGAAAAAAACCTGCGCAATACCCTTGCCGAAATGCGAAAGGGTTCACGGGTAACCGGCCGCAATGCTGAAGATAATTATCATGCCCTGAAAAAATATGCGATGAACCTTAATGAGATGGCGAGGAACGGGAAACTTGATCCCGTCATCGGCAGGGATGAAGAAATACGAAGGGTGCTTCATATACTCACGCGCAGGACAAAGAACAATCCCATACTGATAGGTGAACCCGGGGTGGGGAAGACCGCTATTGCCGAAGGTATCGCTCACAGGATAGTGCGCAACGATGTGCCTGAAAACCTGAAAACAAAACAGGTATTTTCCCTCGATATGGCGGCTATTATTGCGGGCGCAAAATACAAAGGGGAATTTGAAGAGCGGCTCAAGTCGGTGATAAAAGAAGTTATCACCTCCGATGGAGAGATTGTCCTTTTTATTGATGAAATTCATACCCTGGTCGGTGCAGGGGGGGGTGAAGGGGCTATGGATGCCGCCAATATTCTGAAGCCCGCTCTTTCCCGCGGTGAGTTGCGCGCCATCGGGGCGACTACAATCAACGAATACCAGAAATACATAGAAAAGGACAGGGCGCTGGAAAGGCGTTTTCAGAAAGTTCTTATTGAAGAACCTTCACCTGCCGATGCGGTCTCCATACTGCGAGGCCTTAAGGAAAGGTATGAACGCTACCACAAAGTGCGCATTAAAGATGAAGCCATTGAATCGGCCGTTGAATTATCGCACCGGTATATTACCGACCGGTATCTTCCGGATAAAGCCATTGACCTCATTGATGAAGCATCCGCCCGGTTGCGCATGGAAATCAATTCCATGCCTGCCGAACTGGATGAAGTGGACCGGAAAATAAAACAACTTGAAATCGAACGGGAGGCGATAAAGATTGAAAAAGATCAGAAAAAACTTAAAGACCTCGCTGAAAAGATAGCGAACCTGACGGAACAGAAAAACTCCCTTAATGCAAGATGGCTCACCGAAAAAGAGATTGTTGAAGGCATCCAGCGTGAAAAGGAAGCCATAGAAAGGTTCCGTTTTGAAGCCGACCGTGCCGAACGTGACGGCAATTACGGGAAAGTGGCTGAACTGAGGTACGGAAAAATAAAAGAGGCCGAAAAACAACTTGAAAAATTAGAAGCGAAAATAACCGAGATCAAAAAGAACCACCCGCTGATAAAAGAAGAGGTGGATAGTGAGGATATTGCCGGAGTAGTAGCGCGGTGGACCGGAATCCCGGTAAGCAGGATGCTGGAAGATGAAAAAGCCAAATTGCTTGTGATGGAGGACTACCTGCATACCCGTGTTATCGGGCAGGATGAAGCAATCCTTGCCGTATCGGATGCCGTGCGAAGGAGCCGTGCCGGGTTACAGGATGTCAACCGGCCGATCGGATCATTTATTTTTCTGGGTCCCACCGGGGTTGGAAAAACCGAATTGGCAAAAGCGCTCGCTGAATTTCTTTTCAACACCGAAAGCAGCATAACGCGTATTGACATGAGTGAATACCAGGAACGCCATTCCGTATCGCGGCTTATCGGGGCGCCACCCGGCTATGTGGGTTATGAAGAAAGCGGGCAACTTACCGAAGCGGTGCGGAAAAAACCTTACTCCGTAGTCCTTCTTGATGAAATTGAAAAAGCGCATTCCGATGTATTTAACATTTTATTGCAGGTGCTGGACGAGGGACGGCTGACCGACAATAAAGGGAGGGTTGCGAATTTTAAAAATTCTTTGATCATTATGACTTCCAATATGGGTTCCCATGTCATCCAGGAGAATTTCGACAGGATGAATGAAAAAAATAAAGATGATATTTTGCGGGCGACAAGGGCTGAAGTGGAATTGCTCCTGAAACAGACCATCCGGCCTGAATTCCTTAACCGCGTGGACGATATAATAATGTTTTCACCCCTGACAAGGAAAAATGTGCGGAAAATAGTAAACCTGCAGTTGGAAGAACTCATAACTAAACTTGCAACGGAGAAAATTTCTATCCGGCTTACATCCGAAGCGGTAAACTGGATTATTGATCACGGGTTTGACCCGCTTTTTGGTGCAAGGCCCATCAGGCGAGTGATACAAAAACAAATTGTGAATGAACTGGCAAAACATAAACTCGCTGGTGAAATATCAGGCAATTCCCCGGTACTGATTGACGTTTTTGATGACCGGTTCGTCTTCCGCAATGAGGTGAAAGAAACAAAAAGCAAATAATACCAAAGGCGAACAGAAATCCGAAAATGATTATCCGCCTCAGGCGGACAGAGATTTCAATAAGATTACATAGATGAAATACAAAAATGCAATCTCCGTAATCCTTCTAAATCTATGTAATCTCAGTATAATACCATTACTCCGGTGACCGGCAAAGAATTATTATCCCTTTTTATCAGAGGTGATCGAACCGCCCTTGCCCGCATTCTCTCCATCGTGGAAAATGAATCACCAGGTTTTGATGCAGTACTTAGGCAATTGAATTTTTCCAAAAAGGTTCCTGTCATTGGCATTACCGGGCCGCCCGGTGCCGGCAAGAGCACCCTTGTTGACGGACTGATAAATTTTTTCGTCAGGCGAAATTCCAGTATTGGGGTTTTGGCAGTTGATCCGTCATCGCCCTTCCATTCGGGCGCCCTCTTGGGAGACCGCATCCGCATGAGCGGCCATTTCACAGATCCCCGTGTCTTTATCAGATCGGCATCTTCCCGTGGCGCAATGGGCGGACTCTGCCTGCAGGCCAGGGATATGACCTTAGTAATGCAGTCCTTCGGATTTGATCGCATTTTCATTGAAACGGTTGGCATCGGCCAGTCGGAAACCGGGATAGCAGAGATTGCTGACCTGACGGTCTTGGTCACAACCCCTGGCTCCGGTGATGAAGTGCAGTTTATGAAATCCGGTGTTATTGAAATTGCCGATATTATTGCCATCAATAAATCGGATAAACCTGGCGCTGAAATCCTGGAACAATCGATAATTCAATCCCTGCGGATGACCGCCACTGGCGGGTCCGCCTTTAGCGGAAAAAACAGGAGAAATAAAAAAAATCCGGTAATTGTTAAGACAATCGCCAATGCCGGACAGGGGATAGAGGTACTGGTTAATGAAATTAATATCAGAATGGGTGAAACATGAAACCATCAACGGTCGAATGGATTACAAATCTGAAATATAACCATGAAATTCATTTTAATAATATTACCGGTCGTTACTGCAATTTTCTGCACCCCCGATGATTTCAGATTTATTGAAATTTCCTCTCAAAGGGTAATTCCGGGGATCCGCGGTGCCGGCATTATCCACAACTATTTTATTAAATATATCCCCGGCAGGAGTAAAAATGGACCGGAATTGATATATCTGTGGGCTGAGGGTAAACGGCTTGCAATAAAAAACAAAAAAACCACTGGCGATACCCTGCAGTCGGTTGCATCGTTCCGTATGCCCGGAGAGAGAGAACCCGGTTATGAAAACCCTGTGTTCGATACAACACCCCCCCCAGTATTTTTTAACGGGGTTGCCCTTATTCATTACAGGATAAAAGAAAAAAATCGTTATTATGCCGTTAACGCCATTAAAAAACTACCTGTAATTCCGTTGCCTTAAGGCGTAAAATCAAAATTTTAGATTTCATCAATTTCCTATCTTTGCATTTTTCTTAAACGCAATGTATTTTATTAAGGGAAATAAATAATTCACCATATTTTAGTATTTTAAACTATATGAAACTATCGCAATTCCGTTTTCATTTACCCTCCAGTTTGATTGCCGACAGGCCAGCAAAGAACCGTGACGAATCAAGGATGATGATCCTCGACAGAAAAACCGGTAAGATTGAACACAGTGTTTTTAAAAACATCATAAACTATTTTGGCGATGGTGATGTTTTCGTTATTAATAATACAAGCGTTTTTCCCGCCCGTCTTTTCGGGAGAAAAGAGAAGACCAATGCCCGCATTGAGGTTTTTCTTCTGCGCGAACTTCACCGTGAGAGCCGCCTGTGGGATACCCTTGTTGACCCGGCCCGTAAAATCCGCATCGGGAATAAGATTTTTTTCAGCAACGAAAAGGGTGAAGATATGATGGTCGCTGAAGTCATTGATAATACTACGTCACGCGGTAGAACGCTCCGGTTTCTCTTTGACGGACAATATGATGACTTTAAAAAACTGATTTACACCCTGGGCCATACACCTCTCCCGAAATATATCAGGCGCAAAGCCGATGAAGAAGACCGCAACAGGTACCAGACCGTTTATGCCGAAGTTGAAGGTGCAGTTGCCGCTCCGACTGCCGGTTTGCATTTCAGCAAGGAACTGATCAAACGACTCGAACTCAAGGGTTCCCACTTTGCAAAAGTCACTCTCCATATCGGTTTGGGTTCTTTCAGGCCGGTAGAGGTTGAGGACCTGACCAAGCATAAAATGGATTCGGAAGAATTGGTAATAAAAAAGGACGCAGCCGATGCGGTTAATACCGCAAAGAAAATGAAAAAGAATGTTATTGCGGTGGGTACAAGTTCAATGAGAGCCCTCGAAACCAGTGTTTCAACAAAAGGTGAACTGATTCCTTTCTCTGGTTGGACCAATAAATTCATTTTTCCGCCCTATGAATGTAAGATTGCGGATGCCATGGTGACCAATTTTCACCTGCCGGAATCCACCTTATTGATGCTCACCACTGCATTTGGCGGGTATGATACGATTTTTAATGCCTATAAAGTTGCCATCAAAGAGAAATACCGGTTTTTTTCTTATGGAGATGTTATGCTGATCATCTGATTTAAATCCGGCAACATCTATTTTTGTTACTGTTCGCCTCCTTATTAAATCTCCCGCAGATTACGCTGATAAACGCAGAAAAAATTTATTTAAAAAACCTGCGTAAATTCGCCTTATCTGCGGGAAAAAATTGATATCTTTATAGTAACCCGTTTTTTACATTTAGAATCTCTTGCCTTCACTCAACCGTTACCTCATCATCCCCGCTGCCGGTACCGGTAAACGGTTCGGTTCCAAAATCCCGAAACAATTTTTACCTGTTGCCGGAATGCCGCTTCTCATGCATACCATTTTACCGTTTTACCGATTTGACAAAAAGATCAGGATTATTTTAGCCCTGCCGTTTCGATATATTTCATACTGGCATTCCTTGTGTCGCAAATATAATTTCCATATTCCGCACAGGGTAGTTAAAGGCGGTAAAACGCGTTTTCATTCTGTGAAAAACGGTCTGCGTTTTGTGCCGAAGAGAAATTGCATAGTGGCGGTTCATGATGCTGTCAGGCCTTTTGTCCATCCATCTTCGTTGCGTTTACTTTTTAAAAAAACATTAATACATGGCGCTGCTGTTCCTGCCCTAAAACCGGTTGATTCAATGAGAATCGTTACCGGCAGGTGGAATTCCCCTGTTAACAGGGAATCCTTTCGGCTGATACAGACGCCACAATGCTTCAGGGCGGAAATCATGCACCGGGCTTATAATCAGAAATTCCGGCAATCGTTTACCGATGATGCAAATGCAGTGGAAAAAGCCGGATATTCACTTCATCTTGTTGAAACCTCCACCAACAATTTTAAAATTACTTTTCCGGTTGATTTTGACTGTGCGGAACTATTGATTAAGATGAATGGGAAAAAAAATTAAATTTGCAACTTGTATTTATGGAGAATTGGTTACTATTCAGGTCTCCGACATAACGTTGTTTTTATAATGCGAATGATACGAATGTATACTAATGATACGAATAGTTATTGTGAAACGGGTAATTTTATTCGTATCATTAGTATTACGGAATAAACGGCTGGAAACTGTTTTGATTTATTCGCATTATTAAATTGTTACAAAAACTAAATAGTGCTGAATAGTAACGAGAATTGGTTTGAATTGAGTTTAATTCGTATCATTAGTATTGCCGGGCTGATTGATTGGAAAAATTTAATATTCGTATTTTTATTTTGTAGGGGTAATTAATTTAATAATTGAAACTTTTTTGCGGGAATAGCTCAGTTGGTAGAGCGCAACCTTGCCAAGGTTGAAGTCGCGGGTTCGAGTCCCGTTTCCCGCTCAGGCGATTAAAGAGATATGGATTTATTGCTATTTTTGTACTTCCATTCCGTTTAAATGAAAAAACTCGAAATCATGGAAGGTGAAAAAAACCCTTTCGTGATACTTGACCCGGATAAAAACAACTTCCTTATTAAAGGCAGGTCTTTTCCTGAACATGCAGAGGAATTCTACAAACCGGTATCCGACTGGCTGGATGATTTCCTTGCAACCGAATACAAACCGTTTGATTTCCATTTTGACCTTTATTACCTCAATTCCGCTTCGCTTGTCACCATAAAATCAGTTCTCCTGAAACTGAAAAAGCAGATTGATGCCGGAAGGAAAATCACCATAGTTTGGCATTATGATCCTGATGATAATGACATAAAAAGAACAGGTGAGGATTATGTCCTTCTGACCGGAGTTCCGCTTCGATTCTCCGAAAATGCAGAAGAGGAAGAATAAATTTCACCACATCTCATTGTAATGGCCGGTATTAATATTCGTTCATCATTGCAACTTATTACCCGCATCCATTTTTTACCTTACTTAATTATTTTATCCCTGCCTCTTCTACTTTTCGGCCAGCAAAAAAAAACTGCCGGGTGTATCGCCAACTACCCGGACGGTTCAATAAAATCTAAAGGTGATACTTTGGCAGGTCAAAAAACCGGCTTATGGGTGTTTTATTTTTCAGGAGGGATAATAGAAAAAGAGGGCCCATATTTTAATGACCGTAAAGAGGGCGAATGGAAATTTTATTCCGATTCCGGTAAAATGGTAAAATCCGGGCAATACTTTACCGGCAGAAAAAACGGGGGATGGACTTTCTTCTACTCCAATGGTTCGAAAAGGAAAGAATCTATTTACCGAAACGATACGCTTGACGGCCCGGTTGACGAATGGTTTCCTTCAGGAAGGAAATCTTTTACAGGAATTAACAGGGCTGGTAACCTCCATGGGAAAGCCGTCTGGTGGAAAGAAAAAGGATCAGTGGAAATGGAAGGATTTTTCAGAAACGGAAAACAACACGGTTTTTGGACATATTACTTTGATTCCGGTAGAAAAGCGAGCGAGGGAAAATTGTCGGATGGGTTAAATGACAGTACCTGGAATTATTATTATGAAAACGGGAATATCCTGAAAAATGGCAACTTTTCCGGTGGGCTGAAAAACGGTGTATGGACAACGTATTATGAAAACGGCCGGAAAGAACACGAAGGTTCCTTTTTAAACGGTAAAGAAGACGGAAAATGGATTTCATGGTTTGAAAACGGCCAGGTAAAAGAGACCGGTAATTTTGCAGCAGGACTTATGGATGGCACATGGGAGGGGTGGTATGAAGAGGGTAAAAAAAGATACCAGTCAGAGTTTTCCGGTGGAATAAAGAACGGCACATGGAAACGATGGTTCCCGGATGAAAAATCCGATTATGAAGCATTGTACTCAAATGGGTTGCTTGATGGAAAATGGACTGCCTGGCATCCAGACGGCCGCTTAAAAGAGTTTGGGAATTACAAAAAAGGAGTACAGGACGGAGAATGGCAATTCTTTTTTTCTGACGGGAAACTGTATCTGCTGCAGAATTATTCGAACGAACGGCTAAACGGAATTTGGAAGGAATGGAATGAAACGGGTGTGCTTATATCGGAAGGTATATATCGTAACGGGCTGAAAGACGGTAAATGGATTTTTTACAATTCTTTCGGAAAAAAGACAATGAAAATATGGTTTGTTAACGGAAAAAAGAAGAAAGAAAAAAATACAAAAAGAATTTCTCAGAGGTGAATATTCACTGAAAGAATTCCTATGGGATTAATATTAATGCGGTCTCCTTTTCCCTCATAATCCTGTTTACTTGTCATATTGAAGTTGTTTGAAGAAGTCCAGTTTCCTTCCCCTTTCTGGTTATAGATAATGTAGTCGGTTTTTGCTTCGGTGGAAAGTGAAAAATAGTCGGTGATGTAATATCTTAAACCGAGAAAAAATCCCCCGCCATAATTCAAATAATTAACTTCTGAAGTATTCTCGTACCAGGAAGAATTATTACTTGTGTAATAAACAGTAGTGCTTTTTGATTTCCAGTTTTGGCTGATCATTTGCCCGATGGCGTTAACCCCTGTGAAAAAATGAAATTTTTTCCATTCGACTTTATATTCAATTCCTGCCCTGCTTCCGTAACTTGAGGATTTCATGGAAAATTCATTCTCATTATGTGAATTCTGACTTTCAGATGTATTTTTGTAATTCGAATTGTTTCTGCCGGCCTCAAGGTAAAACCTGATTGCAAACCGGTTCAAATGATACTTATATCCCAGACCATACTGAAAGGGTGAAAAATTCAAACCGTAATAGGCATTCAGAATGGTCAGTTCGGAATAATCATAATCATATACATCATAATAGATATACCACGGGTAGTAATTATTTCGGTTAACCAGATCGACAAATCCGAGATTTATTTCATGCCGCCTGATTTTTGAACCGCTGTTTGCTGCAGGACCGGTTAAAGTATCCTGTGCAAAAATTCCTGTAACGAAAATTACCAGGAAAATGGTCTGAATGGTTTTCATTTGCGGTGGGGATTTTTAAGTGTTCAAAGATACGAAAAATCCGGTAATTCTGCTCCCGGGCTTAATGTTCCGGATTTATCCTATATTTGCCGTGATACGAGTTTCCGGATAATGATTAAATTTGCCTCGTTATGAAAAAATATGGTTTTCAGATCGTGTTTGTTTGGATATTCGGGGTAATCCCTGTTTTTGCCCAGGATTACCATCTCTCGCAAACCGATGGCGCACCCCTCTATCTGAATCCTGCACTGACCGCTGTGCAGGGATTTGAACAGAGGTTTTCGGCTCTATACCGCAGCCAATGGGGTAAAGTTCTCACAAACCCCTATGTTACTACTCACTTGGGTTATGACCGTCCGAAAGACAGGTTCGGTACGGGCGGTTTTATCATGCACAACAAAGCCGGCATAGGCGGGTTCAGCACCCTGAGCGTGATTGCCTCCGGCAGTTATGAAATTACAACGGACCCCAAACTGTACAGGCACCTTTTTGTCGGTCTCCAGTTGGGAATGCTGAATAAAAATTTCAACCCTGACAAATATTCATGGGAAAATCAATATACTATTGAGAACGGGGGGGGATTTAATCAATCGCTTCCCGTTGGCGAATCATTTGAAAAGCAGTCCGTATGGCTGCCCCAGGCAAATCTGGGAGTCTATTTCATGAATAATAACAACCAGAGGTTTTTCCATTATTTTGCCGGTTTTGCCCTTCTGAACGGACTTTCTCCAAAAGAAACTTTCCTCGGCAGCAACAATCACCTGCCGAGGCGATGGCTGGTTCATGGGGGATTTCGGATTTTCGCAAACGAAAAGATTACCGTTCAGCCGCAATGGCTCTGGATGTACCAGTCAAATAATACGGAATTAAAATTCGATCTTATCGGATTTTATAAAATCGATGCGAAGAAAATGGTGATCTTCGGACCATCCTACCGGAATAAAGACGCGGCAGTGCTTATTGCCGGGATGGTCTATGATGAATATACCGTCAGGATCAGTTATGATATCAATACTTCTTCCCTTAAAACCTACAGCAAATCCCAGGGAGGGGTTGAAGTTTCATTCATCTGGACAAAACCCCTTGAAATAAGAAAACCGAGCATTGAATAGATTACCGGCATATACTACCAGAATTACGGGAATGCCTGGTTTGTCCGCCTGTTGGCGAGGTCCCGCCTCTGGCGATAATTAATTTTTTCGTACCGGCTATGAAAAGATCCTTGAATACTCTTCTCATAATTTCCGTACTTACCACGGCTCCTTACATTGTTCTGTGCCAGTCGGACAGGGATCAGTCCATAAAGGACTCCCTTGTGAAGGTTAATGTCGCATTTCAACAGGGCGTTGATGCCGATAAGGCGTATAATGAAGGAGTCCGTTTTTTTGAACAAAAACTGTTTGATGACGCCATTGCCTGGTTCGGCAAGGCAATTGAACTGAAACCCTCATTTGAACAGGCGTATTTCAACAGGGCGAATGTGAAATATGAGAAAAAGGATTATACGGGCGCCCTCTCCGACTATGAAAAAGCCATTGAGATGAATCAATCCAATGATAAATATTATTACAGCCGCGGAAAAGTAAAATACGAATTGACCGATTATGATAGCGCTATGGCTGACTTTGAACAATCAAAAAAATTAAACCCGTCAAATGCCCAGTCATGGTATTATGCCGGGTTAATCAATTTTGAAAAAGGCGATTTTACCAAATCCGTTGAAGATTATTCTGCGGCAATAAATATTAAACCCGATTATCCGTATGCCTTCAATGACCGGGGAAGCGCTAAAAGAGAACTGGGTGATTCCGTTGGCGCCCTTGCCGATTATGAAAAGGCGGCACAACTCTCTCCTGATCTCGCTTTTGTGCATAACAATATCGGAAGCATGAAACGGAAACTGAAAAGGCCTAATGAAGCGATATTATCCTACTCCATTGCCGTAAGTAAAGACCCTAAATATGCAATCGCCTGGAATAATATGGGCAATGTAAAATTTGAAATGGGTGATTTTAAGGGTGCCGGTGATGATTTTTCTGCCGCGATTCGCATTGATACCCTTTATGTTTACGCCTATAATAACCGGGGATATGCTTTGTATAAACAAAAAAAATATAAAGAGGCGCTTATGGATCTCAACAAAGCGGTTGAACTTGATTCCCTATATGGATATGCGTTCCTTAATCGAGGCATCGTTAAAGAAATGTTGCGCGACCTCAATGGCGCCTGCACCGACTGGGAAAAAGCGTCCCGCCTGGGAGTTAATAACGGGAAAATTTATTTTGAACAGGAGTGTAAGAAATAAAATTCCGGATTTCACATCTGCTATGTCTATTCAATATTCATCAACAATATCATCATTAGGTTTAGCCGTCTGTCTCTTGGCCGCACCGGTTGTTTATTCCCAAAATGATACTATTGATCCTGACGATAATCCGCAGACGGGCAAGGGATTTGTTTCAAAACCGATGTCCGGCAATAAAGGCCTTGATCCCGATTCGGAAAAACTTATTGAGAAAGCCAAGACCTTTCTCTTTTATGGTCAGGAAAATTACTATAAAGGACTTGAATATTTTCTTAAAGCGTATCCGAATAACACCGAAAACGCGCAGTTAAACGCCCATATCGGGAAATGTTACCTGAAAACGGGAAAAAAAGGCAGCGCCATTTCCTATTTTCAGAAGGCGTACAATCTTGACCAGAGGGTTGATCCGAAGATTCACTATTACCTGGGCAGATCGTACCAGATGAATTATGATTTTGACGAAGCGGTAAAAAATTACGAACTGTTTCTAAAAAACCTAAGGGACAGTTCACTTATCCGGGAAGTAACAAGGAATATAGAAGAATCGGTGAACGGAAAATCGCTGATGAAAAATCCTGCACGGGTATTCATTGATAACCTTGGCGACTCTGTCAATACATCCTATCCTGAATATAATCCCTTTGTGACCGCGGATGAGAGTTTTCTCTTTTTCACTTCAAGGAGGGAATCAACTACGGGGAAGAAACAATCGCTGTACGATTACCAGTTTTATGAAGATATTTTTGTGTCGGAGCCAAGAAACGGTTCCTGGTCCAAACCGAAAAATATCGGTAAACAGGTGAATACTTCAACCAATGATGCAGTCGTTGGCATTTCGCTTGACGGCCAGAAAATTTTTGTTTACCGTGATGAAAATGGTGGCGATATTTATCTTGCCGAGTTAAAGGGCTCCAGGTGGTATACACCCAAACACATGAATAAAAAATTTAATACCCCTTTTCATGAATCATGCGCTGCCTTTTCGGTTGACCAGGAGTCGGTTTATTTCGTAAGCGATAATATTTCCGATTCCAGCAGAATTGGCGGTAAGGATATTTACATTGTGAAAAAAAATGAAAATGGCCGGTGGGAAAAACCTGTCAATATGGGACCGGTGATAAATACTCCTTATGATGAGACATCGGTCTTTGTCCATCCTGACGGAAGAACATTTTTTTTCAGTTCAAAAGGCCATAATTCAATGGGCGGATATGATATTTTTAAAACCGAATTAAAAGAAGGATCATGGTCAAAACCCGAAAATCTCGGTTATCCCATCAATACACCGGATGATGATGTGTCATTCGTGATGACTGCGAACGGGAAAAAAGGTTATTATTCCTCATCAGTCATAGGTGGAAAAGGCGACAAAGATATTTACCGGATTACTTTTCTGGGACCCGAAAAGGAGGGAGTTCTGAACTCCGAGGATAATCTCCTCGCCCTGAGGACAAAACCGGTAAAAGAGAGAATCATCGAACCGAAAGTAAAAGTGAGGGAAGCGCAGCCCACCATCCTGAAAGGGATTATCAGCGATGCCGTAACTCTTGATTTGCTTGAAGCGACCATTGAAATAGTGGATAATGAAAAAAACAAAATTATTTCAACCCTCTCTTCAAACAGCGAAACGGGAAAATACCTGATCTCCCTTCCATCGGGGAAAAATTACGGCATTGCCGTAAAGAAAAAAGGGTATCTCTTTCACTCCGAAAATTTCATCATCCCCGCTTCCGCAGAGTATCAGGTAATCTATAAAAACATTGAATTAAAAAAACTGGATGTGGGAAGCATCATCATACTTAAAAATATCTTTTTTGATTTCAATAAAGCGGTTTTGAGGCCGGAATCCTATCCGGAACTGGAGCGTATAGTAAAACTGATGAACGAGTTTCAGTTCATCACAATTGAAATATCGGGTCACACGGATAATATAGGTTCAGCCGAGTACAACCAGAAATTATCTGAAGCCAGGGCAAGAGCGGTGACGGATTATTTATCCGGCATGCAAATTGCTGCTGACCGGCTTACCTATGCCGGATATGGATTCTCCAACCCTGTTGCATCAAACGATTCCGAGGAAGGAAGGCAGATGAACAGGCGTACTGAATTTAAAGTGATGAGAACCGATTACAAACCGATAAAGACCCCAAAACCTGTAACCATTGCACCGGAAATTCCCGTAGAAAAAACGGATTCTGTACCGACCCATGAAAAGCCGCCAGAATAAAATACCATTTTGTAAAATATCTGAACCCTGTGTGGAAGGAAAAAATTCTTTTCGTGTATCTGCGATAACTCTGTACCGGTTCCTCTTCTTCATACCGGTTTTCCTGACCTTTTCCCCCCCTTTTATCATACTTGCACAGAAAGATGAACCCCCTAAGGTTCTTGTAAACGGCATTGTTTCTAAGGATGAAAAACGGGTTGCCGGGGCTACAATTACGCTTACAAAAAATAATGTTTTTGCAGCCAAAGTACTTACTTCCTCTAACGGTAAATATACCCTTGAACTGGATTTTGAGAATGATTATGTCATTGAAGTGAGCAAACCGGGGCATATCTCCAAAAAAATTACCATATCCACTAAGGGAGTTCCCCAGGAAGACCGCGATAAATCGCAAATGATTCTTGAACCCGAAATTTCACTTTTGGAAGAAGTTCCGGGGTTAAACATGGCGGTATTTAATAAACCGGTCGGGGTAATGAAATTCAGCGGGAAAACCCGAAAAATTGATTATGATGAAGCATACACCCGTACAGTTCAGGCAGAAATAGCAAAAGTCATGAATGAATATGAAGCGAAGCAGAAAGATGCAGCCGCAAAGGCGACTGCTGATACCAAGGCAAAGGCAGACGCGGAAGCG
Source organism: Bacteroidota bacterium (assembly GCA_016193485.1). Classification (GTDB taxonomy): domain Bacteria; phylum Bacteroidota; class Bacteroidia; order JACPRZ01; family JACPRZ01; genus JACPRZ01. The sequence continues at coordinate 47,326 of JACPRZ010000018.1, read as the reverse complement.
AAAGCGAAGGCAGATGCGGCTGCGGCTTCCGAAGCAGCAGCAAAAGCAGCAGAAGCCAAGGCGAAAGCGGAGGCAGATGCTAAGGCGAAAGCGGAGGCAGATGCTAAGGCGAAAGCGGAGGCAGACGCTAAGGCAAAAGCAGATGCAGATGCAAAAACTAAGGCAGAGGCAGACGCAAAGGCAAAGGCTGCTGCCGAGGTAAAGGCGAAGGCAGAGGCGGATGCTAAGGCGAAAGCGGAGGCAGAGGCAAAGGCAAAAGCAGATGCGGATGCAAAAGCGAAGGCAGAGGCAGACGCAAAGGCAAAGGCTGCTGCCGAGGCAAAGGCAAAGGCGGAGGCAGACGCAAAAGCGAAAGCAGAAGCGGACGCCAAAGCAAAGGCAGACGCTGAAGCCAAAGTAAAAGCAGATGCCGCAGCGAAAGCAGCAGAAGAAGCGAAGAAAAAAGATACACAGTATAAAGACCTGATCAGCAAAGCCGATAAAGAATTCAATTCAAAAAACTTCCTGATGGCGAAGTCGTTTTATCAGCAGGCAGGGGGGGTGAAGCCGGATGAAATATATCCTCCGAACCGGATAAAGGAAATTGAAAAAATACTTGCTGACCAGGCAGCAGCCGAAGCAAAGGCAAAAACTGATGCCGAGGCGAAGGCAAAGGTGGAGGCAGAGGCAAAAGCCAAGGCATTAGCAGATGCACAGGCGAAAGCAAAAGCGGAGGCGGAAGCGAAGGCGAAGGCAGATGCGGATGCACAGGCAAAAGCGCTTGCAGAGGCACAGGCGAAAGCAAAAGCGGAGGCGGATGCAAAGGCGAAGGCACTTGCAGATGCACAGGCAAAAGCACTTGCAGATGCACAGGCGAAAGCAAAGGCAGATGCGGATGCACAGGCAAAAGCAAAAGCGGAGGCGGAAGCTAAGGCGAAGGCAGATGCGGATGCACAGGCAAAAGCGCTTGCAGAGGCACAGGCGAAAGCAAAAGCGGAGGCGGATGCGAAGGCGAAGGCGGAAGAGGAGGCAAAAGCGAAGGCATTTGCGGAATCCCAGGCAAAAACTAAGGCAGAAGCAGAGGCGCAGGCAGTTGAAGATGCACTTAAACTAAAGGAATCCCAGTACAATGCAAATATCAACACCGGGGATGTATATTTTAATCTTAAAAGATATGATGAATCAAAATCGGCTTACCAGGCCGCACTCCAGATAAAACCCGGGGAAGATTACCCTACCGGTAAAATTGCCGAGATCGGTAAACTTGTTGCTGAAGCGGCTGCTGCCGATAAATTGCTGACCGAAAAATATAAAGTTCAAATAACAAAAGCCGACAATGAATTAAACCTGAAAAAATATGAGGAGTCGAAAGCATCCTTCCAGGAAGCCCAGAAAATAAAACCCAATGAGACCTATCCTCAAACGAGGATCAACGACATTAACCGCATCCTTGCCGCCATTGAAATCGAGAAGAAAAAGATGCAGCAATCGGTAGTGCCCGATGCCTTCAGACAAGCGATGGAAGATAAAAAGCGGAAAGAGGAAGAAAAGAAAGATGACGAAGAGAAGAAAAAAAGATTCCTCTCTGAACTTGCCATGCAGTACGGTGAAGGAGTGCATGAAGAGACCTTTATGGATGGAACCAAACAGATACTGAGAAGAATTGTCGTTCGGGATGGTTTTGCCAATGATTACAAGCAGGTGCGCCATCCCTGGGGCGGTATTTTCTGGTTTAAAAATGAAGTGAGCATTCCCGAACACCTCTTCAAACAGGAAACAGCGCCCGATTGAAAGTCCCAAGTCCCAAGTACCAAATCCAAAATCCCAGCATCCAGTATCCATCCCGATAGCTATCGGGACCAGTATCCCGTATCCAGTATCCAACAATCCAATCTTCCAACATTCCAATTTCCCTCCCCTCGGTCTATCAGTATTTTTTTTCAACAGGTTTGCATTTCAAAATATTATTATATTTGCGCCCGATTTGTTAACCTAAGTTCTAACCATTAATCCTTAATTTACAATGAAGAATAAAAGTTTTCTTTCCGCTTTGATAACATTGGGCCTGCTTATCCCATTTACGGAGTCATGCAAGAGAGGCGAAGACGACCCGTTCCTTTCCTTAAAAAGCCGTAACTCACGGGTTATGGGCACCTGGAAACTTAAAAGTTATGAGAATAAGGGTAGTTCGGCCAATACTGAAAGAATTACTAATGACGTAAATGATGATGACTATAATTATTCGTCAAACTCATCATGGACAGAAAAATATGATGGAACAAATTTAACATTTTCTAATACCAGTTCGGTAGATTGGACAGATATCTATATGTGGTATGATTTTGCTGCTACTCCGCCTAAATGGAAAGATCAGGAGGTTGTTTACACAGAGGATTCAACCTCAAACTCCAGCCAGGCATATACGTTTACTATTTCACTATATTCGGATAACTCTTTTGAAGTGACTGAAACTACCGGAAATTCCTCCGGATCTTATGCCTGGTCTTGGGATTTAAGTTATGACGATAATAATATGCCGGGTGCAACCGATACCGATGCTGATGATGATGATGACTGGACTGAAACAGCAACTAATACTTTAATACAGCAGGGTGCATGGTACTGGGATGAAGATTCGAAAGAAGGGAAATTATTCCTTAATGCCGGGCCAATAAAAGGTAAAATTATACGGCTTTCAAGTAAAGAAATGGTTGTGGAAGTCCAGTACGGGCCTTTAAAAGCAGTTGACCAGGCCGTGTATGGTGAAGGTGAAGAAACTTCCGATGTTGGCTCTGGAACTGATATTGATAAAGATATTGATATTCTCGAATATGATGATACGAGTCCGTCAGATACCAAGAAAGGTGATGAGACAACCGCTACTACCTGGAATAATACCGAAACAATCGGGATTATGGTTTTTGAAAAAACCGATAAAGAAAACAAGAGACCGGCAGCACAGTAATAACATAATTGTTTATTCATTAATTCATTAACTTTTTTATCATGAAGAAATCACTTTTAAATCTGATACCGCTCTTTATAGCTGTTGCATTTCTGGCGCCAGGGTTCAACGGGTGTAAAAAGTACGAAGAAGGGCCTTCCCTCACTTTCAAATCGGCAAAAAGCCGGCTGGCTAATGTATGGAAGGTGGAAAAGTCCTTTTTAAACGGGGTGGAAGAAACATGTGATGCCGATTGTCAGACGGAAAGAAATAACACTTCAATAGAATTTAAAAAAGACGGCACGTTTATCCTGGTAAGTTATTTTGGCGGTGCATCCCTGACATACACGGGTACATGGACATTATCAAGTGATAAAAACGTGATTACTACTACCGTCTCTTATACCTTGCTGGGGCAGACCTATACCGATACGGACGTTTATACGATCCTGAGGTTGACCAGCAAGGAATGTTGGGTTGAAGAAAAGAATGGCGCTGATGTTGAGGAGACGCATTTTATTACAGCAAGTTAATCCTGAAAACGCACGGAGTAAGAAAATCCCCGGATCGGTAAGAGGGAGATGATGTAGAAAGAAAGGTAAATACGACAATAAAAAACCCTGCTGAATTTTTTCAGCAGGGTTTTTTATTGTTATTCTGGTCAAAAAGTTTATTCCTTGGCAAGTTCAGATTTTATTTTTACATCTCCAATAATGGTGGAAATCGTCAATTCATACAAAAACTTTGTTTTGGAATGTTCCAATACTGTACCGGTGTAAGTTGTTGTGACACCAGATTCAGTTTCTTCCCAGAGAAGATTCGCTCCTTTATTGGTAATCTGCCATTTGAAAGTACCGGTAGTGCCATCCGCGTCCCGCCATGTTCCGTCACATTTAGCATCTTTCACCTTGCACTTGGTAAAGGTATAAGTTGGTAATGAATCAGTTTGAGTTTCGGTCACACCGGCAAAGGTGGTAATGACTGAAACAGCTTTCCACGAACCATCAAGATGGTTTGCCACCTGTTGGTCTTTACTGCATGCCGCTATTAAAGCAACTGCCGCAGCAAATAACATAATTTGTTTTTTCATTGGTAATAAAAAGTTTAAAGGTGAATAATTGGGTGCAAAGGTAAAAAATGTTAATCAATCAAATACACCCCTTTTTTTATTTCCCTGTCGACTTCCCGTTTTTTAATCGCTTCGCGTTTGTCATGAAGTTTTTTCCCTTTAGCGAGGGCTATTTCAAGTTTGGCAAAACCGCGTTCATTGATGAAGAGGCGGGTAGGAATAATAGTAAATCCCTTTTCTTCCGATTTTGACCGCAGTTTGAAAATTTCCTTTTTTTTAAGCAGTAGTTTCCTTTCCCGCAGCGGGTTATGGTTCCAGTGCGTACCGGCTGAATATTCCGAAATATGAAGGTTTTTTACAAATACCTCGTAGTTCCGGATGTAACAAAATGCGTCACCCATACTTGCTTTGCCCGCCCTGATAGATTTAATTTCAGTCCCGGTAAGTTGGATGCCGGCAACAAATTTTTCAAAAAGTTCAAATTCAAATGATGCCCTTTTATTGACAATGTTGATGTTTTTCATTACCAAATGCAGAAATCAACTGGCTATTTTCCAGGTACCACTAATTTTCCCCGGCCGTAATTATGTTGATTGTCGGTAATGGCAACCGAATAGATACCTGCGCCCAGGGCCTGGCAATCAACCACAAAGGTATTGGTAAGGTGACAGGTCACTTTTCCAGCGGAGACGGTCTTACCCGTAAAATCATGAATTTCATATTGCAAATCATCACCCGCGAGGATACCTAATGTATTTTTAACGAATATTGTTTTTCCGGATGCCGGATTCGGATAAAGAATCAAACGGCCATTTTCTTGTGCGGCAATTTCATCAAACCCGATTGGGTTTATCCAAGGGTCGTAATATTCGATGCGGTTTACAGCCGGTCCGAGCATTGCATCTTCGGCTTCGACCAATAATACCGGAACTCCTGAATTTTTTGAAAGCCACTTGTAATGAATCAGGTCGGGGCGGTCAAAACCGTATCCGAATCCAATGGAATCATTATAAACGGTATCGGTAATTTCCATAACCGACTTAATGCGCAAGACATTAAAAGTATCGGCAGGAGTGATTAACATCCCCCATCCGTCAGCATAATTTTTCCTCGTCATTTTTCTGCCGTAAGTAAAATCAATGCCAAACATCCCGGAGGGCGCTTCGGCTTCCCAGTAGGAATAGGATGTTGTTGTGTTTCCGTATTCAACAACAAAATCATAAATTTCATCTGTCGGATCGTAAGGAAATCCCTGCGGAATTCCGTTGATTTTTGCTCCGAATCCCACATTATAATAACCACCGCTTGTTTCCCGGTAGAAATCATAAACATCGGTTAACTGGAACTGGTACATGCCTCCGCCAAAATCCATATCCGGGACATGAAGCGCATAGGTTGAAAAATGATCTTGGTCAAATGGATTAGTAAAATAATAATTGTAAACAAGATTCAGGAACCAGGGACTGTAAAACGTATCTACCCTCTGATTATCACGTACCAGCCAACTGTAATCCCAGTAATAGTTTGCCCCTGTTGAATCAAGTTTCAGTAATGTAGTGTCCAATTGCAACAGGTCGGCAGAACTGATCCTGAAGGTGTCATCCACATCCGGCATATCGCTTTGCATTATAGAGACCTGTGGCTTTACCGCGGTCAGGAAGAATAAAAAAATCACGGTTAATGTAAATGATTTCATATATTTTTTATTTGATTGGGATACAAAGATAAGAATATCATCGTATTTTCGTTCTCTGAGTTATGAAGATGGCATGTTGATATTACACATTTATGCCGATATCTGATGGGACATCGCCTTTTCTTTCCGGTTTTTATCTTTGTAATTTTCATGTTCGTTTATTACGAAGATATTCATGCCCAACCGGGAACCAGGGAAATAATCCAGTTTTCGGGAGTGGTAATAACCGATAGTTTACAACCCATTCCGCTGGTTCATATCATCATTAGAAATACCTACCGAGGAACAATAAGTGATTTTTATGGTTTTTTTTCCATAGTCGCGCAAAAAAAAGATACCATAGAATTTTCATGTGTTGGTTTTAAAAAAGAACGGTTCGTAATTCCGGACAGTTTAACAACAAACCGCTATTCGCTGATCCAGATTCTCCGGCAGGATACTTTTATGCTGATGGAGACATTTATTTATCCCTGGCCCACTAAGGAACAATTCAGGGAGGCATTTCTGAATACCCGGATACCGGACGATGACCTTGCCCGTGCAGAAAAAAATATTGAACGTGCAGAAATGAAAGAACGTATGGAAAATCTTGCTATGGACGGAAGTATGAATTATAAAAATTATATTCAGAATCAGACCAGCCGGCTTTATTATGCAGGACAATATCCGCCCAATAACCTCCTTAATCCTTTTGCGTGGATAAAATTCATTGAAATGTGGCGTAACGGTGAATTCAGGAAAAATAAGGATAAATGAACTTCCTGGTGCTCCCGCAAAGAAACTATTCGTCTCTTGAAAATGATTTTATGGAATTTTTTCCGCTTCTGATCAGGTTTTCCGGAGAGTGGAAAAATACCCGTTTCAGTTAATCCGTAACTGCTGACCAACGCGTAAAACGGAGTTCTTTGATAAAGAATTAGCGCTGCATAATGATCTGATTGTAGTCCCGTACCGGGAGGCGATATCATAAAGGCAATCACCCTTTTTTACTTTGTAATACTTCACTCCTTTTGGTATAGCGGCATAACTCCAGTTCGTTCTGTTGAGAACGATACTATCTTTAACTAATTTATTTTCTTTAAAGGATATAAATGCTCCCGGGTTAACTGGTTTACCTCTGAAACGGACTTCAAAATGAAGATGGCTGCCTGTTGCACGGCCTGATTTACCACCCAACCCGACCATTTCTCCGGCTTTTATTTTCTGACCGCTCTTTACCTTAATCCGTTGAAGGTGTGCATAAAAGGTCTCAAAACCGTTATAATGTCTTATGACTACGAGCCGGCCGTATCCGCCATCTTTGTCCGCAATGCGCACAACCCCGTCAAAAGCCGAACGCACAGTGTCCCATACCTGCAGATCTATATCCACCCCGTTGTGATTTCGTCCATGCCTGTACCCGAATCCGGAAGTAACCGGACCTCTTACAGGCATGAAGAATTGATGGTTTGAATCAGTGAGAACAAGATTTACAGAAGTGTCATTTTTCCAGAGAATATCCGGGTACGGGTGTGTATTATTTTCATCCCAGATAAAATAGAGATTGTGTGCCGGATATGGATATCCGGAATTCTGGTTGCAGATAAGAAGACACCGGTCATGGTTCTTGTTTTTTGTCATGGTATCAATCTGCGATAATAAAGTGTGCGGGATAATATCCATGTCCAGGATCGAATCAATTAACATTATGGTCTGTATTGAAGAAAACTGCCTGTTAAAATTACTGTTGAATACCGAATCTATCCCGGGTTTGAAAGTTGATGCAGTATCATAACCGGATGAAGAATGGATACCGGGAATAAAAAAAGGTCCGATTGATAAATCGGATAAACTGATGAACATCAGGGTTGAAAAGAAAATTAAAATAGATTTTCCTATTGTATTCACAACACCCCCCTATAATTAAAAAGTCCGCAAATGTAAGGCAATTCTCTGAATTGCCCAAACTCTCAAGCCGGGTAAAATAGTTGTAAGCCGGATTCCTACATTCATTAAGGAGTTAATTTGACAAACCAATACCCGATACTTACCAGAAAATGCGAAACAAAATAACCGGGAAATTAAGTATAAAAGGGCAGAAGAATAACCCTGATTAACTAAAAGCAAACACATGAAAGATTTTTTTCTATTTCTGGTCACCGTCATCATTTTCCAGGCAACCTGTTACAGGCAATATCCTGATTCCTTTTCAGGAAAACAGGTTAAGCCAGGGGAATTGGCTGATCTTTACCAGGTAAAAAAAACAGGTAAACTCACAGCGCTTGTCGATAACAGTTCCACCAGTTACTTCATCTATAAAGGTGAACCGATGGGCTTTGAATATGAACTCCTGTCACGTTTCGCCAGGTACCTTAATGTCCACTTAGAGATAATTGTAGTGAAAAACATGGACAGTATCCTTGATTTCCTTGATAACGGGACTGGCGATATTATAGCCGCTAATTTTACCGTTACGAGTGACCGCCAGAGGGCAGTCGAATTTTCCAATCCGGTAATAATAACCAGGCAGGTTCTTGTTCAGAAAAAACCTGACGGTTGGAAGGATATGCGGCCTGAACACCTGGAAAAATCACTCCTGCGCAAGCAAATTGACCTTGGCAGCAAAGAGGTATGGGTAAGAAAAAATTCTTCCTTTTATACACGCCTGGTAAGTTTATCAGACGAAATCGGTAACCCGGTAAAAATTATCAGGGCGCCAGGAGAATATGATACCGAGATGTTGATTAAAATGGTGGCGATGGGTGAAATTCCCTATACCGTTGCCGATGAGAATGTGGCAATGGTCAATAGCACATATTATCCGCAGATTGATATTAAGACAGCGCTCAGTTTTCCGCAGAAAATAGCATGGGCCGTAAGAAAAACATCACCTGATTTGCTAAGGGAAGTCAATATGTGGATTGCGATGGAAAGAAAGAAAATAATGTTTTCGGCTCTTTACAACCGATATTTCATTGATCCGAAATGGATAACTGAACGCAAAGAAAGTCCCTATTTTTCTCCGATGAGCGGAAGGATATCACAATATGACCATATAGCGAGGATTTTCAGCCGCAACATTGGATGGGACTGGAGGTTGCTGGTGGCTTTGATGTACCAGGAGTCGAGATTTGATCCGGCAGCGCGTTCATGGGCGGGAGCATTCGGGATAATGCAACTGATGCCGTCAACGGCTGAGATGTTCGGAGTGGATTCTTTCTCCACAACCGCCCAGCATGTATCGGCAGGAACAAAATACCTCGCCCGCCTGAATGAATACTGGGAACCCGTTATTCCGGATTCAGGCCAGCGGATAAAGTTTGTACTTGCATCATACAATGTTGGAATAGGCCATGTGATTGACTCAAGAAATCTTGCCATAAAGTATAATCTTGACCCAAACAGTTGGGATGGAAATGTGGAAGAATGTATCTTATGGAAGTCGAACCCAAAATATTATAATGATACTGTGGTTCGCTACGGTTATTGCAGGGGAGAAGAACCGTACAATTATGTTAGGGAAGTATTAACCCGGTATGAACGATATAAGCAAATCCTTGTTAACTTATAACCATTAATCTTTATATTATGAGCAACGATAAACTATACGACATCGTGAACTGGCTGAATGAACAGATTTCATCGGCCGGCAAAGCCCTGCAGGATGCGAGGGATAACCTGAACTACGGGAAGGAAGTTCAGTGCGAGGGAATGGTTCAGGCGTTCAAAAAATGCCTGGAGAAATTATCTCCTGCCTCTTATGATGCGTAAGGGCAGGATAATGGGTTTTACCTGTATCTTAATAATTGTTAATTTCATACAATATGATTTTGCAGATGTCAGATATTGTTTTACCTTTGCAATGTCAATTAATTAATAGCCATAATTTTTAATTAATTCTTCTCCTATCGCATAAAACTACCCTGTTTTTTCCTTAACCTCACGGATGAATCTCCGTGGGAATTTATTAACCTCAAAACGGGTAGTTTATGCAACCACTTCTTAAAACCGACAGTGAACTCGTTGAGTTATACCTGTCGGGTGATGAATCGGCTCTGGAAATACTGGTAAACCAAAGCAAGACCAAGGTTTATCGCTATATCCGCATGGTAGTAAAAGACCGTGCGGTAGCCGATGACATATTCCAGGAGACCTTTATTAAGGTCATTAATACCCTGCGCCTCGGGCAATACAATGAGGAGGGTAAATTTTTACCTTGGGTAATACGGATTGCCCATAACCTGATGATTGACTTTTTCCGTAAAAAGAAACGGATTCCCGAAATCAAAGAAAAGGATGATTATGACATCTTCGCAAGGGTTCCGGATGTGCAGGAAAGTTTTGAAGATATGATGGTTCAGTCGCAGGTTAAATCCGAGGTATGGTCACTTCTGAATTATCTTCCGGCAGAACAAAAAGAGGTGGTTTGGATGCGATGCCACTGCTGTATGAGTTTTAAGGAGATTGCAGAAGAAACAGGCACAAGCATCAATACCTCCCTCGGCAGAATGAGATATGCATTGATCAACCTCCGGAAATTGATTAAGGAAAACGGAATTGCGGTCTATGCCTGAACAGAAGGAGTAACAGTTTTTTTCATTACTTGTGCAATATCTGCACAGGAGTTGCGTTATTGGGTTGGATTACCATAATCAACTCATTTATGAACCCCAAAACCTACTCCTATGCAGAAAAATACACCTGCCTCTTATCCGATTTCAGGAGCGCTAAAAAAGAGCAACCCGGTCGCACGGTCTGTATCACTGAAATATAATGAACCTCCGGCACATCTGATCCGTGCTATTCTCGATTATTCCCGTGCATCGTTCATAAGGAGATCAACACTGGTAGATCAATATTTACTGGTGATGAATTGATGTTGACCGGGAGAGCCGTCATTGCTATTTTATATTACCCGGCACACAGGACATTGTCCTGGTTCATGGCCTCTCGCAGGGCAAAATTGCCTCCCGAAAAGGATTAACTGAATATGTATCCTGTGCCAAAGATTTTCCGGGAAAAGCCGCTTGCAATCCATTTCGGTTTGAACAACACTTTTTCCGTTTGAAAGTTTCCATCGCTTCATCAGCCGGTGAATATGTGTATCCACAGGAAAAGCCGGTTTTCCGAACGCCTGGCTCATTACAACTGAAGCGGTTTTGTGGCCTACACCGGGCAGCGATTCAAGGTCTGCAAAAGTATCGGGAACTTTACCGTTGAATTTTTCCAGCAGGATTTCAGAAAGTTTATCAATATTTTTTGATTTTGTTTTTGAAAGCCCGCAGGTTCTGATTATCTTTTCGATTTTATTTCGCCCAAGTTTTACCATTTTTGTGGGAGTATCCGCTTTGCCGAACAGGACCGGGGTTACCCGGTTGACCCGTTTGTCGGTACACTGGGCCGAGAGTATGACTGCAATAAGAAGGGTATAGGGATCACGGTGGCGTAAAGGAATATTCACTTCCGGAAACAATTTTTCCAGTTTGTTGATAATGAATCCGGTTTTTGCTTTCTTCGTCATACCTTTTTTGAATCTGCCAAATGAAATTCCATGAGTGGGAAATAATTTGATCCTTCAGAAGACAACCGCGACTCCCAAAGGATGCACCGGTTCATATTGACCCGGATATCCGGAATCACATCCGGATATTTTACCGCATTATCCTGGAAGTGTGATTTTATTCTTGCCAAGGTAGCGTGGGGAATATTATCCCGGTGAATTTTTTTCTCTGATCCGGGAAATACAGATGCGGTTTTTTTTACAAGCATATCAAATGCAACGTTCTTCTCAAACTGCGCCCAGAACATAACCGGTTCCCTGCCATGCTTTACAAGGTGAAATTTTTCGAAACGGATGTGGAAAGCCGGTATCTGACAAATCTCATCAGCAAGTTTAGTAATAAGTTCAGGTAGTTTCTTTTGCGGAGTATCTCCGATAAATACAAGAGTTATATGAAGATTGTTGTCCGGAATCCATCTTAGTCCGTCAATACCGGAATTTTCATGCCTGAACAGGCGGAATGTTTCAATCAATGATCCGGGTATTGGTATTCCGGTAAAAAGCCGTTTTTTAGCGGATGATCCTGAATCCATTATATCGTTTTAATGGCGCTTCGGTATAATCCATTTTTGATACAAGAGCCCTTTCGGGACCTCTTTTGCACCAGGAGATAAATTCCTGCAGGTTCTCAGGGCTGCCTTCCGCTTCAATATAGACACTTCCGTCCATCTCATTTTTTGCAATTCCGTTGATATTTAATTCCCCGGCCAATTCTTTTGCCGAAGCCCTGAACCATACGCCCTGTACCGAACCGAAAACCCGGATGTTGTAATGTTTTATCAGTTGAGGCATAAATAGAATTGCGAATTTTTAATTGCGAATTATGGGGATTTGTTATTTTCCCCCCTCTAACAAGAGGGGGATAGGGGGTGTGTCGTTTTGCATGTTCATCCGATACTCGTCATAGTCATCGAATCCTTACTAATTTATTACAATAACTTAGTTTTGTCTTTAGATATTGTTAATATTCCTATAGTGTTTTATTTTGCGATAACTATTAAAATAGCGCCTGCCACCATAATGATGATACCGGACAACCTTGATTGCATATCCTTTTCTTTAAAAAAAGACAACCGAACAATACCGCAAAAATAGCAGTTATACGCTATACTCCGGATCCTGGAAAAGTTTCCACGGTCAGTTTCTTATAGACCGCAAGTGTAGTGGAATCAAAGCAAACAAAAATAATTTTCAGGATGGAATGATTATCTCCAAGAAATTTTTTTGTTTCTGTAAGAGCAATTTTTGTTGCTTCTTCAGGCGGGTAGCGGTACACTCCTGTACTTATGGCAGGAAAAGCGATTGTTCTGATATTGTTATCAGCGGCAATTTCCAATGATCTCCGGTAACAGGAAGCCAGCAGTTCGGGCTCGTGGTATTTCCCGCCATTCCAAACCGGTCCTACCGTGTGAATGACGTGTTTTGCAGGTAAATTATGCCCATCGGTTATTTTTGCATCACCGGTTTTGCAGCCGTGCAGTTTTCTGCACTCCTCAAGCAATTCCGGACCTGCAGCCCTGTGGATTGCGCCATCAACCCCACCGCCTCCTAAAAGAGTGGTATTGGCGGCATTGACAATGGCGTCAACCTTCAGATGCGTTATATCCCCTTGTAGAATTTCAATCTGTGTTTTCACTTGAATTTTCATTGAAGGGGCAAAATTGGTAAAAAGTTTTAACTTTGCTGTTACCGAATGCTTATCCATTACCGGGGATTTATGAAACGTCTTTTTTTCTTTACCCATTTAGTCTGTTTTTTTTCTCTCACATCCTTTTCACAAACCTTTACCGGCACTGGCGGATGGATACCCGATGACGGCACATCCATAGATTTCACACTTACGGCCTCCGGTCTTTCACCCGGTACTATTGACACATCTAACTTCGGACTTGAAGAGGTCTGCATTGATATCACCCATACCTACGATGAAGACCTCCGGGTTTCTTTGATTGCGCCTGACGGAACGACAATCCTGCTTACAGCAGCCAATGGCGGAAGCGGTGATGATTATGATAATACCTGCTTCCGGAATGATGCAACTACCCCGATCGGACAAGGACCCCCCCCTTTTACGGGAATATTCCGGCCGCAGGGCGACTTATCGGCAATCAACAACGGGCAGGATGGGAACGGATTATGGACACTTCACATCCTTGATACTTACGCCTGGGCCGACCAGGGTTATTTGTACAATTGGTCTGTAACCTTTGGAAATAACCCTGCAACTCCACTGGTAAATTTTACATCGTCCAATCTGCCGATAATTGTAATTGATTGCCAGGGGCAAACAATTCCCGATGACCCTAAAATTACCTGCAATATGGGAATTATCTTCAAAGGTGATACGATCAGAAATTACATGACGGATCCATTTAACCACTACAACGGGAAAATCGGTATTGAAATGCGCGGTTCAAGTTCACAGTGGTTTCCGAAAAAAAGTTACGGGTTCGAAACCCATGATTCTGCAGGAAATAACCTCGATACCGCGTTATTGGGTATGCCATCTGAAAATGACTGGATACTAAGTGCATCGTATACGGATAAAACATTTTTACGCAATGTTCTTCCCTATAAACTCTACCGCGATTTCGGCAGGTATGCTGCATGCACCCGTTTCTGCGAAATGGTTCTTGACGGGCAATACCAGGGCATTTATGTCCTGACGGAAAAAATAAAACGCGATAAAAACAGGGTGGATATTGCCAAACTCACCACTCTTGAAAATTCGGGCGATGACCTTACCGGAGGGTATATTATTAAAATTGATAAGCAGACAGGAAGCGGAGGTACCGGTTGGACATCACCTTATCCGCCAATGGTGAACCCTAACGGCCAGGAAATATTTTTCCAATATGAATACCCAGGTCCGGATTCAATAACCGGCTCCCAGAAAACCTACATCCAGCAATATGTGGACAGTTTTGAAAATACTTTAGCGGGTTCTTTTTTTGATGACCCGGTTAACGGCTATGTGAAATATTGCGAGGCGAATTCGTTCATTGATTATTTCATCCTCAATGAAATCAGTAAAAACATTGACGGATACCGTCTCAGCACTTTTCTTTACAAAGACAAAACCAGCAATGGCGGAAAAATGACTATTGGTCCTCCATGGGATTACGATATCGCCTGGCTGAATGCCAATTATTGCGGGAGTCCTTCCCATCAGGGATGGGCATATCTTTTCGGTGATGAATGTCCGGGCGATAACTGGCAGGTTCCTTTTTGGTGGGACCGTTTTTTGCAGGATACCAATTTTGCCAATCAACTGAAATGCCGGTATCTGCAACTGCGGGCAACTTTTCTGGATACTGCAAATATTAATGCCTGGGTTGATTCAAATGCAAATTATCTCAGTGAAGCGCAAGCAAGGAATTTTACACTCTGGCCGATTATCGGGCAGTATGTATGGCCGAATCCCAACCCGATACCTTCAACCTGGCAGGGTGAAATTGACCGGTTGAAACAATGGATTGCCGACCGGCTTGACTGGCTCGATTTAAATTTAACGGGTAACTGCATCATAACTTCCGCTGCATCTGAATCAACGGGTGGAGATTTATATGTTTACCCCAATCCTTCAGATGGGATTTTCATGTTAAGAATTAATAATAGGAAGCAAAAAATGAAAAATTATGAAATAAGGATAATAAATGTACTCGGTGAAACTCTATTCCGGGCAAACACTGGTAATGAAGTCCTGACTTTGACGATAAACCAGCCACCCGGTTGTTATTATTTACAGGTTATCAATTCGATGGATTGTTATGCAAGAAATGTCCCGTTTATCATTTCTCCAAAATCTTTTTAACAATTACCAAAAACCGCTTCAGCACCGCAGATTATTCGTAATTTAGCCATCCCTTAAATCGTATCTCTATGCCAATACCAAAAACCGGAATAAAAGCCCCTGATTTTACCTTCACTGGTTCACACGGCAGGCAAGTCACACTTTCTTCCCTTAAAGGAAAGAAAGTGATATTATATTTTTATCCAAAGGATGATACTCCCGGCTGTACTGCTGAAGCATGCAATCTCCGGGATAATTATTCCGCATTGAAAATGCAGGGATTTGAAGTATTGGGTGTAAGTACCGATAATTCCCGGTCACATGAAAAATTTACCGGTAAATATAACCTTCCTTTTACATTGGTTCCTGATCCTGATAAGACAATTGTTAATAGTTATGGTGTGTGGGGCAAAAAGAAATTCATGGGAAGAGAATATATGGGAACACTCCGCACCACTTTTATCATTGATGAGAATGGAATTATTGAAAAGGTAATAGATACAGTGGATACGAAAAATCATACGGAACAGATTTTAAAGGAATTATCACCATAATAACCTGAATAAATTGTTACTACTCAGCATCCCAGGAATTTCATGCCACTTCATGCCACAAAATCACTAAAACACAAAACCTGCCTGCCGGCAGGCAGGTTTCACTAAATTTTTTTGTGTTTTTTGGTGCTTTTGTGACTTTGTGGCAGAAATTTTTATGTTTTCGGATACCCACCTGAATAGTTACAATAAATTTTAAAAATGGACTTTTAATAACAATTTTATACATATTTATATGGCTAAAGAAATAACCAAAGAAACCCCCAAAGAAGGAGTAAAAAGCAATAACTCCGAAAAAATCAAACTCCTTAACCTCACCATTGACAAACTTGAAAAAACATACGGCAAGGGCGTCATTATGAAAATGGGAGAGAAACAGGTATCGGATGTGGAAACCATATCAACAGGTTCCCTGACACTTGACCTGGCTCTTGGTATAGGGGGGGTACCTCAGGGAAGGGTAGTGGAGATTTTCGGTCCGGAATCTTCGGGTAAAACAACTCTTGCCCTGCATATAGCCGCTGAAGCGCAGAAAAAAGGGGGTATTGCCGCCTTTATTGATGCAGAACATGCATTTGACAGTTATTACGCCCAATGCCTCGGTGTGGATATTGAAAACCTTCTCATATCGCAACCAGACAATGGTGAACAAGCGCTGGAAATAGTTGATAACCTCATACGTTCCGGAGCAATTGATGTGATCATAACCGACTCAGTGGCAGCGCTCACGCCAAGAGCGGAAATAGAGGGCGAGATGGGCGATTCGGTAATGGGACTCCAGGCCCGGCTCATGTCGCAGGCATTGCGCAAACTGACTGCCAATATCAGCCGCACCGGTTGTTGCTGCATCTTCCTCAACCAACTGCGTGAAAAAATCGGGGTGATGTTCGGTAACCCCGAAACAACTACAGGTGGGAATGCACTCAAATTCTATTCCTCGGTCCGGCTTGATATCAGAAAAATCGGACTGCTTAAAGATGGCGATAATGTTATCGGGCACCGTGTCAGAGTAAAAGTCGTGAAAAATAAAGTCGCACCGCCTTTCAAACAATCTGAGTTCGACCTCCTCTATGGAAAAGGTATTTCAAAAACCGGGGAAGTAGTTGACCTTGCCGTTGAACATAATATCATTAAGAAAAGCGGATCATGGTTTGCTTATGGCGACACTAAACTCGGACAGGGAAGGGATGCGGTAAAGCAATTACTTACCGATAACCCTGAACTGTTCCAGGAATTGGAAGATAAAATTAAGGATGCGGTGAAAAGTCCCCGCTAATTCCACATTTATTCTCCCTCTTTTCCATGGGTATTCATTTTTCCGAAAAAAGGCATTATTTCACTGAAACATGAATACCTTTTGTGCTATTATAGGTATTTCACTTTTTCTTATCTCCTGCAGTGATACCTTTAAGAATTCGGAAAATACACAACAGGTCGGGACGGATACAATTTCCGTGGGTCATGCCATTGACTCCCTTACCGGTGCTATTTCTGCGGACAGGAACAATTCATCTCTCTTTTACCAAAGAGCAAAATTATTCTTCGGACAAAATAAAATTGATGACGCGCTTACCGATGTAAGGGTTGCCGTCAAAATCGACAGCACAATACCGGAATATCATATATTATCGGGTGATATTTATTATTCACGGAGGCAAATCGCCACTGCCTTGCAATCATTCGGAAAGGTTCTGCGTATTGATGAGAAAAATGTTACGGCCCTCCTGAAAATATCCGAAATTTACCTGCTAACCCGCAATTATGAAGAATGCAGTATAAACCTGCGAAAATGTATTGATGTTGACCCCTTAAATCCTCTTGCATATTACCTCCTGGGTATCATGTTTAAGGAAACCGGTGATACCGCGCGTGCTGTTTCCTCCTTCCAGCAAGCATCGGAGTTCAAACCTCAATATTATGATGCGCTGATGGAAGCAGGAATTTTGCTTTTACACAGGAAAGATAAACTGGCGGAGACCTATCTCAGGTCAGCCCTCTCCATTAAACCGTCAAGCACTGAAACCATGTACGCTTTGGGTATGTACTACCAGAATGTTAATCTCACTGATATGGCGCTGGCTCAGTACCGCAATATTCTTGCGATAGATTCGGGTCATGTTAATGCCTGGTACAATATGGGTTATATCTATACCGTTTTACTGAATGATTTCAAAAAGGCAATTCCCTGTTTTGAATCGGCCATTGAAATCAAAAATAATTTTACGGAAGCGTATTATATGCGCGGTTTGTGCCGTGAAGGGTTGGGAAATACAGAAGAGGCGCGTAAGGATTACCTGGTATGCCTCCGGCTGAAGGAAAATTTTGAACTTGCCATTCAGGGGCTTAACCGGCTTGAGAATCATTAATCGGAAATGAAGAATCCCAATGGCATATACAGATCATGAATGGGTTGTAATCCGGTTCTGGCGTACTATCGTTTGTTATTCGTAATTCGCACATTCGTAGAATTTCGGTTTTCGTAGATTTCCATGAACGCTGAAATTATATCTATCGGTGATGAAATACTGATCGGACAAATCGTCAATTCCAATGCGGCATGGATGGCGGTTGAATTAAATAAAATCGGTATCCGTGTTGACCGAATGGTAACTGTCGGTGATAACAGGAAAGAGATCCTTTCCGCGTTAAAGGAGAGTTCTCTCCGGGCCGATATTATTTTTTGCACCGGTGGTCTCGGTCCGACAAAAGATGATATTACAAAATCAACAATTTGTACTTTTTTAAAAACAAAATTAAAATTTGATGCTTCCGCATACCGGGATGTAGAAGGTTATTTCAAAAAGTTCGGTAAAACCGTAAATGAACTGAACCGCAGGCAGGCAGAAATTCCAATCGGTTGTGTGCCGGTACGGAACCATCACGGTACCGCTCCAGGACTCTTGTTTGAAAAAGAAATGAAAGGTTGCAAACGCACTTTCATCTTCCTTCCGGGTGTTCCCTATGAGATGCAGGCGATGATGGAAAAGTATCTAATTCCGCTGTTATCAGGAAAAATATCACAGTCAGTAAACGGTACGGCTATATTCCATCATACGTTATTAACGCAGGGCATTGGTGAGTCGTGGCTATCGGAAAAGATAGCTGGATGGGAAGATGCATTGCCGCCAAATATCCGGCTGGCGTACCTGCCGTCACCCGGTATGGTAAAGTTGCGGCTTTCCGGTAAAGGTGAAAATTTAATATCGCTGAAAAAGCAGGTGATGTCGCAGGTTAAATTGCTGAAAAAAATTATTCCGGGTTATATTTATGGCGAGAACGATGATACACTTGAATCAGTCACCGGGCTTTTACTTGGCAGGAAAAAGATGACGCTGTCCACTGCCGAAAGTTGCACAGGCGGATATATCGCCCACTTACTTACTTCAGTTCCCGGTGCATCGGGATATTTCAAAGGATCAGTTATCGCTTATTCAGATGAAATTAAAACCCGCATACTTGGAGTGCCCAAAGCGGTTCTGAAAAAATCCGGTGCCGTCAGCGAAAAAACAGTATGCGCCATGGCTGAAGGAGTTCTGAAAAAATATAAAACAGATTTTTCAATTGCCGTAACCGGTATTGCCGGACCTTCCGGAGGAACAAAAGAAAAACCGGTGGGAACCGTATGGATAGCCATTGGGCAAGCCGGCCGCGTTGAGGCAAAAAAATTCATCTTTGGCGACAGCCGCGAAAGGTTTACCAGGATTACAGCCCTTACGGCATTGAATATGCTTAGAAAAACACTGGTAACAGTGTGAATAAATTATTCCGACATTAGCCATGTAACTATTATTAACCCTGTGGAATTGCTTCGCACCCTTTGGGATTTCACAGTATTAACCGTTCAGCAACCGATATTAACCTCTTTTAACCGATATTAATATGAAAAAATTCTTCCTGGTTATTGCAGCATTAATTTTACTGGTGGTTATCGCACTGGTATTAATTCCCATTCTTTACAAAGGCCGGATAATTCAGATTGTCAAGGATGAAGCGAATAAAAATCTGAATGCGAAGGTTAATTTTGCAGATGTTCATATTAACCTCATCGGAAATTTCCCGAACCTCAGGTTTGCAATGGATGAACTCTCGGTGGCCGGAGTCGGACCGTTTGAAAATGACACGCTTGCTTACATTAAAAAATTCTCACTGTCGCTGGATCTCATGAGCGTAATCAAAGGTGAAAATATCAGCATCAAAGTAATCGGTATTGAAAAACCGCGGATAAATGCTAAGGTTCTCAGCGATGGAAAGGCAAATTGGGATATTGCAAAAGAAACCGGCAAAACCGCAGAACCGCAGAAAACCGAACCTGCCGGGGAACCGTCAAAATTAAAAATCGGATTAAAAAGTTTTTTTATTTCCGATGCAATAATTTTGTACAACGATCTGCAGGGTGATTTATCGGCACGGATTGAAGATCTTGATTTTGAATTATCCGGTGACATGTCGCAGGATTTTACCTCATTGGATGTCCATACCGCAATCGGTGAGGTTACTGTGGCATCCGGTGGCATAAGATATCTTAATCGTGCCGCTATTGATCTAACCGCATCCATTGATGCCGACCTGAAAAATTCAAAATATACGTTGAAGAAAAACCGGCTGGCGATCAATAAACTTGAAATCGGTGCGGATGGATTTATTGCCATGCCCGGTGAGGATATTACTATGGACCTGAAATTTTTTGCCTCCAAAACCGAATTCAGGGAACTTCTTTCGCTTGTTCCTGCCGTTTATATGCGCGACTTTGAAAAAGTGAAGACATCGGGAAAACTTGCGCTTGAAGGAACAGCAAAGGGCGTGTACCGCGATTCTCTTCTGCCAACATTTACAGTCAAACTGTTGGTTGAAAATGCGCGGTTTCAGTATCCTGATTTACCATCGGCAGTGGAAAACATCAACATTGATCTCAACGTGTCAAATCCCGGAGGCACTGACGATCAGACGCTGGTTAATATCAACCGCTTTCATTTTGACCTGGCTAAAAACCCTGTGGACATCCGGCTGTTGCTTAAAACCCCTGTATCCGATCCATACATTGACTGCAATGTAAAAGGACATCTAGATCTCAATAAAGTAAAGGAAGTTGTTCCGCTTGAACCGGGCGAAAGGTTGTCGGGCATAATTGACGCAAACCTCACGTTAAAAGGAAACGTATCCGTTCTTGAAAAAGAACAATATGAAAAATTCAATGCGTCAGGGAACCTTGCCGTTGCCGCATTAAATTATGCATCGCCATCCCTTCCTCAGGAAGTACAGATTTACAAAATGGAAATGAATTTCACACCGCAGGATGTGAACCTGAACCATTTTGAAGCAAAAATAGGGGAAAGCGATTTTATTGCATCCGGACGCCTGGAAAATGTCATTGCCTATACTTTAAAAGATGATGCGGTATTGAAGGGCACATGCAACCTGAAATCAAGAAGGATAAATTTAAACCAGTTCATGGCCGATGATAAATCTTCTGCCGCATCAGAACCTTCAACACCTGCGGATACCGCTCCTCTTTCGGTAATTGAAATTCCGGATAATCTTGATTTCACCTTGAAAAGCGATATCGCACATATTCTGTACGATAAAATGGAAATCACCAACACAACCGGTCTGATAAGGATTAAAGACGGCAAGGTTACCATGGAAGAACTGCGGATGAACATGATTGACGGATCCATGACGATGAATGGCGCCTATGACACAAAAAATATAGATTATCCGACAATCAACTTTACACTTGATATTAGCGAATTTGATATTCCTAAAACATTTAGCGCTTTCAGCACTGCGGAAAAACTCCTTCCCATCGGGAAATTCTGCAAGGGTAAATTTTCTTCACGGATGAATATTTCCGGTTTACTGAATAATAAGATGGAGCCGGTCATGAATACCCTTGCCGGTGGGGGGGGATTGTCAACACGTAATGCATCGATTGATAATTTTGAACCCCTTAACAAGGTTGCCGATGCCCTTGGAAATCCTAAATTAAAGAAAATGACGGCATCTGACGTCAATCTTTCGTTCAAATTCAAAGACGGAAGGTTAAATGTAGAGCCGTTTGACGTAAAATTGGGCGAAATTAAAGCCAATGTCCATGGTTCAAATGGTTTTGATCAGACGCTGGATTATTATATGAAAATGGAGATACCTTCCTCTGAACTCGGTTCAACTGCCAATACTCTTTTATCCGGCCTTACTTCCGGTATCAACCAGTTTGGCGCTAACCTGAGTGTTGGTAAAACTGTAAAAGTAAACCTGAAGGTGGGGGGTACCATCTCCAATCCCTCTGTTTCGGTGGCCGGGCTCGATATGTTTGGCGGTGAAGGCAGTGTCAAAGAGCAGGTGAAAGACAAAGTAAAAGATGAAGCGGAGAAATTAAAGAAAGAAGCGGAGGATAAAGCGAAGGCGGAAGCCGAACGGCTGAAAAATGAAGCGGAGACAAAGGCGAAGGCGGAGGCGGACCGGCTGAAAAATGAGGCGGAAGCAAAGGCAAAGGCCGAGGCGGAACGGCTGAAGAAGGAGGCGGAAGAGAAGGCAAAGAAAGAGGCGAAGGATAAACTGAAAAACCTGTTTAAGAAATAAAATCACTACCCCCAGTAGCAATAAGAATGGGCGTGAGGCGGCAAGCAGCCGGTTTTACTTATCTTTGCCCCGAACATAAATGTTCTATGAGCATATCTGTTAATGCTACATGAATTTATGTATGGGGTTTTGTGCCATGGCTGGAAGAAAATACAAAATAAAATCTTCACCTTCCGTTAAAGTGACGGAACCTATAACCCCTTATGGACATCGGGAGCCGCTTAATTTTGAAAAAGTATGGCTGATATTTCAGGAAACTGATAAGAAGTTTCAGGAAACTGATAAGAAGTTTCAGGAAACCGATAAGAAGTTTCAGGAAACCGAACGAATTTTACGGGAGTCGAAACTTGACCTTGATAAAAGATCTAAGGAAGCCGACAAAAGGATGAAGCAATTGGTCGAATTATTTACAGGTCAGTGGGGAAAATTAGTGGAAGCGTTGCTTGCACCTGGATGCGTTAAACTGTTTCAGGAAATTGGAATAAAAATCAACCAGGCTTTCGCTAATGCGGTTGCAATAAAAGAAGGAGATACGGTGGAAATTGACGTATTGTTAGCCAATGGTAATGAAGTAGTGATAATAGAGGTAAAAACAACTGCACGTCCGGATGATGCAAAGCAACTGTTAAAAACAATTGGAAAATTCCGCGAATTTTTTCCCCATTACCACACTTGTAAAATCTATGGCGCGCTTGCCGCCCTGCGCTTTGTTTCACAAGTTGATAAATTAGCCGCAAAGCAGGGATTTTTTGTTATTGAACCCCATGGCGAAGGGATGGTGAAATTCCGCAAAATACCGGAGTTCAATCCAAAAACCTTCTGAAGAAAATATACCGCATCAGTTTAATTTTCCCCGCCTTGGGTGGAGAACTCATTCATCATGGGTATAAATATGCGTTTTTCTTTTTTATTACTTCTTCTTTCAACTTCTGCCTTTGCACAGGATGAAATCGCCAACTGCCCTGAAGTTACTGATAAAAAGTCAATCGAATACACAAAAAAGGGAACCGACCTGAAAAAATATGATAAGCGGGAGAGAATTCAGTACCTGAACAAGGCAATTGAACTTGAACCGGAAAATTTTGAAGCGTATTATGCCCTTGCCAGGGAGGGAATCCGCACGGCAGAGTGGGAGGGAACATCGCTTAAACCGGTTGAAAAATACTTACTCAAAATAGAAGAACTCTGTCCCTCATACCATCCCTACGTTTATTTCTACCTCGGCAGTATTTACCTCGGAGCCGAAAAATATGGCCTGGCAGTAAAATACCTTCATAAATTCCTGACTTTTGAAACTCCTCCCGGATTCAAGGAACCCAAAGATTATGATTTAAAATATAAGAGGGCTGAAAAAATGTATCCGGATGCTCAATTCCTCTCCGGATTATATGAAAATCCCGTTCCTTTCGATCCTGTACCAGTGGAAGGAATTTGTACTAATGCCGATGAATATCTCGCTATTATTTCTCCGGATGATGAGATTGCATTTTTTACAAGGAAGTTCGAAAAACAACCCATCGGTGAACTCCTTCCGGTTATGGTTGAAGAATTTACCTGTGCTGAACGCGGGAAAGATAAATTCACCAATGTAAAACCGCTTGAACGGCCTTTTAACCAGGGCAATAATTACGGTGGCGCTACCGTAACCATTGATAATAAATTTTTATTCCTTACTATCTGCAATCCTATCTCCACCGGTTATAATAACTGCGATATTTATGTATCGGAGTACCAGTGTTTTTATCCTGAAAATTCAGAAAAATTAAAATGCATCTGGTCCGATCCCGAAAGTTTGGGTGACAGCGTAAACACCATTGACGGATGGGAGTCGCAGCCGTCAATATCATCTGACGGCAGGACGATCTATTTTTCCGGTGCTCGGTTCGACAGCAAAGGCATGGATATTTATGTCATCCGGATGGATTCACTCGGCAACTGGTCGAAAGCACAGCGGTTACCCCCCCCGATAAATACGGATGGCAACGAAAAATCGCCTTTTATTCATACGGACAGCAGAACCCTTTATTTTTCATCGGACGGAATAAAGGGAGTTGGAGGGTATGATATCTTTTTTGCAAGGATGGATTCATCCGGCAACTGGGAGGCGCCCGCCAATATCGGTTACCCCATTAACACGGATAAGGATGAAGTCGGGTTTTTTGTAAGCACCAACGGTAAGACCGGATTTTTTGCCTCTAACAACATCAAATCGAAGGGTTACGGTGGCTATGACATATTCGGATTCCCGCTACATGAAAAAGCCAGGCCTCAGAAAGTATTATTCGTCAAGGGGGAAATAAAAGATGAATCAGGGTCACAATTGGAAAAAATGAAAGTCGAAATCAAAAACCTGCGGACAAAAGAAACCCAAACCATCCGAGTTGATACTACTACCGGAAAATATGCCGCTGCCATAACTGTCAGGGAAAATGAGGATTTCCTGATGTCGGTAAAAAAGGATGGATATTCATTCAGCGCAACTTATCTGCAGGGTAATGATACGGCAATTGACAGGCCGAAAAAAGTGGATGTTGTCATTAAGCCGATTGAAGTTGGAGACGTTTACCGGTTGAAGAATATTAATTTTGAAACCAACTCCGCCAATGTTCTTACCAAAGTTTCAATGGCGATTCTTGATAATGTAGTGGAATTTCTGAGAGATAACCCCGGAGTAAAACTGGAAATACACGGGCATACGGATGATGTCGGGAGTGGCGAAAGCAACCTTGACTTATCCCTCAGGAGGGCGAGGGCTGTAAACGATTACTTTATTTTAAATGATATCAATGAAAGGCGGCTGACCTTCAAAGGATTCGGGGAAACAAAGCCGGTTGCAACAAACGCCACCGAGGATGGAAGAGCCGAAAACCGCAGGACGGAATTTGTGGTGGTTGATAAATAATGTCTTTTTAAACTGCGAATGCTTGCCTACCGGCCTTGCTGTGCCGAAGCGAAGCCGATAGATATCGGCTTCGCTTCGCAAAGGCACGGGAGGCAGGGGATAAATTATTCATTTTGGTTTATCCCGTTTTCAGGTAATCCGGGATTGAAAGTACTTTTGGCCATTGTTGTTACTATTGAACTTTCATCCTTTTGGGGGACTTTTACTCTTCCCCAGTTTTCACCGCTTTTTATTCTGTAAAGTTGCATTTCGCTGATGCCGAACCTTCTCGCTATTATTTTATAACGGGTTGTGCGGTTCGGATCCAAGATGATTTTCTTTATCAGTTGAACTTTAGCCACACTTAACTTTATGTGCGCTCCTGACCTGATCCGTTCTGTGAATTTCTGAAGTTGCCGGATCACGGCCGGACTTTTTTTGGCGTGCGCAAGCATTTCTTCCCTTGTAGCCCATGCAAGATTGCTTAGGTGATTATTGGACTTCTCATGGTTAAGATGAATCACATAAGTTTGGCCTTCGGATTTTTCCGGCAAAAAATTTCCTGCAACAAGTTTATGAACGAATATATACTTGTTATATATTTTTCCCCCGGTAAAAATTTTATACCGGAACAGTTTATATCCCTCAATAGTACCGCCTTTCAGCAGCGTACCTTCCTCCACTTTATCTTTGAAACTGATCAGGCGGCCATAGTTGGTAATGGCATACCGAAATTTTGCTTTGTAGCCGGGGTCAAACTCCTTCCATTCCTCGTTATAGAAAAAACGTATCATAAATAATTTTTTAAAAAATGATTTCTCGGACGGTCTGGAACATCAGTACATTTTCACACAAAACCCATTTCTCGCCACTCGCAAATGAAGCAATTTTATTTTGCGGACCGGACGGGACTCGAACCCGCGACCTCCTGCGTGACAGGCAGGCATTCTAACCAAACTGAACTACCGGTCCTGATGATCAAATCAATAAGAAATTTTGCCTCTAAGGATCCTTGATACAGCCAAAACGGTGTGCAAAAGTAGGAATTTTATGTCTATAATTTTTATTTGATATAAACCGTACATTTGTCAATCATTTCCATTAACCCAATATCCTAATATCATAATATCCTGAATTAGAACCACTGGTACACCATAATTTTCCAATTTCAATCATCCAACTATGCAATATCCCACCCGCCTCTTTGAAGCGCCTTATTTCCAGTTGCAGAATTTTCCCAAGACAGATGCCCTGAATACCAAAGTTAATGGTAAATGGGTTTCTTTGTCAACTGCGGAAATTATTGAAAAGATAAACCTGGTTAGCCGCGCCTTGCTTCAACTCGGTATTAAACCCGGGGATAAAATCGCGCTTATTTCAACCAATAACCGGTCCGAATTCGTGGTGATGGACTTTGGTATCCTCCAGATAGGGGCAATTGACGTCCCCATGTACCCTACCGCACCTGAATCGGATTATATTTTCATATTGAATGACGCGGAAGTGAAACTCTGTTTTGTTTCGGATGAAGTGTTGTACCAAAAAGTGCAGAAGATTCGTCCGCAATGCCCGACATTGCGGGACGTATACACTTTTGATAAGGGTCAGGGTGCCAAGAACTGGGAAGAGTTATTTGCGATGGCACAATCGGTCAATATCTCTGAAGTAGATCGACTGAAAAATGAAGTGAAGGAAGGTAACCTGGCTACTTTAATCTACACATCCGGGACAACTGGTACGCCCAAAGGAGTTATGCTTTCCCACAAAAATATTATGAGTAATTCCATCGCATCCATCTCCCGCCTGCCTATTGAAAACGGTTGCAAAGCGCTTAGTTTTTTGCCCTTATGCCATGTCTATGAACGAATGGTAATTTACTTTTACTTCATTACAGGTATTTCGGTCTATTTTGCCGAAAATATGGATACAATCGGTGATGACCTGAAAGAGGTGAAACCCGATGTATTCACTGCTGTTCCCCGTTTGCTGGAAAAAGTATATGACAAAATTATCACTAAAGCATCTGAACTGAAGGGCTTTAAAAAAACACTTTTTGACTGGGCTGTCGGGCTTGCGCTTAAGTATGAACCTTATGGAGTAAACGGTTTCTGGTACGAATTTAAACTTTCAATAGCGCGTGCTTTGATTTTTAAAAAGATTAAACAAGGGGCTGGATTAGTGAATGTAAGGGCAATCGCTTCAGGCGCTGCTGCATTACAACCCCGTCTTGCCCGGTTTTTTAATGGTGGAAATATTCCAGTAGTAGAAGGTTACGGACTTACCGAAACGTCTCCTGTTGTCGCTGTGAATGAAGAGGCAAACAGGGGAATGATGTTCGGTACCGTTGGCAGGGCCATTTCCGGTGTAAAAGTGAAAATAGATAAAGACCCTGAACGGGAGGATAAAGAAGAGGGGGAGATACTCGTCAGGGGTGACCTGATTATGCTTGGGTATTACAAACGACCTGACGCGACTGCCGAAGTTATTGACAAGGATGGATGGTTTCATACCGGGGATATAGGGAAAATTGTAGGTGACGGCTTTCTTAAAATCACCGACCGTAAAAAGGAAATTTTTAAGACCGCTGGCGGCAAATATGTTGCGCCCCAGCAGATGGAAAATAAATTCAAAGAATCCCCCTTTGTGGACCAGGTGATCGTTATCGGTGAATACCGTAAACACCCTGCCGCACTGGTCGTACCCGCTTTTGATAAACTGAAACAATGGTCATCCGAAGCAGGAATTAAATATACCACCGATCAGGATGCCGTGAAAAATGAGCAGGTAAAAAATAAAATCTGGGAAGAAATAAATAAATTTAACGCACTTTTCGGCCACTGGGAACAGGTAAAGAAAATAGAATTGCTCCCGAAACCCTTTTCCATTGAAGCGGGTGAAATGACCCCGACAATGAAATTAAAAAGGAAAGTTATTCACGAAAGGTACAAAAACCTGATTGAAAAGATCTACGAAAACTGAACCGGTGATGACCTGTTTCTGCCCATTCTTCCGATCTCTTTTATTTTCAATTTGTTCATGTCAGGGAAAAGATATTACTTTGCCGCCAATTAACCAAAATACAAACCCTCAAATCTTTTAATATTATGCAACTAAGCATCAAACACCAGGAAAGCTATTCACGGGGAGAATTGCTTTTGCGCTCGTTTTTTGGAATATTTTACATTGTCATTCCTCATTACTTTGTTCTGGCATTTGTCGGGATATGGTCATCGATCCTGACTTTTATTGCGTGGTGGTCTATCCTGTTTACCGGCAGGTATCCGCAGAGTTTTTTTGAATACCAGGTCGGGGTTCAGCGGTGGGGTTTTCGTGTTTCTGCAGCGCTCTACAACCTTGCTGACGGTTACCCTGCCTTTGGCGTAAAGACAAAATCAGAAAACGTTATTTTTGAAATGCCTTACCCTGAGAAGTTAGGCCGCGGAATGTTACTTGTAAAAACATTTTTCGGTGGGATATATTGCGCTATCCCGCACGTGTTCGTATGGTATTTCCGCTTTCTCGGAACAATGATTCTTGGGTTTCTTGCCTGGTGGGTGATTTTGTTTACCGGAAAATACCCGGCTTCATGGCATAAATTTAATGTGGGAACAATCCGGTGGATGGCACGGGTGAACCTTTACCTGAGTTTCATGACGGATGATTATCCACCCTTTTCAGGAAGAGAGTAATGTCAGGAGGAATATGGGGATAAAGGGATAAGGGAAATAGGGGATCATGTCGGATTATTTCCCCTATCTCCATTATTTCCCTTATCCCCCCTATCTCCCAAATCCAACATGCCACCTGCAATGTCCACACCATTCTATCACCCGGTACCCCAACCTGAAGAGATCCCGATCAGGGAGCGTGAAGATGCGATGGGCGCTTACCTGATGATGTTTGCCGCCATCGGTGCCGGATTACCTTTACCGGTAATAAACCTCATCGCTTCTATTGTATATTACTTTATTAACCGGTCTCACAGCCGCTTTGTTCATTTCCATTCCCTGCAGGCGATGCTTTCACAGATGCCAACCAGTATAATGAATATTATTCTTGTTTTCTGGTCGGTACGGATATTTTTTACCGATGCCACCGTTAATGATTATTATGTAGGATATATATGGCTGACTGTAATTGCCAACATCCTTTATTTTGTTTACGGAATTATTTCTGCCGTTAAGGCGAGGAGGGGCAGGATGTACTACCTTATGTTTTTCGGTAAGATATCCTATTCCATTGCCTTTGCAGTTAAAGAAGAGAAAACACGGGAAATAAAGAACGAACCTCCCCCGATCGGATAATGAAAAAATCAATTCTTGTTGACCTCCTGAAACTGTCGCTTCTCGGGGTCGCTATTTTTGCCCTCTTTTATTTTTATCCCATTTTCCCTGACAAGCCCGAACTGGATATAAGCATCGCTAATGAAGAAAAACTCGGGAAACTTATTGTTGAGGACATCCTCTCTCATGATCCGTCTTTTAAAAAATTGGACAATCCGGCTCTCGACTCCGCACTCTGCCTGATCACATCCCGTCTTACCGACAGCATCGGGCTTACCGATTACGAATTTCATTTCCGCGTACTGGATAATCCTGCAATCAATGCTGTTACGCTTCCGGGGGGGAATATTTTTATTTTCAAGGGGTTGATTGAATTTTCTGAGTCACCCGAAGAGGTTGCTGCGGTCATAGCCCATGAACTTGGGCATGTCCAGAAGCGTCATGTGGTTCATCGCCTCGTGCGGGAATTCGGAATATCTGTGGTGCTGACTGTACTTGGTGGAGGAGATAATGTAATGTTATCTGAATTAGGACGCACTGCCCTCTCAACGGCATTTGACCGGGATGAGGAAAAAGATGCCGACCGGTTCGGCCTTGACCTCTTGGTGAAATCGCAGATCAGCCCCAAGGCGCTTGCAGTTTTTTTCAGGCGGTTGAGCAGGAAATATAACACCATGGAAAAAGTTCATGAAAATTTTGAATTCATGATGACCCACCCGCACAACAACTCACGCATAAAAATGGCGATGGAATATCCTTTACCTGCCGGATTTCAGCCGAATGCCTTTACTATCAACTGGGAAAGTATGAAAAATTCTCTTTAAAGCGGGTTGTGTCAATCCGGAAAATTAATTATTTCATTTTCCGATCCGGTATGCAGGTTAAATTCCTGTTAATAATTCCCGTATTGAATTATGCGTATTTGCCAGTGGCAGATGAAGCGACTCTTTCCCGAACCATTTAATGTCAGTTATCCCCTCATCACCGGAAATTTTCAACTTTTCCTTACCCGGACATTGCATCCTGTACCACTCGGTTTTTTTCATCAGCCGGTTTTCGCCTTTCTTATAGGTATGGTACGATGTTGTAAGTTTACCGTTTAATTCAAGATCAAACAACCCGCATTCTTCACGCACTTCCCGCAGAGCGCACTGTTCGATTGTTTCTCCGCTTTCAAGATGACCTTTCGGGAGATCCCACCTGTCATTTCGGAAAATCATCAGGATTTCATCGTTATCATTGAATACTACCCCCCCTGCGGCTTCAACGGTTTCAAACAGCGATTGAAATTCTCTCCATGTTTCCTCCTCATTCCGCGTAAAAATGTAAATTTGTCCGACACCATTATTTTTTTCCGATAACCCGGTTACATGCAATAAAGTATCTTTGGAATCGTATATAATGTAAAGATGGTAATCAGCGATCTTTTCAGGATCAACAGCGGAAGAAAAAATCAGCGGAATATTATTCACAAATACCTTTATCATCGGTTTAAAAGAATGAGTGAATTAGTACAAATATAAATCAAAATCACCTTACCATGAACTCAGACAACAGTCATAAAATTGCTGCAAATCTTCTGCAAATTAACGCAATTAAATTACAACCTGCAAATCCGTTTACGTGGTCATCGGGTTGGAAATCACCGATATACTGCGACAACCGGAAGATTTTATCATACCCCGAAATCAGGAATTCCGTAAGCGAATCAATCGGTGTTGCAATTCAATCCGTTTTTGGAAAACCGGACCTGATTGCAGGAGTCGCTACCGGGGCGATTGCCCACGGAGTATTGGCTGCAGATAAATTAAAACTCCCGTTTATTTATGTGAGGCAGGACCTGAAAGCCCATGGCATGAAAAATATCATTGAGGGTGAATTGCCTAAAGGAAAAAAAGTGGTTGTGATCGAAGATTTGATTTCTACCGGTAAAAGCAGTTTATCTGCGGTAAATGCAATACGGCAGGCAGGTGGAATCGTTTCCGGTTTGGTTGCCATTTTCACCTATGGATTCCCGGAGGCAGAAAAAGCGTTTCGTGAAGCCGGTTGCAGATTTACATCGCTTTGCGATTACCAGGCGCTCATTAAAACAGCGCTCGATGCAGGATATATTACCCGCACTGAACTGCAGATTTTAATAAAATGGAGGGAAAATCCTGCAGAATGGAAACCGTACTGAAATTTTCTTCACATAAGAATATTACTGCAGGAGTAATCCGTTGTTTGCAGGATATTTTCGGACAGGACGTTTATGCCGATCAGGCGATACGGAAACTTCTTAAGGAAAACCTGAAATGGGGCGCACGCGACAGGAAACATGTTGCCGGAACCATTTATGATATTGTGCGTTGGTGGCGTCTCTTATGGGAATCGGCTGGCAGAGAACCATCGCTTAACGTACCAGACCTTGATTTTCTTCTTCACTATTATTATTCAAATGAATTATCCGCCCTGCGCCAGAAGCAGACATACAGGACATTGCGTGAATCAATTCCCGACTGGCTTGATAAACTCGGATCAGCGGAATTGGGTAATTCATGGGACACTGAAATCAGCGCTCAAAACAGTGAAGCCCCGGTAATGCTGCGGACGAACACTTTAAAAATATCAGCAGCGGAATTAATTCAGAAATTATCGGAAGAAGGTGTTGCCTCTGATTTATTTCATCATCCCGGAAATGAATTACAGGATATAAAATTCCCGGAAACGATAGTTCTCCGTGAAAGGAAAAATGTTTTCCTCACCCGTATCTTTAAAGAGGGTTTATTTGAAGTACAGGATGGTTCCTCGCAGGCGGTATCGCACTTCCTTGATGTAAAACCCGGAATGAGAGCGGTTGACGCCTGTGCCGGGGCAGGGGGGAAGGCGCTTCACCTCGCAGCATTGATGAAAAATAAAGGCAGAATTATCGCTTTGGATATTTCAGAAACTAAACTGACAGAGTTAAAAAAAAGGGCTGCGCGGGCAGGCGCTGATATTATTGAAACCCGGTTGATCCGTTCAAAAAAAATTATTAAACGTCTCACCGGTTCGGCTGACCGCCTGCTGCTTGATGTTCCCTGCAGCGGTCTTGGCATAATGCGCAGAAACCCCGATGCAAAATGGAAACTCACACCGGAAGCGATTGAACGGGTAAAAAGAGAACAGGAAAATATCCTTGGCAATTATTCCCTGATGCTTAAACCCGGAGGCAGAATGGTTTATTCAACCTGCAGCATACTTCCTTCTGAAAATGAAGAACCGGTAAAAAAATTCCTGTCTGTCCATCCCGGTTTCAGATTCATCAGGGAACAAAAATTTTCCCCGGCCATTAACGGGCTTGACGGTTTTTATATGGCGCTGATGGAACGGTTGATGTAAACAAGCCGATTACTTCTTATTTTTGCCAAAAGTAACGTTATGACCATAGAAACTCCAAAGTCCGATATTCCGGCACCGGCAGAAAAGGTTTTTACCTACCTGAGCGATATGAGCAATTACCGCAACCTGATGCCCGACCAGGTGATTAACTGGCAGTCAACTGCCGATGAATGTACCTTTACCATTAAAGGTATGGCCACTATCGGGATGAAGATTGTTGAACGGATTCCGGATCATGAAATCAAAATTGTATCCGGTGAGAAATCTCCCGTTAAATTTGACCTCCGGTGCCATATAGAAGCAATATCGGAAAAATCTTCAACGGCTCATCTTTTTTTCGAATCCGACATCAATCCATTCCTGAAGATGATGGTTGAAAAACCTCTTGAGAATTTTTTTAATTACCTCGCTGAAAAACTGAAAACGGTATTTTGATGGCTATTTCGAAGGGTAAATAGCAAAATAATAATGCATGCCACTAAATCACAAAAATACGAAGAGACACAAAATTATTTTTGTGAAATTCAGAGATTTCGTGTTTTTGTGGCAGGAAATTAATATCGTATTGAACAGAAACTTTTTGTTTTAAAATGAATTTCACTTCTGAAATAGCGCAACTCAAAAAAAAGAAAAACGCTGTCATCCTTGCACATTATTACCAGGTGGGCGAAATCCAGGAGGTAGCCGATTTTATAGGTGACAGTTTGGGATTATCTCAGGAGGCGGCCAAAACCAATGCCGATATTATCGTATTTGCCGGTGTTGTCTTCATGGCCGAAACGGCAAAGATCATTAATCCTTCAAAAAAAGTAGTAGTGCCCGAAAAGGAAGCCGGCTGCTCGCTGGTTGATTCTTGTCCGCCTGATAAGTTCAAATCGTTTATCATGGAACATCCCGGCTATACGGTCATCAGTTACATAAATTGTTCTGCCGAAGTAAAAGCGATGAGCGATATTATCTGCACATCCACCAATTCGGTGAAAATTGTGGAGAGTTTGCCGCGGGAAGAAAAGATCATATTTGCGCCTGACATAAACCTGGGGAGATATGTGGTGAGGAAAACCGGCAGGGAAATGGTACTTTGGAACGGGGAATGTGAAGTGCATGTGAATATATCGCATGATAAATTGCTGCTGTTGCGGGAAAAACATCCCGCTGCCAAACTTATTGCGCATCCCGAGTGTAAAGAGTCGGTTCTGAAATATGCTGATTTCATCGGGTCCACCACCGCTTTGATCAATTATGTAAAAACCCATCCTGACCCGGAATTTATCGTTGCCACGGAGGCGGGAATCCTGCATAAAATGAGGCAGTCGGTTACAGGTAAAAATCTTATCCCCGCACCGGCTTTTGAAGATAATGCGTGCGCATGCAGTGAATGTCCCTATATGAAGATGAACACGATGGAGAAACTGTACAATTGCCTGGTTAATGAACAACCTGAAATTGAAGTTGAAGAAAAAACCAGGCTGCTGGCGGAAAAATCCATCAGGAGAATGCTCGAATTGAGTGCAGGGTTGTAATATTCAATGTTTGTTACTGTTCAGGTCCCCATTGTCAATTTGTCTTTATAATGCGAATGATACGAATTTATACTAATGATACTAATGAATTTCATTCGTATCATTAGTATTCATTCGCATATTGGTATTATATTTTTGTATTCGCATTATTGAATTGTTACTGAAACCAAAAAGTGCTGAGCAGTAACCAATGTCTGCACTATTTCTACCTTCTTTTTGTAATCCTTCACATCCTTGCCGCTAAGGCCTGGATTGGCGGTATGGCATTTCTGATCCTCATGATGAAAAAATCAAGCGCCAGGTTAATTTGGCCCGGTGGGGGGAAAATAAAATTTTTATTATCCCTTACTGGCGTTATCCTCGTAAGGGGAGCATAGTGCGACTCTAAACAAAAAGAACGTATATTTGCATAAATGAATACTGACTTTCTCATAATCGGCTCCGGTATTGCAGGTTTGACATTTGCTTTAAAAGTAGCGCGGAAACTGCCTGGCGCTTCAGTAACACTGGTTACAAAAGGCGATGAAAGCGAGACCAACACAAAATACGCTCAGGGTGGCATTGCCGTTGTAACCGATTTAACTAAAGATGATTATGCACAGCATATAAATGATACCATTACGGCAGGTGATGGTTTATGCGATGAGACCATCGTGAGGATGGTCATTAACGAAGCGCCTGCGCGGTTGCAGGAACTGATTGACCTTGGAGTTGAATTTGACAGGGAACCCGGGGGACAGTTAGACCTGGGACGGGAAGGAGGCCATTCTCAAAACCGCATTGTGCACCATAAAGATATTACCGGGCAGGAAGTGGAAAGGGCGCTGCTCAAACAAATTCATTCCCTTCCTAATATTAAAATAGTGTCCCATTGTTATGCGGTTGACCTGATAACAGAACATCATCTCGGCAAAGAAATTGCACGCGGGTATAATACCACTACCTGTTTTGGCGCCTATGTTTTGGATCCGGTGAATAATCGTATTGAAAAAATTCTTTCCAAAATAACTATGCTTGCAACCGGAGGAGCGGGACAGGTGTACCGGTATACAACAAATCCCCTTATCGCCACAGGTGACGGGATCGGGATGGCTTACCGTGCAAAAGGAGTAATTGAAAATATGGAATTTGTGCAGTTTCATCCCACCGCCTTATTCAAACCCGGTGAGAATCCTATGTTCCTGATTTCCGAAGCCGTCCGGGGTAAAGGGGCAATACTGAAAAATAAGGATGGCGGGGAATTCATGAATAACTATGACAAGCAGAGGGAACTTGCACCACGGGATATTGTGGCCCGTGCCATTGACAGTGAACTCAAAGCGAGAGGCGATGATTTCATTTACCTTGATTGCGCCCATTTTCCTGCCGGACAATTCGCCAAAAATTTTCCAAATATTTTCCGGGCATGCATGGACATCGGCATTGACCCTTCAAAAGATAGAATACCGGTGGTTCCTGCTGCGCATTTCGTCTGTGGCGGTATTAAAACGGATGACCTTGGACGGACCTCCATAAACCATCTGTATGCCTGCGGGGAATGTGCATCTACCGGCTTGCATGGCGCCAACCGGCTTGCATCAAATTCACTTCTCGAAGCGGTGGTATTTTCGCACCGCGCTTTTACCGATGCTTCCGGTAAGGTTGAAAATATTAATCTGAACAGCGCCATTCCGGAATGGAACGAACCCGCAACAACCAAGGCGGATGAAATGGTGCTCATTACACAGACGATCGCTGATATAAAATCAATCATGAGTAATTATGTCGGTATTGTGCGCAACGATCTCCGGCTCAGCCGCGGGCTGTCAAGATTGAGAAATTTATTCAAAGAAGTCCGTTCATTCTATAATACAAATGTTCTTTCCCCGCAATTATGTGAACTGCGTAATATGGTAACGGTGGCTTTACTGATAACGAGATCAGCATACATTAGAGACGAAAACCGGGGATTGCATTTCAACAAAGACCACGTGAAAAATACCAAATCTCAATCCCCCCGATAACTATCGGGGCTATCGGGACCAAATCCCAAAGTATAACCGTATTCCGGAAAAATCTCCATTATGCTGAAATTATCAGCCCTTGTACTCCTGATCGGGGCTTTTATTTTTTATTCTTTCTTTATTTATACCGGAGGCACCGAAACCGCAGCATCCGGTATTAATGACAGCGCTATGAATGGAAAAGAATTATGGCAACAATATAATTGCACTTCCTGCCATCAGATTTACGGGCTGGGCGGTTATCTCGGGCCCGATCTTACTAATATTGTAAACAAAAAAGGAAGGGACTATGCAGCCGCTTTTATTAAAAGCGGTGTAAAGGCGATGCCTGTTTTCAACCTTCCGGAAAATGAAGTAACAGCGCTCATCGATTATCTTGAATATGTAGGCACTACCGGTTCTTTTCCAAACCGGGATGTAGTTATTGATGAATATGGGTCTTTCCATATCCCCGTAAAAAGCAATTGAGTGATGCACCGGGTTCCGCAATTATTTATTGTTCTCGCGCTCGTATCCCTGGTTGCGGGATTACTTTTCGGCTGCCTGGGCGGAGTGCAATACCTTTTCCCCGAATGGTTAAAATCCGTTTTGCCGTTCAGCAAGATCAGGCCGCTGCATGTGACTTTTGTTCTCGCATGGATCGTCCTTGCCGCTTCAGGCATTATTTATGATTATTTATTCAACCATCCCGTGAGTTCCGGCACGAGGCGCATCGGGCTCATTCATTTTTTTGTATTCCTGGTTACCGGGTTTATTATAATAGTTTGTTTTTTCCTTGGAATTTTCGGAGGAAGGGAATATTTTGAATTCCCCCCGGTACTTGTACTTCCCATTCTTACCGGTTGGATTTTATTCGCAATTATATTTTTCCGCATTTTTAAGCGCGATGGTAACCGTGTGCCGGTTTATATCTGGATGTGGGGAACCGGGATAATTTTCATGATATTTACCCTTACGGAAGCCCATTTCTGGTTAATGCCATATTTCCGCAATAACCTGGTAAGGGATATGACCGTTCAGTGGAAATCGTACGGAGCGCTGATAGGATCCTGGAATATGCTGGTTTACGGAACCGCTGCATATATTATGAACAAAATCCATCCGAATGAAAAGACCATTCATGGGCGATTACCTTTTTCTCTTTACCTTCTCGGGTTAGTTAACCTGCTTTTTGGATGGGGTCATCATACATATATTATTCCAGCCCATCCGTGGATAAGGCATGCGGCTTATTTAATCAGCATGACCGAACTGCTGATCCTCGGTAAGATGATTTGGGATTGGAGGAAATCGTTTGTGCTTGTTATCAATTACCGCAACAACATCCCGTTTTATTTCCTTTACGCAGCCGATATCTGGATTATTCTTAACCTGTGTCTCGCAATATCTATTTCCGTTCCTGCGATAAATTATTTTACGCATGGAACCCATTTTACAGTCGCCCATGCTATGGGAACCACTGTCGGGATCAATACATCCATACTATTGGCTGCCGTCATCTGGCTTTCATTCAATGGACAAAAAAACGATAATATTGAAAGAAAAACGGGGTTGTTGAAAACCGGTTTTTTCACCTTTAATATTTCCCTGCTCATATTCTGGTTAGCATTGTTTGCCATGGGCGTTGAACGAAGCCGTTGGATGTACGGCAATCAGCAGGGGATATTTTCTGAACTGGACCTTACGCTGAGACCGTGGTACGCTCTTTTCCTGGTATCCGGTGCAGGAGTTATGACAGGTTTGCTGACAGTGGTTATGCCTGCGCTCAGGATGATTCTATGGAAGAAAAACGAGGCGGCATGAATTATTCTTTTTAGCAAGACACTCCACATCTTCAGGCTACCCGCTCTATAGTTCCAACTGTCTCGCCAGTGATTTGGCGCACATTTATGAATCTGATATTGTCTATTTCCCAAAGGGCAAAAATTACGTTCTTTAAACCTGTCCGCGGAAAATTTATATTCCCATGCACAGAAAACAATCGTATCATACCAACTTCAAGATAAAATACCGGCTTGGGCTTTTACCGGAATCGGAAATGAACTTCGTTCCTCCCTCCACGCTGCGCTATTGGAACGGAATTGACTTTTCGGTGATGATTGGTTTTGACAGCAACGACCCCTTTATGGAAAATCTGGATTTTCATAAAGCGTTTCTTGCAAAGACCTCACTGATAAAAATTGCAAAATGTTTGTGGTGGCTTTATATAACTTACAGCAGCACGCTGGAAAAACTTCGCGGATGGAAAAAGAAAATGCGGGAGCAGAAAGAAATGATTATGCAATGCGTTCAGCGTATTGCCCCCACGCTTGGCTATGAACGCGCTTGCCGGATGCTGAAAATTTCTTACCAGCAGTTTTTCCGGTGGAAACAGGCGATAGCGTGTAATAAATCGTTGTTTCAATTATGCAAAAGAATAACTCCACAGCAACTGGCAATGAGCGAGCAGGAGACCGTAGAAAAATATCTTTCGGATAATTATTCTTCGTTACTACATCGCTACTATAAAATGATGCGTGACGGAGCGGCATATATGGGACTTCAAACTTTTTACCGGTATGCCAGGCGGCTGAATGTCACCCGTAATCTTCTCAAAAAAAAGAGGGCTCGAACCGGCATCCGCTCCTCGTGTCCTTTTGAGTTGCTGCATATAGATACTACCATTTACAAATTATCAAACCTTACCCGTGTCTATATTCATTTTGTTACAGATAATTTTTCACGCGCCATACTTAGTTACAGCGCTTCACTTGAATGGAATTCAAGGCACACGGTTGAAAACCTGAAAACAGTTTGCGAAACGCATAACCTCTATTACCGGCCACTGCTCCTTATGTGCGATGACGGAAGCGAAAATAAGGGCGAAGTGAACACCTTCCTGTTACAGCCAAATGTGCAGATGAAACGGTTGATCGCTCAAATAGAAACCTCTTATTCCAACAGCATAGCCGAAGCAGTGAATAAGAAAATGAAATATGATTTTTTGTTTACTCGTTCTTTTGACAGGTACGAAGAACTTGTAAAATTCATAGATGTATCCGTTGAGGAATACAATAATCGCTATCACTCCGCGCTTTATGGATACACTCCATCAGAGGTTTTGAATGGTGCTGTTCCGGATAAACACAAATTTTCACTGATGATTGCACAGGCGAGAAAAGAGAGAATTTTGAAAAACAAGGAACAATTATGCGAACAGTGTGCGCCAAAGGAAGAAAACGAAAAAATCCAGTAACAGTAAATCAAAAAATAGAAACCAGAGAACAGAAAAGTAGATCAACCTGCCGTATATGCTGAAAAGCAGGAAAGATAAAATTAGAAAATAACTTCAAAACCAATTTTCGCCAAAAAGTTTATCATTTTTGCTGGTAATGTGCAGCGCTGGTGTTTCACAAATACGGGGAGATTAAACCGGATATCCTCTCTGTTATTGCTCCCTTTGGCGGTTGTATGCTTATGGATGATGCTGCTGTGGCTGAGGTGGTTGCTCCGGTGCTGGGCTCAATTTTCAAGGATTACCAGTTATCATCAAATAGATAAAATCCTTTGCCACAGTTTAAACATTTCTGCCACTCTTTTTGTAATGTTTGTATCGTTCGGCAATGAGGACATTTTACTCGAATATTAGCAGGATGCTGTTTTGATATTCCCACCACCCCAACGCTTCTAAATCCTATCCCTATCAAAATATCTTTGATGGAATATGCCCCTAAAACCCCCATGTTGATCTGTACTACGCCAATTCTAACCCTGTATTTTTCTTTTTTTCTTTTGGCGACCAGATACAATTCTTCCTTTAATTCTTGATCGGGCTCCTTAAAAGCAATTTCATTTGTTATCTCCCATTTTATCCCGTGTGCTAAAATATCAGACATTGGGAGTAGACACTTTAAAACTTAAAACGATTTCTTCGAAGAGGTCTTTATATTTAACAAATTGAAGTTGGTTGCCTTGGGCTAAACAAGTGATTATGTATACGGTTGATTTATCTTGTATATAAGTACTTACTGCGCCAAGTTTTTGAGTTCCGGTATCAACAAAATACAACGCCTTTATCATTGGTATAGTTGATTTGGAAACTTGTACACTTTCTTTTAGTTTAAACTCCTTTACCCCTTGTTTTATTTCCTCTATGTTTAACTCAACAATCTTTTCTATGGTAAACGAATCAGGAATAAACATTTTTACAACATTGATTGTGGGATTAAAAATTTCAGGTTTAAAAACTTTGGGTTTGATTGCTATAACAAGTGCTTGTTGGTAATTCTCCTGTATATTCCAATGCTTAGGCAACAGTATACTGCTTTTGTCATCTAATATTTTTGTTTCTAGGTCAAAGTCTAAAGGATCGAGTTTGTGGATTAACGTATCTTTATAGTAATAGTTCACCTTTTCTATTTTTCCATTTGATGCGTATTCTTTCCAAACCCCGTTTTTTTTTCCGTTGATTAAAATTCCTTCTGTCTTGATTTTTCCATCTGTGTAATAATCCTTCAATAGACTTTCTCCCTGTGTTTGTATATGCTGATTGATAGAATTCTCAATGCTTTGCTCATCATTCCTGTTTCTACAACTACAATGAATTAATATTAAGCCAAACAACAGATAAATAAAAGATATATTCATACAAGATCATTTTTCTTTAACACCAAATGTTGCGGAAACTTCTATACCTATTCCGACTGATATTCTTCCTCCTACCGTAAAACCAGTCTGAACCTTTGTTTGTCTATTTGTTGTGTTACGCTTAACTTGCCCTTCAATAATGGCAGCATTTACAGTTGCAGTGTGCCTTTCATTTCTATATCCACCACTTAACCTTCCTTCAAAAGAATGTTCATATTTTGCACCCGCTACAAATGGTACAGATATTCCAACTTGTTGTTCTATATCTATATAACCCTCCTTACCCGGATAATCAAATTCAAACTCATACGGATTGTAATCCTTTCCCCTTTGCTCTACCGAGCCGCCTATCAAGGTGACATTCATTAAGGTAACATCTGCCTCTGCTCGTCCAGTTCCTGCCTCAATACTTATACCTGCTTGAGGGCCAACGTCTATTTTCCCTTCAGCTCTGAAAAAACGTTCTGAGCTTCCCCACCAGTTTTTTATAGCAGAAAAAACACTTGAAAAGAAACCACCTCTGCTTGCTGCTGGTGTCCCTCGTTCAGCGACTATATTAACAATAGGACCTTGAATTGGGTTTTTTGGTGTTCCTCTTCCGCTCTCAAAACCAATTTTTTCACCAGAAAAAACATTTTTAATATTTTTCCATGCATTCTTTAACCAATTTCCAATCCCTTCTCTTCCGTCTGGGTCAATAAAATAAATTGGATTATTATTAAATGCAGCATAAGGTGATTGCCAGGGAAAAACTACTGGGTCGTTTTCCCATCTTCTTCCAGTTCTCGAGTCGTACTCCCAGAATGTAGTTGTATAGTGATTTCCGCTTCCGCTTATCTCGTCTGTCTTTTCCTGTCCGTTAAACCCGAATCTGTAATCTCCGGTATTGTAGGTGCGTCCGGGCTGTTGCATGCCGAAGGGATAATACGAATTGTAACTTGATACTATGGCGTAATTAGCAATAATACCCCCCCCTAAATCTTCAGCGCCAAGCCGGTCACTCACAATAACGGCAGCATCACCGAGGTGCGTTTTTATTTCGTAACTCTTCTTACCTGCATTTCTGCTGAAAACATCCCGGCTGCCGGAAGCATCTATGATCTGTAATGGTTGTGCGGGTATATTGCCAGATAGACCGTATCCGATGTCAATACCCGCACCGAATACCTCTGCATCGCTTCCTATTGCCAGAGTAGTGTTATCAATAATTGTTGTAAGGTTGTTGTCGTTCCCCTGCCCCGGTATGTACATTTTTCCATCAGCACCCTGACGCACTTCACCATATTGCGTGGTGTTGGCAAGGGTAAAGGATTGTGTTGAGGTGTTATATTGCCATATATTTTTCTCGCTGCCTGTTATATTTTCGCCAAAGAGTTTATAATTTTGTATGGGGAAGTGTGTACGGAAGGGGATTGTTTTATCCACTGGTATTATTCATTTGGACCCCATAAACCATGTTTATGTGTACCAGATTTAGCTTTTAATAAAACCTCGGCATTAATCAATTCATCCGAAAAATATTTGAATAAATTATAATATAACCCATCATGTCTTTCATACCAACTGCCCATAAAGTAATAATTTCCACCATGGTCAAACATTAATTCAACTACCTTATTATCAAATGACAATTCAACAAAAGCAATTACCATTCGCCCATCATCATTGTTTGATATTTTTTTCTGTGTTTGTAAGTTTGCAGTAAATTCTTTATAATCCCAAAATTTAAAATCTATTTCCTCCCTTGCTGTTTCAAATTTATATATATAGAATTCTTTGAAATTATCAACTATCCTTGCAACTTGATATTTTTTTGAACTTGAAATTAAATAAATTTTAATAGAATCAATTTTTTCATTAGTGCTATCCTGAGAATATACAAGATAAACAACATTTAAACAAATCAAAAAAATAATTAAAACATATCTCATACTATTCTTTATTTAATTTCTTCTTTTGTGCTTGTCGCACCTTTAGCTTTAAAAACACCTTCACCTTCTTTATATGATTTTCTTCTCATTTCCCTATTAGATTTACTTGCTTTACGTAATTTGTCAATAACCTGCCCCTCCTTTTTAACATGTACATACTCTTCTTCGGCAACATTAAGATCTGGTCCTTGTTTTCTGCTTTCTTCTTCCAACTGTTTTTGTTTGGCTTTATCAAACAAATCAAGGTAAGCATGATATACTTCCGACCAAAACCCAAGCGCAGGAGATTGTTTACCTATTTTCTTTTTATCTCTCCTTATCTCAACCCCATATTTAAAGTTATAATCTATTTCACCTTCTTCATATCCCCCTGCAGTTTTTCTTGACGATTCTGTTACTTCAACTTCTATATCAGAGGAAGCAACCTGTTGCATGGCATTGTCAACATCTGCATTATTTTCCACAATGTATGTGTAAGAAGTAATCATGTCGTTTACAAACTGAGATTCTTCATTATACTCCATAGTTTCTCCCGTTTTGTTATTTATCATAGTAATGACATCACCATCAAAAGTAACTTTAACCTCTGTCTCATTTCCTTTTTTATCTTGAATTTTTGTATATACTACAAATACTTTACCATCAGCATCAACAAATAAAACAGGATTATTTCCAAACGCTGCGTAAGGAGAAATTTCGGGATATTTACCAGCCAACGGATCAGGTCCTTTTCTCCTTCCCGTCAAAGCGTCATACCCATACCCATCAAAATCATAATCCGCACCCTGTATGTTTCTCCATTCATTATCTTTTTCGTAGCCGTTAAACCCGAAACGATAATCAGAAGAGTTAAAATTCCTTCCCGGCATTTGCATTCCGAAGGGATAATACGAATTGTAACTTGATACCACAGCGTAATTACCAATAATACCCCCCCCTAAATCTTCCGCACCAAGCCGGTCGCTCAAAATAACAACGGCATCACCGAGGTGGGTTTTTATTTCGTAACTCTTCTTACCCGCATTTCTGCTGAAAATATCCTGGCTGCCGTAAGCATCAATGATCTGTAATGCCTGCGCAGGAAGATTTCCGGATAAACCGTACCCGGTACCGGCATCTGCTACTGCTGCGTTACTTCCAATTGCCAATGTGCTGTTATCAATTGTTGTAAGGTTGTTATCATTTTCCTGCCCGGGCACGTAATTATATCCATCAGCGCCTTTGCGTACTTCACCATATTGGGTTGTGTTGGCAAGGGTAAAGGATTGTGTTGAGGTGTTATATTGCCATATATTTTTTTCGCTGCCTGTCATACTCTGTTCAAATATGCCGCGCTGGTTGTAATATGTTAAATCCTGCTCAGCAGAAAAATCAACACTTGATTTACCATAGGTACCTGCACCGTTATCGGTTGTAACAATGGTTTGCCCTGGTACAATGCTTTTACGGTCGGCAGTCAAGGTCATAATGTTCACTTCAACCTGTTTGTGACTGAAACCGCCAATGTTGAGTTTGCGGTTGTAATATGCAAGGCGCTTTCCATCGGGGGATATTTGCAGTTCGCCTTCGCCTCCGGTGTCGTAGCCCGCAACTTCCGCTACCACCTGCGGTACGGGAGTGCCTGCAGTGGAAGAGGAAAATTCAAATGCCACTATCTGGGTTGTACCGGGGTCAGCCGGTGTTACCGGAGGGATGTACCGCGTCATGTAAACAAGGTTTTGCCCGGTTGCATTGTCGGCAATGGCGGCAATATGCCGGTCATATTCGCCTGTGAATGTGCCATCCATACTAGCACCCTACCAAACACCATATTTAATAAAATTTTTAATACTTTTAAAAGGATAGAGTATAATATATCCTGTTGTTTTTATTACTCTACTACATCGTCTCTTTTG
This sequence comes from Bacteroidota bacterium, assembly GCA_016193485.1. Lineage (GTDB taxonomy): Bacteria > Bacteroidota > Bacteroidia > JACPRZ01 > JACPRZ01 > JACPRZ01. The sequence goes on along the minus strand of JACPRZ010000018.1, from coordinate 2,671 downwards.
GAAATGATTTTTCTCAAGAATATCTATCTTATTATTACTAGTTTCTCTAATTAATTTATTTCTTTTAATAATCCATCTTGTTTTATCAAATGTATTATTGTATTCATAAAGTAGTAAATAATTATCTTTTATTGTCCATTTACCATCAATATATTTTTCTGTATTTATCAAGTCATTTTCATTTTTAATATATCCACGCCCATGATATTCCTCATAATGAAAGGTTGAATCCTCTTTCAGTAACAACATCTCACAATGAAATACATTTCCAAAAGTCTGTGAATAATTAGTGCAATAAATATATTTTCCAGTTATCGTATAGGCATTAATATCACCAAATATTAAAATAATTGAGAATATTATTAAATTTTTCATTTATTTTGTATATAATAATCCTTCAAAAGAATATAATTTAGGTGTACTTCACCCGTAATCGTCTTTGCTCTTAAAACCAATTTTCGCCATAGAGTTTATCATTTGAGTAGAGAATGTGGTACCCTGAGAAAGGGCAGGGTTTTACTCATTTGGTAGTTACTGTGTCACACGGCAGTGGGTAAGATTCTTTTAAGAAAAAAACTCCATTGTTATACAGGTAAATCCAAGTTGAGTAATCTTCAATACCCCCATCTATAATAAAATCTTTTGGGTTCTTTAATTCCAATATTGTAAACTCCAACTCTCTTTTTTCTTTAGGAAAAAATAAACTGTCTATGATCGGTCCAAACACTGTAAACAAGGTGGAATCTACATAAAAATATCCCGTGTATTCTAAATCCTTGTTGATTTCGTTATCAATGGTTACTTCAAGCATATAATAGCCCTTATTTATTTCACAGATATTAATTTCCCATATATATGCTGAACCGTAATTAGAGCATTTTTTTTCACGCTTGACACACAAAGTAATCTCAGATATAAAACTGCTATCTACCTCAACCCTCTTAATGGTTTTCTTTATCTTTACTGATTGGTATCGCTGGGCCATGGGCAGATTACAAACAAGCAAACCAATTGTAAGGAGCGTAAAAAAACAGTATGTGGAATATGATTTCATATAGTTACTCTGCTGGCCTAATAATGACATTAGGCAATTGGATAATAAAGTCTAATCGTGTTGAATTTTTATTATATTGGTGATATCCGAAATCATCGGTATATATCTTAAACACTGGTCTTGTCCTGTTTTTGTAATTACTCATGTACCAATCTTCAATTTGTGTCGCAAAACCAATGTCTTTATCCCTTTTAATTAAGCCAGAAGGAGTAGCATAATTGTTTGGATGGTTATGAATGAATGAACGTAGGGTGTAGCCATATTGCAACTGGCCAGTAAACAAACTTGTTGATCCTGGTTCCTTACCCGGTAAACCTGCTGTAGTTAAAAAGTTTAACCCTTTTTCTCCTTCAACACCTGTCATAATTTGCGACCATTCAACAGGGGTATTGGTGGCAAAGAATTCAAATAACTTCGTTGCATTCTCATCACCTCTTAACCTATAAATATCAAAGGTGGTAACTTGCTCTTTGCCCTTATCATCTTTATATGAAGTGCTCTGTGTCTTAGTACTTTCAAGCGTTCCCCCTTCAAAAGAAATAGACTCACCTCTTTTCCCCTCTTTGTCAATCAGGAAGAATACATCATCACCTTCATCTGTTTCTATGTGGCTTTTAAGTTTTCCCGTTTCTGCAAATACTTCAACTGTATCGAGACCAAATGGATCAATAAACCATATCGGATTGTTAGAAAAAGCTGCATACGGGCTTTCCCAAGGTTTATTAACCTTGTCGCGATTCCATCTTTTTATGGTTCTTGAATCATACTCCCAATAGTCAGCAGTATAATGATTTCCACTTCCGCTAATCTCGTCTGTCTTTTCCTGTCCGTTAAACCCGAACCTATAATCCGCAGTTGAGTGGTTCCTTTCCGGCAGCAAATCACCCCACACACCGTAATCATTTGTACTTGTTATATCAGCAAAGTAATAGTCAATATCTCCATCGGGCGCTTCGGTTTGATTGTAATCACCATTGCCTGCACCCACATTTGTATATCCTGTGAGCGTTCTTGTATAACTTCCATTGCCTGCCCCGACATAATTATAAATACCATCCACTGGTATTTTCCGGTCGCTGAATGTTGCTAAAACATTCCCCAAATGATTCCCCCCCTCATAGATTTTTTTCCCAAGCGTGCGCGAAAAACCATTCGTTGGCGTGGTTGCTGATGTCAAATCCAAATTCCTTTTTAACAAACCGATGCGGCTGCTGCCGTAGATCAATTGCTCGTCAAGGTAAAAGCCGGGATCGCTTTCCCTGTCTTCGTAGGTTGACATTATGTTGCCGGAGGCATCACGAATATAATAAGTTGTTGTCCATAACGCTGAATTGTCTGTACCTCCGTTTTCAACAGAACTGCCGTGCGGTTTGACAATTTTAGCAATGCGGTTGCCGGTAGCATCGTAGTTAAATTCCAAATCGGGTTTTGCGCTGACCGAGGTTCTTATTACCTTTTTAACCTTGCCGTAAACCGTCCACTCTATCACGGCAATCTGCTCCTGTTTATCCTGTACCAGGTTTCCTGATTGGTCATACTTATAATTCCATGTTGTCGGGTCTCCTAAATCAAATGCGCCCTGGTCGTCTATATCCGTATTGTATGTTGATGTTACAT
>JACPRZ010000069.1 GCA_016193485.1 Bacteroidota bacterium | reverse complement strand
TGAAAAAACCATGCTTCATTTGACTGGGAGTGAAAAGGTCCTGCCCCTACCCCGGCACCGGTGGGCATTCTTATTACCACATCGGCATTTTGACCCCATCGCCAGTAATTTTTTGCAATGTTATTTACCACCTGGTTAAATCCGCAGGTGATAAAATCGGCAAACTGCATCTCCACTACTGATTTGTACCCGGAAATGGAAAGTCCGAGAGCAGCGCCAAGTACAGCGGATTCGCATAAGGGCGTATTCCTGATCTTTTCCTTACCGAATTCCCGGTAAAAACCTTCCGTCACCTTAAAAACCCCCCCGTACCCCGCAATATCCTGGCCCATAAGAATTAAATCCGGATGACGCTTCAGGGAAACACGTAAAGCATCTGAAATGGCATCCACAAAACGCATTTTAGTTGTTTTTCCGGTTGGCGGAGACGGGGGTTGATTTACTGAAGGAAAATAGATGTCGCGTAATTCTTTGCCGGTATCCGGAACCGGTGGCGGTTCGGCAAATGCTTCATCCCATGCATTTTGAATTTTCGAATTCATTTCCTCTTTTATCCGCAATATCAAATCAGGAGAGAGCAAACCCTCCGAAAGAAGGTAATTTTCAAAATTGATTACCGGGTCCTTTTGTTTCCATTCGTCAAAAATTTCCCGTGGAATATATTTGGTCCCCGATGCCTCTTCATGACCCCTCATGCGGAATGTAATACATTCAAGTAGAAACGGTTCAGGTTTATTTCTCATCCGGCCGGCAATATCCGATACCGTGTGGAACAGGTCAAGGATATTATTCCCGTCAACCTGTACCCCATTAATTCCGTAGCCAACGGCCCGTTCTACCAGGGCTTTGCATCGGTATTGTTCATTTGCAGGCGTAGATAAACCGAACCCGTTATTTTCAATAATAAAAAGGACAGGCAAATCCCATACAGCAGCAAGGTTTACCGCTTCGTGAAAATCGCCTTCGCTGGTGCTGCCATCACCGGAAAAAGCGAGAACAACCCTGCCTTCACCCCGTAATTTATGCGCGAGGGCAATTCCGTCAGCAACGCCAAGCATCGCAGCGAGGTGCGAAATCATACCGACAATATGGAATTCCCTTGTTCCGAAATGAAACGATCTTTCTCTTCCATCAGAAAACCCGCTCATTTTCCCCATGAATTGAGCAAAGAGGCGGGAGAGGGGTATATTTCTCCAGGTAAATATGCCAAGATTCCTGTGAAGCGGCAGGATGTATTCGTCATCATGAATTGCGGCAGCGCTGCCTACAGCAACCGCTTCCTGCCCGTACCCTGAAAACCATTTTGATATTTTGCCCTGCCGGATCAGGAGCAGCATTTTTTCCTCAATCAGCCGCGGCTTCAGAATTCCTTTGTACAATTTGAGTAAAACCTCATCACCGGTGGTTCTCCGGTCAAATTTTATTGCTCCCTGAGAAGTTGTCATGAATCTCAATTTAAATCAAAGTTATCAAAAATGTTCCTACCTTTGATTCCATGCATCTTTTTTACGCACCTGATATCGGCAATTCGCTGTTTTACGAGTTAAGCCGCGATGAATCACATCATGCGATAAAAGTATTGCGGTTGCATAAGAATGAAATGATCCGTCTTACTGACGGAAAGGGTAACAGGTTCCTGGCAACCATACTGGAACCAAGCCCCGGTAAATGTTATGTGGCGATAAAAGAAATGAAAAACTATGTAGAAAAGCGCATTTACCACCTGCATATAGCCATCGCACCTCCAAAAAATATCAACCGGTTTGAAATTTTCCTTGAAAAGGCAACAGAGACCGGAATTGATGAAATAACACCTCTTATCTGTGAACGATCAGAACGGAAATTATTCAACCATGAGAGGATGGAAAAAATATTAATCTCCGCTATGAAACAAGCGGAACGGTCCATCAAGCCAAAATTGCATAAGTTTATTTCTCTGTCCGAATTTGTCAAAATTTCCTCATCTTCAGCAACCGGTAAATACATTGCTTCCAACGCTGCTGAAAATAAAAAATCTCTCTTTCAATGTTATGCAAAAGAGCGTAAAGCCGTTGTGCTGATCGGACCTGAAGGCGACTTTACATCTACTGAAATTCTGCAGGCATTAAAGGCGGGATTTACACCGGTTAGTTTGGGAGAATACCGCTTACGAACGGAGACGGCAGGGATTGTCATCACCTCTTTTATTGCATCGCAGAACTATTAGTATTACTGCTGGCAGCATCATTCTCTATTTTTCCTGTATCGTTACTGCCTTTCTTCCCGCGGGTAAGTTCCGTCAGAAGATACCAGTCAATCACAAAATGAGCGGAGATGCACCCGGTAAGCCCGACCATTTCCTTTATTACCCCGATGCCCAGAATAATAACACACATGAATAACCCGTAAACCGATAAACGCCAGTTGAACGGGTTCAGGTACCCGTGAAGAGATACAAATAAAAGCGATGTGAATAAAATTCCAAATGACGGTTGCATCCCCCCCCTGAAAGCGATCTCCTCCCCTACCCCAGCGCAAAAAGAGATGAAAATAATATCCCTCTGCGTCATTTTAAATTGCATAAACAGGTCTGTAAAAAAAGTACGGACAGGAGTCATAAAGTCCCTCCGGATCAGCCATAATGCCGAATATGCAGCGCACCATCCGTAAACCGCACCGATAAAAACCTGTACCGTCCAGTGATAACGCGATTCAAAAATCAACATGAACGGCTTACCGGTCATCACCGAATGGCTTATGGCGCCCGCTAAAGAAAAAACTATCAGGGTTGATACACCAAGTTGATATAGAAGTTTTTTTGTGAATGTCATAGAATCAATTTATTTTTTTGTTAGTATGGATTTTAAATCCCGACCAACAACAAAATTAAGAGCAATTGAAATTATCAGCGCTGCAAAAAAACAAATGACCGTCAGGTAATCAATGATTGTCTGATCGGCATTAACCGTGAACAGGCGATCAACGAGGTATTTAACATAAGAACCGGGTAAAGCAGTTTGTCCCATTTTTCGCAACACCATCCAGTGCCAGTCGGTAAGCGGGCAATACCCGGTGCCGTACCAGATGCCAAGGATGAACCATGATGAGCCGGTGAGCAAAAGCAAAATAAAATTAGCGAGGCGGGTTTTCTTCCAAATCCATCCGGATAAATTGAAAATAATAATAAATGAGTGAAGAAGGATGAAAATTTTATCGAGGATGGGATAAAACGACATGATAAGGTTTTAAAGCAAAGTTAAATGAAATAATATTATGAAAATTCATTACTATTCACCTTTTTAACTCATTCCCCTACCCCCTTCTCTTAAAAACAAGAGAAGGGGGAACTCACCCCTCTCCTATTTATAGGAGAGGGGCAGGGGTGAGGTGAATAGTAACGAAAATTCTATATCAAAAACGATAAATTACATATCTTCGCATCATTATATTCCCGTATATTATTAATTTAACCTGAAATGAAAACAAAATTCTCAACCTATGACTGTTATCCGGCTGAAAAAAATAAAGTACTTGATAATAATTACCGGGTCAGCAATAATTTTTACCGCAGTGATCTAATCCTCAGGAATTATCTCCGGAATGATATTTCCGGAGCCGGCATGAAATATATGCATGGTAAATTAGAATCGATCGGGAAGGATGCTGCGGGAATTATGAACAACCTTTCACTGCTTGCCGATCAATTCACTCCCGAATTAATAAAACGAAATCATTTAGGAGAAGATATCAACGAAATCAGGTTTCACCCTGCTTACCATGAATTAATGAAAATTGCAGTAAAGTCGGAAATGTTCAGGGTAAAGTGGGAACCGTCATTAAAAAAGAAATTCCGGAATGAAAAACACCGGTTGGGTTTTTCAACCGGGTATATTTATGCCATGAGCGAATGCGGTCAATATTGTCCACTCTGCATGACGGATGGCGTTGCACGACTCATTGATTTATTTTGTGATGAAAAAGATAAGGAACGGCTGCTGCCGCATATTTTTACCGATACTGTCAGTCAATTTTTTACCGGTGCAATGTACCTTACCGAAAAAACGGGTGGTTCCGATGTGGGCGCAAATATCACGGTTGCCGTCCATAGGAAAGCAAATGAGTATTTACTTACCGGAGAAAAATGGTTCTGCAGCAATGCAAATGGTGATTTGATCTTCGCCCTTGCGAGAACCGATCCGTCCGTGAAAGGCACGAAAGGACTTTCAATTTTTCTGATAGAAAAGCAGTTGCCCTCAGGTGAAAGAAACCCGGTTGAAATTATCCGCATCAAAGATAAATTAGGAGTGCGGTCAATGGTAACTGCCGAATGTATGCTCCGGGATACTCCAGGAAAATTGGTGGGAAAGGAATTCAACGGATTCAAAGTAATGACAGAAATGATAAACCTGTCACGGCTCTATAATTCTGTTGCCGCCCTCGCCTGTTCCCGAAGGGCGTTGATTGAAACATATCAATTTCTATCACACAGGAATACATTCGGAAAGATAGCCCTGGAGCACCCGTTGGTCCGCACTAAACTAAGCGAACTCGGAGCATTGAATGTGGCAGGATTTTACCTTGTGTGGCGGGCAATAAAATCATTCGATTTATCGGATGCGGGAAATCCACGGGAAAAGGAATTGTTCCGCTTTATTAACCCGATAACGAAAAAATGGTCGGCTGAAAACGGTGTTTACATCACCCGCGAGAGTATGGAATTAATGGGAGGACTCGGTTATATTGAAGATACCGTTATGCCGAAACTGATGCGCGATATAATGGTCCTGCCCATCTGGGAGGGATCGGGAAATATCATCGTCCTTGACATGCTTCGCGCCATGGAAAAATCCGGTGGATTTGAAATTCTCTGTGAGGAAATATCACTCAGCGCAAAAAATAACTCATCTTTTGGCGGATGGATGAATGCTGAACTGAAAAAACTGGTTTCTTTTTCCGGCAAACTGAAAAATTTACCGCGGGATGAAACCGAGGCAAATGCAAAACCTTTTTTTGAAAAACTTACTTCGCTCTACCAGGTTTCCCTGCTTATCAATGCGCTGAATAAAGAAAGTAAAAACTGGATTTTACCTGCATTGAATTTCCTGAAAAATAAATTTACCGGTACGGAATTAAAAACAACAAAACCACTTACGGCAGAAGAAGTGAGAAATTTAATTGCGTGGAGTTTTTGAGACAAGTTGCGATTTTGATACATCAATTATTAAATGAATCAAAGAATTTATCAGGAACCGAAAATATCACTGCTCTTTAATAATTTTGTTCACTTCATAAATACCGTCACCCGCAATTTTCACAAAATAAACTCCGGCAGGTAAATTTTTAATATTGATTTTTATTGTGTTTTCGTTAATTTGTCCTTTAAAAACCATTTGTCCGTTTATATGGAAAACAGATAAAGTGGCGCCCTTTAACGATTGCGATGATTCAACTGTAATAATTTCTTTAGCGGGATTTGGTTTGATATTCAGATCAACATTAAAATTGATTTGTTCGTTATTAACAACAGTATTATTTACATATTTTAAAATTAAACCGTTTGCACCTGCGGCATATCCGGTATCAGGGTTGTTAAAATAAAGAGAGTAAATATCCTCAGTAGTATTGGAATTTTGTGGCAGCCATGTTGCGCCACCATCGGTTGTTTTCTGAATTAATCCCAAACCTCCGGCAATGAATCCCGTATTAGCATCAGTAAAATAAAGTGAATAAAAATAATCAGAATTCCATGAATATTGCGGAACCCAGTTATTACCGCCATCAAAGGTTTTTAGCAGATAATTTGTATACGCGCTATCATAACCAATAATATAACCGTTGTTAACATCCGCAAAAAAAATTGTATTTAAATAATTCAAAGTAATATATTGAGTCAACCAATTGTCCCCACCATCAGTCGTCTGCATAATTACACTGGGACTATAACCTGTCGAACCAATTACATAACCGTTTAAGTTATCTGTAAAAAATAGAGAGGTGAAGTTGTAAATAGTATTTGAATATTTGATTACCCAGTTTATACCCCCATCAGTAGTTTTTAAAATTGAATTTCCGGTATAATCGATAGTTATGCCATAGCCGGTATTTATATCCGTAAAAAATATGGAATAAATGTATACTGTACTGTCAAAGTATGGCATTGTCCATGTCATTCCTCCGTCAGTTGTCTTGAATATTTTACCAAATCCATTATAATCATACCCGGATACATATCCGGTAATGGCATCGATGAAATACGCAGAGGTAGGATAATATTCAAAACCCGTGAATAGAGAAGTCCAAGTTGTTCCGCCATTCATGGTTTTATACAAATTATTTCCACCAAGTGCATAGCCGGTATTTCCTGAAAAATAAACTGATGTTAAATAATCATAGATACCCAAAATATTAGTTGTCCAACCGGCACCAGCATCAGTTGTTTTAATTATCATTCCTTTTCCGTTATTATCAATTCCGGAAATATAACCTGTTTCAGAGTCAGTAAAAAATACCGATGATAAACCATACGGGAAATATTCAATCTCAATCCACATATTGCCGCCATCGGTTGTTTTGACTACGCCACAACTCTCATCAACGGCATAACCGGTACTATCATCCGTAAAAAATACTGAATAAAAATAATATATTGGATTTGAATACTGGAATATCCATGATGACCCGGCATCATTTGTCCTGATAATTGTTCCGTCCGAACCGGCTGCAAATCCCGTATCCGAATTCAGAAAATAAAATGTCTTTAGCCCGGCTGATACACCGGTATTCAATTGAGTCCATGTTGTTCCTCCATCAATAGTTTTTAAAATTAAACCGTTAAGCCAGGTAGCATCACTACCTGCTATAAAACCTGTCTGTGAACCGGTAAAATAAATCTGATTGAAAAAAAAGTTGTTATTTGAGTACAGAATATTCCAGGTTAATCCTCCGTCTATGGTTTTCAGGAAAATGCCGCTTGAATCATTTATGTCCCCACCAACGGCAAAACCGATATTATTATCAAGAAAATAAACACTGTTTAACCATAATGAACCATTTGAGTATTGCACCGCCCAGTTATTTCCGCCATCGGTGGTTTTCAGAATAATTCCGTTTTCACCAACTGCATAAACATTGTTTGCATTTCTGCAAAACAAGGAAATCAGGTTGTAAGTTACAGCAGAATTCTGCAAAGTCCAGTGATCGCCACCATCGGTTGTTTTTATTATTGCTCCTAAAGAACCCACTGCATATCCGGTATTAGCATCTGCAAAATACACTGAGGATACATAATCAACTGTAAAGAAAGGATTCAATATCTGCCAATCCTGGGTAGATGCTGCATTTATGCCGCTAAATGCAAACAGTAAAAAAGAAAGTTTTTTCATTTTAATGTTTGTTAATGTTTTCCGGAAATTACCAACTTTTTCCAAAATAAACTATCTCCGTACCTGATCTCCAGGAGGAATAATCCTTCGGTATAATTTTTATAATTAATTATCAAACGGTTTTCATTATTACGTAAATGGAATTTACTTATTTCCTGACCTACAGGATTCAGCAGCCGGATTTCTTTAGATGCATTTAATAGTGAAGGAAATTCAATAAAAACAAAATCTGATGCCGGTTGAGGATAAATATGCACAGCGTTAGCAGCCATTTCATCACCTGAATTTACCAGCCCGCTCACCGTAAAATCATCAACCACTATCCCTTCCTGCTCAACATATTCGTCAGATGCCAGATTAAACCTTAACATTACAGAGGGTTGTCCTGCAAGTGAACTGAGAGAATGTTGGTAAAGTTTCCATGTGGCATCGGTGCCTGTCCATTGCGCCCCGGTCATTAACGCACCGGGTGGATTCCCCCCCCCTGTGGCGCTGCTGTTATACCAGTTTGGATCCGATGCAGTGCCGAGTTTGGTCCATGTGGTTCCCCCATCGGTTGAATATTCAAAATATAGGGCATCCCATTCAAACTCCAGGTCACATGCCATGCGGAACTGCACAACCGGTGAAGAGAGATTGATAAAGTCAAACACCGGTGAGACCAGCCGTGCATAGGAAGAATAATCGTAATTGCCATCTAAATTCGTACTGTAAACCTTTGTGCCGCTGTATGGTGTGTTCAAAAGCGTTCCTGCCGGTGCGCCAAGTTCCCAGATATCGGCAGGGTTCGGGTTTACATTCCCGTTGCTTATTGCGGTAACATTATGCGACCATGAAACACAACTTTCAAAATCAGTGAAGTAAGGATAGGAAGTAATTACAGAGGGGGGGGTAGTTCCTGTGGCAAAGGATCCGGAACTTGCATCGTTGGTTGTGTTGCCATCCGTATTCCCGTTCGGGTTGGATGTGCTGACCTGGACTGTATGATTACCAGCGGCAACGGTTACAGAAGGCAACTGGACATCAGTTTGTGAACCTGTCGCAAGGGATCCTGCCCAGTTGTATGAATAATTATTCGCATCAATAGTATAATTTATGGTAACCGATGTCAGTGTGTTAATACCCATATTTTTCAGCCGTACAAGAGGGGAAAGGGTTGTTGAATCGCAGATTGTACCTGAAGGCCAGATGACTGATATTATGCCGGCATCATACTGCACGGTTGAGACGGTCATCAGGTCGGAAGACCATAATCCCCTCCCATACGTTGCCGCCCGGATTTTACCGGCAGAGGAGTGAATCTCAAGTTCGTTGACAATAACATTTGGCAAGCCGTCATTGAATGAAATCCATGTGGACATAGTAGAATTAGTATAGTACACGCCCAGGTCAGTTCCGACATAAAGAGCATCATAACCGTTATTTTCAACAGCAATGCAATTTACAGGAATATTAGGGAGATTCACAGAAATGTTTGTCCAGTTGGTTCCACCGTTTACGGTCTTAAAAACTTTATTTCCTGAAGAATATCCGGATAGTGTGACGAAAACAACATTAGGATCCGAAGGATGAACCGCAATGTAGGTCACCGAATTACCGGTCGGAACAGTTCCGGTAATATTGGACCATGATGTACCGCCACTGATGGTTTTATAAATATTGGAATAGGTTGCGGCATAAATGTAATTTGCATTTGAAGGTGCCACTGCCAGTGATTTCAGAGTGGAAGTACCCCCGGTCAGGTTACTTGAAATCGCTGACCATGCGGTTCCGCTGTTTGTTGTCTTGTAAACCTCAGTGTAACCGGCAAGGAGGGTTGTGTTTGTTGAAGGATGAATAACATAGGGAGTTACCCATGCGCCATTCCCCCCGGCTGATGGAGAAATATCACTGAAATTGCCGCCACCGTTAGATGACCTGAACAGGTAGCCATAATACATGGAAGCATACATGATGTTTGCGTTAGACCAGTCAATTATACATTCCATCCCGTCACCGCCATAAACGTTATCCCATGAACCTCCTGAATATAAACTGGTTCCGTTATCCTGCGATCCAACTAATGCAAGGTTGCTGTTAGTCACTGATAATCCAAGCCGGTAGATCTGGTGAATCGTCAGTCCGTCACTTTTATCAGACCATGATGTTCCGGTGGTAGTGGATTTGAATACCCCCCCGTCATTACCGGAGTAAACAACTGATCCGCTGCCGGGCTGGAAAATCAGGTCATGAATATCTGCATGAACATAGGGCGCTCCGCTGCCGGTCCAATGCGCACTGATGCTCCATGATGATCCGCCAGTAGTGGATTTCCAGATATTAATCCCCCCCGCAAATACCGTGTTTTCACTTGTCGGTGAAACGGCAAGCGCCATATCGTACCATGCCTGTCCTCCTGCATCGCTGCCGTTGGACTCGTATCCGAACAAATTGGGAGAAGATGACTGCTGCGTCCAGGTTGAACCCTGGTCGGAAGATTTATACAATCCGTAATAACTGTAATCACTGGCATCGGCAAAAAGTGCATAAACGACATTTGAGTTCGCAGCAGTTATTGCTACTGCCGCGCGGCCCACAGAACTTGTCGCTGGGAGTCCGTTTGTAAGGTTTGCCCAGGTAGTACCGGTATCCGTTGATTTTACAACGCGGGTTGCTGTTGTTGCATAAATAACTGAAGGATTAGTCGGATGAAATTCAATATCCAGGTGTTCACCGGTTTTCACCTGTGTCCATGTGGTTCCACTGTCAGTGGTTTTGTAAATGCCGTTACTTGTTGCGGCAAAGAGGATGGATGTGGTGGTGGGATGAATAATCAGGCGATGGATTACTCTCCCCTGTGAAGATGTCCATGTAAGTCCGGTAGGATTCCAGGTGGATCCTCCATCGGTGGATTTCATAACCCCGATGCTATAAGTGTC
>JACPRZ010000025.1 GCA_016193485.1 Bacteroidota bacterium | reverse complement strand
CTGAAAAATACACTGATAAATATTATCTCAAATGCAATTAAATATTCACCTGACGGGAAAAAGATTCTTCTTACGTCAAAATGCAACGACAGCCGTCTGTCGCTTACCGTGAAAGACGAGGGCATAGGTATTCCGGAAGAAGAACAACAGTTTATCTTTGAGCGTTTTTTCAGGGCACGGAATTCAACAGAAGTTCAGGGTACCGGGCTCGGACTCAATATATCACGTAAATATACCCAATTGATGGGCGGACATATTTCTTTTGAAAGTAAAAGCGATGCTGGAACATCCTTCCGCATTGAAATACCGATTTGAAAAATAAATGGTTCATATATTATTTTTACTTATCTGGGTTACTAAATAATTTTAATCTTTAAAAAATGAAAACAGTTTTACTCATTGAAGACAACCGCGATGTACGGGAGAACACAGCTGAAATCCTTGAACTGTCGGACTACAAAGTCCTTACTGCCGAAAACGGAAAAAAGGGTATTGACCTTGCAAGGAAACATAAACCGGATGTTGTCATTTGCGATATAATGATGCCTGAACTTGACGGCTATGGCGTCCTCCAGATTATGAGCCGCAGCCCTGAAACTTCCGGAATTCCTTTTATATTCCTTACGGCTAAAGCCGAAAAAAGCGATATACGCAAAGGGATGAACCTTGGCGCAGATGACTACATCACAAAACCCTTCAGCGATACCGAACTCCTTACCGCAGTGGAAACCCGTCTGAAAAAGAGCGAATTCCTGAGAAAGGAATATGAAAAGAATATGCACGGGTTATATAAATTTATTGATGATGTCAGGGGAATTGAAGAACTGGGAAAATTATCTGACGGTAAAATGACCCGTAAGTACCGCAAAAAGGATATCATTTACCATGAAGGCGACTATCCCCACGGGGTTTTGTTCGTGCACAAGGGAAAGGTGAAAACCTATAAAACAAATGAAGACGGTAAAGAGTTGATCATTGACATGTTCTCTCCAGGACACTTTGTGGGGTATATGGCGATCCTGGAAAACAGTCAGTACAGTGAATCGGCAGCAGCCCTTGAAGAAACCGAGATATGTATTGTGCCGAGGGATGATTTTCTTGCATTGCTTTACAACAACCGCGATGTTTCATCCAAATTTATAAAGATGTTATCGGATAATATCATTGAAAAAGAAGAGCGGCTGTTACAGATGGCTTACAGTTCGCTGAGAAGGAGGGTGGCGGAAGTGTTGCTCACCCTGCAGAAAAAATACCAGCCCGATAAAGGTGATAATTTTGTGCTTGATATATCCCGTGAAAATCTTGCGGCTCTTGTCGGAACCGCAACCGAATCGCTGATACGCACCTTGTCGGAATTTAAAGATGAAAAGTTAATTGAAATTAAAGGAAGGGAAGTGAAAATTATCAATCCACAGGGATTGGAAAAAGTAATTAAATTTTCATGAAAATGACTATTATCATTATTTATTACTTTTGTAACCGGAACATTTTTCCGGTTAACCGTTCGTAATAATCTTCTGTCACAATGAAAAACATTATTGTACCTACGGATTTTTCCGATTGCTCGCTGAATGCTCTGGTTGCCGCTTCTTTTATCGCAAGAAAAACAGGCGCTACAATTCATTTGACCCATATATATGAACGGCCCGTTTACGGATTTGTCGACCTTTTTTACGACAACGTGGCCGAAGAAAAAATACTGGAACAGATTGACCGGAAGATACTGCAATTAATGAAAACCGAATACCTGAGGGGAATAAAATTAAAGAAACTTCTTTTGACCGATATTGAACTCGAAGATTTAACCAGGGATAAAAGAGTCAGAAATGCAGACCTGAGCGTCATGGGCTCCCATGGGGTCAGCGGAATCAAAGAACTGATGGTTGGATCCAATACCGAAAAAATTGTGCGGTTCTCCGACATACCGGTCCTGGTTATTAAGGAAAAACCGGATCATTTTGAAATGAAAGCAATGGTCTTTGCTTCAACATTTGATTCTGACTCATCAGAGTCATTTACGAGAATTTACCGGCTGGCACGGGTATACAATCCTTTGATACACCTGTTAAAAGTTAATACGAGAAATCATTTTGAACGAACGCCCGTCAGCATTAATGCCATGGAAAATTTCGCAAAAGAGTTTTCGTTAAGAAATTATTCTGTCAATACATGGAATGATACAAGTATCGAAGACGGAATTTTAAATTTTGCAAATCATACCGGTGCCGATGTAATTTCCATTGAGACAAGAGGATTGACCGGGCTCTCTCACCTGGTGCTCGGAAGCATTACCGAAAACCTGGTCAATCATATTAACCGGCCTGTTCTTAGCATTAAGTTCGTGAAGGTATCCGCAGGAAGTTCAAAAAGAAAAAATGAACCGGATATCCAATTACCCTTTTAATTCAGCGAATTTATTTTTTAATTCTCCTGCAAAATAGTTCTGTATTTTCCTGTTCTTTCGTAACATTTCTGCCAGAGAGGGTATTAAATACCGGTAGTCCCCATAGGGTACATATTTACAGACGTTAAATCCATCTCCTGCAATCCGCAATGTCAATGAATCCTTTATACCGAGCGCCTGTGAGAATTGAACAAAGGAATCGGAAGGTTTTATTTTACTTTTTTTTATCCTGTTAATGCCGTATTGGATTATATCTTCATCGTGAGTTGCGATATTCAATCCTACATTATGTATACGGTCAAGGCACAGATCAATTGCCGCCCTGAAGTTTCTTCTTCCATTATTATTACTGCCTTGACCCGACTGGTATCCTTTTACAAGAACTATTCCTGCGTATTTACCGGTAATGATTTCATCGGTCAGAATGCGATTTAGGAGGGTAAGCCCTTCACTGTTCTGAACCTGAACTGTAAAATATACCGTTGGCAGTTTAAAATTGAATTTTTCCGCAAGGAAGTGGTATATGGTCATCCGCGTATCCATACTTAATTCATCGTCATGGTCAATAATTACCTCTACTCCGGCATCTGCAAGTGTTACGGTTATAAATTCAATTTCCCCAAAAAATTCGGTAAAAAAGCCCTTTCCACTTTTACCGGAAAAATTGTCTGGCATTTTGTTGCCGTGCAGATTCAACGGGATTAATCGGGATAGTTTCAATACAAACCCTCTTGGGCCTGGTAACGATACTGATGATTTTTTTATCCTCTGAACTTCATGCGTTACTAAATCAAAGGGATGTCCGGACCGGGGACGAAAAGAGCAGTAATCAAGAATTGCACCAATACCTGATTGGTTCAGGGAACGGACCTTTGCCAATGCTTCGGTAAGGTTCCTGCCACCGGTAAATTTCCCGGTGAAATCACTTGAGGAGTTCCTTTTCCAATTCAATGGATCTTGGAAACAGAATATTATTTTCCAGGTGAATATGCATGTGCAGATCCTTTTCAACTTCTTCAAGTTCCTTGTAGGTTACCTGAAATGTAGTGCAGGCATCGCCAGGCACCTGGAAGTTATTGCTCCATTTTCGTATTTCTTTAAGAATATCCCCTGCAACTTCGTGTTCCGATTCCATCATCCGAATCGGGTTACGGATTGATTGAAATGGCGGGGGATTAATGGATTCACCTTTTGAAGCGGCTTCGGCAAGAAAGCAGATATACGGGAAGAGAATTTCTTCCTCCTTGCGCATGTGATATTCAATTTCAGATCTTAGTTTGGCAAAACAATAGGTGATCTCTTTTACCTCATGGTGGTTATCGCCATGTTTGGTTGACACTTTAGACAGGTGTTCTGATATTACCGGTATCTGCCTCCTGAGAAAAGCATGGTGAACCTGAAGAATATGGTCGACAAGTAAATTTAATTCCATATTCTCAAAACCGGATGACGGGTTAGGGTTTTCCGTCTGATGGCTGCGCCTTATTTCATCTTCTACATCTGCGATATTAAGGTTCTTTTCCCTGCAGGATTCTTCAAGCGACCTGTCGCCATGGCAACAGTAATCCAGTCCGTATTTTTCAAGTGTGGCAATTGCCTGGTAACGCCTGATTGCGAGTTCAGATAAAGGTAAGTCCCTGATGGTTTCCATATAGAATTTATAAAAAGTAGGGTTAATTTTTAAACAGCAAAATTATTTCACGCTTCGTCCGCGGAATATGACCTGTGTCATATTTATGGACTGATACTCATCACGAAGAACATAAAAGTGATTGCAAATGAATGACTTTTGAAGTACATGATGTCAATAAGTACCGTTTGAACCGGAACTTACTTCGGTTAATTTATCCGGTTGGAGGATCCTTATTTTTTTACCCTTAAGGGCAACCATTTTTTCTTTTTCAAAATCATAAAGGGTACGTATGGCATTGGAACGACTCATATTTGCAATGCTTGCAATTTCCTCCCTCGAAAGCGTTATGGACAGGTAACCGTCTTTGCCGTTGTACGCTTCATTCAGCATAGTCAGGGCTTCGGCAAGCCGTTCACGCATATATTTTTGGGTAAGGGTGATCAGCCGGTTATCCTGCCTTACGAGTTCTGTTGCGAGATGTTTGATGATACGTTTTGCAAAATCTATATTATCATTCAGCACTTTCATGAAATTGCTTTTTTCAATAATACAGATATCGCAATCCTCAAGCGCGACTACGGTTACACAACTCGGAACTTCACCAAGCATTTCCCGGAAACCGATGAATTCCACCGGCTTGGCAAGGTGAATAATCAGTTCTTTACCCTCCGTAAGTTCCTTAATGATCTTTGCCTTTCCGCTGCTCAGGCAAATGAGACCAGGGACTTTCATACCCGTCTTAAGTATTGTTTCCCCCTTTTTATAGGTGATAAACGACCGGTTATCATCTAAGCATGATAATTCTTTCCCGTTCAATTCCGAGAACAGGGAAAACTTTTTTTTGGTGCAGGCGACACAATTACCCCTTCTGATCATCATAATAATCTTGTATTTTAAAGTACAAAAATTTGAAATTCAGACGGCAAATATAGTAACGGCAGTCAGATACATAAATGACATATCTCAGTATTTGAAAAATAATTACTGGAAATCCGGTTTTTAATTTATTGGTACACAAGATGTTCATGCTTTGGCAGGACTACCCTTACAGGGTTATACCGGGCTCATTCATTTCCGAACTGAAAACAAAATCGTATTAATAAATAAATTCAGACCCTGTTCAGCACATTCACGATTAAACCGCAAATTGGAAAAGAAAAAAGAATTTTAGCCATTGAT
Organism: Bacteroidota bacterium; assembly: GCA_016193485.1. GTDB lineage: Bacteria > Bacteroidota > Bacteroidia > JACPRZ01 > JACPRZ01 > JACPRZ01. Next base: position 26,537 of record JACPRZ010000025.1, on the reverse strand, counting down.
TTCACGGATTAACGGATTAAAAAATAAAATCCGTGTAATCCGTGGCAAAAAACATGAATGATGAATGGTCTTTATAACTATTACCCGTTTTGGTTTCTTCAAACATAGCAGGGATATGATTGTTACTATATTAATTTAATTTTTATCTGATGTAGGTCAGTGGTGATATTGGCATATCGTACTGATATTGGTCAATAATACACACAGGTATTGCAATAATAATCACGAATAATCATTTAATATCAGGGTCTTACGCGGTTTAATGAGTTTGCAGGAGATGATTCATTCAGGAGCAATTTGAAGCATATCTGCTGGTAATTATTATTCAAATTGGTGTTTAAATAAAATGACAAAAAGCATATATCAAAAATATTATCGATAAAATAAAAATACAGTGATAAATTAAATAAAATGGATAAAAAGAAATAATAAAAATGATAAAAAACAACTAAAAATACATATTGAAATGATTAAAAACCTAACATGAATCATCTTAAACATTGACTATTATCTTTTGCCTGCGTGCTCACACACTGTAATTTTGTTGCGGAATTAAAATTTCAGTTATTCCACCAAAAAAATTTACTAAAATGAAAAACATTTGCGGATTATTTTTTGCAGGATTGATTATAGCGGTAATTTATTCCTGTTCATCCGACAGCAACAGCGCTACAACGGATGCTCTGGCCGACCCTATGAAAAACAGGGGAATCGGTCCGGTTTCTTCCGTTTCTACCGGTACCCTTGACCACACTTTGGCGGCAACCGGTAAATCCATTTTTGAAAGTAAGTGCACCGCATGTCATAAGATTGAAGTAAAGCATGTTGGTCCTGCACTGAACGGTGTCACTGAAAGACGAACTCCTGAATGGATCATGAATATGATTTTAAATCCAACCGAGATGACACAAAAAGATCCGATAGCAAAAGATTTGCTTGCCACCTACATGGCTCCCATGGCAAACCAGAATTTAACACAGGATGAAGCGCGTGCTGTTTTGGAATTTTTCAGGAGTAACGATAATAATTAATCTGTACCAATCCAATTTATCCAAAAAATTATGAAACCAATATCAATAATTAAAGTTCCGTTTAATGTTGGGATTTTCGGAATATTATTTGCCCTAGGTGCATTTACCGGTTGCAACAACAACGGTTCAAAGCATGAGACAATACTCGGTGGGGGAGATGTGGCATCTGAGGTTTATGTTGCTCCCGGTAAATATGATGACTTCTATTTATTCGCATCCGGGGGTTTCAGCGGACAAGTGGGAGTGTATGGATTGCCTTCCGGAAGATTGTTCCGGGTTATTCCTGTTTTTTCGCAAAATGCCGAAAACGGATGGGGTTACAGCGAAGAAACCAAGCCGATGCTGCAAACCTCCCATGGATTCATTCCTTGGGGTGACTCGCATCACCCGGTCCTTTCCAAAACAGATGGCAATGCTAACGGCAAATGGCTTTTCATTAACGAGAATAATACTCCTCGCATCGCAAGAATTAATTTAAAAACCTTTAATACCGATGAAATAATTGAGATTCCGAACAGCGGAGGAAATCATCCTTCTCCTTATTGTACTGAAAATACCGAATACCTTGTAGCAGGTACCAGGTTCAGCGTTCCGATTGAAAATAAAGATGTACCGATATCATCCTATAAAGAAAATTTTAAAGGAGCAATCTCTCTTGTAAAAGTTGATCCTGAATCAGGCAAAATGAGTGTTGCCGTTCAGATTATCTGCCCGCCTTTTGATTATGATAAGAACCGCGCAGGAAAAGGAGTATCAAGGGACTGGACATTTTTTACCTGCTACAATTCCGAACAGGCAAATACGATGCTCGAAGCAACTGCAAGCCAGAATGACAAGGATTTCATCCTTGCTGTCAACTGGAAAAAAGCCGAAGAATATCTGAATGCCGGAAAAGCAAAAGATTTCAAGGTTAATTATTACCATAACTATATGGACGAAAGCAAACAGACCGCTTTTTCTGAAATCATGACTTCCGTTAAAACCCTTGAACCGAAGGACTGCCCGGGTATGCTCTATTATATGCCCTGTCCGAAATCTCCTCATGGAGTTGATGTTAACCCTACCGGTGAATATATTGCCGCTGGAGGAAAACTTGCTGCCCTGATTCCCGTCTATTCTTATGATAAAATGATTAAAGCGATAAGCGGGCAGCAATTTGACGGTGAAATTGAAGGGATCCCTGTTTTAAAGTATGATGCAGTGATTGCCGGTGAAGTACAAAAGCCGGGACTTGGACCGCTTCATACCGAATTTGATGATAAAGGATATGGTTATACTTCTTTCTTCCTGACATCGGAAATTGTAAAATGGAAAATCGGAACATGGGAAGTCGTTGACAGGATTCCTACCTATTATTCAATAGGCCATCTGTGCATCCCCGGTGGTGACAGCAAAAATCCTTATGGAAAATACGTGATAGCCCTGAATAAGATCACAAAAGACCGGTACCTTCCTACGGGACCTGAGGTTTGCCAGTCAGCACAGTTGATTGACATTACCGGTGAAAAAATGAAATTGTTGCTTGATTTCCCGACTATTGGCGAACCGCATTATGCACAAGCATGTCCGGCATCGTTGCTTACCGGAAATGCCACTAAAATTTACAAACTTGAGGAAAACAACCATCCTTATGCAGTTAAAAACGAAAAAGAGGGCAGGGTTGAAAGAAAAGGTAACGAAGTACATATTTACATGACTATGATCCGGTCCCATTTCGCACCTGATAATATTGAGGGAGTGAAAGTTGGCGATGTCGTCTATTGTCACGTCACAAATCTCGAACAGGATTGGGATGTGCCTCACGGTTTTGCCATAAAAGGAGCGAATAATGCTGAACTTCTGATTATGCCGGGTGAAACGCGAACCCTGAAATGGGAGCCGAAAGAAGCGGGGGTGGTTCCGTTCTATTGTTCCGATTTCTGTTCAGCCCTTCACCAGGAGATGCAGGGATATATAAGGGTTTCGGATAAAAATTCCAATGTACCGGTTTCTTTCAGGTTAGGAGAATAAGGATATGGTTTTCGGGTGGGGGGGGTATGGAAAGTATTCCTGCCCTCCCCTTATTTCGGAAACAGTTTTTAATATAAATCTTTAACAAATCAATTTATGAATCCAGAAAATAATATCCGGTACTCCCGGGATTGCTCCGGAGTCGACATTCAGCAAAAATCCAGGTTTAACGGGTTGATTTTCCCTGTCCTGACGATGATGGCAATATTAGTTATTGCATCATGCAACCAACACCAGAACCAGGAAGCCAATGTAGAGCAGGCAGCAACAGCCGGTGCGCCTCTGGATGGGGGGTCTGCTACTATCCAGGATGACGTTTCCATGCGAAATATTTTACAGATTGCCGTATCGTCCGCAGACCATTCGACCCTTGTCACTGCCGTGAAAGCCGCGGACTATGTGGATGTACTTGCAACTGCCGGTCCGTTTACGGTATTCGCACCCGTAAATGCGGCATTTGATAAATTGCCTGCAGGAACCGTTGAAGGACTTCTTAAACCTGAAAAAAAAGCCGATTTACAGAACATCCTCGAATATCATGTTATTGCCGGTGCCTATAAACCTGAATATTTCAGGGATGGAAAGGCCATCGGTGTTGCCAATGGGGGCAGAGTGACGATTGGCGTAAAGGATGGAAAAATTACCGTAAACGGAGCAAATATTATCGGATCGGTACAGGGTTCAAACGGGTGGGTGCATCTCATTGACCAGGTACTATTACCGCAATAATCATTTGGAACAACAAATAATGATTATGGGAAATTATTCGAGATATATTTTACTGTTTGGGATCATTTCTCTGCTTCTTCCGCTCTTTTTCCCTTTATGGAAAATCCGGCTTGAAGCGCCACAATATCCCCAGGGAATTGGTCTGCAGATTTATATTGATCAGATAAAAGGCATTGAAGAAAATGATCTGACTAATATCAACCTCTTGAATCATTATATCGGCATGAAAAAAATTGAACCGGAAAGCATACCGGAACTCCGCTTTATGAAATATGCCGTGTGGGGATTTATTGCAATGGGATTCCTTGTTTTTCTGTTTAAAAGCAAAACAATGGTATTCTCATGGATGGCTGCAGTTTCCCTTGCAGGGATCCTGGCTTTGTACGATTTTCACTTGTGGGAGTATGATTTTGGGAATGATATTGACCCTCATGCTGCAATAAAGATGGATGGCATGAATTACCAGCCGCCTCTGTTTGGAAAAAAACAATTGTTGAATATTACCGCTAATTCATATCCTGCGATAGGCGGAATAGGGTATCTGCTTGCTGCTTTGTCAGGAGTTGTTTCGGTTGTAATAATTTTCAGCCGCATTAACTTCCGGAAAAGGAAGGCAAAAGTAAAAGTTACAGAATCCAGGCATGACCTCTGCCGGCAAAAAAAGGAGAATCCTTTTGAATATGCCGCCTGCCTGATCTCGGCAAAAGTCAGGCATATTTTTCTTCTTTCTGTTATTGCTTTATTTTTTGCTGCCTGCAGCAGGGAACCTGTACCCATTGAGTATGGTAGTGATATCTGCCATCAATGCAGGATGGTCATATCCGATAAGCGCTATGGTACCGAACTGATTACTGTTAAAGGTAAAATTTACAAGTTTGATTCCATTGAATGTATTGCTCAATTTACGGGTTCGGGCAAAGTGAGGAAGGAAAATGTTCACTCAATGTTAATAACCGACTATACGACTCCAGGCCATTTTATTGATGCAGGTAATGCGGTTTTCCTAATCAGCGATAACCTGCCCAGCCCGATGGGCGCCAACCTTACCGGATTCGGTAATAAATTGATTTCTGGCAAATTTCAATCGGAACTCCAGGGTGAATTGTTCACCTGGGAGGAAATACTTTCCATGGCCAGCATCCGCAATCTGTAAAATCTTCTAATCTTTGCAAGCGCCTTTTTTGCTATTCGTTTCATTGAACGGCACAACATTTTCTTTTTTTCTATTATGAAATATTATTTAATATTTTTGTTTATTGCGCTCCAGCAGGGATTGAACTTAGCCGCCACCATTGTGGTTTGTAAGACATGCCCTGTATCTGCAATCGCACATGCGGTTCAACTCGCGAAAAACGGGGATGAAATAATTATCAAACCGGGAACCTATAAAGAAAGAGGTATCCTGATCGATAAATCCGTCAGGGTGACAGGGGAGAACTACCCGGTAATTGACGGGGAAAACCTGGGTGAAGTAATTAACATTATCGCTGATAGTGTCCTTGTCCAAAACATCGTGATTCAAAATGTCGGCTCAAGTTATCTCCAGGACAGGGCTGGAATACGGATTACCCGGTCAAAGCATTGTATTCTTAACGGAAATAAACTGAAGAATACTTTTTTCGGTATTTATCTTGCCCATTCCGACAGTTGCGTTATCCGTAACAATGAAGTGCAGGGAATACCTGATAAGGAGAGCAATACGGGTAATGCCATACACCTTTGGTATTGTAGAAATAATCTCATTGAAGGAAATCGCCTTTCCGGTCACCGCGATGGAATTTATTTCGAATTTGTGGAACATTCGAAAATTTATGGGAACACCAGTTCGGACCAGATAAGGTACGGGTTGCATTTTATGTTCTCGCATCATTGCGATTATTTCCGGAATAAGTTTTCCGGGAACGGGGCCGGGGTTGCTGTGATGTATTCGCATGACATTTCCATGCATGAAAACCTTTTCAGCGATAACTGGAGTCCTGTTTCCAATGGGGCGCTTTTAAAAGACATAAGTGACAGCCGTATTTATAAAAATGTTTTCGAACAAAATACTATTGGTCTGTATGCTGAAGGATGCCATCGCATTGAGATCGCAAATAATGATTTCATCAAAAACGGCTGGGCGGTGAAAATTCTTGGTACATCTGAAAATAATAAGTTCATTGAAAATAATTTTATTGCCAACACTTTTGAAGTCGTGACCAATGAATCAAGGAGTCATAACCTCTTTGAGAAAAATTTCTGGAGCGACTACAGCGGCTACGATCTCGATAAGGATGGTATTGGCGATGTACCACACAGGCCCGTAAAACTTTTTACCTATATTGTGGAAAATATACCACCGGCAATAATATTGCTTAAAAGTTTATTCATTGATTTGCTTAACCTGGCCGAAAAAGTCGCTCCGGTTATTACACCTGAAACCCTCACCGACACCAAACCGCTGATGAAGCAGGTTCAATGGTAGAATTATCAAACATACGGAAGTCATTCGGGAAACTGCCGGTTCTTAACGGTGTCAGCATGAATATTGCCGGTGGAAAAATTGTAACGCGGGAAATCTTTGTAAATGGCCAAAACATCAAAGATAATCCGGTGTACCGCCATTTAATCGGCTATTTGCCCCAAACAACCCGCTTTCCTGAAAATCTGAGCGTCAGGGAATTTCTCCGTATGATAGAAGACGTGCGGATGGCAAAGGGAAAATCCGGGGAATTGCTTTCTCTTTTCGCACTGGATCGCTTTTTAAATAAATCACTCCGGAATTTATCTGGTGGAACAAGGCAAAAAGTAAATGTAGTTCTGTCGTTGATGTTCTATCCCTCTGTCTATATTATGGATGAACCGACTGTCGGTTTGGACCCGGTTTCAAGAGTCCGTTTTAAGGAATTGCTGAAGAAGGAAAAGGAAAACGGAAAAACGCTTTTGCTGGTAACCCATCTTCTTAGTGAAGCGGAAGAACTTGCCGATGAAATCGTTTTCCTGATGGACGGGTATATCTGTTACCATGGGGATCCAAAAGTATTAATGGCTGAACAGAAGGAAAACACACTGGAAAAAGCCATCGCGGGGATGATGGAAGTATCCACACAAAATTCAAACCCAAATATTAATTCCCGGTAATTAATTCTAAACTGCCCGGAAACATGTTAAAAATTTTCAAATACAGTTTTTACGATGTGTTGCGAAGCCGTTGGACGATTATTTATTTTCTCTTCTTTTTTATCTCTACCTTATCCCTGCTTTACCTTTCCAATAATCTGTCAAAAGCAATTACCAGTTTAATGAATATAATCCTCACCATAATTCCGCTGATAAGTATGATTTTTGGCGTGATGCATTACTACAATTCAAGGGATTTTATAGATCTGCTGCTGTCGCAGCCGGTCAAACGAAAAGAGGTATTCATCGGGCAATATCTTGGACTCTCCATATCGCTTGCTGCCGGTTTTTTATTGGGGATACTGATACCATTTTTATTTTATGGCCTGTCCGTTTCCGTGGATGTATGGAACTTCGCAGTTCTCGCTGCGGCCGGTGTTTTCCTTACTTTTATTTTTGTCGCCCTTTCATTTTTTATTTCCCTCCTGAACGATGACAAAATCAAAGGATTCGGAATTGCCATTCTCACCTGGTTATACCTTGCAGTGCTTTATGACGGAATGATATTGCTTGTATTTGTTTCCTTTAATGAATACCCGCTTGAAACACCGGCACTCATTTTTACCCTTTTGAACCCTATTGATCTTTCCAGGGTTATGGTACTCCTCCAACTTGATATTTCCGCACTGATGGGCTACACCGGTGCCGTATTCAATAAATTTTTCGGGACAACAGGAGGCATGGTTCTTTCAATGGCCTCAATGCTTATATGGATCATCCTGCTCCTTATTGGAATTAATAAGGTATCTTCAAAAAAGGATTTTTGAATCCGTTTTATGTCATGATTTAATAGATATTGCACTGTTTTAATATAATAATAGTACATATTAAAGCATTATAGAACTCACAAAATGTTATTTAATACATATTAATAACCTGATATAAATCACTTTAATTTATGACCTTTGCTGTTATTAACGGATAAGAGTTAGCGCATTTTTGTTGCATGGATATTAGGGGTTCTTTTCAATAATAACCAAATTAATTAACTCAATTATGATAAGAAATAATTTATTTACCGTTCCCTGTGGATATTTCTCCACTGTCATTTCATTCGGTGGCAGTAAAAAAATCCACATACTTTTAGCGATATTATTCCTGGTAACCGCTGTCAGGACTGAGTTATTATCCTGCGATTTCTGCAATAAACAATTCTATAAAGAACTGCTTGGAGAACGCGGAAAATCACTTACCGGGCAGGAACTCCTTGCCGCTATTAACGCACAGGGTGTCGCTCCTCATTTATCTCCGGGTGGTGCAGTAACTCCGCCTGCTGCTGAAGCGCCTGATAAAACGGATTTCACCGATCTTATTGAAAGGGCCAAAAGGTCAACGATTCCGCAAACAAGTTATGTGCCGCAGGATGTTAAAGCCGATAAATCGTTTACCATAACGCTTGGCGAGGGTGAGACATACATCGGAAAGGGAGTGATGTTCAAAGGATTCACGACCGACAAGAAAATACCCGGCCCCACACTTGAAGCAAATGAAGGCGATATTATTGAAATGACATTCGAGAATAAAGGGACAATTCCCCATGGCGCATCCCTGCACATGGCATATACTCAAACATCAAAATACCTGGGCAAAATTGAAGCAGGCAAAAGCAAGTCCTTTAAATTCAGGGTTACTTATCCGGGTGTTTACATGTACCATTGCGCGCCTGGCGGACATGCCATCCCCATGCATATTCTGTTCGGACAATACGGGATGATGGTAGTTCACCCGAAAAAGAAATTCAAACTTGAACAGGTTCTCAATAAAAAACCGGATGTTGAAATTTACCTGCTCCAGCATGAATTTTATTCGAGCGGCAAAGATGCTATTGACGGGCATCCCGTTTACGTTACTTTTAATGGTAAACTCTTCCGTTATGTAGAAGAACCAATTAAAGCGAAACCCGGTGATTATGTACGAATATATTTCCTCAATGCAGGACCCAACCTGGTTTCAACATTTCACATAGTGGGAATTATTTGGGATTATGCCTACTGGCAGGGAAATCCTGATGTGGTTTATCCGGGAGGACAAAGCGTTATTGCCGGTCCCACCGATTCATGGGTTGTGGAATTTCGTGTACCGCCCGATGAAGGCGCATTTCTGATGCTCTCCCATGCGGTCGGCTCAACAGACCGGGGTGCGATTGGGATCCTGACGAGCGACAGGAATGCCCAAACACCCGTAAAGGTTTCTGCTGACGGACCATCTTATACTGACCAGGAATTAACCGACCTGAAATCAAAATCTGTACGGACTATTGCCCCTTTTGAACCGGGTACCCCTGATGTTGACCCTCCTTTTTCTTATGGACAGGAAACAAATGAAGTTACTGTGAAAATTATTGGGAATTCCTTCTATCCGAAAATTATCGAGATCACTAAAGGAACACGGGTAAAATGGATTAATGAAGATGTATTCACGTATATGGAAGGTGAATTTGCCGGAATTCATAACGTGGTTGCCTTTGAAGGACCTGACCGGTTTGGTTCTCCGCTGCTTGGTCATGCCGAAAGTTTTTCATTTACGTTTGAAAAAGAGGGGGAATTCAAATATATGTGCACTCCTCATCCCTATATGAAAGGGCAAATCATTGTAAAGGAAAAAACACCGATGGCTTCTTCAGGGGGGGGAGCAACCTGGGCAATCGGACTTTCTGCAATAGCGATTATTTTCGGGAGCGCTGCATTATTTGTTAAGAGGTAACCATTCAATTAATACTGGGAATCCCCTGCTCTAAAACTGGGGGATAATTTTCACCCGGGCGGTCATTGACTGTCCGGGTTTTTTATTTATTATTATTGAATCCGTACTGTAACACCGGGAAATTGCCCATTCACTTCCTTTTACTAATTTTACGGCAAATTTAACTACCCCTGTTTATGAATAACTTTATTTCTATTATTCTCAGTACAATATTCTTTTCTCCATGGATGGTTTTCGCTGGTAATACGGTATCCGGCAATACCAATGATAATTATGGTTATCTGGAATACAGATATAAACAGATTACCGGTGCTTTTGAATCAGCGTACAATGAAAACCCTTCGATCCCGGCCGGTTTACTTGAAGCCGTTTCCTGGAGTAAAACGAGGATGAATCATATTGATCCTTCTCTGGAGGCACCATCCTGCACCGGCATGCCGCTTGCGGCAGGTATAATGGGACTTGTTGCTGACGGAAAAAATTATTTTAGCAATACGCTGACGCTCATAGCGGTAAAAACAGGTATTCCTGAAAAGGATATCATCAGCAGCGCAGAACAATCAATAACCGCATGGGCTAAAGCATTTACTCGCATCCAGGCGGAGTTGGGAATTACCTCCGGTAAAATTGAGGACAACATACCCGTTCTTCTCCAAATGACTGAATTACCTGCCGGAAACGATGTACAGCAGTTTGCCATTGATGCCGAACTCTATCAGGTTCTTTCCTTCATTAATGATGAGGAATTTTGCAAAGCAACCGGGATTCACCGCAAGCCCATTGATATGATTTCAGTATTCGGCAAAAACAATTTTAAAATCCTCTCATCGCAAAATGTAACTGTTTCTAAAGGAAAAGTAACGGGTAAAAAAAATATTTATAAACCCAATAAAAAAAAGAAATCTCCCGGATATTACCAGAAGATGCTTTCTTCAGATTATCCTCCCGCGTTATGGAATCCTGCCGCTTCCTGTAATTATACTGTTGGCAGGACACAATCCATTTCTGCGGTAACCATTCATACCGTACAGGGTTCTTATGCCGGGTGCATTTCATGGTTTCAGAATTGTAATGCGAGTGTATCTGCTCATTATGTAATTCGTTCCAGTGACGGACAAGTTACCCAGATGGTGCTGGAAAGCAACAAAGCATGGCATGTGGGTTCCGAAAATCCCTATACAATAGGGTATGAACATGAAGGATATGTTTCTGATCCCTCATGGTACACGACCGCAATGTACACAAGTTCCGCAAATCTTACAAAAGATGTTTGTAACAGCGGGTATGGAATAAATCCTCATCGCACCGGTTTCTGGCCATGGCTCCCGTCAACTTACTATAACCAGTCGGGTATTCCGGGCAGTTGTACTAAAATCAAAGGGCACATGCACTTTCCCAATCAGACCCATAGCGATCCGGGCCCGAACTGGAACTGGGATTATTATTTCATGCTCATTAATGACAACCCGTCCGTTACAACTTATACCGCAAATTCCGGTACCTTTTACGACAGCGGAGGAGGGGGGGGGAACTATTCAGACGATGAAAGACAGGTATATGTAATCAGTCCGTCCGGAGCCACTTCGGTTACGCTTACTTTTACTTCATTTTCATTAGAAAACACCTGGGATTACCTGTATATATATGACGGGAGTTCGGTGTGGGCTTCACGCATTGGCTATTATACCGGAACATCAGGTCCCGGTACTGTGACCTCCAGCGGTGGTGCGCTGACTGTTGAATTCAGGTCCGACTGCGCAACAACCGGTGCCGGATGGGCTGCAAACTGGACCAGCAACAGCAACCCGGTGACCCCTTCAAATCTTTCGGTAACACCAAACGGTTGCCCTCAGATCGGAGTCACTCTCAATTGGAACAACAGCGGCAACGGATGGTATGTGGATGTATCTGCCGATTCTACCTTCGCAACATTTTATAATAAAGATGTGTCCAACCTGACTTCCGTATCCGTTCCGGGGGGGTTCTGCGATTATCCTTCATGTAATTCATATCTCGGATTTGAGCCCAACACAACCTATTACTGGCGCATCTGGGATGGCTCAACATGGTATAACGGACCTTCGTTTACAACACCTTTATGTTCCTCAACCGATCCATCCTGCAGCGGAAATTTTTTTGATGCTGGCGGCTCCGGCAGTCCCTATTCCGGAAATGAAGATTATACATTCACGATTGCGCCTGCTCTTGCCACATCCGTTTCACTCACTTTTTCTTCCCTTGATCTGGAGAACGGTTATGACTTTCTTTATCTTTATAATGGGCCCGATACCCTGTCGCCTCTGCTCGGTTCCTATACCGGTACGGCAAACCCTGGAACAATTACAGCAAACAGCGGTGTACTCACCGCACGCTTTAAGTCAGATCCGTTCGTAAATAACAGCGGATGGGCTGCATCCTGGTCCTGCGTGCAAAACAATACCCCCCCCACAACACAAATCAATTCAGTCGGCAGTTGGCAAATCCAAAATTTTCAGGTTAACTTCACTGATTCTGATATGAACGGTTCCGGATTAGACCTTCTTTTCTACCAGCCGCTTGAATACAACAATATAGAATGGAGGGCGAATAACGGGAACGGTTTTTTTAACGATAATTTTGATGCAGCCATCCATCCCGACTGGACGATTGTCTCCGGGAACTGGTCTGTTAATGCAAATGCATTGAACCAGACAGATGAAGCGAATGGGAATACCAATATTTATGCTCCTTTGACTCAAACCAACAGCGAAATTTATCTTTTCCACTGGGGAATGAACATTGGCGGCTCCGGCACTAACAGGCGTGCCGGCCTGCATTTCTTTTGCGATAATCCTGCTCTGACCAACAGGGGTAACTCTTATTTTGTCTATTACAGGGTTGACAATAAAAAATGCCAGATATATAAAGTGATCAATGACGTTTTCGCTCTTGAAACTGATGATACCGCTGCGGTCAATGCCGGCACTTGGTACGACTGCAAGGTGATTTTCAATCCCCAGAACGGTGAGATAAAAGCATTTCTGAATAACCAACTTGTTTCACAGTGGACTGATCCTTCACCGCATACCTCGGGCGGCTTTATTTCCCTGCGCAATGGAAATGCAAATGTTTTTTACAATGACATGAAAGTTTACCGCGCTAGGAGTGGCGGCAACGTTACCATTACGGTCGGACCCGCCTCAACAAATGATATCCGCTACCAGAATCCCGACCCGCTGACGCCATCGTGCAGGATTAAATCACTTGTGAAAGACAGTTTTGATTTATGGTCGGCACCATCTACTCTTAACGTAAATATCGACTGGACCCCCCCTTCTGATCCAACAGTTAATGACGGGGGTACATGGGATGCCGATACTGTTTTTGATGATACCCAGTTATCTGCCAACTGGACAAATTCTGTTGATACCAATTCTGATGTAATCCGTTACTGGTGTGCCTTCGGAACTACCCCGGGATTAAATGATGTTTCCGGCTGGACGGATAACGGATTAAATACGAACACCACCGTTGGCGGATTATCGCTGGTTTACGGGCAGGTTTATTATTCTTCTGTAGTTGCGGAAAATGGCGCGGGGCTGTTTTCAGATACTATTTCATCCGATGGAGCGTACCTTGCCGTCCTGCCGCTTGCTAATTTTTCACCTTCATCTTCCGTTATCTGTGCAGGTGATTCCATAACATTCACTAACTATTCCCAAAATGCCAACTCTTACCAATGGCAGTTTCCCGGAGGTAATCCTGCATCATCTCTCCTGGCTAATCCTGTGGTTAAATACGATACTGCCGGAAACTACTCCGTAACTCTTATCGCTTCCAATTCCAACGGTGACGACACAATAACTGATTATGTTATTGTGAATGTCATTCCTGCACTTATTGTCGGTAACACGGATGTTACCTGTTACGGAGCGATGGATGGTACGGCAACCGCAACAGCAGGGGGGGGAATTGCACCCTATTCCTATCTGTGGAGCAACGGCATGACAGGTTCTGCGGCAACTGCGCTGGATGCCGGCACTTATTCTGTAACGGTAACGGATTCCGCGGGATGTTCGGTTTCGGCATCCTCCCCAGTTTCACAGCCGGTTGAATTGCTGTTAACTACCGCATCCACGGCTGTATCCTGCAACGGTGGAACAGATGGAACCGTTTCCGTATCTGCTGTTGGAGGAACGGGTCCCTATTATCCTGCCTGGTCAACCGGGGATACTTTAATAACTGTGACCGGACTTTCAGCAAACACCTATTATGTAACTGTGACCGATTCATCCGGGTGTTTGAAAACGGGGAATGTCCTGGTAACTGAGCCATCACCGCTAACCATATCCTTTTCAATAACCGATGCATCCTGTAACGGAAGTTCGGACGGATCGGTCAATGCCGCAGCAGGGGGGGGAACACCTTCCTATTCCTGGTCGTGGAGTAATAACGATACCGTTGCATTCATTCAGCAACTGTCACCCGGAAATTATACAGTTACGGTAACTGATTTCAACGGATGTAACCTTTCTGCCGTTGCGGCCGTTGCCGATAATATAGTGATTGCATCTTTTTCCCAGGATGCCGATACCATTAATCTGTTCATGGACAGCACGGTCGCCTTCACGGATCAAAGCACCGGTGCAACATCCTGGCAGTGGGATTTTACCAATGGTACAAATTCAACACTGCAAAATCCAACCGCAACCTATGATAATATCGGTATTTATCAGGTAATTCTGATTACAAATGACGGTGTATGCTATGATACGGCTTTGGGACAGGTGGTGGTTGTCTTAATTACCCGGATTGAATTATCCGGTCATCAACCGATCCTAAGTGTTTATCCTGCTCCCGGAAAGCAAAAAATAATTATTGAGATAAATAATGTTGTTTTGACTTCAGATTTAAAAATAACGATTTATGATATACTGGGTCAGTTGGTACTTCTAAAGGAAACAAAAGAAAACAAATCTGAAATTTTTGTTGAAAATCTTAATAGTGGAATCTATTTCTGTAAAGTACTAATAAACGGGAAAAATATTTTTACCGGTAAATTAATTTTTGAATAAAACCTGATTTTATGAAAAAATCAACAAATTTTAATCGCCACTGTCTGATATTCATTATGCAGTTTGCATTTTACTTTTCCCCATCTGTTTTGGGGGGGCTTGAATGGGGTGGGGGAGCGGTTGCTCAGAAAAATCTGTCCCTCCGTTCCTCTCTTTCCATGACCGGTTCCGGCTGCTGGGGTTATGTTGACGGCCTGGGTAATGAATATGCTCTCATCGGCAATGGTCCCGGTCTCTCCATTGTAAATATTTCCGACCCGGATACTCCTGCTTCTTTATTTTATGTACCCGGCTATTGTTACATCTGGACCGAAGTGAAAACATGGTCAACGTACGCATATTTTACAAGTGACGGATGCAGCGATACTTCCAACGGACTGGTTATTGTTAACCTTGCCAACCTGCCTGATTCCATTAATTACAAAACGTGGAAAGGCAACGGGTCAATTGCCGGACAGGTTCATGCCTGCCATACTTTGCAAATTGAAAACGGCTATGCATTTCTGAACGGCTGTAATCCCGCAGGATTGCTGATTCTTGATTTGTCGGATCCATGGAATCCGAACTATATCGGTCAGTACGCCAACTATGTACATGATTGTCTGGTAAGAGGTGACACCGTCTGGACTGCAGAGATTTACGATGGATGGTTTGCCGCTGTTGATGTTACGGACAAATCAAACCCGGTACTTCTTGCCAGCCAGATCACTCCAAATGCTTTTACCCACAATGTAGCCCTGTCGGATGACGGGAATTTTTTATTTACCACCGATGAGGTTGCAGGCGCTTATATAGCATCTTACGATGTTTCGGATTTTTCGGACATTACGGAATTAGACCGTTACCGCCCTTCAAATGTGATTTCAGAAGATGAAGAAGACCACAACACCTATTACCTGAACGGATTTCTTATCAATGGTGATTATGGAAATCGTGTGACAATCGTTGATGCCGCACGTCCGGGTAATCTTATTGAAGTCGGCCGGTATGACATTGATCCAACACCATGCACTACCTGGGGCTGTATCACATGGGACGTCCATCCGTTTCTGCCATCAGGTAACATAATTGCATCCGATTTCAATAACGGGATGTATATTTTTACGCCAACCTATGTACGGGCGTGCTACCTCGAAGGAACAGTGACTGATAGTATTACCGGGAATCCTTTGTTTAACGTGAAAATTGAAATCCTTTCTACTGTCGTTACTGACAGCACTAACCTGACTGGAATTTATAAAACCGGTTATGCCGATGCCGGTACTTATTCCGTGAGATTTTCCAAAAACGGTTATATAACGAAAACGATAAGTGGCGTTTCATTGAATAACGGTGTTCTCACCACACTTGACGTTCAGTTATGGGATGGAACCGTAGGGATTCCTGAATTTCAGGATTCAGACCAGATGAATAACGGAACGTTTATTGTCTATCTAAGTCCCGGTAACGGGAAATTTATAATTGAGATAAATGATTATGATATAGTGGTCCAGAATCCTGAATTCCGGTTGATGAATATTTTCGGACAGTTGATTTTTAAATCCGCAATTCGAAATTCGCAATCCGAGATACTTACCACAGGTTTCCTTCCCGGCATATATTTTTATGAAATAATATTCAGTTCCGAAACGGTATTTACAGGTAAACTCGTATTCGAATAAGAATTCATGTTATTCACCTGGGTAACCCGCTTCATGAGATTAAAAATCCCTCCTTTATTAATTATTTCTTCCTCGTTTACTTTCTTCGTACTGCTCATATACCGTCTGATTTCCTGCGACAAAATTTATAAAGCACAAAAACCCACAAAAAATAATTATTTGGATTTTGTGTTTTCGTGTTTTAGCGGCATGAATTTGTATTTTTTATTCATCCTGCTGAATTTAAGCATATTTTCTTCATTTGAAAGTTTTGCAATAAATAAAATTGACTCCCTTAAAAATATTCTTATCAATTCTAAAGACGATTCAAATAAAGTTGAAATTCTCAATAACCTTTCCTATGAAATTGTCTACAGTGATCCCGGTAAAGCGGAAAAATATGCCCTTGAAGCGAAAGCGCTCTCCATAAAACTCAAATATAAAAAGGGACTTTGCAGATCATATTGCAGCATCGGAACTGTCTTTAATTTCCTCAGTGAATTCACCGAAGCGGAAGAAAATTACCTTGAAGCATTGAAATTAGCCGAAGAAATCGGAAGCCGGAAGCCGGTTGCCGTTATTTTCAATAATCTTGGTGCCGTTCATTATGAACTTGGAAATTATAACAAGGCGCTGGAATATTATATGAAGTCGCTGAGAATTAAAGAATCGTTAAAAGACAGTTTGGAAATTGCCTATTCGTTTATCAATATAGGAAATGTACTTCAGAAACAGGAAAACTTAAACCGTGCGCTGGAATATTTCATCCGATCGCTGGAAATTGAAGAGAAACTTGGCGATACATGGGGAATGGCTTATTCCGCCAATAATATCGGCAATAATTACTGGAACATGAACATGCATGATAAAGCGCGTGAATATTATGAGTTGGCGCTTAAATACTATAGAACGGTGAATGACAGGCAGGGCATGGCTGAAACGCTTAATAACCTTGGACTTCTTTGTGAGGTGGAGAAGGACTACCGTCTTGCCGATAAATATATTTTATCAGCCCTCTCCATTAAGGAATCTTTGAATAACAGGGAAGGAATGGCAAACGCATATAATTGTCTGGGTAAAATACAATTAGCGCTTAAAAATCCGGACAGCGCTTTATATTGGTATTCGAAGGGACTGAATTTGTCTTCAGAGGTAGGGTCGAAAGAATGGATGAAGGATTCATATCATGGGTTATCCTCCATTTATTCGGAAAAGGGTGATTTTGCCGGGGCATACGGTTATTTTAAGAAATATTCTGCGATGAAAGATACGTTACTGAATCAGGAAACAAGCAGGCAGATTACCGAAATACAAACCAAATATGAAACCGAAAAGAAGGAAAAAGAAATTGCGCTTCAGAAAGCCGAAATTGAAAAAAAGGAGGCGGTGATAAAGCAACAAGATATTCAGCGTATTGCATTCGCCTCCGGATTTTTACTTATGCTGCTGCTGGCATTTGTTATTTTCCGCGCTTACCGGGGTAAACAAAAGGCGAATAAAATAATCTCATCACAGAAAACCGAAGTCGAAATGCAGAAAAAAATTGTTGAAGAAAAAAACAGGAATATTACCGACAGTATTGAATATGCAAGTTATATCCAGGATGCTGTATTGCCTACCGGTGAAGAGTTCAAATCATTATTACCTGAATCATTCATTCTTTTCCTGCCTAAAGATATTGTGAGCGGGGATTTTTATTGGATAGCACAGCCCCCCCAACCCCCCAAAGGGGGGACTTATTATTCTCCAACCCCGTCCTTTGAAAATCATTTTGGCATTGCTTCTCAGAACCCCCCTTCGGGGGGCAGGGGGGCCGTGCTTCTTGCCGTCTGCGACTGCACCGGCCACGGAGTTCCTGGCGCATTCATGAGCATGCTTTGTAATGCTTTATTGAATGAAGCGGTAAACGACAAAGGAATTAACCGGCCCGATAATATTTTTGAGGAAGTTCGCAACGGTATAATCACAGGATTAAAACAAAAGGGTAAGAGGGGTGAATCTCAGGACGGCATGGATGGAGTTCTGATAAAACTGGATGCCGGAACCGGAAAAATACAGGCAGCAACTGCCAATAACCCGGTTTATATAGTAAAAAACTCTTCACTTGAAGAAATAAAACCCGATCATTTTCCGGTTGGTGTCTATGAAGGTCAACGAAATCCGTTTACCCTGCATGAAACCACCGTTGACAAAGGTGACATGATCTATTTACTGACCGATGGCTATGAGGATCAGTTGGGTGGAAGCCCCCCTCGATCCCCCCAAAGGGGGGAAATGAAAACCCCCTTTTACGGTAAAAAGTTTAAGTCATCCCGTTTAAAGGATATTCTTCTATCAATTTCTTCAAAGCATGTAGCGGAACAAAAACAAATCCTTGAAAAAGTATTTCAGGAATGGAAAGGAACAAGTGAACAAACGGATGATGTAACGATAGTAGGAATAAGAGTATAACAAAATAATAAACAAATAATCATGAACAGGAAATCCGTTTTTCCGACTTTCTTAATATTCTTTTTTTCTTTAACAGTAAAAACCGCACAAGCCGGTTCAGACCGAATTGACAGTTTATTGAAAGTTGCGCGTAATCCAATCTCCGATACTGCCGGGATAAAAGCGTACCTGGCTCTTGGTTCGGAATTCAGAAAAAAAGAACCCCTGAAATGTTTTAATTATTCTGATACCGCTTTCAGGCAAACCATGATTCTTTTGAAGAAATTAATTTCCGGTGCGGTTAATGCTGACAATGATCAGCGGAAGAATTATCTCTGCTTTGCAACGCTATCCGGGCTGCAGTCGCTCTACCTGCGCGGGCTTGCTTCATCCGGTGCAGGAAAAGTTGAAATTGCGAAAAGATATTTTGAATCTGTTATGACTGTTTCATCTGAACTGGCAGGATTTTCCGATATTGATCTTGCCGGTATCGGCAAAAAATATTTCAATTATTCGTGCATTCAGCAGGGGCGCATGGCGGCTGCCGGTGGAAATTATGACAGGGCATTGGAATTTTATATGATTTCGCTCGATTTCTGCACAGCCACCGGATATAAGTTCGGCATTGCCGATGCGCACAATAACATTTCTTCACTCTATTATTCCCGCGGTGATTTCCAGAAAATGGTGGAACACCTTTTTTTATCAATGAAGATATGCGAAGAAATAAAGGATTATAAATCCCTCAGCAGCATTTACAATAATATCGGATTATTTTATGATTCCCAGGGCAATTACCGGATAGCCCTTGAATATTATCTGAAAGGACTTGCATTGATTGATACCATTGCTGACAGAAAAGGTTTAGCAAACAGTTACCTGAATATTGGAATCATTCATCGTTTACTTGGAAATAAAGATCGTCCTTTGGAATATTACAAAATGAGTGAAAAAATTTATACCGAAACAGATGATCCGGAAGGATTAAGTAAGGTTTACGTCAATTATGCAAATTATTATTCCGACCAGGGTGATTTAACATTGTCCGTCCGCTACCTGAAGAAAAGCATCCTGTACAGGGAGTTATTGGGGCAAAAGCGGAATATTGCTCATGGGTTCACCAATCTCGCTGCGATTCTCGTAATGGTGTATGAAAAAAATGACCCTGTGCTTTTTGAATCTGTTCTGGGTAAACTGGAGGGCGCCCCGGGTGAAGCCGCACCCATTCTCCTTGATTCTGCGGAATGTTATTTGGATAAGGCAATGGCTATACAGAATGCCGTGGGAGATATGATGGGATTAACCTATTCTTATAATGGACTCGGAAATATCATGCTGAAACGGCATAATTATCCGATGGCGTATAAATATTACCGGGCAGCATATGAATTATCCGCATCTGCCGGTGCACGGAAAGAAATGCTGGATGCGCTAAAGGGTTTGTATGAAGAAAAGAAGAGTTCAAAGCAATATAAGGAAGCGCTTGAATATTTTGAAGAGTTTAAAACCCGTTCCGACAGTTTGTTCAATGAGGAAAACCGGAAAAATATCACCCGTACCGAGATGCGTTTTGAATATGACCAAAAACTTAAAGAACAGAAATCTGCACAGGAAAAAAAAGAAATTGTATCGAGGGAAGAAATAAAAAGACAGAAAGTTTTCAGGAATTCTTTTATTCTTATTTCCCTTCTGGTACTTATTATAGCAGTTGTATTATTCAACAGATACAGGATTAAAAAGAAATCCAATGAACAATTAACAAAGCAGAATACCGAAATCAGAAATCAAAAGGAAATAATTGAAAAACAGAAGGAGGACATAGTTGATAGCATTGAATACGCAAGTTACATTCAAAAAGCCATTCTTCCTGAACCAGAGTCGTTCAGCCAATTATTCCCGGAATCATTTCTCTTTTATCGCCCCAGGGACATTGTGAGCGGAGATTTTTACTGGATTACAGATCACAAAGGATCGAAGTACCTCGTGACTGCAGATTGCACGGGACATGGAGTTCCCGGTGCATTCCTCAGCATGCTTGGCACTTCACTCTTCAGGGAAGTAATAATGGAAAGGAATATTCTTTCTCCTGATAAAATTTTTGACTCTGTACGCGGTGAAATAATTAACGCGCTCAGGCAAAGGAGTGCAACTGCGGAAAGCCGTGACGGAATGGATGCCGTAATGATCCGCCTCACCGGTAATCCCGCACACGTACTGGAGATTGCAGCCGCCAATAATTCTTTTTATTTGGTACGCAATGGTGTTCTCACCGAAATCCGTGGTGACCGCTTTCCTGTCGGAGTATTCCGTGAAACCGAGGATTCTTTTACCCTGCACACTTTGAAAATTGAAAAAGGCGATATGATTTACCTTGCAACAGACGGTTATGAAGATCAGTTCGGCACTGATAAAGGAAAAAAATTCAAATCGGCACGTCTCAAGGAACTGCTTACATCAATTGCATCCCTGCCAATGGATATCCAGAAAGGAAAATTAGAAAAATCTTTTGATGAGTGGAAAGGATCAGTAGAACAGACGGACGATGTAACAGTGATCGGAATACGGGTATGAGGCAAATGACAAGATGAAGATTTTATCATGTAAAATAATCGTACCTTTGTAAGGATGGATGATAAGTCAAAATTAATTCAACAACCCTCCTGCTGTGCAACCCATCCGCTCTCGCACCTGCCTTTGATTATATTACGGCAGGCAGGTAGGGCGCATGGACGCAAAAAGCGGACTTCTGAGAAACTTCACTATCTTTGAAACCAACTGAATAAAAAAAAATAACTCGTGGCATTTGTAAAATTCTGGGCTCACGCAGTTTGGGGAACAAAATACCACCGTCCCGTGCTTTCGGATGCCTTCCGTCCGGAACTTTATGCGCACATTGGACAAAATGCCAAAAAGAAAAAAATATACCTTGACTGCATCAACGGCTATGCCGACCATGTTCATTGCCTGATAAGCATGGAACCAAAGCAAAATATTGCCGATATTATGCAACTGTTAAAAGGCGAATCCAGCAATTGGGCAGGCAAACAACAGATAGTTAAGGAAACTTGGAACGGTTGGGCGGATGATTATTGCGCAATATCTGTAAGCCCCTCTATGGCGAATAGAGTGAGGAACTATATCAGGAATCAGGAAGCGCACCACAGTAAGTTCACCTTCCGGCAGGAATGGGAGCGGTTTGTGAAGGAGTGCGGATTCGTGGTGATGAACGATGGCGGAGTGGTAGCTATGGCTGGCGGGCTTAAGCCCGCACAATCTGCTCCTATATAAGGTAAGGACACACTAACCCCCCGATTCATCGGGGGGGGCAATTCGATGACTATCAGAGGAGCGCTGGGTTGGTAACACTGTACATTATCCCCTCGCTAAAGCGAGGGGTTAGTAAGTAATGCTATCATCATAACATAAGTATAGAGAACAAGGCGGGCTTAAGCCCGCCTCCAATCAACATAACCAATACAACACACTAACCCCCCGATTCATCGGGGGGGGTATTAACAATATCAATCCCAACTCCCATGAAAACCCTCTCCACCCTCCTCCTCTGCACCGTTTACCCCGTGAAATTTCGCATAGCGAACTATTTTATCGGGGCAACCATCTTCCTCGCAACCTCTTTCCCCCACTTGGGGGGACAAAGAGGGGCCGCTCAATCCCTTCAATGGGCGAAAAGCATCGGCAGCAATGTCGGTGATATGGGCTACAGCATCACCACGGACGGCAGCGGGAATGTTTATGTTACGGGATACTTCAGTAACACGGCCGACTTTGACCCTGGACCCGGCACAGCAAATCTGATTTCGGTTGGTGCAGAGGACATCTTTATTGCAAAATACGATGCCATCGGTAATTATATTTGGGCGAAAAACATAGGAAGTACTGGTTATGATGGTGCTCGCAGCATAGCGGTGGATGATTCTGGTTATGTTTATATTACTGGGGACTTCAGGGGAACTGCTGACTTTGACCCAGGCCCCGGCACAACTAATTTCACACCTATAGGTGTCTCTGGAGGTTTCTTAGCAAAATATTCTGCTTCTGGTAATTATTTGTGGGCAATAATTATTGATAGTCCCGGTGATGACAGGGGTTATAAAATAACTATTGACGATTCAAACAAAGTGTTTATTACTGGATTTTTTCAGGGTACCACTGATTTTGACCCAAGTGCAGGAATCGCCAATTTAACTATAGTGGGGGGGTATGATATTTTCGTTGCTAAATACGATGCAAACGGAAATTATTTATGGGCGAAAAGCATCGGCAGTGCAAACACTGATTTTGGCTACAGCATCGCTGTTGACGACAGCGTAAATGTCTACACTACAGGAGTTTTTAATGGCACAGCCGATTTTGATCCGGGTGTGGGAACTTACAACCTCACTTCAGCAGGAAGCCCTGATATTTTTATTTCCAAACTTGACGCGTTAGGCAATTTTGTTTGGGCAAAAAAAATTGGCGGAACATCTGGCGATGAGAGTTTCTCCATCACCACAGATACTTCGGGAAATATTTATTCCACAGGGTATTTTCAGGGAACAGTTGACTTTGACCCGGGAACGGGGACATACAATTTAACCGCTACTGGTTTGGAAGATATTTTCATTTCCAAACTTGACGCTTCCGGAAATTTTCTCTGGGCAAAAGCAATGGGCGGAACATCTTCAGATGAAGGTTTCTCCATTACCACAGACTGGTCAGGAAATGTTTATACCACCGGTTATTTTGAGGGAACAGCGGACTTTGACCCAGGTACAGGACAATACAATTTAACCGCTACCAACAATAATATTTTCATTTCCAAACTTGACTCTTCTGGAAATTTTTTCTGGGCTATAGCTATGGGTGGTGCATTTAGTGAGAGGGGTCTCTCCCTTGCCACTGACGGAATGGGCAATGTTTACACTATGGGGTATTTTCAAGGCACAGCCGATTTTGACCCCGACACAAGTGTTGCGGACACAACCAACTTGATTTCTGCTGGATCGAATGATATTTTCTTTGCCAAATACTCTCAACCTCCCCCCTGCGGCTCCTTCACCTCCACCACCACCATCACCAACGCCTCCTGCTACGAATGTACCAACGGCTCCGTTTCAATAAACGTGCAGGGGGGGGGATTTCCGTTTATATACTCGTGGTCAACCGGCTTAACCGATACTTCGGTTTTTAACCAGTACGATTTGAATAGTACTGTTACTGCCAATACATTCGTTACCCAACCCTCTCCGCTCACAACCTTTATCAAAAATTTTGGCGGCACTGGCGATGACGGGGCATCCAATATTGCCGCCACGGCTGACGGTGGCTACCTATTAGCAGGTCATGCCGTAAGTTTCGGAGCAGGGCAAACGGATGTTTACCTTGTGAAAACCGATGCTGCCGGAAACGTGCAATGGTCAAAAACCATTGGCGATGTGTTATGGGAATGGGCGCATGATATTCACCAGACAAGCGATGGGGGATATATTATTACGGGAGAGGCGGGCAATACCCCCCCCAATGATGTTTTCCTTATAAAAACCGATTCACTTGGCAATGTGCAATGGTCAACGGTTTATGGAGACAGTTTAGATGAGAAAGGACATGCCGTCCGCCAGACATCCGATGGGGGGTATATTATTGCCGGGGAGACCTATACTTACGGCTCCGGGCAAAACGATCTTTTCCTTATCAAAACCGGAAGCACCGGAGTAGTGCAATGGTCTAAGGCGTATGGCAGTACCAACTATGATTATGCAAAAGATGTTATTGAAACTCCTGGCGGTGGATTTGTCGTTGCCGGCAGCACCCGCGGCTACGGTGCAGGCAGTTACGATGTTTACCTTCTCAAAACAGATATAAACGGGAATTTACTCTGGACAAAAACTTACGGCACGTCCGAGGATGAACGGGGACATTCCCTGCAAAAAACTTTGGATGGCGGTTACGCCATTACCGGCTATTCGTTAGACCTTTCTTCCGGATACAGCGATGTCTATTTTGTAAAAACCGATTCAAATGGCGTTTTACAATGGGACAGGTTATATGGCGATGCGTTGGATGAAAGAGGAGAATCATTCGTGCAAACAGGCGATAGCGGTTATTTCATTGCCGGATATACTTATAGTTTCGGTGCCGGTGGGTCAGATGTTTACATGCTGAGAACCAATGCACAAGGCGCTCAGCAATGGTCAAATGCCATAGGAGGACCGTTAGATGATGCCGGTTATGAAATAATACAATCTCCCGATGGCGGCTTCGCTGTTGCGGGACTTACCCTTAATAACAGTGCCGGTTCTTATGACATGCGTCTCATCAAAACCGATGAATTAGGCACTACTCCCTGTAACAACCAATCTGTATTTACTATTGAAAACAACCCCCCCGATTCAACATCAACGGGTGGTTCGTTATCCATCGTAAGCGTTTTCGGTAATTCCTCCATCCTCACCGAAACATCACCTGCAACCATTGATTCTCTCTCATGTATTTTCCAATGCAATTTAACTATTTCTGCCGCTCTTACTGCCGTTTCCTGCAACGGAAGCAGTGATGGTTCGGTTACACTCATCATAACCGGTGGCACCCCCCCCTATGAATATTTCTGGAACACGGGTGCAAGTAACGACACACTGACGGGTCTCTCTGCAGGAACTTATTATGTTACCGTATCAGATTTATTAAGTTGCCTCGCCACCGACACTATAGTTGTAAATGTTTACAAAGCAGGCGCCTGGTCGCAGAAAGCCGTGCTCGGTGATACGGCAAGAGCCGGTGGTGTTGGCTTTTCCATTGGAACCAAAGGGTATATAGGTACCGGGCGGGATACTGCTTTTAATGACTTGAAGGATTTCTGGGAATGGGACCAGGCAACCAATGTATGGACACAAAAAGCCAACTTTGGCGGAACGGCAAGATATGCTGCCGTAGGATTTTCAATAGGCGCAAAAGGATATATCGGAACGGGAACAGATATCGCCTCAGTTATCAAACAGGATTTCTGGGAATGGGACCAGGCAGGCAACACCTGGACACAGAAGTCCGACACTTCAGGTTTGTTAAGGTTTAATGGTGTAGGATTTTCAATAGGCGCAAAAGGATATATCGGTACAGGTAATGATGGGGTCAGGAAACAGGATTTCTGGGAATGGAACCAGGCAACCGATACATGGACCAAAAAGACAAACTTTGGCGGTACCGCAAGAGAATATGCCGTTGGTTTTTCAATAGGCGCAAAAGGATTTATAGGGACGGGATATGATGGCATTGCGCCATACAAACAGGATTTCTGGGAATGGAACCAGGCAACTGATATCTGGACCCCAAAGGCAAACTTTAGCGGAGGGGCAAGAGATGTTGCTGTAGGATTTTCAATAGGCGCAAAAGGATATATCGGTACGGGATATGATGGAGTTGCTAAAAAGGATTTCTGGGAATGGGACCAGGCAGGCAATACCTGGACGCAAAAAGCCGGTTTTGGCGGAACCGCAAGATACTACGCAGTCGGTTTTTCTATTGGTACAAAAGGATACATCGGGACGGGATTGGACAGCGCTTATACAAAGGATTTCTGGGAGTTTAACCCCGATACAATATTTACGCTCTCATTTGCCAAAACCGACCTTTCATGCTTTGCCGATACAAACGGTACCGCAACTGTAATTCCTGCGGGCGGGCTTACGCCTCATACTTATTTATGGTCAACCCTGTCAGGGTTTGAAACCCTGACAGGGTTGACCACAAATAAGAATAAGGTGTAACTCCACCGCTTGCGGTAACGG
>JACPRZ010000072.1 GCA_016193485.1 Bacteroidota bacterium | reverse complement strand
GTGGCTGTTGAATCCAATTGAACGGGCAGGGTATTCCACATATAAGTATAAGGGAGAATCCCGCCTGATGGAGTAACGGTGGCTGTCCCGTTGCAAGAAATACAATTTGTAGGTGTAGTTGAAGTTGAAGATATTGTCAGTGTACCGGTGTAAGGGTTTATGGTAATGCCAGCCGTATCGCTGCATCCAGCGCTATCCTCAACATTTACCGAATACGTTCCTGCGCACAAACCGGTCGCGGTTGAAGTAAACTGGGGGGGGAATGTATTCCACAGGTATGTATAAGGTGGGGTACCGCCTGACGTTGTGACGGTTGCTGTTGCATCGCATCCTCCGCATGTAAAAGGACCGCTTGAGGAAGTATTCAGTACAAGGGAAGATACAAAAGGAAGGACAGATACGGTTGCAGTATCGGAACAACCCGCACCATCAGATACCGATACACTGAATAATCCCGGGCAGAGCCCTGTTGCCATTGAACCGGTTTGTATCGGAAAAGTGGACCATACATAAGTAAATGGGGGAGTTCCTCCTGATGCGCCAGCCGAGGCGGTTCCATCGCAGGTACCGCAACCCGTTTCCGGTGTTGATGATGGTGACAGCGATAAGGTTCCGGTAAAGGGACTTACATTTACGGTCGCAGTGTCGCTACATCCTGCAGCATCAGAGACGGTTACCGAATAGGCGCCTGCACACAAACCTGTTGCTGTTGAATCAATTTGCATGGGAAAAGTGTTCCACATGAAAGTATATGGCGGGATACCGGATGTTGGATTAGCAGTTGCAGTACCATCGCAGGATCCGCATCCTGTTTCACCGGTTGAAGCGGTGGTAAATATTACTTTACATCCGGGGCATGAGACAATCCCTGATGCGGTATCCGGGCAGCCGAACCCATCGGTAACAACCACAGAATAGAGCCCCAGGCAAAGGCCGGTGGCAACATCATCCGTTTGAGCGCCCGGATCATCCCATAAATAAGTAAACGGACCTGAACCACCGCTGATTATTGCTTCGGCCTCGCCATCACAAATGCCGCAGGCGCTTTCATCGGTCGGTATCACAAAGAGCGTGAATGAACAACCTGTACAGGTAACGGTTTCGGTGGCTGTTTCGGTACACCCTGCATTATCAGTGACAGTAACCGTATAAGTTCCGGAACATAAAGCGGTTGCCTGTTGTCCGGTTTGATTAGCAGGATCGCTCCATAGAAATGTGTATGGCGGGTTTCCTGCTGAAGGCATAACACCGGTCCATCCGTCACAGGCGCCACAACTGGATTCGTTGCTGCCAATAGTATCAAGTACCATGTCGCAAGCGCCCGGACAACTTACAACGCGTGTTGCGGTATCGGTGCAGGCAGCAGCATCGGTTACCGTTACCGTATAGGTTCCGGAACAGAGGCCGGTAGCGCCCGATGTTGTCTGTCCGTCAGACCACAGATATGTATATGGCGATGTACCGTTTGTAGCGAAAACACCTGCCTCTCCGTCACATGCGCCACAGGATGTTTCATTTTGGGAAGTGGAAAAAAGAGTGATATTGCAAACACCGGGGCACCCGACAGTTGTTGTTGCCGTCTTTGAACATCCCAGCCCATCGGTAACGGTCACGGTATAGTTCCCGGCACATAACCCGGTTGCCGTTGCTGTAGTTTGCTGTGGAGCAGGGTCATTCCATAAATATGAAAACGGACCAGTGCCGCCAAAAACGAATGCCTGCGCCTGCCCGTCACAGGCACCGCAGGAGGACTCATCGGTAGGGTTGACAATAAGGTTGAAGGTGCAGAATTGGGACATTGATTCAGATATCAGGGCTAAATGCGACAGGGCAATGCAAACACTAATACGTAAAAAAGTATTCATTGAAGATATTTATTAAAGGGCAGTTCCAAAAATTCAAAAAAAAGAAATTTAACACAGAGAACCACAGAGAGAAACTACAGAGTTACACAGAGAAAAAATTCAATTTTTAGAGCTGCCATAAAATGCAAGTTTGATTTTGAATAGAGACGAAATGACCTGTATCATAGTTGTAACAAAAATATAAAAACCATTGTCCGGCAAATTTTAATGAGATTTCACGTTTTCGCACTGAATGTTATGCAGAGACACGGTGCACCGTGTCATATCAAATTCCAATGTTCCGGCACAATATATAAATCCCGCAATACTATTGTATCATTTCGGGAGTTTCATCCCCCTCCCTTTTGCCATTTTTTCGAGACGTTGCTGGAAAAAGGATTTTTTGACGGGTTGTTTTTTTCTTTCCATTATTTTTTTCCTGAGTTCATCTTCGTTGACGAAAAATTTCATCAGATATTGCTGCCCGAAAGAAATAATATTTACCAGGAAATAATAATAACTTAACGCTGCCGAATAATTGTTGAAAATTCCAAGGAAGAATATAGGCATAAGGTACATCATCCATTTCATCTGTTCCATCTGGGGTGAAGAGGGTGTCATTTTCTGGTTAATCCATGTATAGAGGAGCGTTGAGGCGGTCATGAGCAGAGTCCATAAACTGACATGATCGCCATAGAATGGGATGTTGAACGGCATGTCCCATATTGAATCATACGAAGAGAGATCATCAGCCCAGAGGAAACCCTGCTGCCGCAATTCAATTGAAGCCGGAAAGAAACGGAACATGGCGATGAGAATAGGTAACTGGAGAAGCATTGGCAGGCAGCCGCCCAACGGATTTACACCGGCTTTTTTATAGAGTTCCATCATTGCCTGCTGCCGTTTAAGCGAGTCCTCGGCTTTTGGAAATTTTGCGTTTAGGGCATCGGTTTCGGGTTTCAGCGCCTTCATCCTGGCGGAAGAAAGATAGGTGCGGTAGGTTGGCAATATTAAAATGATTTTAATAATAACGGTCAGGAGCAGTATAATTAAACCATAATTGGAAATATATTCATTAAGAAAATTAAAGACCGGAATAATAAAAAATTTGTTCACCCATCCGAAAATCCCCCATCCGAGCGGGAGAACCGCTTCAAGCCCCAGGTCCTCTCTTTTTAAACTCTGGTAATGGTTGGGTCCGAAATAGAATTTCATACCGAATGATTCATGAGGTTTATGGTCATAGGGAATGGTCAGTTCAGCCGATAATTTTTTTACGTAACCGGTTTCTTCTTTAGGGGGGGTATGGGTTTCAAGATAAGTCGGTTTATCAAATGACTCACCGGCAATCAGAATGGCGGAGAAGAAATGTTGTTTCAGTCCTATCCATTTAAGGCGGTTCTGGACGGTAATTCTTTCATCGGATGTCTCGGAAAGGTAGTCGGATTCACCATCCGTGAAACTGTAGTAAATGGTGGAGTTCATCCGTTCGCTTTCAAGGTTTTTTTCCTGGCGCGGTGTAGTAAGATTGAAATTAAAACCTATAAAGGATGTATTGGACGCAATGATGCTATCCATACCGGCAAATTCAATTCTGAAATTGACCATATAGGATTCCGGTGATAACCAATAGGTGAATTTCAGGTACCGGTTTTCATTTTCCTGAAGGTTCAGTGAAATTATTTTTGCCGTGTCGTTTTCAATTACGCCTTGATTGCCATCCGGAATAAAAAATAACCCGGAAGTGGAAATAATTTTATTGCCGGCAAAAAAATTCAGATTGATGTCCGATTGTCCGTCCCTGAAAATATGAAGGGGGAGGGAATCCCAGGTACGGTAATTTTTCAACTGAACAGAATGGATTTTCCCGCCCTGGTTGGAAATCGTTACCCTGATCAAATCGTTTTCAATCGTATAAAGCGTTAATTCTCCATTGATATGGGAAGAAATACCCGTCAATTTGCGGGAAGTATCATCAGGGACGGCAGTATCGGCCCGATGGCCTTCCTGCCGTAGCGCAATGCCGGTGCTGTCGGCTGGCTGGATGGCTGAAGCGGATGAATCCATTACCGGGGCATTGATACCGGAACCGGATAATGAATCGCTGTAAAGCAGTGCAAGGGAATCCTGCTCCCTCCTGATTCTTACGGGAATCGGGTTTCTGATATTTCTTTAACTAATCAGTTGTTGTTTATACTGACGGAATTTGATTTTGCCCTGACGAGCAATCTGTCAGGGCAAAATCAAATTCATCAGTATATGATGACCTGAATGATTTGCAAAATCATTCAGCGTCAGTATATCTCCGGAGGAGTCCGATACTCGTACTCTTAGAAGTCATCGGACCGTTAAAGTTTTTACTTTTGAAGCGCTCCGGGATACCTGTGGCTGTCTTGCTTCAAGAGATGCCTTAATAAAATGTACGAACAGCGGATGCGGCTTAAGGGCGGTACTTTTATATTCAGGATGGAACTGCACGCCTATAAACCACGGATGATCTGAAAGTTCAATGATTTCGACAAGCCCGGATTCCGGATTTATTCCCGCACAGATCATTCCCGCCCTTTCATATTCACCGGTAAAATGATTATTGAATTCATACCGGTGCCGGTGCCTTTCGTTGATTGTCTTTAATTTGAAAATCTCCCATGTTTTTGAATTTTTTTTAATCAGGCACTCATAGGATCCAAGCCGCATAGTTCCTCCTTTTGTTGAAATTTCTTTCTGCTCTGCCATCAGGTCAATCACAGGAAAAGAAGTTCGCGGGTTCATTTCCGTAGAGTCGGCATTTTTCAAACCAAGGACATTCCTCGCGAATTCAATTACAGCACATTGCATTCCGAGGCAGATTCCGAGGAATGGCAACCGGTTTTCGCGGGCATACCGGACTGAGAGGAGTTTCCCTTCAATACCCCTGTGCCCGAAACCGGGCGCGACAATCAGTCCGTTCAGACCACTGAGGATATCCCCGGCATTATTCCCGTCAATATCTTCGGCATGAACCCAGTGAATGTTTACCTTGCAATCATTGGAGGCGCCTGCATGGTTGACCGATTCGGCTATTGATTTATAGGCATCCCGTAATTCTACGTACTTTCCTACAATTCCGATTTCAACGGATAATTTCGGGTTTTTTAATTTTTTAAGAAATGTAAGCCAGGAATCCATGTCGGGTTCGGACGGTGATTTTAATTTTAACTTTTCAAGGACAACAGTATCGAGTCCTTCTCTCTTCATGAGTACAGGAACATCATAAATGGTATCGGCATCTACCGATTGGATAACCGCCTCAGGCGAAACATTGCAGAAGAGGGCGATTTTCCTTCGGATATCGGAATCAACCTGGCGGTCACAACGGCAAACGAGGATATCGGGCTGAATACCGAGTTCCTGTAATTTTTTTACCGAGTGCTGTGTTGGCTTGGTCTTCAGTTCCCCGGTGGCGGACAGATACGGGATGAGAGTAAGATGTATGACAAGGCAATGATCACCCAATTCCCATTTTAACTGGCGGACCGCTTCAAGGAATGGCAATGACTCAATGTCACCGACTGTTCCACCGATCTCTGATAACACTACTTCGTATTTGCCGGTTTTACCGAGCAACTGCACCCAGTGTTTTATTTCATCGGTTATATGCGGAACAACCTGGACTGTCTTACCGAGGTAATTACCTTCACGTTCCTTGTCAATTACCGATTTGTAAATTCTTCCTGTTGTTACATTGTTTGCCTGCGAAGTAGTTATGTTGAGAAAGCGTTCATAGTGCCCGAGGTCAAGATCGGTTTCGGCTCCGTCATCGGTAACATAACATTCACCATGTTCATAAGGGTTCATGGTGCCGGGGTCAACATTTATATAAGGGTCTAATTTCTGAATGGTGACGGTGAGTCCCCTGGCCTGCAGTAATTTGGCCAGTGAAGCCGAAATAATTCCTTTTCCCAGAGAAGAAGTGACCCCTCCTGTGACAAAAATATATCTTGTTTTATCAGGCATATCCTGCAAAGTTAGCAATATTATCCCGAGTGGATTATTGTCCATTTAATGGACAAACCATGCTATTATTGTAAAAATCTTTACCTTTATCCCCTGCCGGTCCGATGACTCTGACGAGTATCGGACTCCGTCAGATCAGGCAGGCGATTCCGGTAAAACACCCCCTACCCGGGTAAATCATGTCGAATAAATTCAGGCGATCCGCAAAATGCTCATCTTCCGGTACATCCGGAGAAAAAAACTCCAGATTAAGAAAATTGGTCTCGGAACTTCGTCAATATAAACTTCAGTTTGAAGGACTTTTTTCCGAAAGTACTATCCCCATGTGGTTTTACGATAAAAAATCACTAAAATTCCTTGCTGTAAACAGAGCGGCTGAAAAACATTACGGTTTTTCAGAAAAGGAATTTCTTAAAATGACGATAAGGGATATGCGGCCTCCTGAAGAAATTCCGAACCTGCTCAAACAGGTATCCCGGAAACGAAAAGGCCTTGAAGTTTCAGGTCCCTGGAAGCATCTTAAAAAAGACGGTTCCCTGATGTATGTTGAAATCGCATCAAGGGACCAGAAGTTTGCCGGCCGTGATGCACGGCTGGTGGCAGTTCATGATATCACAAAGCAAATCCTCTTGCAGGAAGAAGTCAGGAAAAATGAAATTAAGTTCAGTTCCCTTATTAAGAACAGTACTGATATAATAACCCTTCTTGACCGCGATGGAACCTGCCTTTTCATGAGTGATTCAATAAAGGGCATCCTGGGGTATGAACCGGATGAAATCACGGGTAAAAACATTTTTGAATTCATTCATCCTGAAGATTTGGAGAGGGTATTTGCCATTTTCATGGAAGGGATAGAAATACCAGATTTCATTACTACCATTGAGTACCGTTTCCGGAGTAAAACAGGCGAATGGAAGTTCTTTGAATCAACCGGAAAAAATCTCCTGCATTTACCTGAAATCAGTGCGGTAGTAACCAACTCCCGTGACATTACGGTTCGTAAAAACCTTGAATTACGGTTAAGGAATAAAGTTCGCGACCTTGATGCATTCATTTACCGCACATCGCATGACCTAAAGGAGCCGCATGCCTCAATTGAAGGAATTCTCAATCTTGCCCGCAGCGAAATTTCGGGAACACCCTATGCACACTATTGCGATATGATGGCGAAAACAACCCGGAAACTCGGTGAGATTTTATCCAATCTTGAAGCAATTTCAAAGGGCGAACCCGCTGAAATGAGAATAGAAAAAATTAATTTAAAAAATATTCTTAACGATATCCTTACCCGTTTTCAAAAAACTATTACGGAAAAGAGAATAACCGTTAAAAGTACAATAAATACACCGACTGATCTCATGTTTGACCCTCAATTGCTTACCATTATTCTCCAGCACCTCATGAAAAATGCTGTGCTGTACCATATACCTGATCCTTCGTCATTTGTCAGAGTAGGTTTAACAACTGATGCTGAAATTCTTACGCTTGAAGTTGAAGATAATGGGCCCGGTATTCCACCCGAATATCATGAAAAAGTTTTTCTGCCGTTTTTCAGGGCAAGCGAAGAAATTCCCGGAAGCGGACTGGGATTGTTTATTATACGTTATATTGCCGAAAAAATGAACGGTACGGTCCGGCTTGAAAGCATGCCTGGTAAAGGTACAAGGGTAACGGTGGTGATGCCGGCAATAAATGACACACCCCCCTTCCCTCCTCTTGATAGAGGGGGGAGAGAAACAAATCCCCTCTAAAAAGAGGGGATTTAGGGGTGTGTTTACAAATTGCATTTAATAAATTATGGTTAATGGGTAGAATATTGTCCTTTGATTACGGATTAAAGAGAACGGGTGTTGCTGTTACCGATCCCGGAAAAATTATTGCCCAGGGACTGACCACGGTAAAGAGCGGGGAAATATGGGATTTTATTGACGGATATTTTAAAAGCGAAACCGTTGACAGGTTTGTAGTAGGAGATCCGAAAAATCTTGACGGTTCGCCTAATGAAATTTCAACAAAAGTGGATCAGTTTATTGGCGCACTGAAAAAAAAGTATCCGTTAATTCCCGTTAGCAGCATTGATGAACGGTTCACAACGGTTATTGCCCAGAAGACGCTCCTTGCAAGCGGTGCCGGAAGAAAGAAAAGAGGCGATAAGGGACTTACAGATAAAATAAGCGCAACGATACTTCTTCAATCGTACCTGGAAAGCGTCAGGGTCTGAAAAATCATATTTTTGCACGCTATATCGCATAAACGTTATTATGATCCTTCCTATTGTTTTATATGGTGACCCTGTTTTGCGAAAGGTATGCAAACCGGTTGACCAATTAAATTCCGATATAAAGAAATTAGTTGAAAACATGTTTGAAACCATGAACACAGCCAAAGGTGTTGGGCTTGCAGCGCCACAGGTTGGAGTTCCCATCCGGATTTTTATTATTGATCCCTCACAATATGAAGATGAACAAAATCCTGATGGAAAAGATTTATTAAAATCATTTAAAAGGGTTTTTATTAATCCGGTATTATCTGAAGAACATTCCAGAGAAACGGTTTTTAACGAAGGATGCCTGAGTTTACCGGGTATCAGGGAAGATGTAAAAAGAAAGAGTACTATTACCGTATCATACTGTGATGAAAATTTTGTTCAGAAAACCGAATCATTCGAAGGGCTGCCTGCCCGCATCATTCTGCATGAATACGATCATATACAGGGTATATTATTTACCGACCGGATAAATCCCCTGCGAAAGCGGCTCCTGCAAAGGAAGTTAAATGAAATTTCAAAGGGAATCACGGATGTGCATTATAAAATCAAACTCCCGGCAAAAACAAAAAAAATTACCGTATGAGAACACGTTTTTCAACCGTACTTATCTCGGCCATTTTAATTTTCAGCGGGTGCGGTAACCGCAAAGCGGAAATAGAAAAAGAGATATCGGATACCGAAAATAAACTTTACGGTGATTCTGTCAACCCCATGAATGTTACGCTTGCGCGCGAAGCGGTGAAAAAATATGATGATTTTGTAAACCAATTTCCGGATGATCCCAAGACACCCGAATACCTTTTCCGTGCCGGTGAATTGTGCATGAGTTTAATGAAATCAAATGAGGCGATCGGATATTTTAAAAAGATACATGATCATTATCCCGCGTTTCCCAAAGCTCCCGATTGCCTTTTCCTGCAGGGATTCATTTATGAAAACCAATTGAAACGGCTCGCAGAAGCGCAGGCATTATACAATGAATTCCTGAAAAAATATCCTGATCATAACCTTGCCGATGACGCTCAGTTCTCATTAAAATTCCTCGGGAAGAGCGAGGAGGAAATCATTAAGGAATTTGAAAAAAATAATCCGCAGAAGAGCGACAGTGTGAATATGCAGTAACTCAAGGGTATTACCGTACCCTATTGTATTCCTCCATCACCTTAACAACCTGCACCGCCTCTCTGACATCGTGAACGCGCAGGATATCCGCCCCATTGATGAGGGCAACCGCATGAAGCGCTGAGGTTCCTGCAAGCGCATCCTCCGGTTTGATGCCGGCAACCCTGTTTATCATTGATTTGCGTGAAAGACCGGCAAGAACCGGCATGGAAAAAATACGAAAATCGTTTAACCTCCGCAGAATTTCGTAGTTGTGTTCAACGGTTTTTCCGAAACCGAATCCGGGGTCAAGAATAATATCGGCAATGCCCGCTTTTCGCAGCAAGGAAACCCGGAGTACTAAGAAATCAATTATTTCATTTACCACATCTGAATCATGCGGATCTTCCTGCATGTTTTCAGGACGGTTCTGAATATGTGTAAGAATATAGGGCACCCTGAGTGAGGAAACGGTATCGTACATTGCCGGATCCATTGTCCCACCGGAAATATCATTTACCATCGCAGCGCCCGCCACAACAGCAAGAGATGCGATTGCGCTGCGAAACGTATCAACCGAAATTACAGCACCGGGGAATTTTTTACTCACTGCCTCAATCACGGGTATTACTCTTTCTTTCTCGCTCTTTTCATCAGCCGGTTTTACCCCGGGACGCGTGGAACATCCGCCAATATCTATAATATCGCCACCTTCCTCAATTATCCTGCCCGCCCCTGCCACCGCTTCATCAACAGTAGTAAACCGGCTTTTCCCGTAAAATGAGTCGGGAGTGACATTCACAATACCCATGATCAAAGGACGTTTGAATTCAAGCAACCTGCCTTTGCAATTAATGAAGAGATACCGGTTAGCGTTCATCCTGTAATGCTTATTTTTGTGAACTTTTTTTTGCGATGAATTCCGTACACGCCTATAATGCCATACTTGCCCGGTGCAAAGATATATTTGATAAGAAGATGTCCGACTACGGACCTGCCTGGCGCATCCTAAGGCATGAATCAATAATGGACCAGATTTATATTAAAGCAAAGCGCATCAGGACCATCCAGGAGAAAAAAAAGCAACTTGTTACCGACTCCATCCAATCAGAATATATCGGAATTATCAATTATGCAATAATGGGTCTCATACAATTGGAAAGAGGTACCGGTAAGCCGGGGAAAAAACTTCAATTGCCGGGAGATATCTCCCGCATGAAGATAAACCGGCTTTACAACTATTATGCATTGAAAGCGAAGCGGCTCTTCAAGCGGAAAAATCATGATTATGGTGAAGCATGGCGGGAAATGAACCACAAGTCATTTAACGACCTTATTCTTGTGAAACTTTTCCGGATAAGACAAATAAATGACAACAAAGGAAGGATTATGATTTCGGAAGGACCGGACGCAAACCTTTATGATATTATCAATTATGCTATTTTTGCCCTGATTAAATGCGGTTTTAGGGAACCTTTAAAAACACAAATACATCCCGCAGATTTCGCAGATTAGCGCAGATTATTAATTCATATTAGCGAAAATCCCTGCCTACCGGCAGGCAGGTGCGTTATCAGCGGGAAAAAATAATTATTTTCAGAGATGCCCTTTAATAAAAAACGACCGTAACCAGGGCAATAACCGGTATCTGTACCATGAAATATTTCGTTATTTTCTCCAGGATTTTTGTCGGAGTCCTCTTTATCCTGTCGGGATTTGTAAAAGTGAATGACCCGCTCGGTTTTTCCTATAAATTAGATGAATATTTCACCGTGTTCGGAATGACATGGATGATCCCCTACTCGCTCTTTCTTTCTGTATTTACCAGCGCCCTTGAAATTATTCTCGGTGCGGCTCTTCTTGCCGGTTACAGGATGGTTCCCGTTACCTGGCTCCTGCTCTTAATGATAATCTTTTTTACCTGGCTGACCGGCTACTCTGCCGTGACCGGGAAAGTTACCGACTGCGGTTGTTTTGGCGATGCGGTAAAACTCAAACCGGTGCAATCCTTTTTCAAAGATATTATTCTGCTCGTTTTCATCCTTATCCTGTTTCTGAAAAGAAAAGCAATTAAACTATACATGGGAGTTACTGCGGGCCATTTATACATGGGAATGGTCTCAGTTCTTACACTGGGATTCGCCATCTGGTGCTACCGCCATCTGCCGTTGATCGACTTTCGTCCTTATGCCATCGGAAAAAATATCCCCGGTCAGATGGTGATCCCTGAAGGTGCACCTGTGGATGAATGGGAGGTTATGTATACCTTACAGAATAAGAAAAGCGGAGAATCAAAAAAAATGACAAGCAAAGATTATATCGCGCAGAAAGTTTGGGAAGATACTACCTGGATGATACTTAACGATAAAACCGAGAACAAACTCATCACAGAGGGGTACCACCCCCCTGTTCATGATTTCAGCATTACGGATATGGATGGAAACGATTTTACCGATTCGGTTTTACAATTTGACGGTTACCTGTTTCTGTTCATTGCTTACGACCTCAATAAAAGCAGCCGGTCGGATATGAAAGAGATTAACGACCTTGAGGCAAGATGCCGGGAAAAATCCATCCCCTTTATCGGGCTGACTGCATCGAACGACCTGTCCATTGATAATTTCAAACACGAAACCCAGGCGATGTTTGATTTTTTTAATGCCGATGAAACCGTGCTGAAAACAATGATCCGTTCCAACCCCGGCATTATGCTCTTATCAAAAGGTACCGTTCTTGATATGTGGCACCATAACGATGTTCCGGAATTCGGGGAAACCGGCAATAAATTCGGTTTCAACTGATATTTGTATCTTCGCATAATAATTTCTATTGATGAATAGCATTTATACGCCCATTGAACTCACGGATAAAAACAATGCATCATATATATTAAAAAACCCGTGCAATTATCAAATTAATGAAATCAAAGGGTATGATACTAATAGACGAATGAATACCAATCCCGATAGCTATTGGGACGAATACACAGAAATTTTATTTGTATCATTAATATTGTGAAACTGTTATTCCGGAGATATATCAATTTTCATTCGCATTATTATTTTATTTCGTAAACTTATTTTTGTCCGTTAAATAATGGTTAACTTCATCATAAGGCGTTTATTCTACGGATTTTTTGTTCTCTTCGGTGTAATTGTTGTTGTTTTCCTGCTTTTTAATGTTTTACCCGGTGATCCTGCAAGGATGATGCTGGGTCAGCGCGCAGATGTCTCCTCCATCCAGGCGATAAAAAGAGAACTGGGGTTAGACAGGCCATTGCCGGTGCAGTTCCTGATGTATCTGAATGATCTCTCACCTGTTTCAATCCATGAAAAAAACGACAAAAAAAGCGTTCTTTTCCTGAGCGATGAAAAGTATTCTCCATACCTTACCTTAACCCCGTTATCGGCAAACAAAGTAATGGTATTAAAAGAACCATATCTGAGGAGATCCTACCAGACAAAACGAAAAGTTTCAGAGGTCATAACCGAATCATTACCTGAAACCGCTGTACTTGCCACAACGGCAATTATTTTTGCTGTTATCGTTGGGGTTGCGCTCGGCATTACTGCAGCGATCAGGAAATCAACCCCGGTAGATCATTTCTCAATTGTTTTTTCGGTTATTGGAATGGCGGCTCCTTCCTTTTTTACCGGGATCATCATCGCATGGATATTCGGTTACCTTTTATGTGATTATACCGGGTTGAATATGGCAGGCAGTTTATATAAAATTGATCCGTTTGAGGGAGAAGTGCTTGAACTGAAAAATCTGATCCTTCCCGCTTTCACGCTTGGAATAAGGCCGCTGACGGTAATCGTCCAGTTAACCCGCAGTTCCATGCTTGATGTACTTACTCAGGATTATATCCGTACTGCAAGATCAAAGGGGTTAAGCCAGCATATCATCATCGTCAAACATGGTCTTAAAAACGCCCTGAACCCTGTTATTACAGCCGTTTCCAGTTGGTTCGCTTCCATGCTTGCCGGTGCTGTATTCGTGGAATATATTTTCGGATGGAAGGGTATCGGGAAAGAATTATTTGACGCTCTGGAGAAATATGATTTCCCGCTTGCCATGGGAATCACGCTGGTTATTGCCATATTTTTTATTCTCATTAACATTTTAGTTGATATTGCTTACGGGTTAACTGACCCGCGCGTAAGGGTTCAATAATGAAGATAACCCTGTGGAATAATTTGCGAAGCAAATTAAAATTTTCGATTTTATTTCACAGGGTAAAAGGTCAAAGATGCTGACGATTACTGTCAGCATCATGACCAAATGCGTCATGATAAAAGGACATAGATAAAGGGCATGGATACACTTCTCGTTCGCAGCGCCAGGATAATAGACCGGAATTCCCCCTTTCATAATAAGAAGGCCGATGTACTGATTGAAGGAGGCGTAATTAAAGAGATCGGTAAAAAAATTCAAAACATTACGGCAAAGGAATATGAATCGGATAATCTCCATGTATCGCCCGGATGGTTTGATATGCAGGTACATTTCTGCGATCCGGGTTATGAGTATAAAGAGGATATTTTATCGGGTATTGAAGCAGCGGCTGCCGGAGGTTTTACCGGTGTTGCATGTATGCCATCCACTTTGCCACCGTTGCATAACAAATCCGGGATCGAGTATGTTGTCAACAAAGCGCGGGGAGCGCCTGTGGATGTATTCCCTGTGGGCGCCATTACCCATAAACTGGAAGGAAAAGAGATAAATGAGATGTATGACATGCACCGGTCAGGTGCCATTGCATTCTCGGATGATAAAAACCCGGTGCAGGATGCCGGGGTTCTTATCCGGGCATTACTTTATGTCAAAACCATCGGTTGCCCGTTATTGCTGCATTGCGAAGATAAATCCATATCCAATAACGGGGATATAAATGAGGGGGTTGTAAATGTCTTTCTCGGTTTAAGAGCCACCCCTCCCCTGTCGGAAGAGATTATGGTTGCGAGAAATATTCAACTTGCCGGGTATGCCGGGAGCCGGATTCATTTTGGCACCATTTCATCCGGGCAGTCGGTTGAACTGATCGCAGCAGCGCGGAAAACCGGAATCGGATTGTCAGCCGGGATAGCCGCACACCAGATCGCCCTTGATGAAACCCATCTTACCTCATTCAGCACTGACCTGAAGGTGAATCCTCCTTTACGCACCGGGAAAGATATAAGGGTATTAAAAAAAGCGCTCGCTGAGAATATTATTGATGTAATCTGTTCCGACCATACTCCTGAAGATACAGAAAGCAAAATGCGGGAATTTGATACGGCTGCATTCGGCATAACCGGGTTGGAAACGCTCTTCGCTTTATGCACCACATTTCTTGGCGGTACGTTGTCCGTCACTGAAATAATAGATAAAATAGCGGTAAACCCGAGAAAAATCCTCAACCTTGAAGTACCTGTAATTTCTGAAGGCAAAAAAGCGAATTGTACATTTTTCGATCCTGCACGAAAGTGGACTTTTAAAACAACTGATATCCGCTCCAAATCAAGGAATACTCCGTTTATCAACCGGGAATTTACAGGTAAGCCGCTCGCGATTTATAATAACGGGATTTTCAGGAGGGGGGGAGAGTGAAATGCATTGGTCGATTTGGGTGCAGTTTGCCGTTGTACAGTCGTGTCAGTCGGTGATTACTAATTTGTCTATTGCGATGCCCCGATAGCTATCGGGGTTGTTTTCTTCTATCAGCCGAACAAAATACAATCCGCTTGCGAGATTGCCGCGATTAAAATTGATTGACTCTCCGTGTCAAAGTTTGCTTAATAATCCAGTCCGATAATATTCTTTTCTAAAAGTCATCGGGGGACTGTCCCACGAAAAAAAGTTGCTATAAAAAACAAAACTGTCATACGGAGCACTGAACCGCCAATTTCTTGTAGGTGCTGTTATGCAACGTTTTACTACCAATCATCAGGTCTGAATGGGTCTTTTTGATAGGTTTTATCCCCTAAATAATCTAATTTGCCTTCTTTGTCACAATTGATTGGTATGGTGTTTACATCTAATTTGTTATCATTATTAAAGTCAATCAATTTACCATAAAAAATTCCCTTAAAAATTGTATTGGCAGATTTATTTGTAAAAGGATTATTTCTGGGTGTAAGTTGAAAATTACCATTGTTTATTTTGAATCCATTGGAAATGGCTTTAGTCAAATTAATATCACCATAACCAAAAAATGTCCCTCTAACAGTTTCAACTAATCTCTTGCCATCAATTTTATATTTTTCAGGAGTAGTTGTCATTCCGACTCTATCGAACGAAAGTTTAACGCCTCTAATTACGTGTTCACCTTCTCCAACATATTCCGTCATACCCGAAGGATAAAAGGGTCTACTTACTTCAGTTCGATAATTATGCTTGTATACATTTTTATCAAGAATTTGCGTAGTTCCAAGAAATGGAAAAATTTCGTAATGTGGACTTCCATCTGGATGAA
This sequence comes from Bacteroidota bacterium, assembly GCA_016193485.1. Classification (GTDB taxonomy): domain Bacteria; phylum Bacteroidota; class Bacteroidia; order JACPRZ01; family JACPRZ01; genus JACPRZ01. The sequence continues at coordinate 2,651 of JACPRZ010000072.1, read as the reverse complement.
TCCCATACATGCTTTTTTGTAAGACCATTCTTTCCTCAAATGAATCATCCCGGACTAAGGCCATTGCTTTTCCTATTATACTCTCAAAAACTAAAGGAGGTATAGGAATTGATTTTGTAATAAACCCGACTTTTGTATAAGCAATACCACTAAACATTAGTGGCATTGTTACATCAAACTCCAAATTAGGTTGATAAACAAATTCTCGATTGGAAACAGGTTCAGATAAGAGTTTTGTGTTATTGGTTGCATTTGAAGAGACTTCTTGGAGGAATAAATTTGACCATTCCTGTAATTCAATACTTGAATTTTCTGATGACCACTCTAAAAATTCAATCACTTCGTTAGGATACTTATTAGTTGCTCTAAATATCTCTAATAGTATTGACTGTTTAAGTTTTTCATTGGTTTCCGATTTGTAAAAATTAAAACTATCCTCAAGACCTTTAATATTTTGATGAATGTTTTTTATACGAGATATTTCATTTACAACACCTTTAATATCGTATTCTCCATTTGTCCTTTTAGGAGTAATATTGAAAATATTATTTGCTATCTTATCAATGAAATTTGGTTTGTATTTTAAAAGCTTGGTTTTTTCTTTTTGGGATAACTCAATTTGAGATTGTCCTTCAATTGAAAAACTCTTTAAAACTCCTTCACCTAATTCGATATCTTCCGAATTTATTTGATCTGCAAAAGAATAGGAGATTCCTCTTTTTGTTATACTATTTTTAATGTTGTCGCTTAGTTTCATATTTCGGTGTTTTTTACTGTTGCATAACGTTCTCGGGGTTTATGCAGGCGGGGATTAAGAGTACGTCTTTGTCCCACGCTACAAAAGTTGAACGAAGATACAAAGTTTTAGGTTAGCTGTGTCCCCCCGCTTGCATTAACCCCGTGTTACAGGCAGCCCTATTGTTTTTGTCGACTTATTTGTCCCGCAGGAAAAAAGCGTGTCCCGATTGTCATTGCGTTTTTTTATGTGTCGGCTGTTTTATTTCTTTTCAATGTTTTTATTAATTAAAAGAAAACCGAAGATATAATGGCTTATTAGTCCAACCCCCAAGCCTAATAATGACCAATAAAACCATTTGTACCCTGGCGATAACATGATGTTGAGAATTATTAGTACAGCATTGATAATAATGAAAGAAATGCAGTGAATAATGAATCCTTTTTTAAGGTCCTTTTTTAGAGCGTCTGTTTCCATATCTACTAATTTTTAGTCATTGTCCTACTCGTTTGGTTTTTCGGTATCACCCCGTTTTTTAAAGTGGTCGCTGGTCTCCACTTTTTTGCAATATTAAACATTTTAAAATAGTCAAGAAGTGTCAAGTGAAACTGTCAGTGTTTCTCTTGTCTGTCCGCTAAATTTTTCATACAAAGTCGGTTTGGATTGTCCTTGAAAATCTGTTTCTCTCCTGTCTCCCGTATTTTGTCCCCCGATGACGTTACAATGTCCGCTCGATAGTCGTCAAGGGTTGCCTGTAACGGTTTAGTGCTTTATGCAGGCGGGGATTACGGGCTACTCAACTGTCCCCCGCTATAAAACTAATTGCGAGGTACAAAGGTACAATTTGCCCGTCCACCCCGCTTACGACATTGGAGCCCCGTGTTATGCCCAGTTGTTCTTTTGTCGTCCGTTACTGTCCACCGTTAAATTTTTTTGAAAACTGTCCGATAAAGTCCCGAACTGTTGTTTATATCCTTACCGTCTTTTTTTAATAAACTGAAGTTGTATTTTTTCATCATCTCAATTGTCTCGTTAGCCGTGTAGTTTTTGTGAGTTGATGTGAAGCAGTGGGTTTCAAGAATGTAAAGTTGTCCAGCGGGTTTGAGTTTTTTGTAAATGTCTGTCATCATTTCGTCCATAAATGTAAACTCGTGAAAAGTCATGATTAAAAGTATTTTGTCAAAAGAGTTGTCGGGAAGATTTGTTTGTTTCGCTGTCCCGATGCACCGATAAAACTTATTTGTCAATGGCTTCTTTAACTTTTTGCAGTGCTTAACTACTTTGTCAAAGTTTGTTTGGCTTAATGCGATGCTGTCAATGTCTTGCACATAAAATGTAACGCTGTCTGTCACGATGGTGAAACCATACATATTTTCTCCGTGAAGCGCACCAACTTCTGCAATAGTGTCCCCCGTATGAAAGTCAAAAAAGTTGCGAAAGTCATTTTCGGTTTCAAAAAAATTCGCAACATTTCCGTAAATCTTGTAAGAAAATTTTGGATTTAATGTCGCACTTGTCAGTCCGATGAGCGCAATCAAAAAAAGTATGAAAAGTTTTTTGTCCATTGTCAAAGTTTCTGGTTGCAAGGTCGTTTTACAATTGGGCATAACGTTCTCGGGGCTTGCGTAGGCGTGGATTACGTGCTACTCACCTGTCCCACGCTACAAAACTAACTGCGAGGCACAAAGGTACAAAATTGCTCGTCCACCCCGCTTACGACAAGCACCCGTGTTATAGCCAGTGGTTTTGTCCCCCGTTATTTGGTTGCAAAATGAAATTCGTGCAAATCTCCACCATTTTGGAATTCATACCAAAGTTCATTTTCTTTGAGTTTTAGTATTGTACAATTCGTATTTGTCACGGTGCTGTTTTTGTCTGTCAGCTCAATGCTGCTCACACCTTTAATCACAAGATT
>JACPRZ010000024.1 GCA_016193485.1 Bacteroidota bacterium | reverse complement strand
AGGGTTATGCGCTGCAACGTATTCTGTTACCGTAACCGATAACAAAGGATGTTCTTCCACTGCAACCGCAACAGTTATCCAACCGGCAACGGTGACTGTAACGGTTACAACTACCAATGCCAACTGCGGGCAAAGTGACGGCAGCGCAACAGCCACGGCAAATAGCGGGGTTACCCCCTACTCCTATCTGTGGCCTGCATCAGCCGGGTCCCAGACAAATTCAACTGCAACCGGGCTTTCAGCAGGATCTTACGCTGTAACCGTATCCGATGCCAACGGATGTACCGCAGCAGCCACTGCAGCAGTAACAGATAATAATGGTCCAACCGTTTCCATCACGGGCAATGTAAATGTTTCCTGTTTTAACGGATCGGATGGCCAGGCAATAGCACTTGTGATAGATGGTATGCCTCCCTACACATACCAATGGAATGATCCGCAATCCCAGACAACCGCTACAGCAACAGGTCTGCCGACAGGTACTTTTACGGTACTGGTAACAGATGTTAACGGATGTATTGCTTCCGTCAATATTGTTATCTCCCAACCATCAGTGGTTGCGGCAACTGTTTCAACGGTTACCACACCATCCTGTTCCGGCAGTTGTAACGGTAATGCAACGGTTATTGCATCCGGTGGTACAGGTTCCTATTCTTATCTCTGGAGCAATTCACAGACGGGTTCTGTTGCAAGCGGGTTATGCAGCGGTATTTATTCAATTACTGTTTCAGATGCCAACGGATGTTCCGCAATAAATTCAGTCACGCTTACCGAACCGGGTATCCTTACTCCGGTCACAACATCTGCAGATGCCTCCTGTGAAGGCGCCTGTGACGGTTCAGCCACTGCTTCAATTTCCGGGGGAACCCCCCCTTATACATTGCAGTGGAATGATCCCCTGTCGCAGACCACCGGCACCGCCACCGGATTATGTGCCGGAATATATATTGTTACCGCAACTGATGACAACGGCTGCATGATCATTACATCTGTTCCCGTGGGAGAACCGGGACAGGTAACGGTCTCGGTCGGATCAAAACAGGATGTGGAGTGCAATGGCGATTGCGATGGTTATATACAGGTTATACCGGGCCAGGGTACTCCTCCATATTCATACACATGGTCCAACGGTCAGACCAATAATATTACAACCGGATTGTGTGCCGGTTCTTACTCTGTAACTGTTTCCGATAGCAAGGGGTGTACTGCCGTATTATCATCCGCCATTTCGCAACCAAACGGATTGTTACTTTCCATTAATAAAACCGATGCTTCCTGTTACGGGAATTATGACGGAATGGTTTCTGCAACCGTTTCCGGAGGAACCCCCCCCTGGTCATATCAATGGGACGATCCTACCCTTCAGACCAGCGCTACCGCAACAGGATTACAGGCAGGGAACTATAATCTCACCGTAACTGACAATAACGGGTGCACTGTCAGCGGATCAATATCCGTTTCAGAGCCCATTGCTATAATCCTTTCGATCGATACAAACGGTTCACACTGCCTTATGTCTGACGGTGAAGCAATCGTTACAATTTCAGGCGGTAGTTTTCCGCCATTCAGTTACCTGTGGAGTGCCGGTTCCCAGACAACATCAAATGCAACAGGATTATCTGCCGGAACTTATACCGTAACCGTTACCGATGCAACCGGCTGCACTGCAGTTGATATTATCAATGTAAGCGATCTCGGATCACCTGCGGTTACCATCGCTTCACAGGGTGATGCCACCTGTTATGGCGGGTGTGACGGATTTGCCACAGCGCTTGTCAGCGGTGGCACCCCCCCTTATACATACACATGGAATGATCCTGGAAACCAGACAAATGCACTGGCTACCGGATTATGTGCAGGTAATTATACCGTCAGTATTATCGATCCGAATGGATGCTCTTCAAATATTTCAACAACAATAGGTCAGGCATTCCAGTTGGTAGCAACGGTAACATCAACGGTTCCCGCCACATGCAACGGTTATTGTGACGGAACCGCAACCGTTCTCGCTTCCGGAGGTACCCCCCCCTATTTCTTCTACTGGAATGATCCGTTATCACAAAATACCCAAACAGCATCCGGATTATGTGCCGGCTCCTACAGTGTAATAACCGAAGATGCAAATGGTTGCACAACGGTTAATCCGGTTACCATTACCGAACCGCCTGTCCTCACTATAAATGCGACCGGGACCGATGCACATTGCGGAATTGCAGACGGTTCCGCTGTAGCCGTTGCTACCGGTGGAAACGGAACCTACGCTTTTACCTGGAGTAACAGTCAGGCGGGAGATAGTACTGTAAATATCACTGCAGGAGTTTATACGGTTACGGTTACGGATATCTATGGTTGTTCGGGATTCAGCACAGTTACAATTAATAATATCTCAGGAGGATCAGCGTCAATATCCAATATAACTAACGTAAATTGCAACGGAGAGAATACCGGAAGCGGTTCGGTTTCTATATCTGGTGGTACTTCACCATTCACCTACCTGTGGAGTAACGGACAAAGCAATTCAACCGCAACCGGACTCGCGGCAGGAAACTATACGATTTCCGTTTCAGATTTTTATGGTTGTGTTACAGTAGCATCCTGTACTATCACCCAACCTCCTGTGTTGGCGGTAACTACAACCACAGATAGTGTATCCTGTACCGGGTTATGTGACGGTGACGCCTATGCAGTTGTTTCGGGAGGAATTTCACCATACTCTTTTCAGTGGGATGATCCCCTTGCTACCCAGAATTACGAGCTGCACAATGTTTGTTCCGGCATATACCAGGTTACTATAACCGATGGCAACGGATGTACGGCAACAGGAAATGCAGCAATAACCGAACCCGTTGCATTTATTTTATCGGTATCGCAGGTTGATGCCAGTTGCGGGCAGGCGGACGGAAGCGCTGCAGTCACTGCTTCGGGTGGATCCCCCCCCTATACCTATAACTGGTCAAACGGCCAGACGCTGAATTCCATTCTCAATCTTGTTGCCGGTATTTATACGATTACCGTCACGGACGCCAATAATTGTGTCATATCAACACCTGCGACCATCAGCAATCTGAACGGGCCGGTTATTATGGGAATAATCAGCGACAGTGTTTCCTGTTCCGGTGGAAACGATGGTTCGGCAACCGTGGCGGCTTCCGGAGGTACACCCCCCTTATCATACCAGTGGGATGATCCTTTCAACCAGAGCGCTCCTGCAGTCGTCAACCTTCCGGCAGGCACTTATACCATTGTGGTAAGGGATGCCAACGGCTGTGCCGCTTCGGCACCGGTTACAATATATGAACCACTTCCTATGGTTTATAATATAAATACGGTAAATCCATCCTGTAATAATTATTGTGACGGATCGGCATACATTTCAGTTACGGGCGGTACCCCCCCGTATTCCTACCAATGGAATACAGGCAATAATTCAGATACCCTGCAGGGTGTTTCTGCATTATGCGCGGGATATTATGATGTCGTCATTACCGATTTCCACGGATGCATAACTTCAGGAACCGCTCTTATTACGGATCCGCAATCGTTTACTGTATCGATAACTGTTACTGCAAATTCATGCTATAATTCCTGCGATGGAACGGCAACTGCAAATACATCCGGTGGTTACTCACCGTACACATACCAATGGAATGACAATAACAACCAGGTTTCTCAAACCGCTTATGGCCTATGTGCGGGAACCTATTCCGTAACGGTAACAGACAACAAAGGATGTTCTTTGATTTCTTCTGCATCCGTAACGCAACCTGTACAGATTGGTATTTCGCTTGTCTCTTCGGGAAATAATAATTGCTTCGGATCGTGCACCGGTTATGCACAGGTAAATGCCACAGGTGGAATTCCCGCTTTTACTTATATATGGAGCGACAACCAGGGAAACAGCCAGGCAATAAACCTGTGTGCCGGGTTATATACTGTTACCGTAACGGATTCAAAAGGATGTACCGCATCTCTGCAGGTCACCATCACCCAGCCGCAGCAGATGGCTTCATCGGTTACCTGGAATAATGCGACCTGTTACGGTTCTTGCAACGGAAATGTATTTGTATCGGTATCGGGGGGGGTATTACCTTATACTTATTTATGGGATGATCCCTCGTTCCAGACGGCCGCTTCGGCAGGCAACTTATGCGCTGATCAATATACCGTTACCGTTACGGATAATAAAGGTTGTTCCATAACCCGGCAGGTGATAATAACCGAACCGCAACTCCTTGATTTTACTTTTACCGCAATTCCTTCCACCTGCGGTAATCCGAACGGGCAGGCATGCATATCCGTAACGGGGGGGGTATCTCCATATGTCATTACCTGGAATGACCCGATGACGCAGGTAGGCGCCTGCGCTTTTAACCTCTATGCCAACGCTTATACCGCTACCCTTGCGGATGCAAACGGGTGCATGATCAGCAAACCTGTTGCGGTTAACGATATTACAGGACCGGTTATTGACACTCTTATTTCGACAGATGTGACATGCGGTGGCGACTCCAACGGAACTGCTTCCGTGATTGCTTCGGGAGTCGCTCTGCCATTTACTTATATTTGGAAAAAAGGAATTACGGTGATCGGAAACAATACTTTTATTTCAGGGCTTCCCGGTGGAACTTATACGGTGACTGTTTTAGACACAAACGGGTGCAGCACATCGGCAATTGTGGCGATCAATGAGCCCACGGTCGTTGCTTCCGCTATTGTGAACAAAACCGATGCGACCTGTGCAGGTTCCTGCAACGGTACTGCGTATGCAATGGCTGGAGGGGGTACTTCACCTTACATTTTTACATGGGATCTGGCTCAAACTGGGCAAACCGCTACAGGACTTTGTGCGGGAACGCATGCTCTGGTCGTTTCCGATTACAATGGTTGCCAGACGGTTAATTCGGTTTCAATTTCAGAGCCGCTTCCCATTCTGCTGAATCCGTTGGTGACCAATCCATCATGCAGCGGGACATGCGATGGGATGATAACCCTGCTCCCGGGTCCGACAGGCGGAACTCCTTTTTATTCCTATTCGTGGACACCGAACAGCGGAAACGGACCCACTATAACAAATTTATGCACCAATGTTTATTATGTGACGGTTACCGACATCAGGGGATGTACGGCATTGGATACTGCAGTCGTCATTGAACCGGCACCGCTATCTTTTGTATCCTCATCAACCCCGTCAACATGCGGATTTGATAACGGGTCGGCAGCAATAATGGCAATAGGCGGGACTTCTCCGTATTCCTATTTCTGGCCGGACGGGCAGACCACAGCAATAGTTTCCAATCTTGAACCGCGCGATCCGTATTATATAACACTTACCGACAGCAACGGTTGCGCATTAATCGCTTCGGTAACCGTTCTGGACTACCCTGGTCCCGTTATTGATTCTCTCAATACCCTGAATCTGCAATGCAACAATGATAACTCAGGATCGGCAACCGTTTATACATCCGGTGGTACCCCCCCCATTGCTTATTTATGGAGCAACGGTTCACCCCTGCAAACCGCAATAGACCTCGGAGCCGGAATTGTATACGTTACGGTCACTGATTACAATGGGTGTACCGATTCCGAACCGGCATTTATTACCCAACCGGAACCTATACAACCTTTGCCCGTTCCATCCGATACCATCTGCTACGGTTCCTATACCGCAATCAGCGCTTCTTTTAACGGTGGCACTTTGCCTTTCACATATATCTGGGATAACGGGCTTGACAGTTCACAGGGTCCCCATGTTGTTAAACCATTTGCCACAACAGCATATGCCGTTTATATCATTGATGCCAACGGATGCCATTCAGTATACCAGACCATTACCGTCAGCGTACTCCCCCCCCTTGTCGTCACTGCTTCTTCCGCGGGTAATATTTGTACCGGGAATTCCACTACGGTTTACGCTGCAGCAACCGGTGGCGATGGTCCGCCCTACTCTTTTACCTGGCTGAACAACGGGTACCAGGACAGCATCATGACCGTATCGCCTTTTGTTGATTCAACTTTCACTGTTATCGGTTCAGACGGGTGTTCGGTGAATGACACGGATACGGTGACAGTAAGAATTCATCCCTATCCCATTCCGGTTTTTACTTTCGGGGATATATCCGGATGTGTTCCGCTTATTGTTCAATTTATTGATCAATCATCCATATCAACCGGCTCCATTACACAATGGAGTTGGGTTACCGGTGATGGTCAAACGGCATCGGTTCCCGATCCTGCTTTCACTTTCAATACTCCGGGAAGTTTCGATATTACACTTACAGTGACCAGTGGTTACGGATGCGATACTTCGGTAAATGTTTTCAACGTGATACATGCATTCCCAATCCCGGATGCCTATTTTGTTCCGGTACCGGATGAAACCACTCTTCTGCTTTCTACAATCCAGTTTAATGACGGTTCTTCGGGAAATGTGGTTACATGGTCTTGGAACTTTGGAGAACCCGCATCGGGTGGTGACAATGCAAGTTCTGCCGAAAATCCGGCTCATACATATCTTGATACCGGTATTTATATTGTAGAACTGAATGTGATCAGTGACAGCGGCTGTCCCGCCAGGTATGTTGACAGCGTCATTATCAAACCCGATTATGTACTTTTTGTTCCCAGCGCATTCACACCCGACAATGACGGCCATAATGATTATTTCTTTCCGGAAGGTGTAGGCATTGATCCTGATAATTTTGAGATGCACATTTACGACCGTTGGGGAGATCTCATTTATTATACCGATGACGTAAACAAACCATGGAACGGGAAAGCGAACAAAGGAAAGAAACCGGCACAGCAGGATGTTTATATATGGATGATAAAGACAAAGGACTTCACCGATGTGAAGCATGAATATATCGGGCATGTAACTCTAATCAAGTAGGTAACTCCCCCCCTGTATATCAAAATATAAGAAAATATGTCGCTTCTTGCAACCAATATTTCCAAACTATACGGAACACAGAAAGCGCTTGATTCGGTTTCATTTGAAGTGAAGCCGGGTGAGATTGTAGGATTTCTCGGGCCTAACGGTGCGGGAAAGACCACCATGATGAGGATCCTTACCTGCTATATTCCACCGTCATCCGGAGTAGCAAAGATTTGCGGATTTGATGTGGCAGAAGAAAGTATTGAAGCGCGAAAAAAGGTTGGATACCTGCCTGAAAACAATCCGCTTTATACGGAGATGTATGTAAAAGAATATCTTAACTTCATAGCAGGTGTGCATGGTCTCTCGTCTGTATCGAAGCGCGTTAAAAAAGCGATCGAAATCACCGGTTTGAATCCGGAAAAGAATAAAAAAATAGGTGCGTTATCCAAGGGATACCGTCAGCGTGTAGGGTTGGCGCGGGCTCTTATTCATGATCCGGAAGTGCTGATACTTGATGAACCTACATCCGGGTTGGATCCGAACCAGATAGTGGAAATAAGGAATCTGATTAAAGAAGCAGGCAGGGAAAAGACGGTTCTTCTATCTACCCATATCATGCAGGAGGTCGAAGCGATATGCGACCGGGTGATTATCATCAATAATGGAAAAATTGCGGCTGACAGTCCCACCAGGGAATTGCATAGCGCGGTAAAAAGTAAAACAGTAATCACGGTTGAATTTGACAAGGTGATCCATGAATCGGATCTTATCAAAATTCCCGGAGTGGCATCGGTAAAAAAAATAAGTGGCAATACCTGGCGGATATCAGGTAACAGTGAAAAAGATCTTCGACCGGTAATTTTCCAGTTTGCAGTTCAGAAAGAAACCGCGGTTCTGACCATTCATAAGGAATCTTCTTCCCTTGAAGAAATATTCAGGGCGGTGACACGGGAAAAAAAATAACGGAAATTTCTTACTTTTGCCCCCTTAAGTAATTTATGATAACGTACTTAATATCCTAATATCTTATTATTTTATATGTCTTATTTATTTACATCCGAATCCGTTTCGGAAGGCCATCCCGATAAGGTAGCGGACCAGATATCCGATGCCGTTCTTGATGAACTGCTTAAACAGGATCCCGACTCAAAAGTGGCCTGTGAAGTTCTTGTAACAACCGGGCTTGTTGTGCTTGGCGGGGAATTAAGGACCCGCGGCTGGATGGATATTCAGAAAATCACCCGTGATGTAATCACGCGTATCGGATATAATCGTGCCGAATACATGTTCGAAGCCAATTCCTGCGGTATTCTGTCCGCCCTGCATGAACAATCGCCTGATATACGGCAGGGTGTTGACCGCGGCAGCGTTGAAGAACAGGGTGCAGGAGATCAGGGCATGATGTTCGGCTATGCTGTAAACGAAACCGAAAACTACATGCCGCTGACTATTGACCTCGCCCATTTGCTCCTGCGCGAACTTGCCGCAATACGCAGGGAAGGAAAAGTGATGACATACCTGCGTCCCGATTCAAAATCGCAGGTAACGGTTGAATACGATGACAACCGGAAGCCGATTCGGATTCACACCATTGTCGTATCTACCCAGCATGATGATTTTGATACGGACGAAAAGATGCAGCAAACTATAAGAAAAGATGTTATCGAAATTCTTATCCCGCGTGTAAAGAAGCAGTTGACTGAAAAAACGAGAAAACTCTTCACTGCGGATATTATCTATCATGTCAATCCCACCGGCAAATTCGTAATTGGCGGTCCTCATGGCGATAGCGGGGTTACCGGCAGGAAAATAATCGTTGACACGTATGGCGGGCGAGGTGCGCACGGGGGGGGCGCTTTTTCAGGGAAAGATTCATCTAAAGTTGACCGTTCTGCCGCTTATGCCGCAAGGCACATTGCTAAAAACCTGGTTGCTGCAGGTATTGCCGATGAAGTGTTGGTCCAGGTGGCTTATGCAATCGGTGTCGCACATCCGGTCAGTTTCAATATTGATACATTCGGCACTGCAAAGTTAAAGGGTAAAAACGGGAAAGTTCTTACCGATCCGGAAATTGCAGGAAGAATCAAGGGGATATTTGATATGAGGCCGGGGTTCATAGTGAAACGCTTCGGTCTTAAAAATCCAATCTTCTCCGAAACTGCTTCTTACGGCCATTTGGGCAGAAAACCATTCACCCGTAAAGTGGAATTTCAACTGAACGGAAAAAAAGAAGCGCGCGAAGTTGAATTCTTCGCCTGGGAAAAAACCGACTGCGTGCAGGAACTGAGGAAGGTGTTTGGGTTGGAGAAGAAGAAGGCGGAGATTGAGATGGGATGAATATATGATTGCGGTATTGGATGGTTATTGATTACCTACCGGATTACCTGCACCCACCCCGTAAATTTCTTTACTCCAATATCCACAACATAGAAATACGTACCGGCCGGCAATGGATCACCCTTTTTGTTTTCTCCGCCCCACACCACATTTTCATTATTGTAATTTAAAAACTCCACTAACTTATCTTCAAAACGAGAGTAGATGGTGATTTTATTTTCAGGGAATTGGCTGATTCCATCAATAACCCATAGATCATTGTTACCATCACCGTTCGGGCTGAACATGTTGTAAATATGGAAGCAGTTATCCGAAAAATCGACAAAGACGGTAACCGAATCGTCAGCAGTGCAACCGTTAATGTCGGTAACCGTTACAAAATATTCTATCGTATCGGACGGTTTTGATCGGGGTTCCGCAATTGCCGTATCGTTAAGCCATTTTGGAGGGAACCAATGGTATGAGATGCCACCGGTTGCATGAAGGGTTGTAAAGTCACCTATGCAAATCCTCCTGTCATCACCCGCTTGGGCAAGCGGCTGCTCATGCAGCGTAACAAGTATATCTGCTACCTCACTTTCACATGGAGTTTTCCATTCCCTCACGTAATAAATATTATCTCCGATTGATGGACCAGGTAAATAAGCGTTGCCGGTATCAACAGCATTGGAAGGCAGCGGTGCGGAATACCATACAATTACCCCCCCCGATTGAGGTTGTACTCTTAAACTGTCAATAGTATCTCCAATACAATAAACAAATGATAACGGAGAAACAACCGGTTTAGGTAGTCCGGCAGAAGTAACAACAGCAGTACCGGTATCGCTGCATCCTGTAGTATCAGTAACAGTCACAAAATAATTTCCCATGCATAAGCCGGTAGCGGCTTGTGCGGACTGACCGTTATCCCACTGGTATGATACGGAAGGATCAGGTGAATTCAGAACAACCGAAGCCGTTGCAGTGCACTGGCTGGAGCATGGAACTGCCGTTGTAATAATAGAATTAATGATTGCGGGGGGTTGAGTGATAATGGTTCCTATGTAAAGAGAATCCCTGCAGCCGTTACCGTCTATAACACCAAGGGCGTACCATCCTGCTATCATTCCTGTAAGATCTTCATTTAATCCTACTAATTGGTACGGCACAACTCTGAACCATGCCAAAGTGTTGTACGGCAAGGTACCCCCAGATACCGTAACATAAATGCCCCCGTCATTTCCTCCATTACAGGTTACATTGATAATTGAGTCAATGGTAAAAGAAATAGCAGTAGGTTGAGTAACGGTAAAGGATAAAGTATCTGTGCAACCGAACTGGTCAGTTATTGTAACCCCGTAATTTCCAGCCGGCAGGTTACTGATGATCGAATCGGTGGAATTGCCAAGTGGTGAACTCCATGTAAAGGTATAGGGGGGGGTTCCGGATGAAATGGTAATTTTTGCCGAACCGGATGAATCACCGTTGCAAAGGTTGCCTGAAGTAATATTCATTGATGTTGCAAGTACACAACATCCCGTTTCACCAACAGCAACCGTTGCCGAATCACTGCAGCCGTTGGAATCAAAAACGGTTACAGTGTATGTTCCGGCAGAGATGCCCTGCAGGGTGTCTGTGCTTGCCCCTGTGTTCCATAAATAAGTGTAATTGCCACTGCCTCCTGCTACTGCAACTATTACGCTCCCATCGCTGCTGTCACAGGTTGCATCAATAATTGTAAAGTTTTTTGAAATGGCAGTTGGTTCCGTTACCGTGATAAAGTCAGTTGAAATGCAACCGATAGTATCTTCAACTATAATTGAATATATCCCTGCCGAAAGCCCCGTGGCAACAGAATCGGTCTGTGAAGAAGGATCGTCCCATAAATAGGTGTAAGGAGGAGCGCCTCCTGTTGTCGTCACGGTCGCTGCTCCATCGCTGCCACCGCTGCATGATGTACCCGTTTGAGTGAGCACAATCGCGGGACCGCCTGTATCGCTTACGGCTGCAATTGCCGTTGCTGAGCATCCGCTGAAGTCAGTTGCAGTAACAACATAATTTCCGGCAGCAAGTCCGGTTGCTACTGAATCACTTTGACCATCGCTCCATACGTAGGTAAATAATCCATTGCCCCCGCTGGCGGTTGCTGTTGCCGAGCCATCGGCAGTGCCGCATGATGAATTTGTTGTTGAAACTGATATTAAAATTGAAGGCGGTTCAGTTACCAACACCGAATCAATGAATTTACAACCATTATTATCAGATATAGAAATGGAATAAGTGCCACTGCATACTGCAACCGCCACTGACCCTGTACTGCCATCGCTCCAATTGTAGGCGTAAGGGGGGGTTCCTCCTGTTATAGAATCTGCGATTGCGCTGCCGTCACACATACCATAACATGAAACAGGAACAGAGGATAAAACGGCCGAAGGCCCGTTACTGTCACTGAGTATTGCCGTACCGGTGATGGTGCAGCCGCTAATATCCTGCACAGTTACCGTATATGTTGCTGCTGCAAGCCCGGTTGCTGCAGGACCGCTTTGTCCATTACTCCAGTTATAGGTAAAAGTACCATTGCCACCACTTGCCGATGCTGCTGCACTCCCGTCAGCATTTCCACAAGTGGAATTTGTGATTGAAATTACCATTGAAATGGCAGCAGGTTCTGTTACCGAAACGGAATCAATAAATATACAGGAATTGAAATCGCTGATTGTTACTGTATAACCTCCGCTGCAAACTGCTGTTGCCACTGAACCAGTACTGCCATCGCTCCAATTATAGGTATAAGGGGGGGTGCCACCGGAAACAGAATCTGCTGATGCGCTTCCATCACACGCTCCGAAGCAGGAAACGGAAGCAAAGGCAAGGAAAGCGACTGGTCCTCCGGAACTGCCGACAGAAGCCGAACCGGTTACCGTACATCCCAAACTATCCGTAACGGTCACAGTATAATTTCCGTTTGCAAGCCCGGCAGCATTGGCAACGGTCTGCCCATCGCTCCAATCATACGCGTAGGAGCCGCTGCCACCGGTTGCCGATGCCGTTGCGGACCCGTCAGCAAGACCACAAGTGGCATTGGTAATTGAAACCGATACATTAAGTGCAGGCGGTTCGGTAATTGTGCCGACTGCAACATTTGAACAACTTTTGGAATCGGTTACAGTTATTGTATAGAATCCTGCGGTGAGAGTATCAATATTATTTGCGGTTTCGCCATTGGACCAATTGTAAGTATAGGGGGGGGCGCCATTAAGCGCTGTAAGATTTATTGCGCCATCATTACCGCCAAAGCAGGAAACATTGTAAAAAACAAACGAGAGTGTAATCAATGGCGGATTTACCAGAATCGCTGAATCGGATCTTATACATCCTGCCGCATCCGTTACATTTATGAAATAATTCCCACCAGGCAGTGAATTAACATTCAGCAATCCGACATTAATGACAGCGTTTCCTGACACAGGTCCTGTCCAGTTAAATGTGTAGGGTATTACCCCCCCTGCGGCCTGACCAGTAATTGTGCCGTTTGAATCATTGAAGCAAACAGGATCAGTTGTATTTGTGATTGCAAAAGAAAGTACTGTTGCCGGTTCTGTGATATTGACGCTGTCATAAGAAACGCACCCGTTTGCATCGTTTACTATAACAGTATACAGGCCTGCTGAAAGTCCTGTTGCAGCAGGTGTAATCTGCATCGCGGGATCACTCCAGTAATACGTGTACGGTGTTGAACCACCTGTAACAGCACCGTAAGCAACACCCGTTGAATCGCCTTTACATTGAATGTCCGCAGAATCAATTGCATTAACTATCAGTTGTGCAGGTTGTGTAATGACGGCAACAGCAGTGTCCGTACAACTATTCATATCGATTACGGTAATTGTATAACTGCCGCTGCCTACTGCCGCTGTTGCTGAATCGGTATCCCCATTGCTCCATGAATATGAATAAGGCGGACTGCCTCCAACTCCGCTTGCAGTTGCTGTTCCATTGCTGTCGCCAAAGCAGGAAACATCGGTAATGGCAAGGATCTGAGCAGTTAGATTGGATGGTTCTGTAATCGAAACTGAATCCAAAGCAACACAACCACTGCTGTCGCTTACAGTTATGGTAAAGACCGATGCGCAAAGAGCAGAAACCAAAGGATTATTCTGCCCGTTGCTCCAAACGTAATTATAGGGGGGGGAACCGCCTGATACAATAACTCCTGCCGTTCCATCGCATAGTCCGAAGCATGTAACATCGGTTTTTGATGTCGCTGCGGCAGGTACTGGATTTACTGTTAGTGTAGTTGTTACAATACTATCGCATCCAAAGACAGTTTGCAGGGAATCAATGTAATTTCCAGGTGCGGTCTTCCAGCCGCCTGCAAGATAAATGCTGTCGCCTTGGCAAATAGATTCCGGATACTGGATGCTGGATACTGGATTTACCGTGAGCGTTGTTTCAATAATACTATCGCAACCGTTTACCGTTGAAAGGGTGTCGTAATATACTCCTGCTGTTGTTTGATAAGCGTCTTGCAAAAAAATACTGTCACCGGTGCAAATAGATACTGGATACTGGATGCCGGATACCGGATTTACCGAAAGGGTTGTTTCAATAATACTGTCACAGCCGTTGACCGTTGAAAGGGTGTCGGTGTAAATACCTGGCGCTGTTTGCCAGTTTCCACTAATAAACGCACTATCACCATCACAAATAGATACTGGATACTGGATGCTGGATACCGGATTCACAGTAACCGTTACATTATTACATACGGTAGTATTACATATTCCTTCGGCTCTAATAAAATAGGTTGTAGTTACGGTTGGTGAAACATTAATTGGATTGCCACTGGCAACAAAAGTCCCTCCGCATGTATCAGCATACCAGAACCATCCGGCACCGGTGCCAAGGGAACCAGGACTACTAACCAAAGTAGCAGTGTCACCAATACAAATCTGGCCCGGGATTGCGATTGTCGTGATTGGGTTTGGGGAAAGAGTATTCCGATAAATAGTAATACTTACACAGATAGTTGTGTCGCATGTTCCTTCCGCACGAACATAATAAGAAGTGGTCACAAGAGGTGAAACTGTGATTGAAGTACCCGACATAATGGAAGCACCGCTTCCACATGAAGTTGAATACCATTTCCATGTTGCGCCAGCTCCAAGAACCCCCCCCTGAACGGTTAAAACCGTTGAATCGCCAGGGCAAATAGAATCGGTTGATGCCAAAATTCCAGTTGGTGCAACCGAATTCGGATTTACTGTTATTGTAATGGAAGCGCAAGTTGTTGTATTGCAAATTCCCTCAGCGCGTGCATAATAGGTTGTTGTGGCAACGGGGGAAACCGATATTGCATTGCTGGTTCCGACAAATACCCCCCCGCAACTTCCGGCATACCATTGCCATGTAGCGCCAGTACCGAGGGTTCCGCCAGTTATATTTAAGGTTGTAGAATTTCCTTCACAGATGGCGCTTACTGTTGCAGTTATTCCCGATGGTGCTGACGACAACGTTCCACTCACGGTAACTGTGCGTGAAACACATGTTGTTGTATTGCAACTGCCTTCAGCTCTGACAAAATAAGTAGTTGTTGAAAAGGGTGCAACCGCTATTGAATCGCCATTACCTTTAAGTGCCCCACCGCAGAAACCGGAGTACCATTTCCATGAAGCGCCACTTCCTAGCGAACCACCCTGTACGCTCAGAATTACTGAATCACCCGGACAAAGTGAGTCACCGGTAGCGGCAATAGAAACAGGATCGGTTGATGAAGTATTTGGCTGCGGAACGGTTGTGCTGTCAATTTCAGTACACCCGTTATTATCGTTAATAATCACCGTATATGTTCCAGCGCATACATTATTAATGGAACTGGATCCCATCGCCCCATTGCTCCATGTATATGTGTAAGCCGATACCCCCCCTGTAACGGTTGCTATCGCACTGCCATCGCAGGGAGCGCCCGGACAGGTATCGGGTGTGTTGTTCATAGTAATTGAAAGGGATGCGGGTTGGGCAATAGTCACACTTGTTGAGGCATTGCAACTGTTAGAATCATTAACAGTAATCATCCATGTTCCGGCAGGCAATCCTGTTGCCGTCTGGGTTAACTGAGCAGGCGCGGGGTCATTCCATACAAAAGTATATGGGGGAACACCGCCCGAAGGATTTGCGGTTGCGCTCCCGCTGCTGTCACCGCTACATGCAACATCTGCTTTTGTTACGGTAACTGAGAACGGGGGGGGTTCTGTAATTACTACTGAAATGATTTGTTGACAATTGTTTGCATCGGTAACTGTTACTGTATAGGTATTGGCTGAAATGGCCGTGCGATCTTCTGTTGCCGGTCCGTCACTCCATACATAGGTGAAAGAGCCGGTACCACCACTTGGGGTAATATCAATTGAACCGTTAATTCCTCCGCTGCAAGAAATATTAATATGGGTTTCAGTTACAACAACGGCTGAAGGTTCGGTAATGACAATTGCCGGAGGAATTGAGAGGCAATTATTGGAATCCGTAACAACTACCGGATAAGTACCGGCTATTAGTCCGGAAAATGAATTACCGATTTGCCAGGATGATCCGCCATCTCTTGAATATTGATAAGGGGGGGTTCCGGCAGAAGCGCTCACCGTGATACTTCCGTTGTTGTCTCCGTTACATGTGACGTCAGTATTTGAGACAATGGACGCAAGCGACAAATAAAGGCGTTCATCACCGCCCATCCAGGGGGTGGTTGAGCGGGTATCATTGTCAAAATCGTTGCTGACGACAGCAGAGAGATTAGCACCATTTTTAAGGGTATCAGGAGAAGAACAGGATAAATGCAAATCAACGGCAGAGGCAAAATAAGGATTGACCGAAACAGAATTTGCATCTTTTCCGGAAGCCGTCTTCCATCCGGAAAGGTTGGCATAATCAATCCACTCCCACCTGCCTAATTGGGCACCGGTTGTAAAATAGTTATTGTTGTTTAGCTGATTTACTCCCGTTGCATTGTTAACAGCAACAGCGTATCCCCCCCCGCTGTTTACGATATTATTATTAAGGATATTGACATTGCCCTGAGGTCCTGTGGCAACAGTAAGCAATCCGATGGAAGAAATGTCTGATGATGTAACATTTACCGAATTATGGTAAACATTTATATAGTTTGAATTTTCCACATAAATTCCACCATCAGTGGTTGTTGAGGCGCCAATCTGAACAAAATTGTTTGCTACCAGAGCCGGTGAGCCGCTTGTCCCGTCACAGAGGCGAATGAAAATGCCATACCCGTCTGCGGTACTCGTATTTATTTTATTAGTTGTTACCATGCTGGCATTATCGCAATACTGCAGTTGGATACCAATGAATCCCCACAGAGAACTAAGGGTTGTTGATAACACATTAGAGGAAACCAGCGGGGCATCCTGGTTCTCAAGATGAATTCCGGCATAATATTGTTCTGAAAAAATATTCCCTGTAATAACCGTTCCCGATTCAAGAATTAAGGTTGATTGCCCGAAGTAATAAAACGCCTGGCTGCCGTTGAGAAATAAGTTATTATTGAATTCATTGTTGTCATCGTCACCTGAAGAAGAGTAAACCAATGCAAGAGTATCCTTGAAAGTTGAAGCAACAACCCCAATGATTCCGCAATTAAGGAATTTATTATAGTTTGCACCACCGCCAATGTCAATCACTCTGCCGTAAGTTGCGTTTATCCCCTTTAGTGTCATTTTTCTGAAAGTAACATAATCTGCGTTGTTTAATTTAAGAGTGAAGTTGTTGGCTAATGAGGAAGAAAATGAAAGTACAACTAATGAACTGTCATTATTTTCCGATTGGAATCTGATGTTATTTACTGTCGATGCTCCCGGGATGGCGGTTATGGTAATTTGTTCATTGTAAGTTCCGTCCCGAACATTAAATGTAACGGTTCCTGAAACGCCTTTACAAATGAGGTCAGCCACAGCCGCTGTGAAGGTTGAATAATCAGGTAACACCCCCCCTATTGTATATGTTCCCGCTAAAGCAGATGGCGCATTAACTGTTACCGAATCAACTGCCGAACATGTATTTGCATCAGTAACGGTAACGCGGTATATTCCTGCAGTCAATCCTGTAGCAGTGTCATTGGTTTGTGAAAGCAGGTCATCCCACAAATAAGAATAAGGGGGGGTGCCATTAGCCGCTATTACTGCCGCTTTGCCATTGCTGGCACCATTACAACTTTCATCGGTTTTGGCTGTGGTGGTAAGAATATTACATGCCGCAATCAACTGGCACGGTGAAAATTCCGAAGTATTGTTGGAAGCATCTCTTGCCGTTGCAAGAACGTAATCAGATGCGGTAAGCGAAACAGGCAGGGACCAGTTCCCCCCCCCATCGGCTGTTGCTTGTCCCACAAAGGTAACTGCATCGTTACAACTGCCGGTGGTGTTTTTAAACAGTTCAATGGTATCGTTTGCCGATGATGTTCCTTTTACCATCACTGTAACAGCAGCGGTGATAGCCGGTGCCGCTTTTCCTCCGTTGCCCTGATTTGCCCCGATATTGAGATTAATTGCTTTGCCGGTGTTGCTGTAAATGGGATTACCGGAAATTTTATTTCCTGTGGTAGTCAGGTTGAAAAGATACACCCCATTTACCGTGTTGAAAGCAATTTGGTTTTCTTCTCCGGCAGAATTACCGCCAATGGTATTATTGGCCGCTGAACTTTCCAAATAAACGCCATAATCCTGAGATGAATTTGCAATATTTGCTAATGCTGAACCCGGACCGATGTAATTTCCTTTCACCACATTTCCAGAAGAACCTGCAGTATAAATATGAATACCATAGGTTTCATTAGCCGAAATAATATTTCTGGTTCCCGCTGTATTGCCTCCGATGGTATTGTTGGGAGAACTCCAAACATCAATACCATGTGTCTGAGCATTTGCCGTTAAATAACTTATTCCGTCTGCTTGCGGTCCGATAATGTTTCCAAGGATGGTATTTCCGGCTGCTGCTGAACTTGCAAGAGCAATACCATAACCAACACTTGCCCCTTTATTCCCTGAAATCACATTACCCTCGCCTGCACCGCTTCCACCAACCGTATTGGATGCAGCAGAAGCGGTAAAATAAACTCCGAAATCCTGGGTACTGCCTGTAATAAATGTTGCACCGATGGAATCAATTCCGATGTAATTTCCTTTAATAACATTACCGGTGGAACCGGCACCTGTTATGTAAATGCCGATATTTTCATTGGCGGAAATAATGTTTCTTGCACCGGCTGTATTCCCACCGATTATATTATTAGGCGATCCGTTAATTTCAATACCTCTTGCTTGCAGGTTTGAAGCAAGATAGGTTTTCCCGTCCGCCTGCGGACCAATAATATTCCCGGCAATTGTGCTCCCTGAAGCGTTTGCGCTGGATAAGAAAATTCCGATTACTGTATTTCCTGAAATTAAATTACCATCACCGGCACTGCTTCCGCCAATACTATTATTCCCTCCGGCAGTTCCCTGAAGAAATATTCCGTAATCCTGATTGCTTCCGGTAATTACCGAAGCCCCGTTTTTGTCAATACCGATATAATTTCCTTTGATACTATTTCCGGAAGAACCGGTCCATGAAATAAAAATTCCCTGATTTTCATTGCCGGAAATAACATTTCCTGCTCCCGGAGTGTTGCCCCCAATTATATTATTTTGTGAACCATAAATGAATATTCCTGAATTTTGGGCGTTTGAAGCAAGGTAAGTTACTCCATCCGCATGAGGTCCGATAATATTTCCCAGGACGGAATTGCCACCGGCCGCTGTACTGTTAATATAAATACCGCTTCCGGTGTTAAAAGCATTTTTATTTCCTGATATCACATTACCTTCTCCTGCACCGCTGCCGCCAATAATGTTGGATGTTGCTAATGAAGCGATATAAACTCCGTAATCCTGCGTGCTGCCTGTAATAAATGAAGTTCCTGTTTTATCAATACCGAGATAATTTCCTTTAATGATATTTCCGGTTGCAGTTGCACCGGTAATTAAAACGCCATAGGTCTCATTAGCAGAAATAATATTTTTCTCTCCTGCAGTGCTGCCTCCTATTATATTATTGGAAGAGCCGCTGACATAGATACCATTTGATTGCATATTTCCAGTTAGAAATGAGGTTCCGTTTTTCTGAGTGCCTATTATATTTCCAGTAATTGTGTTACCGGATGGTTCAGCGGTCGTGAGCCGGATGCCGGAATTGGTATTTCCTGAAATCAGATTTCCCTCGCCAGCAATGCTGCCGCCAATGAAGTTGTTAACTGCAGATGAACCGATATCAATTCCGTAATCCTGTGAACTGCTTGCAATGAATAAAGTGCCGCTGCTGTCGGTACCGATGTAATTTCCCTTCACCGAATTTCCGGTGGACACTGAACCGCTAAAGTAGGTTCCGCTAAATAGATTTCCTGAAATAATATTTCTTTCTCCAGCGCTGTTGCCACCGATGACATTGTTAGGCGAATTGCCGATATAAATTCCATAAGATTGGAGATTAGTTGTCAGCACAGAGGAACCGTTTAACTGTGTTCCGATAGTATTCCCTACTACTAAATTACCTGCGGCTCCTGCATTGGAAATAAAAATTCCGTAATTAGAGTTACCGGAAATAAGATTGCCTTCACCGGTGCCGGTGCCGCCAATAGTGTTACCTGCCGAAGATGATTGAATCATTACTCCGTAATCCTGTGAGCTGTTTGCAATAAACAAAGTGCCGCTGCTGTCGGTTCCGATGTAATTTCCCTGAACCAAATTTCCTGCTGAACCGGCACCGCCTATCTGTATTCCGGAACTCTGGTTTGCTGAGATAATGTTTCTTTCAATGGAAGAATTTCCGCCAATGATATTATTAGGAGCATCCGAAATACTAACACCTGTTTGCTGCGGATTGGATGCAACAAGCGAGGCGCCATCAGCCATGGGTCCGATAATATTACCCTGAACCGAATTACCGGAAATGGCAGCGCTGTTTAAATAAACGCCAGTATTATTGTTCCCGGATATTACATTTCCCTCACCGGAATTAGAACCGCCAACACTATTTGAGAATGCCCCGGAAGATATTTCAACTCCAATCATCTGCATTGCTCCGGCAACAATTGTGCTTCCATCTTTCTGTAAGCCGATCATATTACCCTCAATAGTATTACCGGTAGCGCCTGCACCCATAATCTGTATTCCGTAAAGATTTCCATTTATTCCGGAAATAAGATTTGCGTTTGCTGCATCGCCTTTGCCTATTTTATTATCAACCCCGGTGATAAGGATACCTTTTGCAGTTTTAGTGCCTCTTACAGTTCCATTTGCATCCATCCCGATATAACACCCGCGGATTTGGTTGGCGTTGCCACTTATGGTAATTGCAATATCATTCCCAGAAGGAACTCCATCCCCAAAATCCTGTAATACCAATCCCTTTATTTCATTGCTGTCGCTGGCAAGTACAAGACCTGTTGCAACATTGTTATTGTTGCCGAGAATAATTTTATAAACCGGGTTGAGGGGGGTAGTGGTTGTTGCGCTGAAAACAGGGACCGTATTTTTAGTTCCGTCATTACCGGAATTATTCCAACCGTCAATAGTAACTCCGGCATTGTCGGTTAAATCGGGTAAAGCGGAAGTAATGGCAATGGAAAAGGGACCGCCAGCGCCAAGGTTGAAAATTATGGTATCGTGTCCGCAGTTGGCATTGGCGTCAATGATTGCCTGACGGAGGGAGCCGGCACCGGCATCGGAAGTAATAGTAACAATGTATATCTGAGGGTTGGAAGCCACAACGAATAATATCATTGCATCGCTTGCAGCGGGACACGGACCGACAGGGTCATCGGTGGTGAGGGTAAGCGTTACATTCCCCATAGAAATATCGGTCACTCCGGGGGTGTACGCGGTGGTAAGGAGAGTCGCATCGCCAAACCCTCCATCGCCTGATGTCGTCCATAATGAACTTGTGGCGCTCCCCCCCCTTGTGCCGGAAAGAGTGTAGTTGCTCCCCGAACAGACCGTTGCATCGCTGCCTGCATTTGCTGTGGGGGGGGCGTCAACGATTATCACCTGGCTCGCTGTTCCTGTGCAACCATTGCCATCAGTTACTGTTACTGTATATGTTCCCCCTGCAGAAGCGGTGATTGCCTGTGTTGTTTCTGTTGTACTCCATGAATAGGAACTTGCTAAACTTGAAGTAAGTGTTACACTCCCCCCTGCGCAGAATGTTGTTGGTCCGCCTGCGGTTATTGTTGGTGTGGGATTGGAATTGACGGTTACTGCCTGACTTGCTGTACCCGTGCAGCCGTTGCCATCAGTTACTGTAACTGTGTAAGTTCCGGTTGCGGAAACAGTAATTGCCTGTGTTGTTTCAGTGGTGCTCCAGGAATAGGAACTTGCCAAACTTGAAGTCAGCGTTACACTCCCCCCCGCACAGAATGTTGTTGGTCCGCCTGCGGTAATGGTTGGCGTAGGATTGGAATTGACGGTTACTGCCTGACTCGCTGTTCCGGTGCAACCATTGCCGTCAGTTACTGTTACTGTATATGTTCCTCCTGCAGAAGCGGTGATTGCCTGTGTTGTTTCTGCTGTGCTCCATGAATAGGAACTTGCTGCGCTGGAAGTAAGAGTTACACTCCCCCCTGCACAGAATGTTGTCGGTCCGCCTGCGGTAATCGTTGGTGTGGGGTTGGAATTAACTGTTACTGCCTGACTCGCTGTCCCGGTGCAACCGCTTCCATCAGTAACTGTAACCGTATATGTTCCGCTTACGGAAACAGTGATTGCCTGTGTGGTTTCTGTTGTGCTCCAGGAATAAGTGGCAGCGGCAGTGGCAGTAAGCAGTACAGAACCCCCTGCGCAGAATGTTGTAGTACCGCCTGCGGTAATTGTCGGTGTGGGATTGGAATTAACTGTTACTGCCTGACTCGCTGTTCCGGTGCAACCATTCCCATCAGTTACTGTTACCGTATAAGTTCCGCCTGCTGATACTGTAATGTTCTGCGTTGTCTCCAATGTGCTCCAGGAATAAGAACTTGCTGCGCTGGATGAAAGCGTTACACTCCCACCTGCACAGAAGGTTGTCGGACCCCCTGGTGTAATGGTTGGCGTTGGATTAGCATTGACAGTTACAATTTGATCATCTGTTCCGGTGCAGCCGTTGCCATCGGTTACTGTTACCGTATATGTTCCGCTTGCTGAAACTGTAATGTTCTGCGTTGTTTCCAGTGTACTCCAGGAATATGAACTTGCTGCGCTGGATGAAAGTGTTACACTCCCTCCTGTACAGAATGTTGTCGGTCCTCCTGCGGTGATGGTTGGCGTAGGATTGGAATTAACGGTTATTGCCTGATTTGCCGTTCCTGTGCAACCGTTGCCGTCTGTAACAGTGACAGTATAACTTCCGCCTGCAGTTACATTGATGCTTGCGGTTGTTTCTGTCGTACTCCATGAATAGGAACTTGCTATACTTGAAGTCAGCGTTACACTCCCCCCCGCACAGAATGTTGTCGGACCTCCCGCGGTAATCGTTGGCGTAGGATTGGAATTGACGGTTACCGTTGTTGGCGCTGATACTCCCGTACAGCCATTCCCTATAATTCCCGCTTGCAGTTACGTTGATGCTTGCGGTTGTTTCGGTTGTACTCCAGGAATATGAACTCGCTGCGGACGAAGTCAGCGTTACACTCCCCCCTGCGCAGAACGTTGTTGGACCACCTGCTGTAATCGTTGGTGTGGGATTGGAATTAACTGTTACCGTTGTTGGCGCTGATGCTCCGGTGCAGCCATTCCCGTCAGTGACGGTGACCGTATAATTTCCACTTGCAGTTACGTTGATGCTTGCGGTTGTTTCGGTTGTACTCCAGGAATATGAACTCGCTGCGGACGATGTCAGCGTTACACTCCCCCCCGCACAGAATGTTGTCGGACCTCCTGCGGTGATGGTTGGCGTTGGATTGGAATTGACTGTAAGGTCAGTTCCATTATCAGAACCTGTAGTTATTGGGTCGGAAGAAACAACCCGAATGCGATAACCGCTACCGGAGGGTTGCGCAACGGGAATAGTTGCGGCAATTGTCCCGGATGTTGTTGAAGATATGATGCCGATATTGGTTGGCGCTGCAAAACTCCCGGCAGCATCGGAGAGTTGGGCGGTAAAAACATTACCCGCATTAACGTTGCAAAATAAGGTATATGGCACTGAAACGGAATTCCCAGCGCAATAAGTAGTAGGCGCAATAGTACCGGTTACAACCGTATCAGCCGGCTGGGTAATGGTAACGGTTTCGGTGTATGTGCAGGGTTCTGCATCTGTGATAGTTACAGTAAAGGTTCCTGCGGCAAGAGCTGTTCTGTCTTCGGTTATCGCGCCATCATTCCATAAATAGGTCTTAGGCGGAGTAGCGCCCGTCACAGTAATATCTATTGTACCGTCTCCGGCATTAGGACAAGTAACATTTGTAAATGTTGAACTGATTGTCGCAAAGCAACCGAGAATCATTCCCAAAGGGTTTACCGCAAGTGACTTTGAACCAAAGGTGAAGGGGCTGAAGGATAAAACTGCGCTATTGGTAACCACGGAACCCGTGCCTGTTCCTGTGCAGGAGCCGGTGGCAGTAGCCGACTGTTCAACCCATGAAGTTCCATTCCACTTTGCAATAGTAAGGTCCGGGCAATCGTCAATGCCGCTTGCAGAAGCATCTTCCCAGTTAAAAGCCACAGTTGTATTGCCTGTGCCAATCATGCGGTCAAGAATCCAATATTCAATCTGGCTTACATCTGTAAGGGGGGGGGTTATGGTATAATTAGAGAACCCGGAATTCCAATATTTTGCCCTGTACGTGGAGGAAATGGAAGGCGCCCCAATAGCAATTCTTCTCCATTTTGTTCCGTCACCGGTAGGAAAAATAAAGGCGGTGTTGCCGGCTTTCTGAATAAAGCCGTCAATATAACTTGCAGAAGAGCCACCTGCAGGTGAAACCGAAGCGGTAGAAGAAAGGTAAATGTATTTCCCGTACTGGTCAGTATTGAGAATTGCATCGGTGAGGGTAAGAGTAGTATTAACGGTACATTCTTTTGCAACGATAACCCCTGTTGAAGATGCGTTATTGATTGTAAGATTATCAAATACAGTTGAACTTGTACCTTTTATTTCCTGTTCAGAAAGTCCTTTTAAAACCACAAAGGAACCGGCAGGAGTGAAAGTACCATCATTGGTAAAATCGCCTCCTAATGTTCCACCGATATTGAGAACAGTGCCGTTTGTGCCGAATGTTACGGTTGTTGAGGGTTTAATGGTAAAATCATTGGTAACATCAAATGGAGTAACGTCAATGGAAACAGAGTTGCCAAGGTTTTCAAAGATGATATTATAATAATCATCAGGAGTAAAAAACGTCTGGGAAGGCACAGGCGGATTGAAATTCATGTGTAAGGTTCCTTTTCCCCATGTTGAAGTGGAGGATGTTATTGTTCCTGCTGAACCCCGCGCTTCAAGTATGCCCGCATTGCCGAAAAAATATCCGATTTGATTCCATGTATTGGTCACAATCATCTTATAGTAAGAGAGGGAAAGGGAGCCGTTACTTTGAATTTCAAAGCCATATAGCGGATTTATATTTGAAGTAAGCGTATAGGCAGCATTTGCCGCTATCGTGAATTTGCCTACATAATTACTTCCGTCCCAAAAAGTCCCGGAACCGCCAAAGAAGCATGGGCTCCTGCCCGCAAGGAGGGTTGGCTGGGTGGAAGAAGCGTCATTAAGAGTGCCGTTATTGATAAAGTCGCCATACACAGTAAAGAATTGTGTACCCCCCCCGTTTATTGTAAGTGTAGCGCTCGCATTTATGAAAATGTTATTGCAGCCGGCATTTGCAGTAATTACCGGCTGGATTCCTCCTGCGGGTATGGTAACATTGTCGCAGGCACCGGGAAAACCGGAAGGGTTCCAGTTGGCACCGTTGCCCCAGTCGCTAGTTCCTGAAGTAAGCCAGGTTTTGTTGCCAACACCCGTGATAGTAACCGTAGCAATTGATGAGTAGGCGGGGGTTGGGGTACAGCCGTCATTAGAAACGTTCACTCTGAATAGAGTTGTATTTCTTACGGAACCGGTAAAAGTTGTGCCTGTTTCACTTGGCAGGTCGTACCATATTGAACCGCCATCGCGGGATGCCTGCCATTGCGGGTTACCGGTATGCCCGGCAAGGGTAAGAGTGAAATTACCCAAGCCGCAGGAAAGTGTTTGCGTAGGGGGGGAAACCGTGCCGCCAACAGGCGCAGCGCCTGCGCAAAGAGTGCCTCCGCAATCAATACCTGTTTCATCTCCGTCCTGTATGCCGTTGAAGCACGAAGGACATTCTTTTGTTATTACTACATTATCAATCTGCATTTGGGAGCCGGACTGGCCGCCACCGCCTGCAAAAAACATCTGGAAACCGATATATTTTGATTCGGTAGTCGTAACAGAAAATGTTCCTGAATACAATGTGTACGCAGTAGAAACGGCAGTGGATGCCATGATTACATCGGAGCCGGTTGCGCCTTTAATGGCGGTATTGGTTGCCGTTATTGCTTTGGCAATAGTCATATTTCCGGCTCCAGTCACCCTTTTCGCATAGACCTTTACTGAATAGTTACAACCCGGATAAAAAGTTAACAGGGGGGTAATAATTGAACCGTCATAGCAGCCGGCAGTACCTCCCGAGCATCCTCCGTTAATTTGCCCGTGGTTTGTTCCCGCGTAAGGCGAAGAAGTTGAATTGAAGGGCACCTGCACGCCATCGTAGATAAAAGACGGGTCACCGGTTTCAAAGCCTGATTGCCATAGGATGGTCTGTGCTGTGGAAACAGACATTGAATGGACAAAAAACAAAATCAGTAGTAAAATAAATTGTACAGAAATCTTCTTAAATGCAGACATGGTAAAATAATAATCAGTAAGTCGTATCACAGATAACGAATTCAATAATTTAAGACGAAAACAGGTTGTGAAAGGTTTGAAAAAAAATACTATTAATTTTCCATCCGGTCAAGTTTTTTTCTTTTTCTTTTTCTCTACCAATTCACCGGCTTTTTTGAGCCGTTCTTCAATTTGTTTTTGTTTTTCCGCTTTCATTTCTGAAATAAAAATTTCATGGGCATTGTTTATTTTTTCTTTTGCCTGCTGCCATGTGAGCGGAATCAGCGTCTGAATCCTATTATTGTCATTATCCGCAGCATCATGCTTTTTCAGATGTTCCAAGGGTCCCCTCACATCCATATACGGATATTTCTCCATATAAAACCGGATCATTTCACGGACAGAAAACTTTTCGGTTAAAACCGCAATGTCATAAAAATCTTTTTGTGCCGCGCGGTTAGTTATTGCATTTAGTTTCATAGCAGTAACATCTTCAAGCGAAGCCATGATAATTCCCTGCTTTTCAACCGGAGGCCGAATAAATTTACCGCCATCATAAAAAAAGTCAACTTTAATGTTTTTGATATTGCAAACCACTCCGATTCCTCGGTCAATCAATCCGCTTAAATCCTTAAAATTTTCAGGCAAAATAGCGAATAGTCGGCTTTTATCTATTGTTTTTTCAGAAAATAAAGCAACATCTACGCTTACCCGGTGCTTTAATTGCAGGGCAAGTGCGCTTCCACCAACGAGTCGGAAATTTTCAAATCCTTTTATCGCCTGGATTTCCCTGACGAGTTTTAATATGTGAAGTGAAGCGGTTTCCTCGGATTGCATTTCAAATCAGTTGGCTTAAGGTTAAAAAAAACGTGAGCAAGATTTCTTGCACCTCCATCTAAATAGTAGGCATTAACAAGAGTTTGCTTTACGACATCATCGCCATAGCAAACCATCACTTCCAAAACATCATCCAGTGTTCCGTAATTAAATACCGCCTCAATAATCGCCTCTGCATTTTTTTCGTAATCCAATTTCTCAAATTCGGTATCCCAGAATGCCTTTTTTGAAATTTGGGGTTTGTATTTATATTTGACCATTGAAATATTTTTTGGGGATGTGGAAAATACGATTAAAAAAAGAATTATCTAAAACGCCCCTAATATAAGGAAAAAAACAATTACGAAAAGATGCTATTGAAATATCTAAATTTGCTTATTTATTACCTGCTAATGAAAAACAAAAATCTCTATTATATATTCCTGATTTCTGCAACCATCATGCAAACTTCACAGTCCATATCGCAGAAAACCATCGCTTTTCCTTCATCAGATGGTTTGCTCATTACTGCGGATGAATACATTATTGACAAAACCAAGCCCTTCATCCTCCTCTGCCACCAGGCGCGCTACAGCCGGGGTGAATACATTGAAACGGCAAAAAAACTGAATACGCTCGGATTCAACTGTGTAGCCATTGACCAGCGTTCGGGGGGGGAAGTTAATGGGATAAAAAATGAAACCGCTGCCAAGGCCATTGGACACAAAAAACCGGTCGGTTACCTTGATGCGGAGCAGGATATTGTAGCCGCGATTGAATATATTTTCAAAATCTATAATAAAAAAGTTATTCTTTTCGGGAGTTCCTATTCCGCATCACTGGCGCTTAAAATTGCAAAAGAGAATGATAGGGTAATGGCTGTGATTGCCTTCAGTCCCGGTGAATATTTCGATAATGTACTCCATCTTGCTAAAACCATTCTTGGATTGGATAAGCCGGTGTTTACCGCATCATCAAAATCAGAAGCGCCTGGGGTAGCCACCCTCCTCAAATCAGTGAAAGAAGGAAAAGCAGTTCAATATATTCCTGATGTTAAAAGCCGCCATGGTTCAAGCGCATTGTGGAGCGATAATGGAGATCATAAAAAGGTATGGAAAGCATTGGAGAACTTCCTGAATCAACAAATTACCAATTTCTAATTTCCAATTCGCAATGACGTTTGATTCAATACCTGTGAATGCCCATTAATGCCCACCTAATGCCGGCTTAATGTTTCTGAACACCTTACTACTATTTACTACGAATGGAAATTGAATGACTACTGAATGACTATCACCTCCACCCTCCTGTTCTTCGCCCTTCCATCAGGATTATCGCTGCCATCGGGGTTACGGTTAGGAGCAACGGGTTTTTTCTCTCCGTAGTAATTGGTTCTGATTTTGGTTGCAGTAACACCGTATTGCATCAGTTTTCTGCCAACATTATATGCGCGCTTTCGCGAAAGACCCAGGTTATCCTCCAGGGATCCGACATCATCAGTATACCCCTTTACCCTTACTTTATATTTCGGATTTTCTTTCGCTTTCTCAGCAATGCCTTTCAATGCTTCGTAAAATTCCTTAGGGACAATCGCCTTCCGGTATTCGTAATAGATGATTGCGCTTTCCACCGGGACTGCCGGTTCGGATGTAGTTTCCTTGTGCAATTTCGGCTCCGCGGTTTTTTCGGTTTTAGTTGCTGATTTAAGAGTGGGAAGGGATTGGTACCTGAACTGGTGCTTCGGGTCGCGTGAAATCTGCGCGGTGGTTTTTTTGCCGCTGGCATCCATATAGATTATTTTGATGTCCTCAAGCATTTCAAGTGCGCGGGGATCGGCAGCAAAATAATATTTTACGTTCTCGGGAAGTTTCTCAAAGACAAAAAAGCCAAGTTCATTCGGAGTGGCGATCATCAGGGTATCGCCCTTTTCGCTGATGATATAAAGTTTTGCATCGGAAAAAGGCAACTTTTCATGCCGGAACAGATTATCACCCCCCCTGACCGCAGTAACTTTAACCCGTTCGCCACTCTTAGAAACGAAAATGATCTCGGCATTTTTAAATGCTTCAGGATCGGATGATTCAATGGCGAAAATATAATGCTGCTGTGGCGGCAGTTTATCAAAAATAAAATTGCCGTATTCATCCTGGCTGGCGATCATCAGGGTGTCTCCCTGCAAACTGAGCAGATAAAGTTTGGCTGAAGCGAATGGGAGTTTTTCGTGCCGGTATAATCCATCTTTACCGCGTGAAACAAGAATATTTATTTCTTCACCGCTGGATTTCCTGAATACAACATCAGCATCCTTCATCAGTCCCGGTTCATCCCCGCTATAGGCAAAAACATAGTGCGGGTTGGGCGGAAGCCGTTTAAAAACATACTTGCCCCTCTCATTCATAATGGCTACCATCAGGGTATCACCATCTGTGCTGATGAGGTAAAGTTTTGATTCGGCAAAGGGAAGTTTTACATGCCTGAAATCACCTGTTTTTTCTTTTTCAAGAAGCAGGGATACATCATCGGCATCTTTTTTTGCAAATAAAATATTGGCGCTGTTTACCAGTGAAGGGTCAACATTGGTAAATGTAAAGATGTAATTCGGAGAAGACGGCAGTTTTTCAAATATGAAGTTTCCTTTTTCATCCCTCCGGGCAACCAGAAGAGTATCGCCTGCCGGACTTACCACATACAACCGTGCACCGGAAAAGGGTAGCCGGTTGGTCCGGTAATTTCCTTTTTCATCTTTGACAAGGTTGGTTACCGCTTCAACATTTCCGCTACGGAAAATCACCTGCGAATAATCAAGCAGGCCGGGATCGCCACCGGAAATTTTAAAAACGCCATCGGCAGTGACCGGGAATTTATTGAAAACGAAATTACCCAGTTTGTCCGGAAAAGCAATCATAAGCGTATCGCCCTGCAAACTCAACATGCACAAAACGGCATCCTTATAGGGCAGTTTCACGAAACGGAATTTACCGTCTTTACTGCGGTTAATTACAATTATTCTGCCTACACCTTTTTCATCGTATTCAATTAATTTAATCAAAGCCGTTGTTGTATCATTTTCATCAAGCGTGAAAATGCAGGAAATTTCGGGAGGCAGTTTCCTGAAAAGAAAATAACCGTCTTTGTCCTTTGTTGAAATGGCTATTGTATCACCAAGTTCATTCAGCAAATAGATTTTCAACTTTTCGTCCGGAAGAAACTGGTACCTGTAGCGGTTATCCTTTTCCTGTGCTGCGGTAGTGAAGAAAATATTACCCTTCTCATCGTGGATGACCAGTTTGATTTCGGCAGCAGGGTCACCGGCTTTTTCATCGAGGAGGAATATGCGGTTTACGCTTACGGGAAGTTTGCTGAAAACAAAAAATTCATCGCGGGTCCTGGTGGAAACAAAAAGAGTGTCGCCCTTCCTGTTTACGAGATAAAGGCGGATTTTCTCATCCGGCAGGTATTCATACCTGAAAAAATTACCCGAATCGCGTACGGCAGTAGTAAAAAGAATCTTATCCCTGAAATCGGCAAGGATCAGTTTAATCTCATCATCGGCAAATGAACTGTCCCCTTTCAGGTAAAAGGAATATTTCCTGTCAAAGGGAATTTTGCGGAAGGAAAAAAAACCCTCATCGTTTTTGACGGCAGTCATCAGTGTATCGCCCTGAGGTCCTATCAAATACAACTGTGCGGGCTGAGGGGGGGGGATCAACTGCATTGCAAACCGGTAAATGTCATCGCCACCGGCACCGCCCGCGCGGGAGGATGAAAAATAACCGGTGCGGTTGTCATCATTGAAGAAAATCCCGAAATCATCTGAAACGGAATTTATGGTAGAACCGGCATTAGTCACCTTGTTCCATTTTCCGTCTGCATTTTTAGAGTAAAAGAGATCAAGTCCTCCGAGTCCCCGGTGTCCGTCCGAAGTAAAAAACAATGTGCTGTCGCCATTCAGAAAAGGGAACAACTGGTTTCCGGTATTGTTAATCACCGGGCCAAGATTCACCGGGTCACTCCACCCGTCACCGTTCCGTTTGCTCGAATAAATATCCTTTTGTCCGTATCCGCCCGGAATATCCGATATAAAATAAAGAGATTGTCCGTCAGCCGACAGGTACGGATGGGAATAAGAATATCCTTTCCTGATAAAATTCAGCAGTGCGGGTTTGCTCCAGGAATTTTTTGCACGGGTAATTGCATAGAGCCGCGGCCGGTAAACCGAGTCGTCTTTGTCTTTATAAAATTCAACTCCGGTAAGGATGGCATAATTTCCATCTTTTGTAAACGTGATTGGTCCGCTATGGTGGAAAGCGCTGAGGGGTTCGGAAAAGAGGCGCGGCCTGGTGAATGTGGCGCTGTCAACACTCCCGCTGAATCCAGAGGACTGAATGGTTAAATTTAATTCGCGTTTTGAACGGTCTTCACCGTAATTTAGAAAATCGGATTCCCTCTCCGACACAAAAATAATCCTGTTCCCCGAGACAACAGGACAAAAATCATTGCGGTTGCTGTTAATGGTTTTAACCTGGGATACCTTAAAGACAGGTTTCAGTTGTACCTCTTGCCTGCCAGCAGGTTCTTCCTGACCGTAAACAGCAGTAAAGGAGATCAAAAGAATCCTCAACACAAAAACAGTTCTCTGCATAAGACAAGATTAATGTTTCAATTTAGATTTCATTCTAAAAAGAATAAAATATTTCAATTGCCACGAAAACACAAAAACACCAAATCCCACTAAAAATTGATTTAAAATTAATTAAAATTTTGTGAATTTTTGTGCCTTTGTGTTTTTGTGGCATAATTGCTTTTCAAAGAGTATTCATTTTATAAATACCTTGGCGAGGCAACGGTTTTTTCCCGTGGAATACCGAAATCAAACCCGATAAAGATTTCATGGGAACCGTTATTATATTTTTTTAGTCCGCTCAAACCCACATCATAGGCATACCCTGCCCTTAGAAAATCAGTGAAATTGACTTCAGCAATAATAATCACATCTTTTGATGACCGGTAAGAAACGCCAATCCAATACATTTTCCGGAAAAGGCAACTCATGTTCAGATCGCCATTGAGAGGCAATCCGTCAACGAATTTCAGATTGGCGGACGGTTTCAGCACTACTTTTTCATTGACCACAAACGCCTTGCCGGCAATAGCGATAAACTGGCGTGTAAGGCCTGAATAAAGGTAGTCATCATTTTTAAACCCTATCTGGTTATTTGAAATGTGCATCACTGCCACTCCTGCATAAAGGGTTTTGTTGTAGTAATACAAACCGAAATCAAAGCCGGGTATTAAAAAATTATCTTCTACATTTCCGGCAGGATCGGATTTATCCTTGTAATCAAGTTTTTGGTTGTAAAATTTATACCGGTATATACCGGCTCTCAGCGCCATGGAAAGTTTTCCGAGCGGCAGAGGAAGGTGGTACGCATAGGTGCCGAAGAATCCCATTTTATTTGACGGACCGATATTGTCATTAAAGGCATTTAATCCGAGCGCAACCCTTTTCCCCTGAAAAGGAGTGTGCAAACTGAAGGTCTCCACCTGTGGCGCACCGTCCATCCCAACCCACTGGTTGCGGTAGAGCAGCACCCCGCAGGTTGACTGCCTGCTGCCGGCATAACCGGGATTAATGGCAAATAGGTTGAACATGTACTGGCTGTAGAGGGTGTTCTGCTGCGCAAACAGTCCCCCTATTATCCCCCCGAAGGGGGGAATAAGGAAATACAAAAAGAAAATAGCGAATAGCGAATAGTTAACATTTGTTTTCATGGCTTATAGGTATAATATGATTTACTGATTCTTAAAACAATATTATTGAATTTCTACATCCATTGTTTTAGTGCTTGTAAATGTACCTACCGAAAGTGTCAATGAAATTCTCCATGTTCCCTTTGCTTCAAAACTTATGATTGCATCGGACAACATATTTGTTCCGCTTTGAGGTACAATCTTTGAGTTGTAATAATTCGGTCCCCAATTTAAACTATCCAGATTATTTACCTGCCAATAAAAACTATTCATGAAATAAAGAATTGATTTCTCTATATTTTTTGTGGTGTTTGTAAAATAGAATGTTTCATTGAGGGTTCCGTTTTGCTTGTCGGAGGAAAAGTCCGCCTCAATAGGTAAAATCGTAACCTGCATGGTTTTGCTTTTAATCTTATTTTTTCCTTTTTCCGGGTTTTGAGCAAAGATTAAATTTTGCGTCACAGTAAATATTCCCGGGGTCATGTAGATATGTGTGGGATTTCTGTTGTTCTCACTGTTTTCATTTTGAATAACAGTTGTTGATGTGGAAGAAGAATAATAAGGATAAGAATACCAGTAAGTTGTCAAAAGATAAGCGGTTTGATCATTATCACTGGTGGAGCCATCGCCATAATCGTAAAAGAACTGCACATTTTTCCTGTATTCAGCGTTATCGGTAAAATGAACAGGTTCCCCAATATATGCGGACGATTTGTCCGCAGTGAATCCCGCCTCACTGTTTTTTTTACAAGCGGATGATAATAAGATACCGAAGGATAAAAAGAAAGCAATATTCTTCATATCCAACTCCCGGAATTTTCTAACAAATTCCATTTTAAATGTTTTAGTTTTCATGGTATTTATTTTAAGGGGTTAATAAATCAGAAAAATTTTTGACGAATCACAGTACCCACGACAATTATTATTTTTTGAACATTAAAATTAAACTTTGTACTTATCTTATCACCTGCACCCACCCGGTGAATTTTTTTTCAACCACATCCACAACATAAAAATAAGTTCCACCGGGCAGGGGGTCGTTGTGGTTGTTTTCACCTTTCCAAACCACATTATTGTTATCATAGTTTACAAATTCCGCCACCTTATTTTCAAAGCGGTTATATATTGTGATATTATTCTGAGGGAATCGTACAATCCCGTCAATAAACCACTTGTCATTAACCCCGTCACCGTTCGGGCTGAACATGTTAAATATGTGCCAGCAGTTATCCGATTTATCAACCGCAACCGTAACCGAATCGCGTGCGCTGCAATTGTTGCCATCGGTTACAATAACAAAATATTCGGTCGTATCTACAGGTCTTGCGACCGGATTAAAAACGGTTGTATCGTTTAATCCGGCAGATGGTTTCCAAAGATAGGAAATCCCGCCCGAAGCGATCAGTTGGGCGCTTTCACCGAGACAAACAGTTACATCAGGGCCGGCATCGGCAGGTGGAAGAGAGAAAAGCGAAATTTCGAGCAGGGTTGCAGGACTTTCGCACTCTGAGTCACGTTCTGTGACATAAAAATAATTGGTTCCCAATGTAAGAACGGGAAAGAAAATCAGTCCTGAATCAATAGGTGCAGACAAAGACGGTGTACCGTACCATAATATTTTACCACCCGATTGAGGTGTTGCAAAAATCGTGTCAACTTTCTGACCTTCGCAGTAATTTCCCGGAGATGTTATTACAGGAGAAGGCAAATTCAGGGTTATCACCTTCACCGAATCGGTAACCTTGCAGTTGGTCGAATCGGTAACAGATAAAATTATGTTGCCTCCGCAAAGTCCGGTTACCGAAGTCCCGGAGAAACCATTGCTCCATACATACGTAAGAGGGGGGGTTCCGTTAACTACAGATGCTGTTGCAGCGCCTTCACAAGATAGAGAACATGAATCAGGTGTAGTAGTAAAAAAAACCGTAAGAGCAGGAGGTTCAG
Organism: Bacteroidota bacterium; assembly: GCA_016193485.1. GTDB lineage: Bacteria > Bacteroidota > Bacteroidia > JACPRZ01 > JACPRZ01 > JACPRZ01. Next base: position 50,825 of record JACPRZ010000024.1, on the reverse strand, counting down.
CAACCTGGGTAAAATTTGTATCATCACAATTATTGGCATCATAAATAAAAACAACATAAATATCAGCAAGCAGATTATTTATATCCTGGGTCAGTCCAACTAAAGAGGTGTCTGAATACCTAATCCATAAATATGTATAACTTCCGGTTCCACCGTTTACCGAAAGATCAATAGCGCCATCGCTACCCCCACCGCAAGTAACATTGCTGACTGAAACAAACGAAGAAATAATGGCAGGGGGCGCTGTGATAACAACCGTAAGAGAATCGCTGCAGGAATTTGAATCGGTGAGTATTATATCGTACTGGTCAGGAGCGACATTTTTAATCAGTGTATCACTTGAGTACAAAGTATCGCTGCCGCTGCCGGTGGAAGATGTCCACGAACCGACATAGGGGGGGGTACCATCGGTAAAATTAAGGAAAATGGCACCGTCCTTTACATCACCGCAGGAAGCATTTTTAACCAGTGAGGTAACATTCAGGTCGGTATAATTTTCAACCAAATAATTTAAAGTACTGTCATTTGATTCAATTGTATCATTGAGTTTCTTTGTCCATGCATCAATAGTGTAAATGCCGTCAGAAGAAAAGTCATAAGGTGTGGAGAAATCATATAGCAGTGTGTCTCCGGGATCAATTGTTGTAAAAATGGTTTCCGCGACAGGAATTCCTCCGTTCACACTATAACGTACCGGTATTGTGTTTACAGTGTCAGTGCCGAAATTTTTAATCTTAACCGAAACAGTTTCAGTTGCAGAGAGGGAACAGGATGATCCGGGATTGAAAATTTCAATCACCCCCACATCGGAACCGATGGTTGTAGGCAAAATCATAACCGGATAATCTTCCGTCTCACCCCAAGAGAGTGAATCGCAATAATCACCGGGCAATGGAGTAAGATTATATTTCGCCATTACCCGCATAAAAGTAAGACCCAACTGCGCAGACGGGGGTACAATAATGTTGCCGCTGACCGGTGTTGTGCCGGGAGGAGCAGAAAAAACAAATTCACCCGCATCACCGAAACTTCCGTTCTTATTGAAATCAATCCATACACCAATTCCTTCCGGATAAAAGGTTGATGGTGTCGCCTGAATAAGGTACGAATTACCTTTAATTATTTTTGCCGTATCGGCAGGGTAATAGATGTAATTATTCGGATTTCCGTTACATCCCGTTGAGAGGTTTATGATGCCGGAAAAAACAAAATCATCAATGAAGTCCTGGGAGCAGTCAACCGAAATAACAGGAACACAGCAAACAGGGGACATCTGGATGGTTATGGTAATTACACTGTCGCAGCCGGCTATGGTAGTCAGAACCGAGGTGTAGGTTCCTGCAGAATCAACCCACGTCCCATCAGGCAACTGAGCGCTGTCACCGGAGCAAATCGCCAGGGTCTGACCAGATGTAACGACAGGGGGATCAGTTAAGAATACCGAAGCGGTATCATCACAGCCCGCAGAATCGGTAATAATCACATCGTAAGTTCCGGCTGCAAGTCCGGTAGCCAATGAATCGGTTTGGGAAAAAGGATCATTCCACTGATAGGAAAAGGATGCTCCCGCAACCGGCCCAGGAGGAATGGTTATGGACCAGTTGACAACCCGGCCGGTGTCAATAACCATATTATCGAAAACCTTCAATGTCCAATTTCCATTCGGATTAATACTCCCCCCCCCGATTGCACCGAAAGTTGCGATAGTTGGTGTCACACCGCACGAGGCAGTTAAACCGCCTTCGGGTTTGAATATGCCGGTAAATGGAGGAGATCCCATGGTGATGCTAATCAGGGCGCCATCAGTAAAAACAGTATTGATATAATTACTGTCATTTCCGCCATTTCCTGTTGAGAGCATCAATGTATTGCCATTGGGTGCAGTCAGGAATATTTGAAGGTCGCTGTCAAAAGTGTGGATGATGTTCAGAGTGGCTTTAATTCCGGAACTGTTGACGGCAACAGAATAACCGCTTACATTAATCATACTGTTGACACCGTTGAATGAACTGCACCCGGTATCCGGAATAGCTGCGTTAGGTGCAACAGAAAATGACTGCGATGGCATGTTTGAACCGATTGCCGTTGCAGTCCCGTCAGAACCGCCATTGCAGAAAGGATTTATCAAAGCGCTAATGGCTGCGGTAAATGCTACACCTGATCCGACAGAAGCGGTAACCGAGTTACCGCATCCCGCAGCATCAGTCACAGTAACAGTATAGGTGCCGCTGGTAAGTGCCGCTGCCCATGAATCAGTGTCGCCATTGCTCCACAGGAAGGCATAGGGGGGAGCGCCACCGGTCGCAGATACTGACGCGACACCGGTATTGGGTTCACATTCTGGCGTTGAAGTAACAGACAATGATATCGGTTGTACAAATTGAATAAGTACTGTATCCCGAACATTGGTGCAGGTTCCCACGCCCCAGAAAACCAATTCCACCAGCCCCCCGGATGCACTATCCGTTGCAGAGGGAATATAAACCGGATTGATCGCAGAAGCGTTAGGATAAAAAGAGCCGCTACCTGAAGATGTCCATAAATATGAAACCGCTCCTGAGCCGGATGAATTGAGCGGTATGGAATCAGTTTCCGGGCATACCATAATATCACTACCCGCATTAACTGAAGGCCTTTTCCTGGTTCCGATTATATAATCATTGACATTGGTGCCAGGTTTGCAAAAAGTGATATTGTGCTGGCCGCTTGCAGTAAGACAAAGGGTATCACCGAGCAATGTGGTAGAAGCCGGGTCGCAATTGTCAATATAATAATTTGAACCGGGAGGAACTGCACCGGAATTTATATTGATATATATACGGTCGGCCAGCGAGTCGGTATTGACAATAAAATGAACGCAGCGGTCCGGGGCTCCGGCTGTACAGCACAAACCGTCTCTTACCGTTGCCGGGCTTATCCAGTTGGTATCGGGATTTCCGGCCAAGTCGGCAAAAAAGCCGGGAATACCGCCAATGGCAGCGCTATCGGTTGCAATACAGGAAAGTGAGTCAGTAACGGTCACGGGATAAATACCGATACAGAGGGAGGAAAGGGATGGCGAGTTGGCGCCATTACTCCAGGAAAAAGTATAGGGGGGGGTGCCACCGGAAACCGATAATGCGGCAGTTCCGTCACATGTATCGTTGCAGGTGACATCGGTGAAGGCAAAAACCATAGACAGGGAGGAAGGAGGTGTCAGTATAATGGTGTCGGTTGCCTGGGCATTGATTGCATCGGTCAGCGTCAGGTAATAAGTTCCTCCAGCCAAACTGTCAACCAGGGAAAGCAAAGTATCGGTAGTGATTTCACCCGTACTCCATTGAAAAGTATAAGGGGGGGTGCCACCGGCTGCAGTCGCTTCTATCCATCCGTCATTGCTGCCGGAACAGGATGGGTTGGCAGCAGTAAACGAAACTGAAGGCGGGGTGCATGAGCCGGTAATCCGGATCAAATTACTGTATTGCCGGCTGTTGCCGCAGGAGTTCTGTACATCTAATGTTACCGTATAAAATCCGGCAGAATTATAGGTATGGCTTACGCCAAGAGAAAAAGTTGAAAGCGTGTCGCCATCGCCAAAATCCCATGTAAAAAGAGAGCCGCCAAATGCAAAAAAATCCACCGGCTGACAGACGGATAAAGGACCTTCATTACGACCCTCCCATGTAAAACCTTCACCCCACCAGGAAGGAATCACAGAAAAAGAATCGCTCACCCAGACCGCAATCGTATCGGTTACACTGCTGCCGCAGCCGTTAGTGATGGTTATAGTCGCCTGATAGGTACCCGTTGCGGAATAAGCATGCGCAATTATTGCCGAACTGTCAAAAGGAGTGAAAACCGAGTCGCTGTTTCCGTCACCGAAATTCCATACATACCCCCCCTCTGTCAGCCCGTCAATATAGAAAATAATTGAGTCGTTTGGGCATGCTGCCGAGGGAATGACACCGTAAGAGTATTCACCTGCTTCTGCCGTTACACCGTTCTGCACCGAAACGGTCGTAGTTATGAGTGTTGATGAGCCGCAACCGTTGGTGACGGTTACGGAGATATTATAATTTCCGGTTGAAGAATAGGAATGAAAAACAGTTGAATATCCGGAAAATGTATTTCCGTCACCGAAATCCCATTGGTAACCCGAAAAATTTTCACCTTCCTCGAATTTGAATTTCACCAGGTCGCCAGGGCAAACCGGATCGGGGTTGGCGGTAATTTCAAAATTCCCGGTTACCGGCAGACCGCCTGAGACGATGAAAGTATCTGCTGCGCTGAAAACAAAATTGCAACCGTTGGTTACGGTCATGGAAATTATATATGATCCAGCGCTGTCGTACGTATGAACCGTATAGGGAAGACCGGAATATCCAACCGTTCCGTCACCGAAATCCCATGTAAAATTCCCTGCCGAGCCAAAAGAGGCGATTTGCAGTTGATCACCCGGGCAAACGGGTTGCGGACCCGCCTGTATCGGACCGGCTAATGCTGAAATATTGGAGACAACAACAGGTTGGTTAATCGTATCGGCACCGCATACCGTATTAACGGCAAGAGAAACGTAATAAGTTCCGGGTGAATACCATGAATGGATAACAAGATTATTCGGTCCGTTCTGGTAAAACCCGTCCCCGAAATTCCAGTCATAATAGGGGGAACTATTTACATCATCAACAAATATTATATTATCACCGGGGCAGACAGTATCATCGGTCATCACAAAAAATCCCGATGAGCCGGAAAAAGCGAGATTCATAGAATCGTTTCCGAGAACGTTCAAATCCGTATCAATAGCGAAAAGATAAACCGGAAAAATTCCCCCGGAATTAAATGTATAGGAAGTATCATAGACAAAATAAGGACCATCGGTACCGAAGTACCAGAGGTATGCTACTCCAGATACTCCAAGATTACTTGTATTGGTGAAATTCACTGTAACCGGAGGGCAGCCGCCCGATGTATCAATGGTAAAACTGACCATTGCCGTAATTACCGTTGCCGAATCTGTGGCGGTGCATCCGTTATTATCAGTTACCGTCACATGGTAAGCGCCACCGCAAAGACCGGTAACTGTATCAGTTGTTGCACCGGAAGTGTCATCCCAAAGATAATTATAGGGGAGAGCGCCACCGGTGACGTTTGCGAACACTGTACCGTTGCAGGTATCGTAATTAAAAGTTGAGGTAGTTATTACTGACAGGACAGACGGTTGGGTGATAATTGTTCCGGTTGCCAGAATACAATTATTGGAATCGGTTATGGTCACCAGATATGTTCCGGCTGCAAGGTTTGAGAGGTCTTCGGTAGAATCACCGCTGCTCCAAGAATATACATAGGGGGGGGTGCCACCGGTTACCGTCATGTCAATTGAACCGGTGCTGTCGCCATAGCAACTTACCGGCAGGACTACGGTTGAAGCGGATAATTGTGCTGGCTGGGTGAGAGTAAAAGATGAATCAGCCGTGCATCCGGACAGGTCGGTTACGGTAACCGTATAGATTCCCGCTGAAAGGCCCGTAATATCCTCTGTTGTTTCAAGATTTGACCATTGAAAAGAATAGGATGGAGCGCCTCCGGAAACGGTAATATTTATGGAACCGTCCATCGCGCCATTACATGAGATGTCATTTTCAGATTCAGTGATGGAAATTGCCAGCGGTTCTGTAATGGTAACAGTGAGCGTATCACCGCAGGCATTCAAATCGGAAACGGTTACAGTATACGACCCGGCTGATAGTCCGGTTATTGTTGAAAGCGTTTCGCCATTGCTCCATGCATAAGAATATGGAATTGTACCTCCGGCAATAAAAACTGTTGCGGAGCCGTCAATGGAGCCACCGCAGGAAACATCTGTTTTAACAATTGTCGCTGCAAACCCTGAGCAGGAAACAGCAACGCGGCAGGCGGAAAATTCGGATGTATTGTTTGCTGTATCGGTTGCCGTGGCAAGGACATATTCGCTTGTGGTAAGCGTTACCGGAAAAGCCCACCTGCCCGCAGTGTCCGTAACAACAGTACCGAGATAGGTAACAGCATCCTGGCAATTACCGGATGTGTTTTTAAAAATTTCAACCACATCACCCGGTTCAGAAGTACCGGTTACCAATGCGGTATTTGCACCAGAGACAACCGGCACGGGTTTACCGTTATTGCCCTGACTGGCGCCATAGTTAAGTTTAATGGCGGTTGTGGGATTACTGTAAATGGAATTGCGTGATATGAGGTTATTGATAGAACCTGCTGAAAAAATCTCAACGCCATTTGCGGTATTATAGGCAATAATATTTCCTTCGCCCGGACCGCTTCCTCCAATAAAATCAGACGAAGCAGATGAGAGGATATAAACACCGCGATTCTGACTGCTGGAAGCAATGGAAGCGCTGTTTTTCCCGGGTCCGATATAATTCCCCGTAATAATATTTCCGGTTGCCGTTGTATCCTGTATATAAATGCCGTAATTAAAATTGCCGGAAATAATATTTCGTGTCGTATCGGAATTTCCCCCGATAATATTACCGGCCGAACCGTACAGGGCAATTCCCGCTACCTGCGTGTTGGATGCCAGAAATGTATTGCCGTCCATTTGCGGACCAATAATATTTCCCCAGATAATATTTCCGTTTGTTACAGTAGAATTAATAAAAATCCCGTTGTTTGTATTACCTGATATAAGATTGCCATACCCTGCAAAAGCATCTCCACCGATGGTATTGAGTTCCGAACCTGAAGTAATCTGTATCCCGTAATCCTGGTTGGATCCGGAAATAATCAGTGTACCAGAAATATCCGGACCGATATAATTTCCCCTGATAAAATTTCCGAAAGACCCGGAACCGGAAATATAAATTCCATAAATAGTGTTTGCAGAAATAATATTTCTTTCTGCGGTTGAATTATTCCCGATAATGTTATTTGCAGAATTATTAATAGCAATACCGATGGATTGCGTATTGGAAACGAGATATGTCGCTCCATCTGCCTGCGGACCAATAATATTCCCTTTAACTGTATTCCCTCCAAGGGAAAATGAGGTTGTAAGTATCCCGGAAGATGTGTTTCCGCTGATCACATTTCCGTCTCCGGCATTTGCACCGCCAATTAAATTTCCCGATGAACTTCCGGTAATAGATACACCATAGTCCTGACTGCTTGAAGCGATAAAGGTTGTTCCGGAACTGTCAATTCCTATATAATTACCCTTAATTGAATTTGAATCGGAAGAAGAAATCATCACACCGGCAGTTTGATTCCCGGAAATGATATTTCGCTCACCAGCATTATTTCCGCCAATGATGTTACCCCCGGAAAGGTCGATAAAAACACCGTAGTTCTGGAGATTCCCGTTTATAAAAGATGAACCGTTAAATTGAGGTCCGATAATATTTCCTTTGACCGTATTTCCAACGGTAGAAGCGGGGGCTATATAAATGCCATAATTGGAATTACCTGAAATCAGGTTGCCTTCGCCCGCATTGCTTCCGCCAATGATGTTTGAGACCGCAGATGAACCGATGAACATTCCATAATCCTGTGTGGATGATGTAATGAATGAAGTTCCATTCCTGTCAATACCTATATAATTTCCTTTGACATAATTTCCGGTTGTTGATGCACCGAATAAATAGAGCCCGCCAATTTCATTTGCCGAAATAACATTCCGTTCAGCCGTTGTGGTTCCGCCAATGATATTGGCAGGCGACTGGAAAATATAAATGCCGTAACTTTGCAGATTCCCTGTTAAATAGGAAGTGCCATTTGCCTGGGGTCCTATTATGTTGCCGAGTACGGTATTGCCTCCTGTACCGGAACTGCTGAAATAAATACCGTAATTCGTATTCCCTGAAATCAGGTTGCCTTCACCAAGACCGGTTCCGCCAATGATATTTGAAGATGCGCCCGAAGCAATCTGTACTCCATAATCCTGGGAACCGGATGAGATAATTGATGAGCCGCTGGCAGAAGTGCCGATATAATTTCCAATAATTTCATTGAGCGTTGCATTCATACCGGTTATGGCAATACCCGAAGTTCCATTCGCTGAAATTATGTTCCTTTCCAATGATGTAGCGCCACCGATAATATTACCGCCTGCATCAACTACCCTGACTCCTATCAGTTGCGTATTGGAAGCAACAACGAAAGTGCCGTTGGACTGGGGTCCGATAATGTTGCCGATAATTTTATTGTTTTCCGAATTGGAAATCTCAATTCCATAACCTGCGTTTCCTGAAATTACATTGCCTTCCCCTGAAATGTCCCCGATTTTGTTTCCGGATGCCCCCCCCGAAATATAAATTCCAGATGTCTGTGAAGCAAATACCATTGAAACGCCATTCTTTTGCAAGCCGATAATATTCCCCATGACGGAATTTGTGGCAGCATTTGATCCTGTTATGGATATGCCATAACCACCATTGTTCATTCCGGAAATCAGGTTGGTTCCTGCAGCAGTACCGTCACCAATGATATTATTCTGCCCGCTTATTTCGATGCCTGCCCATGTGCGTGTACCCTTTGTGATTCCATCCGGAGCCATTCCGATAAAACAGCCGAGGATTTTATTATTGTTGCCGGTGACAATAATCGCAATATCATTGTTGGATACCGTTCCGTCACCAAAATCCTGCAGCACCATCCCCTGGATTACATTATTATCGCTTGCCAGTTGCAGTCCAACGGGAACACTGCCGGAATTCGTAAGAATAATTTTATAGACCGGATTGAGCGGATTACCGGCTGAAGTATTGAAAATAGAAACAGTATTCGGTATTCCGGAATTATTCATGTTGCTCCATCCGTCAATGGTTACGCCAGAAGTATCCGTAAGGGGGGGGAGTGGTGTCAGGACTGCGATTTTGTAGGCGCTTGCCATACCAAGATTGAATTTAATGGTATCGTGGCCGCAATTTGCATTGGCATCTGTAATCGCCTGGCGCAGGGAGCCGGCACCGCTGTCGGTGGTGTCGGTAACCCAAAAAGTTGCAGGCGTGCATGCGAAGACAAAAAGAGGATTTACCAGTGCATTTTTTGATCCGAAAGTAAAAGGGCTGAAAGTAAAGACCGCGGAGCCGGTAGTGATTGTTCCGGGATTAGTTCCGGTGCAGGAGCCGTTAGTAATTACATTATCATTATTATTTTCCCACCAGGAAGAGACACTATTGAAACGCGCTATTCTCAGATCACCGCAATCATCAATGCCGCTGGCGGAAGCATCTTCCCATGCCAAAGTTATTTGCGGGGTTGCTGTTCCTGCGGTGCGGTCGAGTGTCCAGTACTCACCCTGGCTCACATCGGTTAATTGTTCTGACGGGGAAGGATCCGTCTCAAGGTTGTAATTGCCATAACCCTGAAAAAAATATTCGGCATCAAACTGGTCGGTTGCTGAAGCAAGCGCGGACATGGCTATTCTGCGCCAACGGCCATTATCTCCGGTGGGAAATACAAAAGCGGTGCTGCCGGTTTTCCTGACGGGCCCATCCACAAAACTTGTCTGTGTTCCGCCCTGAGGGGACACGGTTGAACCCGCGCTCAGGATAAGAAGGTTTGCGCTGCTTGAATAAATAATTCCGTCATTCAGCATCAATGTTCCCATGACAGTAACATCCTGATTCAGCGTGATTCCGGTTGAAGAGACATTGTTTATGGTAAGATTATTAAATGTAATGGTTGAAAATCCTGAAAGAGATTGTACCGCGCTGCCGGCAAGAAAAAAAGTGCTGGAACTCGGGAAAAAATTCCCGTCATTGATAAAATTTCCGCTAAGGGTAATTGTAAAAGTAGTTGCATCAAGCGTTGTACTGCTGTTATTTGTAAGTTGCCCGTTTATGAAAGTGTTGCACGAAAATGTTTTCGTACCGCTGCCCGTCAATGTAAGATTGTAATATGTGGTGCAGAAGATTGTCTGGGAACCATTGGCGTTATAAATAACAGTATTACCTGACGCAGATGCCGTAAGGGTTGAAATGGTGACAGTGCCCCCGAGTTGAAGTAGTGTATTTGTTGACTGCGTAAGTGATCCGTTGCCTGATAAACTGAAAGTGATCAATAAATTATTATTGTTTGTATAACTCCCGTTGATCTGAGCCATTTGGATTGTAATTGATGAACTCCCGTCAAAGAATTTCCCAGACCCCGTAAAAGTGCAAGTGCCGGTTCCGCTGGTAAAAGAGCCATTATTGGTCAGATTACCGTTAACGGTAACATTTGCGTTGGATGAATTGTTCCATGTGCCGATTGAGTTGATAAGAATGTCACCGAAATTTTTGGAACCGGTAGTTGAGGTAATGGTCAGGGTGCCATTGATGGTCACAGAGCCATTCACCATAAATGCATTACCGACATTGAGTGAGGCAACTGAATTAATGGTCATTGAGCCGGCAGTTGCGGTATTGGATATACCTACTGAATGGCCGACTATTACATCATCGGCAGAACCGGGGATACAATTGCAATCCCACGTGGAACTGGTGTTCCAGTTGCCGCTGGAGACGGAAGTAATGGTTAAGGCGGAAGTGGTTCCGGCAAAAGAGAAAAATAATAACAAAAGGGCAAAAAAGCGCATGGGGTAAATCATGGAGTTAGTTGTTCTTTAATCAGACGCAAAACAAGGTAAGAAGGTTGAAGGGTGTACCACAAAACTCACATCCCCCACCCGTTTGGAGAATACCACCAGATAGTGAACTACACTACTTACCCCCCTTTAGGACGATAAATATGAGTTTTGGGATACACCCAAGATGAACGGGAGTGCAAGGTAGGAAAAAAAAGTACCAGGTTAGAAAAACCACGAGATATGCCGGTTTGTGGTTAATGTTCAGCGATCAGCATTGATGAATTCTAAAATTTCCTTATCATTTATCCTGTAAAATTTGGTACAGTATAAAAAAATGATAAATAATACTGCAAAAAATCAGCATCGCCACCGCCTGATGCGCAACGCCAATCCATAACGGAACGGCAAAAAGAAGCGCAAGAACTCCAAGCAGGAGTTGAAGCGATACGGCAATCAGCAGGAACAGTGCGCCTTTTTTCAGCGGAGGAATTTTAACGGATAATAAAAACTGCCACGCCACAAGAAAGAAAACCACAAATGCCAACCACCTGTGAATAAACTGCACGGTTGCCAGGTTTTCAAACAAACTCACAAATCCGCGATGGCGGAATCCTTCAATAACCCATGAAGATATCCATTCATCACCCATCATCGGAAAAGTATTATATATCAGTCCTGCCCGGAGTCCAGCAACAAAAACACCGTAAATAATTTGAAGTATGGTAATGCAAAAAAGGAAAAACGTCAATCGTTTGATATATAATAGATGTGAAGTAATGTATTTCGGGACTTGGAACTTGGGACTTGGGATTTGGGACTTGGGACTTGGAACTTGGGACTTGGAACTTGAAACTTCCATTGCCACCCAAAGTATATACCCCATAGTAGCCATAGCCGTTACCAGGTGAGCGGCAAGGCGGTAATGGCTCACACGGGGAATGTCAACAAGCCCGCTTTCCACCATCAGCCAGCCGAGCAATCCCTGGAAGGCGCCAAGCAGAAAAATGCCTATTACCTGCCATAATAATCTTCCGGAAAGTTTTTTTGTACCAATAAACCATATAAAAGGAATGATAAAAACAATTCCGATGATGCGCCCGAGAAGCCGGTGAACATATTCCCACCAGAAGATTTCTTTAAAATCAGGAAGGGTAAAACTGAAATTTACTTTTTCGTATTCCGGTGACTGCTGGTATTTTTCAAACAATTCAGCCCATTCATTTTCGCTGAGGGGGGGTATCGCACCCATTATCACATCCCATTCAGTTATGGATAATCCGGAGTGGGTAAGGCGGGTGATGCCGCCCACAACGACCATGGCAAAGACGAGGATTAAACCGGAGAGTAACCAGTAATAAATGACTTTCATGGCGGTATAGGAAAATTCAAGGAATAAGGGATAGGGTAATTGGTAATTAATCTTGCAAAGGTAATTTTCCCATTCCAATCCGAAACACTTCAATTTCTTACCTTTGTTACCGATAGAATAACATCCCCAATGAAATTCGGTACAAAAGCGATACATGCCGGCCAGGAACCCGATCCTTCAACCGGTGCGATCATGACTCCTATTTTTCAGACCTCAACCTATGTTCAGGAAGCGCCAGGTAAACACAAAGGATATGTTTATGCGCGCGGCAAAAATCCTACGCGGACAGCACTGGAAAAATGCATTGCCTCGCTTGAAAAAACCAAATACTGCCTTTGTTTTTCCAGCGGCATGGGCGCTGCCGATACCGTAATAAAACTCCTTAAACCCGGTGATGAGGTAATCGCCACACACGACCTTTATGGCGGTTCTTACAGGATGTTCGTGCGGGTGTTTTCCAATTATGGCATCAAATTTCACTTTGTTGACATGGTGGATGCGCGCAACATCACAAAATTCCTGACAAAAAACACAAAACTCCTTTGGGTTGAAACGCCCACTAACCCGATGATGAACATTATTGATCTCACTGTCTGTTCAAAAATTGCAAAAAAAAATAACCTTATCCTTGCTGTTGATAACACTTTTGCATCACCATATCTGCAGAATCCCGCTGATTTCGGAGCCGATATTGTCGCTCACTCAGTTACAAAATATCTCGGTGGACATTCAGATGTAGTAATGGGTGCGCTGTGCATTAATAATGATGATTTGCGCGAAAAACTCGCTTTTATCCAGAACTCATGCGGAGCCACGCCCGGACCGATGGACAGTTATCTTGTTTTGCGCGGCATTAAAACGCTTCATCTGCGGATGGAGAAGCACTGCGAAAACGGAAAAAAAATAGCTTATTTTCTAAGGAAACATCCCAACGTTGATAAAGTATTCTGGCCTGGTTTTCCTGATCATACCAATCATGCGATTGCAAAAAAACAGATGAGCGGTTTCGGAGGCATGATGTCGTTCACATTGAAGGGCGATAAACTTGAGGATGCTTACAATGTAGTTACCAGGACAAAAGTTTTTTCCCTTGCCGAATCGCTGGGGGGGGTTGAATCGCTAATAAGCCATCCTGCTTCAATGACGCACGCTTCTATTCCGAAAGAAGTGCGCATGAAAACCGGAATTTCCGATTCGCTGATACGACTCAGTGTCGGGGTGGAGGACGGAGATGATCTAGTTGAGGATATTGCAATGTCATTGCAACAATAAAATAACTATTTTTGGAAAAATAAAACTGGAAAACCCGGAAAAGAATGAGTTATTTTTTAATTCTGCATTACCGGGGTAATCAATACCCTGCAAAAAATTGATATATGAAAACAATTCAACTATCACTTCCGGATTCCGTTGATATGCCGGGTTATGAAGTAAAAATGTTTTTAGCGGCAAAACTTTACGAAGCAGGTAAACTTTCGCTAGGACAGGCAGCAAAAATTGCCGGAATTTCAATAAGAACTTTTGCTGAGATTCTTGATAAATTTATGATGCCCTACTTCAATTATTCCTCATCCGATTTGAAAACGGATTTTGAAAATGCAAGGAAACACAGTCGTTGACACAAGTTGCCTGATTGGATATATTACTCTCATCCGACCTTTACTGGCAACATTGAATAATAACGGATTCAGGTTGTCGGATGCATTGGTATCATCTGCTCTCTTTTTAGCACATGAAAAATAATTTATATTAAATGAGTTTCCTCCTATTCGATCAAAACCGCACTACCCTCCTCCCCTTTACCTTTACACGGCCGGTTGCGGAAATCCGTTTCGGCATATTGACCATCCGTGAAAAATGGGAAAAATTTCTTAACCAAAAGACCTCATTTCTTACGGAAAATTATCTTCAGAAAAAATTTCCTGCCATTATCCGGGAAAAAAATATCCTCATTAACGGTTCTATCTGCCCGGATGATATTCTCGTGAAAGAAATTTCAAAACTCAGGAAGGGAGAAAAACTTATTTATAATAATGTTCTTATTGGTGCAGTAATATCAGGCGAAGAAGTTAACCGCATCCTTTCAGGCAGCAGCGCTGACAAGGAAACTATGATTTTTGAAACAATGGATAAATTTTCATCTGTTTTAAGTAAAACCAAAAACATACTTCAGATGAAATTCCCTTATGATATTTTTCATAAGAACGGAGAAACCATCATCAGCGATTATAAATTGATTACTCAAGGGCGGAAATCAAAAAAAGCAGGCAGAATAAATTGCCTTTTGGGTAAAGACATTTTCATAGAAGAAGGCGTAAAAATTCAGTGCGCGGCTCTGAATAGTCAAACCGGCCCGGTTTACCTGGGCAAAAACAGCGAAGTGATGGAAGGAAGCATTATTCGCGGTCCTTTTGCCCTATGCAACCATGCCGTTCTGAAACTTTCATCCAAAATTTACGGACCAACCACCATAGGTCCCTTTTCAAAAGCAGGCGGTGAAATTAACAACAGCGTTATTTCCGGTTATTCCAATAAAGCGCATGACGGTTTCATGGGAAACTCGGTCATTGGCGAATGGTGCAATATTGGCGCAGACACCAATACTTCCAACTTAAAAAACACGTATGCTGATGTTGAGGTCTGGAATTACGGTGAGAATAAATTCCTGCCGAGCGGACTGCAGTTTTGCGGTCTTTTCATGGGAGATCATTCCAAATGCGGAATAAATACGATGTTCAACACGGGAACAGTGGTCGGTGTATGCGCAAATATTTTCGGCAGCGGTTTCCCGCGCAAATTCATCCCCGATTTCTCTTGGGGAGGCGCTCATGGGTTCCAGGTATATGAACCTGACAAAGCGTTTGAAGTTGCGCAGGAAGTATATAAAAGAAGAGATAAAGGATTTGATGATACTGAAAAAGAAATTCTGATAAGGGTTTTTGAAATTACGAAGCAATACAGGTCAAATTTCAGGTAATCATGTAAAAAAGGTTACTATTCAGTTATGATGTTTTTTAAATATTTTTTTCTGCGCTTATCTGCGTAATCTGCGGGAGATTTATTACGGGGGTGAACAGTAGACAAAAAATAATAATTCTGACTAATCGTCAGGTTTTCCTTAGATGGCATGAATATTGAGTCCGCTTAAAAAAGTTAACATTTTTCAAATCCTAAATCCTAAAATCCTAAAATCCTAAATCCCTAAATTCTAATATGTTCAACCAGGAAAGCGAATTCATCTTTTCAGGAGAAATTGACGAACGTGCCGAGATCATTCCACTTATTGAGGAGCATGATGGGAACGGCAAGCAGGATACTCCGCTGCCCGATGACCTTCCTATTCTTCCGCTTCGTAATACCGTTTTATTTCCGGGTGTTGTGATACCCATTACGGTGGGAAGAAAAAAATCTATCAGTTTGATACAGGATGTCTACGAAAAATCCAAAACCATCGGTGTACTTGCGCAGAAAAATGTAAATACGGAAGATCCTGTACAGCAGGACATTTACACCCTTGGTACGGTAGCGCATATTTTACGCGTGCTTCAGATGCCTGATGGAACCACTACGGCAATCATCCAGGGAAAAAAGAGATTCCAGATAAAGGAAATAATCCAGAGCGAACCATTTTTCAAAGCGACCTTTACTACTCTTGAAGAAGTGCCTGCCGATGATAAAGTTCCCGAAATGAAAGCATTGCTTGACTCGCTGAAAGATCTTTCACTGCAAATTATTAAATTGTCTCCCAACATACCGAACGAAGCGGGGTTCGCCATTAAAAATATCGAGAATACTACTTTCCTGGTCAACTTCATCTGCAACAATATGAATGCCGAGGTCAATGAAAAGCAGCAGATGCTTGAAGCAGTGGATATTAAGGAGCGGGCAGTTCTTGCATTAAAATTTCTCACGCGCGAATTGCAGTCACTGGAACTGAGAACCCAGATACAGACAAAAGTGAAGAGCGATATTGATAAGCAGCAACGGGAATATATCCTGCAGCAGCAAATGAAACAGATACAGGATGAACTCGGTGTGAGTCCGGCAGAACATGACCTGAAGGAACTTGAAGAAAAAGCAAAAAAGAAAAAATGGAACGAACAGGTAGCAAAGACGGTTGAAAAAGAAATTTCCAAATTGCGCAGGATACATCCCAATGCCGCTGAGTACGGTCTCCAGATGAACTATGTGGATATTCTGGTTGAACTTCCTTGGAATGAATTCACAGATGATGTTTTTGATCTGAAAAGAGCCGAAAAAATATTGAACAAAGACCACTATGGCCTTGAAAAAGTTAAAGAACGGATACTGGAACATCTCGCTGTGCTGAAACTTAAAGGCGACATGAAATCGCCCATCCTTTGCTTTGTGGGACCTCCCGGAACCGGTAAGACATCGCTTGGACAATCTATAGCAAGATCCCTGGGCAGAAAATATATCCGCGTCTCGCTGGGCGGTCTCCATGACGAGGCCGAGATCAGGGGTCACAGGAAAACATATATCGGTGCCATGCCCGGCAGGATTATCCAGGGGTTAAAAAAGGCAAAATCATCCAACCCGGTATTTGTGCTTGATGAAATTGACAAAGTGGGAGCCGATTACCATGGGGATCCTTCTGCAGCGCTGCTTGAAGTTCTGGATCCTGAACAGAACAATGCATTTCATGACAATTACCTTGACATTGATTATGATCTCTCAAAAGTTATGTTCATTGCAACGGCAAATACACTGACTACCGTAATTCCAGCACTTCGAGACCGCATGGAAGTAATAGATATTTCGGGTTATGTTGTTGAAGAAAAAGTTGAAATCGCCAAACGACACCTTCTGCCCCGCCTTCTGCGCGACCATGGTTTAAAAAAATCAACACAACTCATCACTGACGAAGCGTTGGTTTACATTATCAACGATTACACCTTTGAATCGGGAGTCAGGGGTCTTGAAAAAAACCTCGCAAAAGTGATCCGGTATGTTGCACGGAAAAAAGCAGGTAAAGAAGAATTTATCCTTCCTGTGCAAAAGGACAATCTTATATCCATTCTCAGGGTACCGCATAGTCACGAAAGATTCCAGGTTACCGATATGCCCGGTGTGGTTCCCGGGCTTGCATGGACACCGGCCGGAGGCGATATCCTCTTTGTTGAAGTAAGTTTAAGCCGCGGTAAAGGCAAACTTACCCTTACCGGAAGTATGGGAGAGATAATGAAAGAGTCAGCCACGCTCGCACTGCAATACCTTAAAGCGCATGCAAAAGACCTTGCCCTTAAACCAAAGGACTTCGAGAACTGGAATATCCATATACACATTCCGGAAGGCGCTACTCCCAAAGACGGACCATCGGCCGGTATTACTATGTATACGGCTCTTGCGTCCGCTTTCACAAGAAGAAAAGTGAAACCCTACCTCGCCATGACCGGTGAAATAACCCTGAGGGGTAAAATATTACCTGTTGGCGGCATCAAGGAAAAAATACTCGCTGCTAAACGTGCCGGTATTCACGAGGTTATTCTTCCTGAAGAAAATAAAAAAGATGTGGATGAAATTAATAAAGAATTCCTCAAGGAACTTGCATTTACCTATGTGAAAAATATGATTGAGGTGACCTCTTTATCCCTTGGGGATGAATCTAAATCCGGAAATACCGCTTAGTTGATATTATTACAATACCATCACAGGTTTCAGAAAAGACATACTATCTTCTTTCTTGCGGTTTTAATTTTTTTACCTTACCTTTGTGGGGTTTTATTTAAAATTTCCGTTTATGGTTAACAAAATTACATTGGCAATATTTATTATGGCTGGTATAGGTTATTTACCGGCAAGGAATCAACCCGTAATAATGCGGGGGGGAAACAGCGAACCCATTATCAGGTGCGGAACAATGCAGAAACTTGAAGAGATGAGGCATGAAGATCCTGATTTCGATAAAAAGAAAGATTTTTTCGAAAAAAGGATGAATGAATGGATAAAGAATAATCCACAGGGGAAGAAAAATAAAATAGTTGTAACCATTCCGGTAGTAGTTCATGTTTTATGGAGAACGGCTTCGCAAAATCTTTCCGATACCCGAATACAGGAACAGATTGATGTGTTGAATGCCGACTACCGGAGGACAAATTCAGATACCGGGAATACCCCGGCACCCTGGAAATCCATTGCAGCCGACATAGAAGTCGATTTTTGCCTTGCGGTCCGGGATCCAAATGATCTTTCCACAACCGGGATTGAGAGAAGGCAGGTTACCACGAGCAATATTGGTTCAACCAGCAGTTATTACCAGTATTCATCCGGAGGGCTGAATGTATGGGACCGGAACTACTATCTCAATATATGGGTGTGCGAGATAGGGGGGGGTACACTCGGATATACCAACGGCATTCCACCCAGTTTAGCGCCAGCCAACAGGGACGGTATTGTCATTGACTACCGTTACTTCGGAAAAACGGGTGCCAGCGCCCCCTTTAACCTCGGCAGGACAACGACCCACGAAGTAGGGCACTGGCTGGGCCTCTACCATACCTGGGGTGATGATGGCGGTTCATGCTCAGGTTCGGATAATGTAAGCGATACTCCAAACCAGGCAGATGCCAACTACGGATGCCCGGCCTTTCCCCGCACTGATGCCTGTACTGCTACTTCGCCCGGAGTCATATTTATGAACTATGAGGATTATACTGATGACGATTGTATGAACATGTTCACTAACGGCCAGAAAACAAAAATGTGGTCCGCTATCAACGGATCGCGGCCCGGTTTACAATCTTCGCAGGGTTGCGTTCCGGTTAATCAGAACGCTCCCCCCGTATGCAATTTCAGCGCCCTTCCGACATCGGTATTTACCGGGGATACCGTCCAATTTACCGACCTTTCTACAAATAGTCCTGCATCATGGTCATGGACATTCCAAGGTGGGACACCGGATACCTCTGCGCTGCAAAATCCGGAAATTGTTTACAATACGACCGGACTGTATGATGTCACTCTTACCGCCACAAACTCTTTCGGAACATGTTCCGCTACAACCAAAATCTCCTACATTGAAGTGCAGGGATGGAACGCTACCTGCGATACTGCCACAAATATCAAAATCAGCGATAACCTGACTCTTTACGCTTCAGATCAATGGGGTTTTGTAACCGGGCAGAACAACTGGGGCGATAAAGGATTTGCTGATTTTATTTCGGTTTTTCCAAATGGATATAATCTCACCAGCGCAATATTTTTATTTGGCAAAGCGGCCTATGCCGATACAAACCGCAGTATTACCGTAAAAGCATGGAGCAACAACGGCACTGGCGGTTCACCAGGCACGATTCTGTTATCGCAAAATGTGCCGATTAGTTCTTTTGCAGCGGATGTAGACAGCCAGGCGGTAACGGTTATTTCTTTTACCACTCCGGCAATTATGAACAACCCGTTTTATTTAGGATATGAGGTGGTTTATTCACCGGGGGATACTGTAGGTTGCCTGACCACTGAAGACGGGAATACGGTTCCCGGTACAGCATGGTCGTTATTCAGCGATGACACATGGTATCCATTCAGTAACAGTTCTGTTAATTGGGGAATCAATGTGGCTTTAGCCGTATGGCCGGAATTCTGTAACCCGCAGGGAATCCAAAAAATTTCTGCTGTACCCGGATATGTATTCGTATTCCCGAATCCTTCAAACGGGATGGTGACACTTCTGACGGATTGGAAAAATTTCAGCATAAAATTTTTTAATCTTCCCGGAAAAGAAATTATGGCGGCAGACTTTTTAAACGCTGCAGAAAGAAAATTTGATTTTGATTTATCGCCATTTCCTTCAGGTTCATACCTGGTTAAGATCATATCAGAAGAAAAAACCGTAACGCAGAAAATTTTCCTGATGAAGTAATAATGAATAGTGACATATTATTTTTTTACCTTTGCTTTTACAAAAAACCTGTCGCGATTTTCCAACTTTAATTCGTTGCGATAAATTCAGTCATGATTCAATAATTTAATTTCATTATTATGAAAATCAATCATTGCCTGATTACCGGGTTATTGACCTGTTTGACCGTGCTCGTTTTCGGTCAGAGGTCTGCCGTTAAATTATCTAACACGGATAATACAAAAGTAATCCGTTGCGGAACTCCACAAAAAATTGAAGAACTCCGGAAGAATGATCCGGATTACGACAAGCGCAGGGCGCTGATTGAAAAACAAACCGAAGAATGGATAGCAAAAAATCCTGATTTCGGGAGTATGAAACAAAATGTTGTGGTAACCATACCCACTGTTATCCATGTGTTGTGGCGCACATCAGGAGGTAACCTTTCGGATGCAAGGATACAGGAACAGATTGATGTCCTGAACGAGGATTACCGCAGGTTAAATTCCGATGCTTCCCAGACCCCTTCTGCATGGCAGACGACCGCTGCCGACTGCGAAATTGAATTTTGTCTTGCTACGGAGGACCCAAGCGGCAACACCACAACAGGGATTGAAAGAAGACAGGTGACTCAATCAAATATCGGATCTACAAACGCATATTACCAGTATTCGCAGGGCGGACTGGATATCTGGAACCGGAATTATTACATGAATATCTGGGTTTGCGAAATAGGGGGGGGAACTCTTGGTTTTGCTTATCTTCCCGGTGCACCTGCACAGTATGACGGTATTGTCATTGGTTTTCAGTATTTCGGCAAGACAGGCGCTTCTGCTCCTTTTAACCTCGGAAGAACCACAACTCATGAGGTGAGCCATTGGTTTAACCTGACTCACATCTGGGGTGATGATGGCGGCTCTTGCTCCGGCTCGGATAATGTTTCAGACACACCCAACCAAGCCGATGCCACTTATTTTTGTCCATCTTACCCACAGACCGATAACTGCACCATGGGATCACCCGGAATTATGTTTATGAATTATCAGGATTATTCGGATGACGGCTGCATGAACATGTTTACATCCGGTCAGAAGACAAGAATGTGGTCTGCCCTGAACGGAACCCGGGCTTCTCTGAAAACCTCACCGGGATGCGCACCCAGCGGACCGGTTGCACCGGTTGCCGATTTTTCGGCAAGTTCAACAACAATTGTTGAAGGGTCATGTGTCAATTTTACCGATTTATCATCTGGCCCCCCCACTTCCTGGTCGTGGACATTCAGCGGAGGTACTCCATCTGCTTCAACCAACCAAAGCCCCTCTTCAATTTGTTTCAATAGTGCCGGATGCTATGATGTTACGCTTACCGTAACCAATGCGCAAGGCAACGACAGTGAAACAAAAACATGCTACATAAATGTAGTTCCTGCAGGATCACTGATCTGCGATACTTTTTCAAATTTTTTATCTACCCACACACCCTCATTATATGGGATACCGGCAAGCGCCTGTAGTAATAACGGATGGGGTTTTGCATCCGGGCATAATTGTTATGATGACCGGGCTAAAGCCGATTTTTATACTGCCAGTAACGGTGATACGATCACACAGGCAATCATCTATTTCGGTATGGCCTATCCGGGCAGCGGAAGTTCAAGCGTTAATGTAAGGATATGGAACGGCACGACCGGCACACCCGGAGCAGTATTGGGTACTGAAAATATTTTGATAACCCAGATTTCAACATCACAGCCAAACTTCATTACCTTCTCACCGCCAGTTGTTGTAACAGGAAATTTTTTCCTTGGAGTTGAATTTTCCGCTAACGGCACTCCTCAGGATACAATAGCAATAATTACGAATGCTGACGGTGAATCAACTGCAAATACTGCGTGGGAGAGATGGAATGACGGATCATGGTATGCCTACAGCGATGCAAATTCATGGGGAATTAACCTGTCACATGCTATTTGGGTCGTCCGGGGTACTTGTCCCGGTACTGTTTGTCCCGCTATAAATATTTCCATATCTTCAACCAATCCTACCTGTGGTACCAATAACGGAACGATTTCTGCTGCAGGTTCAGGCGGAACATCGCCTTATACCTACAATTGGTCAACAGGTGGTACAACCTCTACTATTACCGGGTTGGGTTCAGGTACATTCCTGGTAACGGTGACTGATGCCAACGGATGCTCCGGATCATCCAGCCAGGCGCTGGTGGCAAGCAATGCACCTGCAGTAACTTTATCCCTTACCAATGCGAGCAGTTCCACCGCCTGCGATGGTTCAGCAACAGCCAATGTTGCAGGAGGAACTTCGCCCTACACTTATTTATGGAGCGGGGGGGGTACAACATCAACAAAAACAGGTCTCTGTGCGGGTAATCATACGGTAACGGTCACTGATGCCAACGGGTGCACTGCGACTTCAACGGGAACGGTATCATATCCTACTTTCCTGGGTGAACAGGCAGGTGATTCATTTTTGAATCTTCATCCTAATCCGACATCCGGAAAAATCACGATAGAATTAGCATTGGTTAAACCGTCATCTTTGGTGAATATCACCGTTTACAATGTGCTGGGTAAACCTGTATTAAAAAACGAAAGGACCAATTTCAAAAGAGGTGTTCTTACTATTGATTTTACATATCTCCCAAGAGGTGTCTACTTCATTGAAGTGAATACCGGCAGTGAGAAAATCATACGGAGATTCAGCGTAGTGAATTGATCTAAATAAAGACCTGACAGGTTTTTAGAAACCTGTCAGGTCTATTCTTCTTTATTACTCCTTATACAACCAACCTGCAACGAGAGTTCCTGCCATACATTCCAGCATACTATCTACTCCTGTCATGATTGGGATCCTGAATCCCTGGTCATAAAAACTCAGCATTGCAGCCATACCGGGAAGTGACATACATCCAACCAGAAAACCGACACATAAAGCGGTTTTAGGTCCTGCACCGCATTGCTTTCTGCTCATGGCATACAATCCTGCAAGGACGATTCCTGACAGTAAAACAACAATATGGTGAATGACCCCGCCAAACCTTGGTTCATCAAGCAAACATCCTTTACCCATCTGGAAGGCATAATGTTTTTCAAGGATAAATCCATGTATCACCATCCCGATAACGAGCATGATAACGCCACCGGCTAATCCTCCGAGGATTATCCGGGTATAGTTTAATTTGTTTTCCATAAAATAAGGGGTATAATTGGTTATATGCAAATATCCGGAAAAAATCAACATCCGGCCAACACATCGGCAATATGCAGTGCTTTGATGGGAAGTTTTTGTTTTCGAATGTACCCTTCAAGGTTCATCAGGCAGGAAGCATCGGTGGAAATAATGTAGTTGGCATTAGCCGCGAGGGCGTTTTCAACTTTCTGCTTTGCCATTACGACCGATATGGGTTCAAACTTGATTGAAAATGTTCCCCCGAAACCGCAGCACTCATCGTTGTTCTTCATTTCAACAAGTTGAAGCCCTTTTACTTTTTCAAGAAGGAGCCGGGGCTCAACTTTAATTTGACATTCCCTTAATGCACTGCAGGAATCGTGGTATGTGGCAATTCCATTCAGTTCAGCGCCATAATCTATGACTTTTACAATCTTTACAAGAAACTCTGTGAATTCATATATTCTTTTTGTCAGGCCATCTGCCGGATTTTTGGGTTGGGTATCCTCAAATAAATCCCGGTAATAATTTCTGACCATGCCTGTGCAGGAAGCCGAAGGGCATACAATATATTCGGCATCTCTGAAATCATCAATAAATTTTTTTGCAACTACTCTCGCCTCATCCCAAAAACCTGAATTAAAAGCAACTTGTCCGCAACAGGTTTGATTTGGATTGTAATGCACCTTGCAACCGGCTTTTTCAAGCACATGCACCATGTTCATTCCCGTTTGCGGATAGATCTGGTCAATGAAGCAGGGGATGAAAATGTGAATGTGCATAATAATTTTTTCAAATTGCAAAACTAAAAGTACATAAATCCAAGAATGGCCAGGCAAATAATCATATAAATAATATTCAGAGGCACGCCAATTTTTACGTAATCAGTGAACCGGTAGCCACCGGGTCCGTAAACCATCAGGTTGGTCTGATATCCGAAGGGTGTGCTGAAATCAGCAGTAGCGGCATAGGCAACAGCAAGAATAAAAGGCATGGGAGGTAATCCTGTTGTTGCCACTATGGACATGGCAATGGGTAATGTAATAGCCGCAGCGGCAGCATTTGTAATAAAAGCAGTGAGAAGATTGGTA
Organism: Bacteroidota bacterium; assembly: GCA_016193485.1. Taxonomy (GTDB): domain Bacteria; phylum Bacteroidota; class Bacteroidia; order JACPRZ01; family JACPRZ01; genus JACPRZ01. Next base: position 26,779 of record JACPRZ010000024.1, on the reverse strand, counting down.
ACAATATAAATACCTGCCAACATTCCAACGGGTCCCCACATTTTTGCAACATCCATTACAGTTCCGGAAATAAAAGCAGCAGCGCCCGAATGGGCCATTGCTTTGCTGAGAGCAAAGGAAAAAGCAAGTACAGCCACTAAGTTCAAATCAATACCCTGCCTGATTTCATTCAAGGTTACAAGTTTAAGAAGGGCAATGATGCCAACCAATATCAATAACGCCTTAAACAATGAAAGTAATCCCGTGGAAGAGAGAATTAGTGCAGTTACGAGTGAAATTACCAGCAACCATTTACTTGCTGACTTCTCCGTATTGATTTCACCAACTTTGGATAAGAGGTAAAAATCCGGTTTTCCGGCAGCGAGGCGGTGAAAATTTTTACCGGTCATTACAAGTAAAAGGTCACCTGCTTTCAATACCACTTCACCTATTTTTCCTGAAATTCTCTCGCCATTGCGGTGAACTGCGACTACAGAGGCATCAAATTTATCACGGAATCCGGTCTCACGGATTTTTTTCCCGGTAAGATCTGAATTTGTGGAAACAACCGTTTCAATTAATTCCGTTTTACCTGTAAAAGGAAGATGACCGGTCTTCGGCAGTGAAAGTCCCGGAAATTTTTTAATCAGGTCGGCAATGGTGCGTATTTCGCCAGCAAAAAAGAGAATATCACCGGGTAAAATGTTTTCATCAGGAGAGACAGGTGTGATTTTCTGTTCGTGTCTTAAAATTTCAACTAAGTAGAGTCCCGGCAGGTTTCGTAATCCTGCATCACTGATTGTTTTACCTTCAAGCGAAGAACCGGGTTGCACAAGTGTTTCTACAAGATATTCCCTCGTTTGTTCATAGAAACGTTCAGAAACGGGTTTCTTGACCGGTAATAATCGGCTGCCTATAAAGAAAATATAGATTAAACCCGCCACTGCTGCAGGAATGCCCACGTAGGCAAAATCAAAAATTCTGAGTGAGGGATAACCTGCTTCCATCGCGAGGCCGTTGACGACAAGATTAGTTGATGTGCCGACAAGGGTTATCAGACCGCCAAGAACAGTCGCGTATGACAGCGGAATAAAAAGCCGCGAGGGAGCGATACGGTGCCTGCGCGACCAGTCGCTTACCTGAGGTATCATGATGGCGACAAGCGGAGTGTTATTGATAAAAGCGGAAATGCCGGATGTGTAAACCATCATCCTTGCCAAAAAACTCCGGTAGGTTTTAGCGCCTGAAAAAACCGCATTAAAAACAGTGTCCAGAATTTCCCGCCTCTTGATAACATCCGCAACAAACATCAGGATAATAACCACCGCAATCTGTTCATTGGCAAAACCCGATAATGCTTCGGCAGGAGTGATAATTCCGGTAATTGTAAAGATGGCTGCAAGAAGAAAAAAACCAATTGCGGGCCGGAGGAATTCCCGCGCAAGTAAAAAGACCAGGATAACAAGTCCGGCAAGCACGATGACCGTTTCAAGGTTCATTGCAGGAACGGGTTATGTTTTTTTTCAAAACCGATTGTTGTGGCAGGACCGTGACCCGGATATACGGTAAAATCGTCACTTAATGGGAAAATTTTTTCTTTAATGGACCGGATAAGCGTATCATAATCCCCCCCCGGCAGGTCGGTCCGGCCTATGCTCATGTTGAAAAGCACATCGCCTGCAATAACAAATTTACCCTCATGAGAAACAAATACCACATGACCCGGAGAATGTCCCGGTGAAAAACGAACTTCAAGTTCCGATGTTCCGAAATTGATAATATCCCCATTCGAAAAATATTTACCCGGAGGCGGTGGTTCATCAACATGCGGTATGTTCCACATGAGTGCGACAGAAACCGTACTGTTCAGAACCGGCAGGTCATTTTTATGTATTTCCGAAATGAGACCGTATTCTTTTGAAATGAACCGGTTACCGAGTACGTGGTCTATATGGCAGTGGGTATTCAGAAGCCGGACAGGATTCAATTTATGGTTTGTAATAAAATTCCTTATTTCGTTATTTTCCGGTAATTCATAACAGCCGGCATCAATAATAACGCATTCACCGGAATTGTCATAGAGTATCAATGTATTTTCTGCAAAGGGATTAAAAGTGAATATATGAACCCTGATCATCAGAAAACGGTTGTAAAAAATGCAAACGTAATGGAAAAAGAGGTTGGATTGGATTTACCATTGAATTCATATCCGAATAAAAGGATGTGATATATAACAGGAAAACTTATTAGAGTGGCTGAACAAAAAAATATCGTTCCATTCAGACATAAAATCACCAAGGCTGTGAGGCAAAAAGCCAACGGTCATAAGTCGTTTGTGATTTGGTTTACGGGATTATCGGGTTCCGGCAAGTCAACCCTCGCAAACAGGGTGGAAGAAGAATTGCATCAAAAAGGAATAAAAACTTACCTACTTGACGGGGATAACATCCGTACCGGCCTGAACAGCGATCTTGGATTTTCTGGAAGAAACCGCGCTGAAAACATCAGGCGTATCGGAGAGGTTGCAAAACTTTTTGTGGATGCGGGAATAGTAGTGTTAACCGCTTTTATTTCGCCATACAGGAAAGAAAGGGATTTTGTAAGAAACCTTCTTGGGAAAGGAGAATTTATTGAGGTTTATGTAAAATGCCCTTTGGAAATATGCGAGCAACGCGATACCAAAGGACTTTATAAAAAAGCGCGAAAAGGGGAAATTAAGGATTTTACAGGCGTGAATGCTCCTTATGAAGAGCCGGATAAGGTGGAAATTATGATTGATACGGATCGTGAATCGCTAAATCAATGCGTTAATAAAATTTGTATGTTCGTCAACCGGTATTTAAAACTACAGTGAAATCAGATGTCATCCTATCAACTCTCTTACCTGGAAGAACTTGAATCCGAATCCATTTTCGTCTTACGTGAAGTGGCGTCACAGTTTGAACGGCCTATGCTCTTATTTTCAGGGGGAAAAGATTCAACGGTCCTTGCCTGGATGTCAAAAAAAGCGTTTGCACCGGCACCTATCCCCTACCCTCTTGTACATATTGATACAGGGCATAATTTTCCGGAAGCGATTGAATTCCGCGATAATCTTATAAGGCTACTTGGTGTAAGGTTAATTGTAGGTTCTGTTCAGGAGTCAATTGATACCGGGAGGGTCGTAGAAGAAAAAGGACCTTATGCAAGCAGAAATGTATTGCAGACCGTTACACTTCTTGATACCATTGAAAAACACAAATTTGATGCGTGCATAGGGGGGGCGAGGCGCGATGAAGAAAAAGCGCGGGCAAAGGAGAGATTTTTTTCGCACCGTGACGGATTCGGCCAGTGGGATCCGAAAAATCAACGGCCTGAACTTTGGAACATTTTCAATGGCAAAAAGGCGCAGGGAGAACATTTCAGGGTTTTCCCTCTGAGCAACTGGACCGAGATGGATGTATGGAATTATATTCTCCACGAGAAAATTGAATTGCCGTCTCTATATTTTTCTCATTATCGTAAATGTTTTTACCGCGATGGAACCCTTCTTGCATGGTCGGAATTTATGACGCTGAAAGAAGGTGAAAAACCCGAAATGATGCGCGTGCGGTGCCGCACCGTTGGCGATATGACGTGCACCGGTGTGACCATTTCAAATGCCACAGCGCTTGAAGACGTTATTAAAGAAATTGCTCTTTCAAGAACCACTGAACGCGGTACCCGGTTTGACGACAAGCGGTCGGATACGGCAATGGAGGACAGAAAGAAGGAAGGGTATTTTTAAATCTGCGAAAAACGAATCCATTAGAATCTACGAATCAATAAAGTCAACTATGACAAAACCTGATACTTTATTTAATTTTGGTCATGAAGGAGTTTCTTTTATACTGACGGAATTTGATTTTGCAAGTATGCAAAATCAAATTCATCAGTATATGCTGATCTGATGATTTGTTCTGACGAAAATGTCAGAATGCTGTACCAAAGCGTCAGCACAAAATCATTCAGCATCAGTATAAAAGGATTATCAATTTTGATGCTAAATAAGTTAATATAAACCCTGTATTAATTCGTAATTCTTTTATTCGCATCAAATTCGTTTTTCGTTGATTTATGGAACTATTACGTTTTACCACAGCCGGCAGCGTTGACGATGGCAAAAGCACCCTCATAGGTCGGTTGCTTTATGATACAAAGCAACTCTTTGACGATACCATTGAAACCGTTGAAAGGATCAGTAAACAGAAAGGGCTCAGCCACTTAGACCTTGCTCTTATCACTGACGGACTCAAAGCCGAACGCGAACAGGGTATTACCATTGATGTCGCTTACCGTTATTTCAATACACCGAAACGGAAATTCATCATTGCCGATACACCGGGACATGTCCAGTATACCCGCAATATGGTTACCGGTGCATCAACTGCCAACCTGGCTTTGGTTCTTATTGACGCCCGCAACGGAGTTGTTGAACAAACAAAGCGGCACTCTTTTATTGCGTCCCTCCTCCATATCCCTCATCTTGTTCTTTGCATCAATAAAATGGATCTTGTCAATTATTCCGAAGATATTTTTAACCGGATTGTTGAAGAATATGAAACATTTGCTGCAAAATTTGAAATTGTTGACATTCATTTTATTCCCATAAGCGCACGCAACGGAGATAATATTGTTGACCGGAGCGCTAATATGCCTTGGTATAAAGGACCGACATTGATGTACCTGCTTGAGAACATTCATATCGGCAGCGATCAGAACCTTACCGATTGCCGTTTCCCGGTGCAGTACATTGTCCGGCCTCACTCCGAAAAAGAGCATGATTTCAGGGGATATGCGGGCCGCATCAGAGGGGGGGTATTCAGAACCGGAGACAGGGTTATAATCTTACCCACGGAATTTTTCACCACCATAAAAGAAATAAACTGGTCGGGAACAACGGTAAAGGAGGCATTTCCGCCCATGTCGGTCACCATGCAACTTGGGGATGATATTGATATCAGCCGCGGGGATATGATTGTGAGGGAAAACAATGTTCCAAAAATCAGCCAGGAGATTGATGCAATGATCTGCTGGCTGAATCCGAAAAAATTACTGGTGAACGGCAGGTATATCATCCGGCACACCACAAGGGAAGCGAAATGCTTTTTAAAGGAAATTGTTTACAAAATTGATATTAACACGCTGCATAGGAACACTGACGACAAGGAGATAGCGATGAACGATATAGCCCGCATCCGCCTGAAAAGCGCAATTCCTCTCTTCTATGACCCTTACAGGCGCAACCGCATCACCGGAAGTTTTATCCTCGTGGATGAATTTACGAATGAAACGGTGGGGGCGGGGATGATAAATCAGTAGGCAGCCGAAAGTTATCGTGGTTCCATTTGCTTTATTGCTTTACTGGCTTCCTTCACAGGCAGTTTACAGGTTTTATTGAAGCACGCATAAATCAGCGTTTCACCGGTAACAAACTTATTTTCCAGCAACGGTACCTTAATTTCATTTTCAGTTTGAATTGTTTCCACAACTTCACCAAGAATAATCCTGTTGGGTATATAAAACCGGTTCAATTCCTCCCTCCTTTGATGTGCTTCCTTACCGGCAATCGCAATTTCATAAAACGGAAACAGATGGTGAAGCATCAAGATAGCCCAGTTGGAATACCCCGAAGTATAACTTCCGATGTGGTTGCGCATATTGTTTAACATCTGCTTTGATTTTTCAATGTATTCCACATTATCAAACAGGGTTCCAAGGTAAAACAACCCCTTTGCTAATGAAGAATTGGATGATGGAATAACATTATCATAAACCTCCGTTTTCCGGGTAATGACCGTTTCAGCATTAACCGGTGTAAAGAAAAACATTCCTGATGATTCATCATAAAAATTCAGGATGACATAATCAGCAAGTTTCTTCGCTTCTTTCAGCCATGATGGGTCAAAAGTCGCTTCATAAAGCGAAATAAGCGCTTCTATCGTAAAAGCGTAGTCCTCAAGAAAACCGGGAATTTTTGAATTGCCGTTCTTCCATGAATGGAACAAGCCACCGTCAGGCAAACGGAGGTTGGACAAAATGAAACGGATATTCTTTTCCGCACTCTGTAAAAACGATTCTTCATTGAACGCAGTGTACGCATCTAAATATCCCTTCGCCATCAGTGCATTCCATGAAGTGAGCGATTTATCGTCAAGTGCAGGATGCACCCTCTTACCGCGTTCCTCCAATATGATTTTTTTACAGCCGCCAATTTCTACCTGTAATTTCTCTTCTGTAATGTTGAATTTACCGGCAATTTTCTCCTCATCATCTTTTCTGAGTAAAATATATTTGCCATCTTCCCACAGACCATGTTCATTTACATTAAAATATGCGGCAAACAATTCATACCGTTCGCCAAGAAGATGCTGCAATTCTTCCAATGTCCAGATATAATATTTCCCTTCCTCTCCCTCGCTGTCGGCATCTAATCCGGAAAAGAACATTCCCTCCGGTGAGGTCATTTCACGTTTGATGAAATCAAGGGTTTCGTAAACCGCCTGCTTATAAAATGTATTCTTTGTCGCCCGGTATGCTTCGGAATAAAGGGAGACGAGTAGCGCATTGTCGTAGAGCATTTTTTCAAAATGGGGAACTTTCCAGAATTTATCCGTGGAGTACCTTGCAAATCCCCCCCCTATATGGTCATAAATACCCCCATAAGCCATCTTCTGCAATGTGAGATGAACATGCTTCTGGATATTATCATCTTTTGCCAGATGAGCGTACCGCAGCAGAAAAAGATAATTATTCGGTAAAGGGAATTTGGGTGCGCGGTCAGAGCCACCTTCCTGATTGTCAAACTGTTTTTTCCATTCTTCTACTCCATCCTTCAACTCCTCAATGGTAAAACCGGTCTCATCCGGGTTAAGGTCAATGATTTCGCTTGTCTTAACACCTTGCGTAAGCGCTTCGGCATAGCGTAAAAAAGCGACCGGATTCTTTTGGTATTCGGAAGAAATCTTCAGGAGGGTTTCCTTCCAGTGCTCCTTAGGGAAATAGGTACCCCCCGTAAATGGCCTGCCATCGGGAAGCGCAAAACAATTCAGGGGCCATCCACCACTGCCGGTAATCAGTTGCACGGCAGACATGTAAATCTGGTCAATATCGGGACGTTCTTCACGATCAACCTTTATACATACAAAATTATTATTCATGATTTTTGCAACCTCTTCGTCTTCAAATGACTCATGCGCCATCACATGGCACCAGTGGCATGCGGAATAACCAATGCTGATAATGATCGGTTTATTTTCTTTTTCGGCTTTTGCCAACGCCTCCCCCCCCCATGGATACCAGTCAACCGGATTATGAGCGTGCTGGACGAGATATGGACTGGTCTCGTTAATCAACCGGTTGGTATGTGCAAGGGTGTCCATATTCACAATAGGATTTTTTACCTGAAATCCGGGTTGCCCCGAACTGCAGGAAAAAATGAGAATGCAAAGAAACCAAAAAGAGGAGATATGAGGGATATAGGGAGACATTCAGTGGTTATTCAACAGGCATTAATTGGCATTTATGGGCATTGACAGGCAAATGATAAATTTCGGATTTCGCCTGCCTGCCGGTCCGATGACTCTGACGAGTATCGGACTCCGTCAGAGCAGGCAGGGATTGTCAAAATTGCGGATTAAAATTGCCTAATTCCAAAATAAAGTGTGTAGGCATTGATGGGGAATCCGTTTTTATTTATTCTACTGGTAATTCAAGTAACACGGTTGCCGAAAAGGACCGTGTCAACCCATCCGGACGTACTTTCCGGGTCAGCGCAGGAAATCCTGCATAAAATTTCATCAACCCTCCTTTGGACAGGCGCAAACTCAATCCCATGTTTACATTTAAAGTCAGACCCGATGAATTTTCCAGTTCAATTCGCTCATTTCGTAAATTCAGGATTGATGCCCTCTGCATACGGTAAATGGGCAGTAATCCCAGATGATAATTGACCTTTTTGTCTTTTCCGACATTTTTTTCAACTCGTATCATCACATCATCACCCCTGTCAATCTTGCGGGAAGGAAAGTAACCGGTCCAGGAAGGGGCCACTGCGACCGTATCAAGATATCCGTTCCCATTCTCATTGAAATTATGCTGAAAGGCAGTTGAGAAATGCCATGTTTTTAAAAAGAAACTGAATCCGGCAATCATATCCCATGTTCCCTGGCTTGTCTGGTAAGGCATGGGCAGTGGTTCTCCGTTCCGTTCTTCACCACCGTCATTTACAGGAATTTTTAAAGCCGCTGTAATACCCGCACGCCACCGACTTTTATGAAGGAGAGTTTGTATATAAAAAAGAGTGATATCACCTGGCCCATTCCGGTTATCAATTTTTCCTGAAATGAGATGGTAAGGAATTTTCAGGCCCGCTTTCCCCAACTCAAATAATTTGACATTGATTTCGGCTTCCGAAGTAAACCACCATGTTTGCTTTTCACCCAGACCAATTATTTCAGATATGATTAAATTAAGCCGTCCGCTATCGGTCCTCTGAACCGGTTTCATATCTCCTACGGTGCAGAAGCCGGCATCGTTGCAGCCCTGGGGATAGGAAGTCCCAAGCATCAAGCCCCAAATTCCAAGTCCCAGGAAACAGCCGGTAACGGTTATTTTCCTGGAATTTTGGACTTTTGACTTATTAAACATTTGGAAACCTGGGTTGCCTGGCATTTAAAAATTATTTCTTCGCACTACATTCCTTCCCGCACACATGTCCTTTTTCACCGCAGGCGAGAGCATGTTTACCGTCACTACAGGCGGAAGTGCAAACATGCTCCTTCCCGGATTTTTTGCAGGTTTTCCCGCATTTATGCCCTTCTTCACCGCAGGCAAAAAGGTGTTTGCTGTTCGAACATGCGGCTGTACATACATGTTTCTTTGCAGATTCGGTTGTAACGACTGCTTTGTCGTCCGTTGTTTTCGCGTTTTGCGCCCGGAGATTTGCCGAAAACCCCGCAAGCATAAGGATAATCAGGAAATGTTTCATGATTGATTTTTTTTAGAGTTAATAAATGAGATTATTTGCATGGTAAGACGGAAGGGAGGTTGGAAACCTTACAGAGGTAGTGGTTTTTAGGCAAGAATTACCCGGATTACCCAATTCCAAGCGATCTTTTCATCTTCAATAAGTCATCCCCTGATAAGGTGGCAGAGGAATGCAGGCGCTTTACTTGTTTTGCAATAAAAGCGGATTGCCTGCTGAAAATAGCACAAAATTTACAAAGTAATAGATGCAGTGCAAGGCGGAAATTATCACCCGCTGTGGTCTTACCCTCTTCTTTTCTGAGAACAAATAGAGTGGCTTCTTTGCAATTGATAAATAATATTTTCACGGATAGTGAATTATTATTTTATAAACCAGTTTTTTTCAAGGCACTGCCTCATCTGCAACCGCGCACGGTGAACCAGTACCCAGAAGTTAGACGATGATATTTCAAGTTCCTTACAGATTTCTTCCGATGATTTTTCATCCAGATATTTCATTGTGAAAACAACATTCTGCAGTTCGGCTAATTTTCTTTTGCATCTTTCAATCACTTCATAAAACTCGCTTGCTTCAGCGCTATCCGAATAACTCAATTTCCAGTCCGCAGGTCTTGCCGGTGACTGCCAGTTGCCCTCTTCATCAAAATATGAATTGATCTCTTTTTCCGCTTCCTGAATTTCCCTGACGACCAACTTGGCCTTACTCCTATAGTAATCAATTATTTTGTTTTTAAGAATAGCGTAAAGCCAGTTAAGTTCGGTCACTTCACCCCTGAAACTACCTGCATTTTTCAGTGCGGACAAAAAAGTTTCCTGAACCAGGTCTTTTGATAATTCGGAGTTACTTACCCTGGTTACAGCAAATTTGAACAGTGTACCGGCATACCGGTCAATCCATTGACCTGGGTCAAGAACGTGGGGATATTGTTCCATGAAAATTATCGTTTCACATCACTTAATAATCCATTCGGTAATTTCATTATTAAGCGGTGAAGTCATAGTCGAAACCGATTTGTACCATATACCCTTTTCATCAATAAAAAATTTGTGAAAGTTCCATTTCACATCCGCATCCGATACGCCATTTTCTTTTTTATCAGTCAGCCAGCGGTACAAAGGATGCATATCATCTCCTTTGACTGAAATTTTTGCCATCATCGGAAAAGTGACATTGAACTGCTTTGTGCAAAATTCCTTAATCTGGGCATCAGTGCCCGGCTCCTGTCCGCCAAAATTATTTGCCGGGAACCCTACAATCACGAACCCGCTGTCGCGGTAGGTCCGGTACAGTTTTTCCAGGTCTTTGTATTGCGGTGTAAAACCACATTCCGAAGCGGTATTGACTATCATAATTTTCCTGCCCTTCAATTGTCCGAAATTGAAATCGTTTCCGTCTATGTCCTTAACGGTAAAGTCATAAATATTTTTATTCTGGGCAACGGATAAAAAATTACCCGCAAGTAAAAAGAATAAAATAAAATATGTTTTCATAATAATCCGGATTTGAAGGTTTATTAATCTTTTATTCCGCACAACTCTTTTGCTTCAGCAATAATATTATTAATCCTGTTCTGGCGGAATCCCGTTACAGCAAGGATATTGGTTTGTTCAACAATATCCCTGCATAACACCGCCTCTTTTTCAAGAAGGATTTTTTTCTCTTTCCTGGTCAGGCAGGTCATTGAGGTAACCGGATATAACCCGGCAAGATGAATCCTTTCACGCAAATTGCCCTGTGAAGGATAGTCCCATCCGATCAGGTGTATTCCCATACAATTTCCGTATTCAATAGCGTCTTCAGAAAAACGGGTATTGGTGATTATCCAGCAACTAATCTCCTTTCCTGAAAAGGAGGGATCGTCATTCCACCGTGCTTCCAGATCTTTAAATCGAGCGTAAACATACAACGGAATTTTAACATCGCATTTTTTACCCTGGTGGTTATGAAATTTACATTCCGCAATTATCACGCGGTTCTCTTTCTTCGCCACAACATCCACTTCATGCTGAACGCATTTTCCCTTCATTATCATTCCAACTGCACATTCATAACCCTGCTGCGATAAGAGCCGGGAGATGTATTTTTCAAAAGAATAACCGGAGGGACCGAGTTCCATTATTGCGTTTTTGATTTTATATTTGGCGGCAAGCGGGGGGGTAGCGAGTGTTTTGAGCAGGTTAAACGCTTTCTGGTATAACCTTTTTGTAGTAATTCCTTCACGTAATTCGGGTTCCAGGCGGACAAAAATTTCCTCAACGGTTCCTGAAGCGGCACCCACCCTTTCCAACGACCTCCGGAATTTGCCGGGATCAAAAGGGACATTTTCACCAGAAGATTTTATTATAATCAACGAAAAATAAATTATTTACGAAAATACGAAAAGTGCAACGACAAGAGACGTGTCGGGAAAATTTTATACTCTAATTCCAATAACCGTTACATCATCCTGACGCTCCCTTCGGTCAGTCAGGATGTTTTTATCCTATTCATTGCTCAAAACATGAAATATATTAATTCATATACGTATGCCAATGACGCTAATATCATCGGTCTGTTCACCGGCACCTTTCCATTCTTCCAGTGTTTTTTCAAGAATTTGTTTTTGTTCCGCTACTTGCCTGGATGAAATTGATTGAAGAAGTTCCTTCAAACGGGATGACTTGAACTTTTTACCATAAAATGGGGTTTTCATTTCCCCCCTTTGGGGGGATAGAGGGGGGCTTCCGCCTAACTGGTCTTCTAAGCCATCGGAGATGGCGTATAGCATATCACCCGGATTGAGGGTTGTTTTCTGCAATGTGAACGGGCTCATCTCCCCTTCGTAAACACCAACAGGAAACCTGTCAGGTTTGTATTCACTCAGTACTCCGTTACTCACGATATAACACGGATTATTTGCCGCAGCAATTTCCAATACCGGCAATCCTCCTTCTGAATTTGGTCTTGCCATTTTAATCAATACGGCATCCATTCCGTCTTTTGCCTCTCCCCTTCTGCCTTTCTGTTTTAATGCGGCAATGATCCCCGATCGCACATTCTCCAATATTTTATCGGGTTCCGTAATGCCCTTGTCGTTCACCGTTTCATTGAGGAGTGCCGTGCAAAGCATGCTCATGAAAGCGCCCGGTACGCCATGACCAGTGCAGTCGCAAACGGCAAGAAGCACGGCCCCCCTGCCCCCCGAAGGGGGGTTCTGAGAAGCAAAGCCCAAATGACCTTTGACAGAAGGGGTTTGAGAATAATAAATCCCCCCTTCGGGGGGTTGGGGGGGCTGTGCTATCCAATAAAAATCTCCGCTCACTATATCTCTTGGCCGGTACAAAATGAAAGAATCCGGAAAAAACGACCTGAACTCCTCATCTTCCGGTAAAACAGCTTTTTGAATGTATCCCGCGTATTCAATACTTTCCGTGATATTATTGTTTTTCTCCTCAATAAGTTTCTTCTGGGATTCAACTTCCTGTTTCTGTGCCGTTATGATTACATTCGTTTTCTTTTTGCTGTGGTAGGCCTTGTAAATTACTGTTGCTAATATTACCATCAGGAGAATACCTGCACCCAATGCCATCCTTTGAATATTTTGCTGATTTATGACTGCTTCCTTTTTTCCTATCTCGGCCTTCTGCAGTGCTATCTCTTTTTTCTTCTTTTCAGTTTCATATTTTGTCTGCATCTCGGTAATTTGTTTTGACATTTGTTCATTCAGAATGGTGTCTTTTATTTCTGATAACCTGCAGATCATTTCGTATGCACGGAAATAATTTTTTTTCAGTTTGAAAATTTCTGTTAGCCCCTCATAACTATCTTTTATTTTTTCCTTCGCACCGATTTTCTGTCCCATAATCAATGCATCGGAATACGAACTATCAGCCAGGTCTAAATTACCTGACCGTACATACAGCCCACCGAGTGTGTTCAACGCACCTGCCATACCGTACGGGTCATCCATTGACTTATACAGGTAAAATGCCCGTGTAATAAAGTCAATGCTGTTAGAAAAATCTTTTTTAGCCGTATATACTTTTGATATGTTGGCAAGAATATTAGCCAGGAATTTTCTGTCTCCTTTTTTTTCCAGGCAGGATAACGCTTTGGTAAAATGCTCCAACGCATTATCATAATCTCCCCTGGCACCATAGACAATTCCGATATTGCAATGCGCTGAACCCATTCCGTTGCTGTCACCTTTTTCGATCCTGATCTGTAATGTTTTATTGTGGTATTCAAGGGCTTTATCAAAACTGTTCACATAAAAGAAAACAAGTCCGAGATTATTCATTGTCAGGGCTAAATCATTTTTGTCATGATGATCTGATGCCTCCTTTAATTTTAATGCGAGCAGGTAAAACCGGATTGCCTGGTTGTAATTACCCATATAATCGTAAACCAGACCGATATTGTGGATGGAATTTGCAAACCCTGGTAAAGGCCAGTAATCCTTGTATAGCAGGGCTGCCTTCCGGTGGTATGAAAGAGCTTTATTGAATTCACCTTTGTTATGCAGGAGCACCCCTATTCTCAGGTAACTTGTCGCGATGTAATTTTTAAACCCCGTTTTCTGTGCGACTTCCATGGATAATGTTGCATAATGAAGTGCTTTGGAGGGATCCCTCTGCTTAAATAACCTGCTCAGTTTATCGAGTAATTCAAATTTCTGAGTATCAACAAGGATAACAGGGATGAGTTTTTCAAGGGAATCTGTCTGCCGGTTAAAAACATCTTCTGTCCCGTTTGGGTTTCCGGAAGAACGAAGAAAAAAGAAGATGAATAAAATGAGAAGAAACAATGAACGGTAAATGCTAAAAAATTTCATTTCACTCCACCTCAAGTCCGAGTTCTTTTAAAAGCGCTTTATTATCCGGTTTACGTCCGAGGAAGGTCTTTACCAGTTCAAGCGGATGAGCGCTCCCCCCCGGGGCAAGAATTTTTTCGCGGTATAATTCACCTGTCGCAGGATTCAGTGGACCCTTCTCCTCAAATACCGACCACATATCCTGCGCATAAACTTTTGACCACATATAGGAATAATAGCCGGCATCATAACCGATCAGGTGTCCGAAAGAACATTCAAAGTGGTCATCCGGAAGAGGGGTAAACCCGGTAATTTCCCTGCGGAGGCGGTGGGAAATAGCGATGATTGATTCGCTGGCGTAGGGTACATATTTGTCATGGAGCGTCAATGCAAAGGTTCCGTAATAGATCTGGCGAAGTGCGTCAATACCTGAGTTAAGATGTTTTTGGGAGATCAGTTTCTGTACCAGTCCGGCAGGTATCGGCTCACCGGTTTTGTAATGTTTTGCAAAAAGATCAAGTGATTCTTTATGATAGGACCAGTTTTCCCATATCTGCGAAGGCGCCTCAACAAAATCAAGCATGCACGCTTCAGGACCGCTCTGGTAAGCAAGTTCTGCAGTTGATGCAATGCCGTGCAGGAGATGCCCGAATTCATGAAAAAACGTCTCCACTTCCCCATGATACAGCAATGACGGTTTATCGCCTTCGGGTTTCGAAAAGTTACAAACAAGGGCTGCTTCGGGAATTTCCCAATCATTGTTTTCCATCTTTCTTCCCGGGGTAATTGTAAACATCGCTGCATGGGAATACTTGTCCTTTCTTGGAAAAAGGTCAAGGTAAAAACGTCCTTTCAGTTTACCCGTTGCCACGTCAAAGCAATTGAATACCCTCACTTCCGGGTGCCATACTTTCGGATTGATAATTTCCTCATAACGCAAACCGAGCAGTTTTTGCGTGATCCGGAAGAGTCCGTTAATAACTGAATTCAATTCAAAATATTCCCGTAAAATCCTGTCATCAAGATTATACTCCTTTTCCTTCAGGATATTTTCAAAGAATGAAATTTCCCATTCCTGAAGCAGTTCGCTATTTTTACCAAATGCAGATTTTATTTCAGATAACTTTTTCACATCAAGTTCCCCTTTCGGATATACCATTTCTCTGAGGGAATTTTCAAACTCCCAAACGGCAATTGTCGTACCGGCCATATTAGCAGCGAAACTGTACTCCGCATAAGAATTATATCCGAGTAATTTGGCCAATTCATCCCTGAAAAATAAAACGCTGTCCAATAAAGTTTCGTTTTTGGGATAAGCCCTGTTTACAAAAAGCCGCCAGATCTCCCTGCGCAGGTTTTCATTTTTGCAGTACCGCATGAAGGGCCTGAAGGATGGATAATCCAATCCGATTTTATAAGTTCCCTTACCGGTTTTCCGGCTTTCAAGGTATGAAGCATCCAATCCGTCAGTATCGCTTGCAGATATTTCAAGGAACGTATCCACTTTGGCGGAATTCAGGGAATACTGAGTGCCCAACTCCTCAATTTTCGCTTTAAGTTCTTTATACCGGTTTCTCTTTTCTGCAGTTAACTCCATACCGCTTCTGCGGAACTGGAGGAGAATATCCTCAAGAAATTTCTTTTTGTACCCGGTGAGCGATTGTCCGTCCGGTGACACCGAATATTTTTTTACCGAACCGTAAAGTTCTTCGCGGGTAAATAATTCGTTCTGGCACGTTTTAACCTGCTGCTTCGCTTTTACCAGCGCCTCCCGCACGGCAGAATCAGGGTGAACCTCTACCAGCAGGTCAAGCGGAAAATAAAGACGCTTTATGATGTTAAAAACCCTGTCGAGCGGAAGCAGGATTTCATTAAATGTACCCCCCCCATATTCAACAATATCCTTTACGACCGAATCGGCATTGCGTATCGAAATTTCTGCCGCACGGAGAACATTATCCGGTGTAAGGGAATCAAAACGGACTATTTCATTAGTTCCCCGAAGCAAAGGAATCTCTTTATATGTCATCATAACTTGCGATTTCTGGTTTTGGCAGCCGTTCAGCGGAATATAGAAACATCCGAATAAAACAACCTTAAACCATATTGAGAGTTGCATAAGGGGTAATGTGTGGTGACATTTGTGGGATATCTGCTTTGGGTTTGGTGAAAGCGTGTATTACTTTATCCCGAGTACCCCGGATCTGCCTGTCTTTTGCCAAGTCCACGCAGTGAGGGTGTTTATTTCTTGTCTTGGTATACAATTTTTCCGTTTTCCTTCGCCCAATGCTCGTTTATTCCTATATGAGAAATTGCATTCCTGCTACGGTCAAGTTGTCTTTCAGTTTCTGCAACTAACACACTCGGTCTGATTTCGTAAATCACTTTACTTTAACTTGATTATCCTACGAACAATTTCATTCTTCCTTTAAACAAACTGAATTCTTTTGCCAATTTATTTTCTCAATTCTCTCTTTTGTGATTGCAACAAAATCGGGATTCAATTCAAACCCGATGAAGTTTCTTAATAATTTTTTACAAACGGCAAAAGTCGTCCCTACTCCGGAAAATGGGTCTAAAACCAAATCACCTTCATTTGAACTGGCTTTTACAATTCGTTTAATGAGTTTTTCGGGTTTTTGAATTGTGTTCAATAATTCTCTGCTTATGAGTTCCTTTGATTTGTAGGTAAGTTGTTTAATGTCTCCCCAAACATCACCGGGATTTTTTCCGTCATCATTGAATTTCGTTTTTCCGTATTGTCCATTTGTTACCGAAGGAACTTTTTCACATCTCAGCCGGTGTTCCAATTCCACAAGTTGCGGAACACGAATATCATCAAGATTAAATGTCTTTGCTTTTCCTTTGGAGAAGTAGCAAATCAAATCATAATTGTTCGTGTAATTCAATCGTCCTTGTGCAAGACGGCTTGGTTGATACCAGATTATTTTTCTGTTGAGTGTGAGATATGGTCTGTAATCAATATAGTCAACGCAGTCGTCTTTGCCAAAAAGGTAAAACGCTCCACCGGGTTTGAGAACTCTTGAAAAAAGTTTAATAAGATCAAGATTGAATGTTTGAATGTCGGCTACTTTGTCCCACGCATTTGTCGTAACACCGTAAGGTCCATCGCAAACAATCAAATCAACGCTGTTGCGGTCAAGTTGCTTGCACAGTTCAAGCGTGTCACCTTGGTATATTTCATTCAGTTCCATACTGCAAATTTAATTTAATTTCCCAAAAGTTTTGCTTTTATAGTCGAAAGTTTTAAACACTCCCTTTGTTTATATCAAATCCGCTATCTATTGCCCTTCTGAAAAAAATTTATAAAACAAAGGTATTGTTTCAATTCCTTTAAAGAGGTTGAATAGCCCGTAACACTCATTGGGTGAATGGATATTATCGGAATCAAGCCCGAAGCCCATCATCACCGATTTGAGTCCGAGTTCCTTTTCAAAGAGGGCGACAATAGGTATGCTGCCCCCGCCACGGACCGGTATCGGTTTTTTTCCGAAAGAAACTTCCATGGCTTTTTCGGCAGCGCGGTAGGCGGCTGAATCGGTTGGCGTCACGGCCGCTTCACCGCCATGCAAAGGGGTTACCTTCACCTTTACGTATTTAGGGGCGATTTTTTTGAAGTGGCGGGTAAACAAAAGCGTGATCTTATCCGATTTCTGGTTTGGAACAAGGCGCATCGAAATTTTTGCATAGGCCTTTGACGGGAGCACGGTTTTGGCGCCTTCCCCCTGATACCCCCCCCATATCCCATTGACATCAAGAGACGGACGAATGGCGGTACGTTCAATAGTGGTATATCCTTTTTCACCGGTTACATCGGCAATGCCGAGATCTTTTTTGTAGTTGCTTATGCTGAAAGGCGCCTTATTGAGCATTTTCCTCTCTTCCTTGCCTGCTTTGAGTACATCCTTATAAAAACCCGGTATAGTTATTCTGCCGTTTTTATCTTTGAGTGAAGCGATCATCTCACAAAGAATATTTACCGGATTTCCTACTGCACCTCCGTAAACACCTGAATGAAGATCGCGGTCGGGTCCGGTAACTTCAACTTCCATGTAACTCAACCCGCGCAATCCTACGGTCAGAGAAGGAATATCGTTGGCAATGATGCTTGTATCACTTAATAAAACCACATCCGCTTTAAGGGTCTCCTTATTTTCACGGATGAAATCCCCAAGGTGAGCCGAGCCGACTTCTTCTTCGCCTTCAATCATAAATTTAATGTTGCACGGAAGGGTATTAGTTCTGACCATATATTCAAGCGCCTTTACATGCATGAAAACCTGTCCTTTATCGTCACAGGAACCCCTGGCAAATATTTTTTCGCCAACAACAGTCGGTTCAAATGGCGGGGTTTTCCATAGCGAAACCGGATCTGCCGGCTGAACATCATAATGACCATAAACTAAAACTGTAGGTTTTGCAGGGTCAATGATTTTCTCGGCATAAACAACCGGATGCCCTTGGGTTGTAAACAGGCGTCCGTTTACTGCGCCTGCATCTTCCAGTTGCGATTTAACTTTTTCCGCTGCACGCTTTACCTCATCTTTATATTTCGGGTCTGCGCTGACGGATGGAATGCGAAGCAGGTCAAAGAGTTCGTTTAAAAAACGGTCTTTGTTTGACGCAATGTAGGAAATTATGGTTTGCATAAAAATTTGGCAATTAAAAGCCAAACTTACATAAAATACGGTTATCCAGGGATACGGTAAAAAGCGGATGAATCATTTTTGCTGAATGTTACTTTTTGCTGTCGGTTGATTGATGGTAATTTGTCCGGAAGTGCGGATTCATACAAAGGAATGTGTTATGAAGTACGCGGTAAAAACAGCGCAATGCATAAATAATTTGCATTTCAGAACTTCGCGCAGGGGACCACCGCTTTCCATCTTTTATTCGTGGGATCGCAAAACTGGTAGGAGATAGATATTTCGTGCGCGCCCGCTGTGGAGCCGGCAAGCCGGGAAACGGTTAAATCATAACTATATGCAAATTTGACCTGGTTAAAAACAATGCCTGCAAGAATTGCCAGCGCATCATTATTTTTATAAGCGGGCTGCTTGTATGTTTTTACAACCGGTAGACCTCGGTACCAAACACCAATTACGAACAGATGATAATTGTAATAGCATCCGATGTCAAGTTGGACAAATTTTTTCTCAAAGCGGTAGTTAAATGCAGGAGTGATAGTTTGTTTGGTGAAAGCCCTTCCTACTTCTTCTTTATGGCTGACCCGGAATACCCATCCTCCATGCACGGAATAGAGTATGGGCAGCCGGCTTTCATTGCTGGTGAGACCCTGGTTGGGCATGTTGAGATGCCTGCCCGAAAAACCAATCCATATTTTTTCTGAATAGAGCAACATGCCCGCAGACAAATCAGGATATTGTACCTTGTCATGGGCTGGCTGTGTAACGGAAGTGGAGGTGCCGAAAGCGATCTGGTCGCCAAAAATGTATTTATTGAAATCGTAATTGCGCTGTGTAAATCCTGCCTCAAAACCGGCATTGAACGCCCATTTGCGGGATAACTTAAGTTGATAGGAATATTGCGCATTAAAACCGGTGGTGCGCAGATTACCGGCTCCCGCCCTGTCATTCACAAAAAGGAATCCGATACCGCTGTTCTTTTTTACGATGCTGTGATCAAATGAAAAGAGGTAAGTGCTGAACGCACCGGGAATAGAGGGCCACTGGACGCGGTAGTTTGTAGTGAGCCGCGCACAAACACCGGAACCCGCAAAAGCGGGATTGATAAATGTAGGCGCTGCATAATACTGTGTGATTTGGTATGTTTGGGCGAAGCAGTAGGTCCCGATAACTATCGGAAGACAGGTTGCAAAAAAAAGAAAAAGGGTATTAATAATTTTTCTCATCTGAAAATTTATTTTTCAGCATCAGATAATTTTATCTCATGAACTTCTTCATCAACCGGCTGGTTGATTTTGCCGGTATAAGAAACATATCCTTCCGATTCTACTTTCATGGTGTACTTATTGTTTTGTGAAACAATCATGATGAACTTGCCGGTCAGTTTGTTTGTGTTGTAGATTCCTTCCACTTTATTTGTAACTGCATCAAAAAGAGTAATCGTGGCAGGAAGAGGATTATAATCAGAATCGCCTGAAGTCACCATACCCTTGAAAACACTTAATCCAAAATCCTCATCCGGAAAATGAATGAGATAAATATCTGCACCACCGTATCCGCCAGTTCGCAATGAAGAATAATAACCTGTTTTGCCATTTGTAGAAAGCACGAAATAAATATCATCATCCGGTGTGTTGATCGGATAACCGATATTTTCCGGCACTGACCAAATACCTTCGCTGCTGAATGTGGTTTTGAAAATATCGTAGCCGCCCATGTTCTTATGTCCTTTGGAACTGAAGTAAAGTGTTTTTCCATCAGGGTGAATATACGGAGCGTCTTCTTCTTCGGGAGTATTGATGAGAGGACCCATATTCAATGCCCGGCTCCATTTTCCATCGGGAAGTTTGACCACTTTGTAAATATCTTTTTTGCCGTAGCCGCCTGGGCGGTCGCTTGAAAAATATAGCGTCTGTCCCTCTGCTGTCAGCGAGGCGCTGGGTTCCGTGTATTCTTTGGTATTGATGGGTTCGGGGAATTTTACGGGAACAATCCAATCTGATCCGTTAAAAACGGAATAATACAAGTCACCCGACAGCAAGTCCTCACTGGTGCGGTAGAGGAAGAGGAGTTCTCCATCGGGAGAAAGACCCACGCAGGCATCGTGAGTAGAGGTGTTGACATGGCTGCTGATGCTTTTGGGAGAAATCCAGTCCCCGTCTTGCTTAGTTGAAATATAAACATCCTCAAAATATTCTCCCAACGGGTCAAACAATCCTCCCGTGCTGCCTGTTCTGCGTGAAGTAAAAATAAGTTTTGATTCATCGGCAGAAATAACCGGTACATAATCGGAATATTCCGTGTTGATGGTGCCGCCAATGTTTTCAAGTGTTACATTCACAGGCACCTGCACTAATTCAATGGCTGTTCTGCACTTGTTCATCAGAAAATCAATTTCTTTATTTGAGAATTCTTTTTTCCCGGTACTGTTTTTATAGTCCTGAAACGCCTGTAAGGCATCTTCGTATTTTCCTGACAGATGATAAAGATTCGCAAGATAATAGCATGCTTCCTCAACTCCACCCCGGTGCGCCTTTTCAAAATAAGAAAGCGATTCCCTTTTGTATTTCCTGATTTGGTACATACATGCTCCTAACTTAAATGATGCGCGGGCATTGCTTGTGTCTATCCTGTACGCCCGCTGGTACAATTCAAGCGCTTTCTGAAAATTATTATCGTACATTTCAATGTCGGCAATACGAACATGTTTTCCTGCTTTTCCTTTAATGCTCTGGGCAAAAGTCATTGTGCCTGCCGCCAACAAGGCAAGAAAACAAGGAATCATATATTTTTTCTCTATGTCCATCTGAATATTATTTTAACGAAGCAATGTAACATCGCCCGCTTTGATAAAGGTGTTTCCGCCAACGAACTTCACCCATGCCTTCCACACATAAACATCCTGCTGGCAGAGTTTTCCATGATAGTATCCGTCCCATCCGGTTTTAAGATCGGAGGTCTTAAAGATGAGTTGCCCCCAGCGGTTAAAAATCTCCATGTGAAAATCCTCCACATACGCGGCATAGGGGAAAAATACTTGGTTATCAAGATTAAACGGTTTATAAATTCCTCCATTGGAACCGGTGGGATCCGGGGTAAATGCATTGGGAAAGATGATGGCGCCTTCCGCAGTTGTCTGATGCCGGAAGGTATCCATACAGCCGTATTGGGTGGTGGCGATGAGCGTAATCAGATAATCTCCGATGTTCTCATAAGTATATTGTGGATTCACATCACCGGAAGCCCCCCCCTCTCCGAAATCCCAGGAATAAGTGACGGCTCCGGATGATTCGTTATTGAAGTTGATGGTGTTATGAAAAATTGTCATCGGATTAACCGAAGGGCTTGTTGTAAAATATGCCTCCGGCTGCGGGTATATTGTAACGGGAGGGTTTACAAATACAACAGTTGAGCAGCCCTCTGCCGTGATGACCATAACGGATGCCGGGTAAGTTCCATTAGCCGTGTATATGTGAGCGGCACTATCGCCTGATGCCGTATCTTCCGGACCGCTGGCGCTGTCGCCAAAATTCCAATGGTAAGAAATGCCAATGTCGCTGGACGCTGTGAAAGATACTGTGAAAGGAATCACGCAACCGTTTACAGCGGAGAAATTCATAGAAACAACTGCGAGTGGATATACGGTGACCGTAATATCATCCGTGCCGGTGCATCCGTTGGCGTCCGTAACCTTGAGCGTGTAGTTTGTAGTGGCTGAAGGAGATGCACCCGGGTCAGAAACGGTTGTATCATTCAGTCCGGTTGCCGGTGACCACGAGTAGAGGTTGCCACCGCTTGCGTTAAGCGTAGCGCTATCGGAAAAACAAATGGCAACATCCTGTCCGGCATTTGCTGCAGGCAGCGGGTTCACGGTTACAACAACACTATCCCATGCGGAGCATCCGTTTGCAGCGGTAACGGTAACCGTAAAAGTGGTAGTCATCGTTGGATTTGCAATCGGATTATCAATGTTCGGATCACTCAAGCCATTAACAGGAGACCACGTGTAAATAATTCCTCCGTTTGCATTCAAAGGAACTGAACCACCCAGGCAGATGTTCGTATCTGCTCCTGCATCTGCACTGGCGCTACCCGTGTAATTAACTGTTACGCTGTCTGAAAAAGTGCAGCCGTTCGCATCCGTGATGGTAAAGGAATAATTACCCGTTAACAATCCGGTAGCGGTGGAAGCGGTTTGCCCTGAAGGAGTCCATATATAGGTATAATTTCCTGTTCCGCCTGAAGCATTCGCGCTTGCTGTTCCGTTCGCCTGCAGGCAAGTGTCGGGAACGGAATTTATGACCGCGCTGAGAATCGGAGGCGTATTAATGAATAGTGTATCAATTGTTGTGCAACCGTTTGTATCGGTCACCGTAAAAAAGTACCCGGAAGCTACGAGACCGGAGACAGAAGATGTTGTTGCGCTGTTACTCCACAGATAAGAATAGGGAGGAGTTCCACCTGAGGGTGTAACCCCGGCTACGCCATCACTGTCACCGAAACAACTTACGTATGATACAAAGAACGATGCATTAAGTTTGGCAGGTTGGGTTATGAGTACCGAATCTACAATTGTACAACCGTTAGTATCGGTAACGGTTACCGTATAACTGCCAACTGCTACTGCCGCTGCTACTGAATCTGTATCTCCGTTGCTCCACAAATAGGAATAGGGGGGGGTGCCACCTGAGGCAGAGGCGAAGGCGGAGGCGGAAGAATCGCCAAAACAGGAAACATTTGTTTGCGAAGGATTAGGATTGATAAGAGAAGGTTGCGTGATGGCAATAGTATCGGTTTTGGTACAGCCGTTAGTATCGGTGATGGTTACTATGTAATTTCCAGCTGGCAACCCTGTTATAACGGATGTATCTTGTCCGCTGCTCCACAGATAAGCAAAGGGAGGCGTGCCGCCAAAGGCGGAATCCGCTGCCGAACCATCACTTCCTCCGAAACAGGAAACATTTTTCTGAGAAGTGGCGGATAACACCGCGGGAAATGGAATGATGGTTATAACGGTTGCAGTATCGCTGCATCCATTGGCATCGGTGGTTGTAACGGAATAACTTCCCGCTGATAATCCTGTTATGGAAATAGTAGTTTGCCCGGTGCTCCAGAGGTAAGCGTATGCAGGAGTCCCCCCGGAAACAAAAACTTCTGCCGTGCCGGTACTGTCACCGCTGCACACATTGGTTTGTTCAGCAGTGGAGGAAAGAATGGACGGCTCCGTAATGGTAACTGTTTGCGTATTGTCGCATCCATTTGCATCGGTAACGGTTACCGTATAACTGCCAACTGCTACTGCCACTGCTACTGAATCTGTATCTCCGTTGCTCCACAAATAACTATAAGGCGAAATACCTCCAGTGGCTGTTACTGCTGCCGCACCATCGCTTCCTCCATTACACGAAACATTTGTCTGAGAATTGACCATGAGCGTTAATTGCCCGGTAATGGCAACCGTTTGAGATGCGGTGCATCCATTCGTATCGGTGACAACGTAAAAATAATTACCCGCGCATAATCCTGTTGCAGTTTGTGTGGTCTGTCCGTTACTCTATAAATAATAATATGGAGGAGTTCCGCCAGATGCATTTGCCGTTGATGTTCCTGTGCAGGCAGAACACCCGGCTGCGGTTGCGCTGGCGGATGCTACAAGTATCATGGGTTCGGTAATCGTAACAGTGTCTGCAACTGTGCAGCCGTTGGAATCGGTTACTGTAACTGTATATATTGCCGACTGCAAATTGCCAATTGCCGACTGGCTGGCTCCATTACTCCACAGGTAAGAAAAAGGAGGGGTACCGCCAAAAGCAGAATCCGTTGCCGAGCCATCGCTTCCTCCGTAACAGGAAACATTTGTTTGAAAGGTAGTGGAGAAGAGAGCAGGAAAAAATAAAATAGTAATAGTTGTCGTCAGGGTGCAGCCATTTGCATCGGTGATGGTAACGGAATAATTTCCTGCTGATAATCCTGTCGCTGATGAAGCGCTTTGCCCGTTACTCCATGAATAAGAATAAGCAGGAGTTCCTCCGGAGGCAAAAATATTCGCCAAGCCGCTGCTCGAACCGCTGCAAGCATTCGTTTGCGTAGTGGCGGATGTTAGAACAGCGGGCTGCGTAATAACAATTGTTGTAACATCGGTACAGCCGTTCGCATCAGTAACAGTTACTGTATATATTCCTCCGCCTGAGGCGGACAAACTGTCAATTGCCGACTGGTTTTCCCCGTTGCTCCATGCGTAGGCATAAGGAGGCGTTCCACCCGCTGCAAAAACGGTTGCAGAACCGTTGCTTCCGCCAAAACAGGAAACATTATTTTGTATTGCAGAAGAAAAAAGCGGGGCAGCCGGCTGCGTAATGGAAAAAGTGTCGGTAATCGTGCAGCCGTTAGCATCGGTAATTGTAACGATGTAACTGCCATTGCCTACTGCCACTGCTGCTGAATCGGTATCTCCATTGTTCCACAAATAGGAATAGGGGGGGGTGCCTCCTGCCGCTGCCACTGTCGCACTTCCATCGCTTCCTCCGAAACAGGAAACATTATTCTGCGAAGCGGAAGAAGAAAGCTGGGCAGCCGGCTCGGTGATGGAAAAAGTGCCGGTGATGGTACAGCCGTTCGCATCGGTAACAGTTACTGTGTAACTGCCGCTGCCTACTGCCCCTGCTGTTGAATCCGTTTCTCCATTGCTCCACAGATAAGAATAGGGGGGGGTTCCTCCTGCCGCTGCCACTGTCGCGCTTCCATCGCTTCCTCCGAAACAGGAAACATTATTCTGCGAAGCGGAAGAAGAAAGCGGAGCAGCCGGCTGGGTGATGGAATAAGTATTTGTAATCGTGCATCCGTTCGCATCAGTAATGGTTACTGTATATACTGCCGACTGCAAACTGTCAATTGCCGACTGATTTTCCCCATTGCTCCATGCAAAAGTATAAGAAGGGGTTCCGCCTGCTGCAAAAACGGTTGCAGACCCGTTGCTTCCTCCAAAACAGGAAACATTATTTTGTAATGCAGAGGAAAAAAGCGGGGTAGCCGGCTGGGTGATGGAAAAAGTGTCGGTAATTGTGCAGCCGTTTGCATCGGTAATTGTAACGGTGTAACTGCCAACTGCTACTGCCACTGCTACTGAATCTGTATCCCCATTGCTCCACAGATAAAAATAAGGGGGACTGCCTCCTGTCACTGCCACTGCCGCTGTTCCATCGCTTCCTCCGTAACAGGAAACATTATTCTGCGAAGCGGAAGAAGAAAGCGGGG
Organism: Bacteroidota bacterium; assembly: GCA_016193485.1. Lineage (GTDB taxonomy): Bacteria > Bacteroidota > Bacteroidia > JACPRZ01 > JACPRZ01 > JACPRZ01. The sequence goes on along the minus strand of JACPRZ010000024.1, from coordinate 1,080 downwards.
CGGCCGGCTGGGTGATGGAAAAAGTATTTGTAATCGTGCAACCGTTCGCATCAGTAACAACGGCAATGTAATTCCCTTCCGTTAATCCGGAAATAGTTGATGTTGTTTGTCCATCGCCCCACAGGTAAGTATAGGATGGAGTGCCTCCTGCCGCTGTCACTGCTGCTGTTCCATCGCTTCCTCCGAAACAGGAAACATTTGTTTGATTGACGGAAGAAGCCAAAGCGGAAGATGGCTGCGAAAGGGAGTCGGTTTGCGTTAGTGAACATCCGTTGGCGTCAGTAACAGTTGCAGTGTAAATTCCTGCCGTCAATCCTGAAATGGCGGAAGTGGTTTGTCCGCTGCTCCACAGGTAAGTATATGCAGGCGTACCTCCTGATACAGTTACCGAAGCAGAACCATTATTCCCTCCAAGGCAGGAAACATCAGCAGCAGTTATTAAGGAAGAAAGAAGAGTGGGTTGGGAAATTGAAGCGCTTGCGGTGGAAGTACAGCCATTGGCATCGGTAACTGTTACTGTGTAACTGCCGCTGCCTACTGCCCCTGCTGATGAATCCGTTTCCCCATTGTTCCACAAATAGGAATAGGGGGGGGTGCCTCCTGCCGCTGTCACTGCCGCTGTTCCATCGTTTCCGCCAAAACACGACACATTTGTTTGTGAAGATGCGGATGAGAGAATCACAGGTTCAGTAATGGCAAACCCTGCTGATGTCGTGCATCCTTTGGCATCGGTAATTGTTACAAAATAATTTCCTGCGAGCAATCCCGTAGCCGAGGAAGTAGTTTGCCCATCGCTCCAGATGTAAGTATAAGCCGGTGTGCCTCCCGCTGCTGTTACTGTTGCTGTGCCATTACTTCCGCCAAAACAGAAAACATTGATTTGAGAAGTACTGTATGAAAGAGCAGCAGCAGGTTGTGTAATAGAAACGATTGAAGTAGTTGTGCATCCTTTGGCATCGGTAATTGTTACTGTGTTATTTCCGGCAATCAACCCGGTTGCAGTAGAAGTTGTCTGTCCGTTGTTCCACAGATAGGTATAAGCCGGTGTGCCGCCTGCCGCTGTTACTGTTGCTGTGCCAT